>NZ_LQAQ01000108.1 GCF_001583495.1 Flammeovirga sp. SJP92 | reverse complement strand
GCAGGAATTAGACCACCTCACTATCCAAGGTTTACAACTTACTTCATTGAACTCATATTATTTTCTAACCCCTCCTAATGAGAGAGTTGAACGCCTTCCTTATGCTTATTCTAATACGAGGGACAGTGTTTTTCAGAAATTACAAATAGAACTGACCAAAACTAGAAAAGTAAGCTTTAATAGAATTACGCTGAGTGTAACTGCTCCTTCAGATTCCAGTTTAGTGATTATTGATTCAATTGATGTTTATCTAGGGAACACATTAGATCAGAAAACAAGAGTAGGTTATCTTCATGACCTCCCTGCCAACATCACCGATAAATCCCTTGATCTGATTTTGAGTGTGAATAGTGACAGTGCTGGATTGATCATGCAAGCAGACACTGCTTATTTCATTACTGATGTCTACCTAAGGTCTGCGGTCAGAAGCGATTCAATGACATTCCAAACCCTAGGGGAATTCAACATTTACGGTCAATAAACTTTCATAGCTCAATTTTGGGCTATTTTTTTATATAAAGGACAGCATGTTTGTCCATTGAAACTATAGGACAAAGCTACCCTCACCTTTACCAATTCAATAAATTAAATTCAATGAAAAAACTTTATTTTTTTATACCCTTCTTTTTCCTTTGTGCTTTCATTGCAACAGCACAAGATAATCAAAGTGTTTTGACCTTTGATGAAATCATGAGTGGAGAAGACTATATTGGCAAGTCTCCTTCAAAGCCTTTTTGGGCAAAAGATTCTAAAACAATCTACTTCTACTGGAACAAAGATAACAAAGCCTATGCTTCTTTGTATAAAGTAGACATCAAATCAAAAAAATATACTTTGGTGACACCTGAGGAAGAAAAACAACTTCCCTCTGCCCGTGGCAACTGGAATAAAGATCAGTCTAAAAAAGTATATATAAAAGATAATAACCTGTATGTGTATGACTTTAAAAAAGGAGTACAAAAACAGATTACAAATACGCTTGAGAGAAAATCGAATGTAAAGTTTCAAGATGATCACTCAAAAATTTCTTTCAAACAAGGTAATAACATTTTCATATGGGATGAATCTACGGGAATCACGCATCAGGTTACAAATATTGTAAACGGCAGTACACCAAGAGAGCACTCATCTACCCCACAAAAGGAGTTTTTGGAAGAGCAACAAAAAGAACTTTTTGAAATTGTAAGATTAAGAGAAGAAAGGAAAAATGAAAAAAGTGCACATCAGGAATTGGTGACCAATAAATCAAAAGAGAAGATCTATTTAAATAGTCAATATGTTGCAGACATTGTAGTTAGCAATGATGCCAACTATGTGGTATATTCTTTAGGTACAAGAGCTGGTAACTATGCTACAGAAATGCCCGTTTGGGTTGAAGGAACAGGCTATGTGAAAATGCAGAATGCCCGTCCAAAAGTTGGAAGTCCGGAAGATACTTTTAAAAGTTTTGTTTATAATGTTCAAAAAGATACGGTTTATGCTATTGATCTAAGTAAACTTTCAGGAATAAATGACACCCCAAAGTATTTTGAAAACTATCCGGAAAGAGACTCTTCTTTATTAAATCAGAAGAGAAAAGTGGTCATGCACCCTCCTCATTTTTCTCCTAATAAAAATTATGCAGTTGCAGATGTAAGAGCATATGATAATAAAGACAGATGGCTAATTCAGATCAACCTAGAGGATGGATCTTTTACTGAAATTGACAGACAGCATGATGATGCTTGGGTTGGCGGTCCAGGAATCAGTGGATGGAACTTCTGGATTGAACCAATAGGCTGGATCAATGAAAATACAATGTGGTATCAGTCTGAAAAAACTAGCTTCTCCCATTTGTATACTTATAATGTTGAGACAAAAGCAACAAAAGCGATTACTTCAGGTGATTTTGAAATTCATAAAACGGAAGTTTCAAAAGACAAGAAATTCTTCTACCTCACTTCGAATAAAGAAAACAGCAGTGAAGTTCATTTTTATAAAGTGAGTATCAACGGTGGTGAAATGGTTAAAATTACACAAGCGGTAGGTCATCATACAGCTACACTGTCACCTGACGAAAAATTCTTTGCTGATATTTATTCTTATTCAAACAAACCTGAAGAATTATACATTCAAGCCAACAAACCAGGTGCAGAATGGGTAAAAGTAACAAAATCAACAACGGAAGCTTTTGACCAATACGAATGGAGAGTACCGGAGGTAGTTACATTCAAGGCTGAAGACGGACAAGATGTTCATGCTAGATTATATAAACCATCTCCTGAAAAGGATCAACATAAAGCCGTTTTATTTGTGCACGGTGCGGGTTACCTGCAAAATGTCCACAATTGGTGGAGTGTTTATTATAGAGAATATATGTTCCACAATATGCTTGTAGATAACGGATACACCGTACTTGATATTGATTACAGAGCATCTTCTGGTTATGGTAGAGATTGGAGAACGGGTATTTACAGACATATGGGAGGCAAAGATTTATCTGACCATGTGGATGGAGCAAAATTCCTGATTAAAGAACACGGCATCAACAAAGACCGTATTGGTATTTATGGTGGATCTTATGGAGGTTTCATCACATTAATGGCGATGTTTAATGAAGGTGAAACTTTCAAAGCAGGTGCCGCCATTCGATCTGTTACAGATTGGGCACACTACAACCATCCTTATACTTCAAATATCCTGAATACACCGGCGTTGGATCCAGATGCTTTCAAAAAAAGCTCTCCTATTTACTTTGCTGAGGGTTTGAAAGGTGATCTATTGATATTACATGGTATGGTAGATGACAATGTCCAATTCCAAGATGTAGTAAGGCTGTCACAACGACTGATTGAGCTTAAAAAAGAAAACTGGAACATGGCAATTTACCCAATTGAGCCCCATGGTTTTAGAGAGACCACAAGCTGGATAGATGAATACAAAAGAATATTTAATCTCTTCCAAGAAAAATTATAATTTTAATACGCACAAACAGCTACTCCAATAAAAGGGTAGCTGTTTTAGTATTATTTTTTGTATTTTTCCTATATTTCAAAATCAAACACCTGAATTTAACGTTTAAAAATACATACTCGCTCGTACTACTATGGAAGATGTAAAAAAACATTTATTGGATTGCAGCAATCTAAATTGCCCAATGCCAATAGTCAAAATAGCAAAAACAATAAGAACCATTGATATTAATGAACAGATAGAGGTGGTAGCTACTGACCCCGCTTTTAAGGCGGATGTGGAAGCCTGGATTCGAAAAACAGGGCATCTGTTGGTTTCATATACTGAAGAAGGCAGAAATAGAGTTGCTATTATCGAAAAAACTAAATAATCATTATAAACAATGGAAGACCAAAAACTTAAAGAATATATTGACGCTCTTGTTGAAGAAAAAGTAAACGAAAAAACTTTAGCATTTCAAAATCAGTTAGAAAGTATTCAACAACAGTTGAGTACTATTCAAGTGAGAGAAAATGAAAAAATAACAATGCTAGTAACAAGCTTTGAATTAGATAAAGTTATTCCTGCTTTTATCATTGCCAATGGTGCTGCTAGTTTCGGCATGGACGTTACACTATTTTTTACATTATGGGGAATTAACGCTCTTAAAGAAAAATCAATCTATAAGGGTAAAAATATCAAGGAGAAAATGATCACCATGATGTTGCCTAGCAATCCTAAGTCTACTACTATATCCAGACTTAATATGATGGGTGTGGGAACAAGCATGATGAAAATGATGATGAAAGAAAACAACATCGAAACACTTCCTGACCTCATTGATCTATCCATTGAAATGGGTGCCAAGCTGATTGCCTGTCAGATGACAATGGGCATGATGGGCATCACCACAGATGAAATTCGCAAAGATGTTGATTTTGGAGGTGTAGCTCTTTATATTGAAGAGGCTTCTGAGTCAAACATCACTCTTACTTTTTAAACTTGAACACTTTCATATGAAAGTTGAGGACCTACAAAAAAAAATAAAGGAACTAGAAAAAGAGCTCATCGCAAAAGATGATGAAATAAAGCGTTTGAAAGAAAGTGAAACTTCTCTTGCTGACGCCAATATTCGTATTGCTGAGCTTTTTGTGGACCTAGAAGACGCTCAAGAAAGGATCATTGATCAAAAAAATGAAATCCAGCAACAGAATGAAGAATTAAGTGAGCACTTGGAAGAACTGTCCATTATTAATGAACAGTTGAATATTGCTCAAACTTTAAATGAGAACTTACAAACTCATCAACTTCAAGCGGATATCATAAGAAGAGCTCATGATAAGATATTAAGCAGTATTCACTATGCTCAAAATATCCAGAAAAGTATTTTCCCATCATCCGTTACACTTAGACAAAACCTCGTCAATTATTTTAAGATTTTCACCCCAAAAGACCTTGTGGGTGGAGACTTTTATTGGAGTAAAAAAATCGGGGATCATAATATTTTTGTAGTGGCAGATTGTACGGGTCATGGCGTACCAGGTGCTTTCATGACATTGATTGCCATTACATTATTAGACCGTTTTGTGGTTGAACAAAAAATAGTGGATCCTAAAGTTCTCAATGAAAAAATTGACGACGCCATTATCACTCTATTAAAACAAGATGATGAGAACAGCAATAGGGATAGTATTGACATGACAATTTTCTTAGAAGATTGTCATGATAAAACCATTACAATTTCAAGTGCTAAAAGAATGTATTTCAGAAGCAGTGACCATGGTGACCTTGAAGTCGTAAAAGGGGATCGTTTTACGGTAGGTGATAATTCTGTCGAACAGAAAGTATTTACCAATAAAGTATATGAACGCAAGCCAGGTGACCGCTATTATTTCTTCTCTGATGGTGTAACAGATCAATTTGGAGGACCTAGAAATAAAAAATTAGGATCTAAAAACCTAATCAGATTTCTGAATACAATACAATCAAAACCTCTGTTCCAACATCAAAGTCTGTTAGAAGATTTCTTGACAGAATGGATGGAAGATGAGCCACAGATTGATGATATCATCATAGCAGGTCTTGAAATATCATAATGCTGGTGGGGATTTAATAATTAAAAGTCCCCACCATCAATTTATTTCCTTCACTATCTAATAATAGTAGTTTATCATTTCCATCATTATCTTTCTCATTAGAAACCATTACTTCCAAACCTTCGCTTGGTAATTTTACTGGTTTTATAAACTTCACTCCCATCATTTTTAGATTTGTATCTAAACTATTTTGAAGCATCTCATAAACCTTAGCATACATACCAAAACCATGTAAAATTGTTCCTTTGAATGGTGTCGCTTTAGCAATAAAATCTACCCAATGCAAAGGATTTAAATCTCCAGTTAAAACGCCAAATTCAAAACCTGCATTTTTATGCACTCTCCACTTACCAATTGATCTGTAAGTAAAATTCTCTTGTTCCGATTTTTTAGTATTGGATTTATTCTTTCTCCCTATGATAAAAGAAACAAACAAATGCACCTTAATACACAATGCCCCTTGTTCATAAATCAGCATTTTCTGCTGTACTTTCGCCCTTCCATTCTCTTCATCAACACTAAGTATTTCAGTTTTTAAATCAATTTTATGGTTTCCCGAAATTGTTTTATATGTTTTTATTTCAACTCCTTGATTTATGATTTTGGCCAAAGGGTATTTTAATTGATTGAGAACATTGAGACCAAATGAGAGCCCATATTGAGACAGCAAATGTGGCGGTAATCCATTGTACCTTCCTTTGCTTGCTCCCGTCCATTCTTTGTATACTTCTTGAAGTTCTTTAGAAGGTGGAGAAACTGTCTTGGTCTGTAACCCTGAGGCTGAGCCTGAAGTTTTTTTGAGAAAAGGAAGGATGGTTTGAACAAAGGTTCGTCCTACTACATAAAGCATAGGCCCTTGCTGTAAAAGATACTTTTTGGAAACTTTCATGCTGATATATTAAAAAAACACATATTCCAAGTATAAAAAGCACCTAGAATATGTGTTCAAAATTAATAGATTAATTGTAAAACTAAGGTTATAGCAAACTAAAATTACCTCAACTCCTCATTAACGATCCTACAAATGTTCAAGAGCATGTTTGGAATATATATTATAAAAAGATGTTTCAGACATACTCTAATATTTTATTCCAAAATATTGATTACTTAGAGCAAACTTTCCCAACCACCCGCGTTGTACACTTCTTTTACACCTGCCGCTTCAATCAACGCCTTAGCTACACCGGCTCTACCTCCTGATAAGCAACAAACTATCAAAGGAGAACCTAGTGCTTTCACTTCATCCATTCTAGATTGTATCTCATTGACAGAAATATTTACAGATCCATCTATATGTCCGCCATCAAATTCATCTTTTGATCTTACATCTAAAATTTTAACGCCTTGTGTTCTTAATTGATTAATATCCATAGTATTTAAATTTATCTGAAATGTTTTTGTGACTAAGAACATGTTTGAAACAAAGATGGATCTTATGTCATCAAGTTTTAAGTACAAATGTATAAACCAACAAATAATACCACTGTAACATTTATCACATTACATAAAGTTCAAAATCAGAGTAGCAGTCCATTCATTAAAATTTACATTGTTATGATTTATAAACAGAAACATTGTTACCTTTTTAATACTTTTACGTTTTAATAATTATAGTTTTTTTTTATCAATCTCTTATTTAACCTTATGAAAATCATTACCTACATATTATTTATACTATTATTACCTCTGTTTTCAATTCAAGTTTACTCACAGCAAATCACTGATAAAACACATCAAAGCTTACAG
Organism: Flammeovirga sp. SJP92; assembly: GCF_001583495.1. Taxonomy (GTDB): domain Bacteria; phylum Bacteroidota; class Bacteroidia; order Cytophagales; family Flammeovirgaceae; genus Flammeovirga. Next base: position 43,833 of record NZ_LQAQ01000108.1, on the reverse strand, counting down.
AAAAACATAAAAGGTGACACTACATTAATACTCAGAGAAAAAGAAGAGTACCCTTATCGATTACCCTTTTTAGGTCAAAATGTATATGATAAAGGATACTCTCTTCCACTTCCTATTGGTTTTAGTGTCAGCTATGTGAATACATCTATGGGTATGGGAATTACTGATTTAGGTGTCAATTTAAACCCTGTCGATCCTTCATTACCCTATTTTGGGCAAAATATACCACAGGAAAAAGTTGATGAACTGGTTGATGGTCCCATACTAGAATCATTGAATGATAATGTTACTTATGCTACTGCATCTGGATTCAATTACAGATTAGATACCTATATCTTGCCATTTTTGAATGTATACGGAATGGTCTCCCAAGTAAAAGGGACAACAAGTATTGGTTTAGGCAATTCCGAAAACGGGGGATTTGGTTCTACTGTAGATTTTGATGCTTTGGCCTATGGTGGTGGATTTACATTAGCTTATGGTTATCAAGGTTGGTTTGGTTCTGTTGATATTAACTATGCTTTGAGTGATACAGACCTTTTAGAAGAACAAATTGCAGTAAGTACTTACTCAATGCGGGTTGGAAAAAAATTCAATATCAATCGAGGAAAACAAAGTATAGCGGTTTACATTGGTGCCATGAATAGAAACTTTACTAACTCAAATGCAACACCAGGGAAGATATTATTATCTGAGGTGATTCAAAATGATATTGATCTCAGCGAACCTATTACTTCGATTTATAATGGTTTGGACGATAAAACAAAATTATTGATTAAAAGAGCACTAGGGAAAGAACCTGATGGAAGTATGATCAATGACCACATGAATGGAATGATTGATAATACAAGTGTAGATTATTCGATCAAAAAGGAATTATTACAGACTTGGACTGTGCAATGTGGGTTTAGTATTGAACTGAGTAAACATTTTGCCATTAGAGGTGAATACGGTATTGAGCAGAATAATAAATTTCTAATGACAGGTATCAACTACCGATTTGGTGTCAAAAAATAAGAAAAAAGCATCTCAGGTTTTGATTACTTGAGATGCTTTTTAAATATATCACTTTATAATAATGCTTTATTTAAATCTTCAACAGATGGAGCAAAAGAATAAGCACCAGAAACCGCAGTTGAAAATTCCATGATTCTATCTGAAACCTGATCCTCTGTATTTCCAAGCATCCTCTCCAATTGAATATCCACTCTAAAAGGATCACAAGTGTAGGCAATAAAGAATAATCCTCTCTCCAAAGCAGATCCATAAGGGAATGATCGTCTCCAGATTTTCATAGCCACACCATCGTGTTTGGCATCAGTTCTTGATACATGAGAATTATCAGGCATATCATCTCCTTCCAATTCAATACTATCTTCTTTTGTTCTACCAATAATTTTTTCTTGGATACTTACTGGCAACTCGTTGAATTTCTCTAAATTGTGCACCCATTTTTGATGAAATACATAACTGCCATTTGCCCCAGCTTCACCTTCTGCAATCAAAGCGGCAACGTATTTCTTTTCTTCTTTAGGATTGGCAGATCCATCTACGAAACCTGTAAGGTCTCTATGATCTTTATAAGTGAATCCATTTTCTGAAAGCACTACTTTGAAAGTACCTTTCAATGCTTCTTCAATCTGAATTGTTTTGTCTAAAACAGTAGATTGATCTGTACCTAATACTCTGAAGAAAAGGTCGGTCTGAGTAGCAGGCATTTGAAAACCATTTTTACCATCAAGAGTTTTAAAATCCTCTAACTTTTCTAATGTGGTTCCAGATAAAGTAGCCCAAAGTTTTTTTCCAAAAGAAACAACTACCCATACATTTTCTACTGAATTTGCTAAAGCATTTTTGATTGCTTCTTTCATTTTAGAAACATCAGAATCAAGTACTTGATATTCTGACACATTAAAAAAGTTCGCTTCTTCTACGAAGATACCTTCTTGAAAAAATGACATTTCGATACGTGTTTTGATTGATTGTATAAATTGATTTTCACAAAGATAGGTCTTCAATCCTTCTCATTATGGTGATTATTGTTATCAAAAATTCCTATACAGATAATTATTATGATAAATTTTACTAATTAAATCCGCTCACTGCAAATCAAAAGTTTCATTTACAAAAAGTAGTACTTTTTTTCGTTATATTGCAATAATGCAACAAATTCAATTTTACTTTATAAACTACTAAATGATAACTAGATTAATATATTCAATTTTCATTTTACCTATAACATTGTTACCATTCAAGCTACTTTATATGGTATCAGATTTTTTATATTTCATAATTTATAAGGTGCTGAAATATAGAACGTCAGTGGTAAGGAAAAATTTGAAAAATTCTTTTCCTGATAAATCAAAAGAAGAGTTAAAGCACATCGAAAGTGAATTTTACAAACACTTATGTGACATCATCTGCGAAAGCTTTAAGGTGTTCAATATAAGTAGAGAAGATATGTTTGAAAGATGCGTGTACAACGACCTTGATCTTATCGACAAATACAAAGACCGTAACTTGTGTATCATCGGAACGCATTACAACAATTATGAATATGCCGCTACTACTGCCACTGGATCTACTGGAAGACAAGTAAGCTGTCTTTTTTCAAGATTAAGTAATGAGTTTTTCAACAAAAGAATTACGGAGTCAAGAAGTCAGTTTGGCCTGCAAATGATTCAGAAAGATCATGCTAAAGAATATTTCGGCAAAAAAAGTGATGAACCATTCTGCCTAATTTTTGGCGCTGACCAATCCCCTACCTTCAGTAAAAATGTAATTTGGATGGAATTCTTAAACCAAGAGACGGCTTGTTTCTTTGGACCTGAGAAATATGCCAAAGAACATGACATGGTGGTTATTTTCACTAAAATAAATAGAGTGAAAAGAGGGTACTATGAATTGAATTTTGAATTGGTAACAGATACACCACTATTAGAACCTCATGGTGAAATTACAGAAAGACATAACCGTCTTCTAGAAAAGGAAATCATGAAAAAACCTCAGTTCTGGCTTTGGACGCACAAACGTTGGAAGAGGGAAAGAAAACCTGATGAGGTGGTGATGAAAACAACCTATGCATAAAAACAAGAAACCTAACTTAAGGTCTCTTCAACAAAAAAACTTCTAGATTTTTATAATGAAATCTAGGAGTTTTTTTGTTGTATTCGAGATCAATTATTTTCCTAGAACAAGGAAACTACCGTTCAATAAATTTTCTTTATTGTATTTGAATACTTCATCTTCTGTATTACCTACATAAACAGTACCACCTGCAGCTTCAACAACAGCTTGACCTGCTGCAGTATCCCACTCCATTGTTGGACCGTGTCTGTAATATACATCAGCCTTACCTTCAGCAACCATACAGAATTTCAATGAACTACCTACTGACATTGCATCTGTCACTTGGTATTTCTCTAAGATTTCTTCTTCAGCCGGGTTTGCATGTGATTTAGAACGAACAGCCACACGATCAGCCGGTTTCCATTCTACTTTAATTGGGTCAAGGATTCCATTCTCTCCTTTCTTGGCTCCAACACCATCAATACCAACATAAATGACATCTTTAACTGGTACGTAGATCACACCTAATACCGGTTTTTTATTAGAGATCAAAGCAATATTTACAGTAAACTCTCCATTTCTATTGATAAACTCTTTCGTTCCATCCAATGGATCTACACACCAGTAAGTCTCCCAGTCTTTTCTTTCATCATAAGACATTTCTTTTCCTTCTTCAGATAATATTGGAAAATCGAAGTTTGACAATCCTTTCATAATTACCTCATGAGAAGCTTTATCTGCTAAAGTCAAAGGAGAATTATCAGACTTCACCTCAACTCCTAAGTCTTCTTGTTTGTATATTTCTAAAATTGCACGTCCTGCGTCTACAGCAACCTGAATTATCTCTTCCGAAATTTTCTCTAAATCCATTATAAATGTTTGTTTAATTTATTTATCTGAATAATGACATCAAAAATAGGGCAAACTATGGATATAAAACAATTTTTTTTACATTAGAACATGAGGACGTACAGGTTTTAATGCTTCTGGGAGTGGTACGTTGCCTAACTCATCCTTGATATTGATCTCAATCGTCCGTGAAAGTGTCAACATTGGTGTGTCTGATGATTTATCTTCAAAAGGGTCTTGTAAATAAGTAGCAATTCTTTCAATCACAAGAAATGCCAAAGCCAATGTCAAACTCGTCACTAAAAGCACTAAACCGTTTGTTTCCACAAGTCCATAAGGTACTGAAAAAATAAACAGGTAGATCAAGATCTCTAACAATAAGGTATACATGGATGGAAATACTGTATTTTTAATTCGTTCACACTTTCCCATTGAATCTGTAAGTTTGCTCAAAGTTTCATCCAATTGAACCAATTGATATGTATCAATATGCCCATTCTTATAAAGGTCTCTCAACATTTTTCCTTGAGTAAAAAGCAAAGCGTTGGGCACATTCTTGCTTTTCATCAATTTGGGCATCTCATTTTTGGGGACAAGATTGCCAATATCTTTCAACGTGTCCTGTTTTCTTAAATGTCTAGCCAACGAATAACACCAAGCCGCTTGTCGATAAGACATCTCTATAATAGTATCTCTAGTTTTGGGATCGGTATTTACAAATGTCATCAGCTGTCTCACCCAAGACCTGCTGTCATTCACTATGGCTCCCCAAACCATTCTTGCCTCCCACCATCTCTGATAAGAAGAATTGGTTCTGAAAGCTAATAAAAGGGAAATAGCAGTACCTGGTACAGTAATAATACCTAAAGGTAAACTTAGGTTGCTCAATAGGTGCTCATCATCAAGAATAGAGAGAAATAGCATGTAAATGGTGATAATTAAGGCTGAAAACCACAAATCACTAACTAACCTATTCCAAGGGATATACAGTCTTGTTACCATCGAAATGTAAAATGTAATTCTAAAATAAAAAGTATTGGTATGTTTTTAAACTATGTATTTAAAATAGTACAATACATTCAAAAAAAATAAAGATTATTCTCTTCTCATGTAATGATTAGAAGTTTTTTATAGTTTAAACTAAATAATTCAACAAAATCTTTTTTTCAATCAATATTCTTACACAAAAAAGCAAAGTTTTATGATTTTAAAACATACCGAATTACGGCTAACTAAAACTATATTTCATCTCCTATCAAAATGTACTTTTTAATGATTATCAAGGATTTAAATAATAGCTTAAAATTCATTACATTACAATTGTGACAGCACTGTTCTATTGTTATAAACACTATTTTAAATTCTGTAAATCACTCGCAATTATGCTTTAGATAGCATCCGTGTAACTGTGCCTTATAAACTATAATTTCTCTTTTTAACTTAAATCACCATGAACAAGCTAGTTAAACTAGGTCTTTTCACCTTGTTGCTTATTGGTTTTGCATGCCAAACCAAAATCAACGAAACGGTATTAACACCTGACGATAATAGCACACAACTCTCCAATGTTAGAATGCCATTTAGTCAAAAAGTCTATCTCTTGAACAATAAAGATGGAATATCAGACCTATACGAAGTCAGTTATGACTTTCAAGGTCTTGGGTCTACTACCACTCTAAACCATCTCAAAACTTTCAATGGTCATTCACATATGACCGTTTCACCTGATGGAGAAACTCTTGTAATTGTCAATAATGGCAGTAATAAAAAGGGGGTGAATGAAGGCAAAATCTTCTTCTATCAACCAGAAAGCGGGGCTGAAAAAAGTTTTAAGTTAAGAAAAGCGAATGGCAAGGGTAATGTAAATATCAATAAGAAAGTAGGTATTACACAAGTTGATTTTGATCGTAAGGGGCGGTTATTTATTGCGGGTGGTTTTTATGAGGTTGTTCCAACCATGACCTTATCTAACGGCAGTTTGAAAGCAGTTTCGTTTACTTCTGATACTAGAGACTGGTGGGATTTCACTACTTTAGACCCCACTACTATGGAATATCTCACCACCAAAAATTATCTAAGAGCAGCAGCAACAGACGCCATTATTGCAGAGGATGAGGACGATGATGTTGACCAACTCACGAATGATTATTTTAGTAATGACCAGACCTCTACTGTATTCACACCTAACAGTAAATTAAAATTTAAAGGAGGTGATATTACTTTTACACAAAGTAGTACTGAAACAGGTGGTTTTGAAGAGGAACATTTAATCACCTTTACACGTGCTTATGGTGGTGCCGCTATCAAAGTAAAAATTGGGATGGATGCTAATGGTAAACCTAAAGTACAAGGTGATTATTTATTCAATATTGATAAAAAAGTAACAGGAGCAGCATTAATGGGAGATAACCATGTAATTGTTTCTACTGCAGGGAAAAATGCTTTTAAGATTTATTCATTAGATGGCGAGATGATTGTGTCTCCGACCATTACATTTACACAAGAAACGATCAATAAAGGAAAGGCATTTGCAAAAACATCTGCAGGTGATATGGCTTGTACACAAGTTTTTGATTTAGAAGGTGAAAGTGGAACGGATGGCTTGGTAACTGATAGAGTTATTAGAAATATGGGAGGAGCCAATGATGATGCTTGGTATCATGAACATTGGAACTTAGCCGAAATGAAACTATACCGACCTAATTACCCTTATGGAGTCACTCCTGACGATATGCCTGACGTTAATGTAGATCAAAGAAAAAACGCAGCAAACGCTGATATCGCAGACTTAAGACAACGACCTAAACTATTTACATCACTAGGAGGAAATGGTGGTTATGCTGTTATGAAATTTCGAGCACCAACCGTAGTGACCAATTCAACTTACATACAAGTCGTTGAAACAACCTGGGGAAGAAATCCTGATTATGAATACTACAAAAAAGACAACCAAGGAATCTATTATGAAGATGCATCGGCTATTCAAAGTGCTTGGAATTCTTATGCAGAAAGAGCTAAAGTGTACGTATGGGTCTCTTCTGATGGAAATCAACCTCGATACATAAATGACACTTGGATAGGAGATACAAACAGCAGTGGATTTATGGGCCAATGGGTTGAAATTGGCACAGCAAGATTAACCAATAATATTTTCCCGCTTGCTCATATTGCAGAGAATAACAATGAATTGAATTACGGTGATGTGATTCAATGGGTAAAAATTGTAGATTTTGAAAGTGAGGAAAGTGATTGTTTTGACATCAACTTCGTGTCTGCTTTTTCTGATTACTGTGAAGACTATGGCATTGGAAATTTTGATAACATAACAGATAAAAATGCTTTTGTTAATACCTATCTCAGAAGTTACAATTATGCCGATCGCTTGGATCAAAATAATGAGGAAGGACTTGTCAGTTTTACCAACAATCCTAAAAGTGTACATAGTAGCTTTATGGAAGCCGATTTTGGTGATAACGTAATGGTCATCAACGCTGCTCAAGACGACAATCCAGATAGAAGTTCGTATAACAATCCTGGTTTAGCAGATGATTCAAGGACATTCTTCAAAGATTATATTCCGGTGTTAGCTGGTGAAACGTATTATTTTTCAGCTGAAGTCATAAATGTTATTCGTTGGGGAGATATAAACAACCCAATGTTGGATATGTACATCGATTATAATATTGGTTTCAATAATTCAAATAGAGTTTCATTAGATCAACCTATTGACCTATCTGAAGATGTTGATTGGCAACAGATGTACTTAGAATTCACAGCCCCTGCCAGTGGTATAATAACAATTGGCATAGCTGAAGTAAGTGATAAATGGTTAGGCAATGATTTTGCAATCGATAATATTGCATTCAGTTGTAACCCACCAATATGGCAAAGAACAAGCCCTTGTGAAGAAGTCTTGAAAATCAATTTTGAAGATAATAATGATGCTCCTTACACTAGTGAGTATACATTGGCTCCTAACACTTCAAACTCACTTATTCCACAAGGAATGTATATCATAAACAATGATCCAAATTTCAACCATTTCTACTTTACACTATTTGAAAATAATTCAACAGCGATGGTAGTCAATGGATCTACAAGCTCTACAAAACCAGATGCTTTAAATACTACACTTATGGTTGAAAATGGAGCGAGGTATAAATTATCAGTAGACTTAGGAGATGTCAATATCAGTTCCGATCCCGATGTCAACATGATTGTAACCATTGACGGCGTAGACTATCCTCATCTTATTCCAGATGCAAGCGGAACTGGAAGTCAAGGTTGGACAACATTTGAGAAATGTTGGGTGTCTAATGTTACGGGATCTATAAACATCTCCATACGTTCAGACAACACCATGGCCAGTGGTAATGACTTTGGAATTGATAATTTAAAAGTTTTAAAAGATTGTTCAGATTGTCAGTAGTTTAATTTAAGCTTGCAAACACAAAAAGGGAATTACATAATTGTGATTCCCTTATTTTTTTGTAGTTTTTGTAATTCAATTTAAATACGAAACATGAATTACGATTTTAATAAAATTTATGATAGAGAAGGCACATACAGTGTCAAATATGGATTAAGAGAAAAGCTATTTGGTACTGAAGATATTATACCTCTTTGGGTAGCAGATATGGACTTGGCTGTAGCACCTGAAATTGTAGAAGCACTCCAAAAAAGGGTCAGTCACCCTATCTATGGTTACACCATGCAAACCGATGTCTTTTGGCAATCAGCTCAAAACTGGATTAAGAAAAGGCATCAATGGGAAGTAAACAGCAGTGAGTTAGTTTTTGCTCCGGGTATTGTTCCTGCACTTGGTTTTTTGGTACAAGCTTTTTCTGAAGTGAATGATAAGGTGGGTATTTTTACACCTGTTTATCCTCCTTTCTATGAAAATGTCCAAAAAAATAACAGAGAGTTAGTTCAATTTTCATTACAAAATAAAAATGGCCGATACTTTATAGATTTTGATAAAGTTGAGGATGCTATGAAAGACGGACTAAAATTAATTGTATTCTGCAACCCACACAATCCTTCAGGAAGAATGTGGAAAAAGGAAGAGCTCACCCAATTATTAGCATTATGTGAAAAATATGATGTGAACATTATTTCTGATGAAATCCATGCTGATTTAACACTATGGGGAAATAAACACGTTCCTTTTGCTTCGATCTCTGAAATTGCAGCTAAAAGAGTTATCACTTGTATGGCCCCTTCCAAAACCTTCAATTTAGCAGGATTAAACTGTGCTTATTTGATTTTCAAAAATGAAAAGTTGAAATCTAAATACCTCAAATTAGTACAACATCTACACTTTGACTTTGGAGGTACTTTTGCCACAGAATCTATGTTAGCGGCTTATACAAAAGGTGAACAGTGGTACAAAGCTTTGCTTCAACATATTGAAAAAAATATATCTTTTGTAGAAGAAAAGTTGGCGTCTACTCCTATTCACGTCATGCATCCAGATGCAACATATCTACTTTGGCTAGATTGCAAGGCGTTTGAACCTAGTGGAACATTATTAAAAAAATTCTTCTATGAAAAATGTAAAGTAGGTGTACAAGATGGAAGGCAATTTGGAGTAGATGGAGTTGGGTTTATGCGATTGAATACCGCTACTCCATTTCCTATTCTTGAGAAAGCAGTCAATAGAATTTTAGAATCGTTATAGTTCTTACAATCCTTATTAAGGATAATTGTTATACAAAAAATAAGATAGCTAACATTTATGATATAAAATCATAAATGTTAGCATATCTCATTACAAAGTCAGCCAGACACTTTTAAAAATTATCTGCTGATGATTGGATCAGGGTTACCATCAGGATCATTTCTAACTGTTCCTGAAGATTTTGCCGATCCAACTAGATAAACACCAGCAGCATGTGGTGCGGCCATAGAAGTTCCACTGAATGATGAGTATGTACCATTTGGTGTAGTAGATAAGATGTTTACACCAGGTGCACACCAATCAACAGGGCTTCCATAATTTGAAAAATATGCAAAATTGTCATTGATATCAGAAGCTGAAATAGTATACACGTTAGAACCGTTTGCTCTTGCAGGAGATACATTATTAGCATTTTGAGATTCATTACCAGCAGCTAAAATAAATTTCACTCCCGAAAATGCAGCAGCTCTAACAACTGCTTGGTCTAATGTAGAGTTAGCTCCGCCACCTAAACTAAGGTTAGCAACGTCACCAGGCTGTCCATTTGCACCAATAAAGTCAATAGCAGCAATGATACCTGAGTATGAACCAGAACCTCTAGAATTCAATACCTTTACAGGTACTACTTTTGCTCCAGCGGCAACACCGATTACGCCAAACCCATTATCAAGTGCGGCAATTGTACCTGCAACGTGTGTACCATGTCCATTTCCATCATCTAATGATCTTGAATCTCTACCCCATGTAAATGCATTAAATCCTAAAGATTCTTCAACATTCAAATCTGGGTGATCTAAATCAATGCCCGTATCCATTACATACGCCACATTGCTACCAGTATAAGCTACACTACCGCCTATTCTAGTGATTCCCCATGGTGTTGATTGTGTTGAGCTAGTACTTACTCCTCCAACGGTAGGTTTTGCAAGTGTAAAGATTTGATCTTTTTCGATACTAAGTACCCTTGGATCATTCTTCATACTGTTTAAAATAGCCTGACTTGAAATTTTCAAAGAAAAGCCATTAAAAACACCACCATAAACTCTGTTGATAGAGCTTGAAGGAAGGCTGAACTCGGATACGAAAGCTTCTGCTTCACCTTTCATGATTACTTGACGTTGCGAGAATGAAATATTCTTCGTTCTGGCACTTGAAAGGTCTTGCTTAAGCATCACAACGTAATTGTCTTCTACTTGTAATGTTAAGTCTTGGTCTAATTGGTCTTCAATGATTTGTTCGTCTTTCGTTACAGAACATGAGTAAATAGTTAATCCTAAGCATAATAGGATTACAAGTCTAATAATTGAATTTTTCATTCTAATAGTTTAAGTTTTTATTTGGATTGAAAAGTAATGAGATAGTTATTTATCTATTTAAAGTATGCTGGCCATGCAATTATAATAAGAAATAACTGAATATCAATTTTTTTTCGTCGAATTATCTTATTTTTTTTCATTTTGTTTCTTTTTGAGGGTCAGAATGATAGCTCTCAAACTCAAAGATTGTTCATTATGTTAAGATCATAATATTTCTATTTTTATTGTTCAAAAACTCCAATTCCATAACTCAGTGTACATTCAAAATATCACTTAGAAAGGTGTAAAACGCACTTTATAACATGAATATTCACTCATAACATATCTATTTAGTTGTACAAAAATTTATACGATTCTATAAGATTGATATATACTTTGTCAGATTCATGAAAAGTTTTTATAAATTAGTAATGTATTCCTTCAGAAATAACTTCATAAAACTCTGATTTAAGAATAAAACAGTCGCTCTTCTTTTCATTAAAAACAATACTAATAACAATGAGAATCTTTAATTATCCATTTCCACTTTTATTGATTAGTCTTTTTATTTATTCATGCAGTGATGACTCAACGCCAGAAGCTGAGCCTTACTTTGAAGATAATCTATCGCTGGATACATGGATAGATCAAGGAGCATATTTTAACCCCAGTGGTTGGGAAACTTCTAATCCTGGAACTTCCATTGTAAGTGTTATTAATGCTCTTGAGGAAAAAACCGACGTGGTGAATGGAAGTGCAGCAAAACTTGAAACTGCAGGAGTGTTGTTCACAGGAATTGCCGCTTCAACATTTTATACCGGTCAATTTGTTTTCAATTCCGCTGACCCTGCCAAAAGTGCAATATTGGGTGTTCCATATACAAAAAGGCCTAAAAGCATGACTTTTCATTATAAGTACACTCCAGGTGATACCTATGAGGAATATGTTGGCACAACTGGTACTGCTATTGCTGGAATTGATTCTTGTTTGGCTTATATGTATCTTCAAAAAAGAGAAGGGGGTAAAATTGAAAGAGTGGGTACTGCTGCAATGCAAAACAGTGACACAGTCACAGAATGGACTAAAAAAACGCTCAATGTGCAATATGGTGAGATCATCAATCCAGTTCCAGGTTTTAGGTTAAGAGAAGAAGAAACAGGTTGGACGGATGCAGACGCAACTCCTACTCATGTGATCATTGTGTTCACTTCAAGCAGTGCCGGAGACTTCTTCAGAGGTGCTATAGGGAGTACAATGTTTGTAGACGAAATTTCAATTGAATATTAAATATGAAAAATTATCTTATTGCTTTAATCTTTCTATTCGTTATCCCCTCTATTTCTTTTAGTCAAGAAACGGAAAAAAAGTGGAACTTAGGTGCACGAATTGGATTTAATTTAGGAGCCTCTGCCCCATTTTATTTTCAAGACATACCTGACCGCTATGATTGGAACACAAGTTTTAACCCCTCTGTCGGGGTGTATTTTGATTATAAATTACCCAACCCAAGGCAGTCCATCAGAATAGAACTTCTTTATACTAGAAAAGGAAATAACACGACAGCCTTTGTTGAAGATCGTTTTTTCAAAGTATCTGAGACCTATTTAGGAAGGGTAACGGGTGATGTGTATATGGAAATAGATCTCAACTACATAGAACTTCCGATACAATTCAGGCTTCCTCTAAGTAAAAAGGATAATGGTTGGTACGGTGTTGCTGGTTTGTATTTGGCTTATATGGTCAATGGCTCTTTTAATGGTAAAATATTAGAAGGCAGTTTATTGACAGATGATACAGGGACTACAGCACCTGTTGGCAGAGATACCCCTTATGATTATAGCAATGATTTAAAAAGTTTTGATTGGGGTGCACAATTCGGTGCTCAAAAAGAATTGGGTAAGTTTACTATTGACCTTCAAGTTTCTTGGGGCTTTAGTGGTATTTTCCCGTTTGGGTATGAAGTTGTAGATCCCAACTTATTCAACCTTTATGGAAAGTTTGGTGTGACTTATAAAATCATTTAGAACGTTGAAAATAATTCTATAAAAATAAGCCCTCGGTTTCTGCAGTAATGAAATTGAGGGCTTATTTTTTCAACATAAAGACTATTATAATGTTGATGGACAAACAAATTCGGTAGTCCTAATTCCAGCTTCTTTAATTGCTTTAAAACCTCCTTTCACATCAATGATGTTTTCGAAACCTCTTGATTTTAAAATGGAAGAAGCAATCATTGATCTATAACCACCTGCACAATGGATATGATAAGTTTTTGATTTGTCTAGATCTGACCATTCACTATTAATGTAGTCCAATGGTTTATGCATTACTTTATCACTATCAATATGTTCAGATTTATATTCACCATCTTTTCTAGCATCAATCACATTGATTTCTGAAGAAAGACGCTCCTTTAAATCTTCTGCTGTAATTGAAACAATACTATCTATTTCTTTACCTGCCTTTTCCCATGCTTCAATTCCTCCTTCTAAATAACCTAAAGTATTATCATAACCAACTCTTGAAAGTCTAGTAATTACTTCTTCTTCTTTTCCTTCGTCTGTTACAATAACTATGGGTTGTTTCAAATCCAATACCAATGCTCCTACCCAAGGGGCAAAACCACCATTCACACCAATGTTGATTGAATTGGGTACAAATGCATCTTTGAAAACTTGAGGATCTCTTGTGTCCAATACCAGAGCACCTTCAGCATTAACAACTTCTTCAAATAATTGTGGATTTAAAGCTACCGTACCTTTTTCTAGAATGGAATCGATATTTTCATATCCCTCTTTATTCATCTTGACATTTTGAGGGAAATATTGTGGTGGAGTTGTCAAACCTTCTGTCACTTCTTTTATAAACTCCTCTTTTGACATATCGGCTCTTAAAGCATAATTTGTTTTTTTCTGATTTCCTAAAGCATCAAAAGTTTCTTTACTCATGTTTTTTCCACAAGCAGACCCTGCTCCATGAGCTGGATATACAATTACATCATCAGACAAGGGCATAATTTTATTTCTCAAAGAATCAAATAACATTCCTGCCAGATCTTCTCTTGACAAATCTGATTTTACCGCTAAATCAGGTCTTCCCACATCACCAATAAAAAGTGTATCTCCAGAGAAGATTGCATGGTCTTTACCTTTTTCATCTTTTACTAAAAAAGTGGTTGACTCTTGGGTATGCCCTGGAGTATGTAAAACTTTTATAGTAATATCTCCAATCTGGAATTCCTCATTGTCTGCTGCAATATGTGCGTCATAAGTAGTTTGAGCAGTGGGCCCAAAAATAATTTTCGCTCCTGTTTTTTCTGCTAATGAAACGTGACCTGAAACAAAGTCAGCATGAAAATGGGTTTCAAAAATATATTTGATTTTTGTACCATCCTTCTCCGCTTTTTCAATATATGGTCTCGTTTCTCTTAACGGATCAACAATAGCGGCCTCTCCTTTTGACTCAATATAATACGCTCCTTGAGCCAAACAGCCAGTATAGATTTGTTCAATTTTCATTGTATGATAAGTTTATATGTTTAAAATCAGTATGTTATTTATATTTTTCTTTCTTCAAATTCGTTGGACTGAATCGCTCTTTCAAAGTTAAGCTTAATTTCCTGTTGATTGCCTTTCTGATCGAAATAATCAATGGCATTTTGTACATCCAGGAAAAAATGATTCTTCCCCAAGTTTTTGATAAACCCTACCCGATTCAAAAAATCTCGAACAGGGCCAATCACATCAGAAAAATAGGTTTTTATATTCATTTGCTGTAATTCTAAAATCAGATCCTCTAGTACAGATAACGCTGTGGAATCAATATTAGAAACACTTCCAAAGTGAAGTACAACAACTTGTAAATTATTTTTTTTCTTGGCTACTTCCTGCAAAACAAATTCGTAAAAGTGATTGCAATTAGCATAATACATTTGAGCATCTTGGCGGATAATCAAAACATCATCACGTACCTCCACGTCGTTAAAACGATTGGTATTTCTGTATTCATTACAACCTTTCAACTTCCCCAAAACAGCAATATGAGGCATTGCCGTTCGTTTTACTAACAATAATAAAGAAAGGACCATTCCTGAAAGAATACCAATTTGAATCCCTAGCAATAAGGTAACAACAAACGTTATTGACAGCATATAGAAATCCTCCCTTTTTGTTTTCCATAATAACTTAGGGTAATCAGTATCGATTAATCCATAAACTGCAACTAGAATAATTGATCCGATAATGGCTAATGGCAACTGTTCAAAATAAGGCGTCAGAAAAAGTAATGTAAAAAGTAAAACCAGTCCACTTATGATATTTGCTAAATTTGTCACAGCTCCTGACTGCTCATTCACTGCAGACCTACTGAACCCGCCTGTTGTATGAAAAGCCCCGAAAAAAGAGCCTAATATATCACTTAAACCCAAAGCAATAAACTCTCTATTATTCTTAATTTTATATTCTCCTTTGTGTTTTAATTGTAATGCTTTTGACACTGAAATAGATTCCATGTAGGCAATCAATGCAATAACAGCAGCAGAAGGTAATAGTTGAAGCATTAATTCAATCTCAAAATGAGGCAAGTGTAAAGTAGGCAATCCACTAGGAATACTTCCCAAGATCTTTACATTCAAATTAAGAAAATACATTACACCTAACCCAAATAAAACAACGACTAAAGAACCAGGCACTTTTTTCAACCATTTTTTGGTAAGATGTATGATTGACAATCCAATTACACCAATCAAAACAGATTGCAGGTTAATGGACTCAAACTGTTGAACAGTGGCCCATAAAACCTCAAAAGCAGTCCCTCTATTGATCAATTCAACTCCTAAAAGATTTTTCAATTGGTCAATGCCTATGATAAATGCCGCAGCTGATGTAAAACCGCTAATCACTGGCTTACTCATAAAATTCACCAAAAAACCCAACCTTATCATTCCAAAAAACACTTGAAATATCCCAATCATTAACGTCAATAGAAGCACTGCGTTGATGTATTGATCCGAAGAGACCGCTGAAATAGCAGATACTGTTGCCGCAATTAACATCGAATCAATTGCCACTGGCCCTACTGATACATGTCTTGAAGTTCCAAGAAGTGCATAAATAAACTGAGGAATCATAGCGGCATACAATCCATAAACTGCCGGCATCCCTGCCAAACTAGCATAAGCCATCCCTTGTGGAATAAGCATGATTCCCACAGTCAAACCTGCAGAGAGGTCTCCTGATAAATAAGACTTTTTATAATGTCGAAGCCAGGGTGCTATAATATTGTTTCTTTGCATTTAGGTGTAGTTGTCTTAATGCAAAAGTGAAAAAAGAAAATGATAGTTAATGTAACAATGGTCACATAAAACTTTATTCTGACATTTTTACTTTTTATCAATTGATGTAAGACTCTTTTTAATTCACTGACATTCTATTGCTTAATTAAAAATACGCTTATTTCTCTATAAAAACCTCATGACGCTTTGTCAGTAAAACTGACATTTATGTTTGAAATTTTATCTTGGCACACTTCATGCAAAAAAGGCAATGAAGATAATTTTTCATCTTCAAATTTTTTAGAATAATAAAAATTATAAAACAGATAAATAAAAATGTCACAAGTAAACATTAAGCCCCTAGCAGATAGAGTTTTAATCGAGCCTGCAGCTGCAGAAACTCAAACAGCATCAGGACTTTTTATTCCTGACAATGCAAAAGAAAAACCTCAAAGAGGTACTGTTGTAGCGGTTGGTAATGGTACTAAAGATGAGCCTTTAACTGTTAAAGTTGGTGATACTGTCATTTATGGTAAGTATTCAGGAACTGAATTAAATGTAGACGGAAGCGATTATTTAATTATGCGTGAGGCTGACATCTTGGCTATCGTTTAATTGAAATAATCTCATATGGGATTTCCACTACTATTAAAACAAAATTTCAACAGAGGAATTATTAAACTTCTCTATTAAAAATATAAAAAATCATGGCAAAAAATCTTCATTTCGATACAGAAGCAATCGAAGGATTAAAGAAAGGTGTTGACGCATTAGCGAACGCTGTAAAAGTTACTTTAGGACCAAAAGGACGTAACGTAATTTTAGAAAAATCATTTGGATCACCTCACGTAACAAAAGATGGTGTTTCAGTTGCTAAAGAAATCGAATTAGCGGAGCCAATCGAAAATATGGGTGCTCAATTAGTAAAAGAAGTAGCTTCTAAAACTGCTGACGAAGCAGGTGACGGTACTACTACTGCTACTGTATTGACACAAGCAATCTTCACTACAGGTATCAAAAACGTTGTAGCTGGAGCTAACCCAATGGATTTGAAACGTGGTATCGACAAAGCTGTTAAAGCGATCGTTGGTGAATTAAAGAACGTTTCTAAGACTGTTGAGACAAACAAAGAAGTTGAGCAAGTAGCAACTATCTCTGCGAACAACGATGCTGAGATCGGTAAAATGATCGCTGAAGCAATGGAAAAAGTAGGTAAAGATGGTGTGATCACTGTTGAAGAGGCAAAAGGTACTGAAACTGAAGTAAAAACAGTAGAAGGTATGCAATTCGACCGCGGTTACTTATCTCCTTACTTTGTGACTAACACAGAGAAAATGGAAGCGGATATGGAAACTCCATTTATCTTAATCTACGACAAGAAGGTTTCTACAATGAAAGAATTACTTCCTGTTTTAGAAGCTGTAGCTCAAACTGGTAAGCCATTAGTAATCATCGCTGAAGATGTTGATTCTGAAGCTTTAGCTACATTGGTAGTAAACAAAATCCGTGGTGCATTAAAAGTTGCAGCTGTTAAAGCTCCAGGTTTTGGTGACCGTCGTAAAGCAATGTTACAAGACATCGCAATCTTAACTGGTGGTACTGTAATCTCTGATGAGACTGGTATGAAACTAGAAGACGCGACTATCGACATGCTAGGTACTGCTGAGAAAGTGATCATCGACAAAGACAACACTGTTGTTGTAAACGGTGCTGGTTCAGCTGAAGCTGTTCAAGCTCGTGTTGCTGAAATCCGCGTTCAAATCGAGAACACTACCTCAGATTACGATAAAGAGAAGTTACAAGAGCGTTTAGCGAAGTTAGCGGGTGGTGTAGCAATTATCTACATTGGTGCAGCTACTGAAACTGAAATGAAAGAGAAGAAAGACCGTGTGGATGATGCTTTAGCCGCTACACGTGCGGCAGTTGAAGAAGGAATCATCGTTGGTGGTGGTACTGCTTTACTACGTGCTTCTGCTGTTCTTGATGCTGTTGAAACTGCTCATCCTGATGAGGCTATTGGTGTTCAAATCATCAAAACTGCAATCCAAGCTCCATTGAGAACTATCTTGGGTAACGCTGGTTTAGAAGCTTCAGTTATCGTAAACAAAATTTTAGAAGGAGAAGGTAACTTCGGTTTCAACGCTCGCACTGAAGAGTACCAAGACTTAGTTGAGGCTGGTGTAATCGACCCAACTAAAGTAACTCGTTTAGCGTTAGAGCATGCTGCTTCAGTTGCTTCATTATTATTGACTACTGACTGTGTAGTTTCTAATGAGAAGGAAGAAGGTGGTGCTGCTGCTCCTGCTATGCCTCCAATGGGTGGTGGTATGCCAGGTATGATGTAAGAATTCATCAAGTAGTTTATATATAAAAAGAGTTTGCTTAGTTTATTTAGGCAAACTCTTTTTTTTATTCTTTGGATAATAGCCGTACTAACGAATGAATTTTTGTGTCTATATTTTCCAAGTTTTGTTTTACGACTTGCAACAAAGATTCTTTCTCTTGATTAGGAATCTCTACTGTATCAAATAATTCAAAAACGCCTAACGATGTTGACACATCACCTCTCAAATTATGAGAAATATAATCTAAGGCTGTACATAGTAATTTTCTCTCCTCATCTATTTTCATTAAATGGTCAATAATATCTTCTTGGTCAGTGTACAAAGCAACCAACAAATTATTGCTTAGCTTCTGAACCCTATTAGTTCTATGTAGTAAATTATCCTGATCTACTACATAGGTTTTGTTAGGTAAAATAATAGTATTACCAGTTTCATATACTTTTTCAAGTACATCAACGAGACCAAAATCAAAAATATTAGGAAAAACATCATGCAGTTTTCTCCCAATCACTTTTTCATCTTTATTTATCCCATCAATTTTTCTACCCCATGGGTTGTAATACACAAACTCAAAGTTCTTTTTGTTTAATCTTTTATAGACCGCGACTCCGAATTCACAATTATCATAGAAATTAATTAGTTCACTGTTCATAGTTAAGTTATGTACTTTTGGGGAATTAGTTTTTGTTATTTTAAGATCAAGAAATCAACATCAAACATACCAAAAGGCGTTTTTAGTTGATCATAGTAGTAGCATTTCGAAAAAACACATTTTACATTACTATTTAAATGTAAAATTATTTTTGGTATATCTACAAATAAATCAAATTAATTTTACATAAAGTTTAGTGTTATTGAAATAAAAAAGATGCCATAGCATACTCTTAATAAGGATGACAAAATTAAAAGAATTAATGTCTTTATATACAAAAAGAGTTTACCTAATTTATGATTGGGCAAACTCTTTCTATTCTAGATTTTAGACTTAATGTTTTAGTTATTAACTGATATCCCTTTTGAAAGTAACCGGACTAGCCGGTGAATTTTGGTATCGATTTTTTCTAAGTTTTCCTTCACTACCCTCAATAAGGTATATTTCTCTTCGGGAGATACATCAACGGTTTCAAAAAGTTCAAATACTCCTAATGAAGTCGATAGGTCTCCTCTTAAATTGTGAGAAGTGTAATCCAAGGCCCTAGATAGGATTTCGTTTTCATCCTCGATTTTATTGATGTAAGAAAACAATTTTGATTCATCTGAATAGACTGAAACTATTAAACCACAGGACAGTTTTTGAACTCTATTCGTTCTGTACAAGGTAGTCTTATTATCAACAACATAGCCTTTGATGGGCATTTCTAACGGATCTCCAGTATCATGAACTTTTTCAAAAACATCTAACAGTCCAAATTCAAAAACATTCGGGAAGACATCATGTACTTTTTTTCCAACAATATCAATCCCCTCCACTCCATCCATTACTCTTCCTGATGGATTATAATACACAAATTCGTAATTATTTTTACTCAAACGTTTATAAACTGCTACACCGAGTTTACAGTTTTCATAAAAATTAAGTAGCTCTTCATTCATATTATGAGAATTAGTAAACACCTCGTATGGGTTAAGAATGTATTAAAAATAATACTATTCCTCAGAATATAAAAGACTTAGGAGTTAATAGGCAAATAAAATTACGTAATTTATAAGCATTATAACATTATACACATTGCTTATAGAAATAAATCACTGGAAATCTGATCTGCAAACAACTTACCTGATTCTGAAAGGATTAGCTTATTTCCTTTCCAAACCAACCAGCCAGAGGCATCCATTTTTTCTAATTCCTTTTCTTTTTCTTTCATCAAATCGAACTGATATACTTCTTTTAAATGTTCAATATTACATCCCCAACTAGTACGCAATGTAGTAAGAAGATATTCATTTATTCCATCACGCCTTGTCAAGTGCTCCACTTCACAGTCCAGTTGATGATGTTCCAAAATTGACTTATAATACTTTGGGTTATTGGACACGTTATATTGTCTCAACTTTTTCCCATCAAAAGAATGGGCTCCTGGACCTATTCCTAAATAAGGTTTTCCTTGCCAGTAAGCACTATTGTGTTTAGAGTAAAAACCTTCTTTAGCAAAATTAGAAATCTCGTATTGTTCATATCCATTTTGCTTCAGAGTTTCAACTAAATATTCAAACTGTTCGGCGGCAAATTCATCTTCGGCTGGTTTGAATTTTCCTGTTTTAGCCCATTTTCCTAAAGCTGTCTTTTGTTCAACGGTAAGGCAATAGGAAGATATATGAGGCACATCTAATTCTAAAGCTGTCTCTAAATCTTTTTTCCATATGGAATGATTTGGAGCTGGAATTCCATAAATAAGATCAATGGTAAGATTGGAAAAACCGGCATCTTGAGCTAGTTTTACACATTGCTTACTCTCCTCAGCATTGTGTGCTCGATTCATTAGCTTCAGATGAGGTTCATGAAACGACTGCAATCCAATACTTAATCTATTTACCCCCAATGAAGATAATTCTTTTAATTTTGGAGAGGTTAAATCATCCGGATTTGCTTCAAGCGTTAATTCTAAGTTATCATTATCTACGATGAAGTTTTTATGAATACTATCCAATAATTTTCCAAGTTCATATGTAGATAATATAGATGGAGTACCTCCACCAAAATAAATTGTCTGAATTTTTTTTGAAAGAAATTCTTTTTGCATCTCTATTTCAGCTATCATTGACTCTAACACTAAATCTTTGGTTTTCAAAGATGTACTGAAGTGAAAATCACAATAGTGACATGCTTGTTTACAAAAAGGAATATGTAAATAAATACCGCTCACTGATTTTTTTTAAAATTATTTGAGTTTTTTTTGTCTATGGTGCATATTTGATTGTCTATATATAAGAATACAAAAATTATGTAAAGAAATTATATATACACACTCTATTCATTTGACGATAATATTGTTTAGAAACACCTTTTATTAAAGGTGTTTCTTTTTTTATTTATTCTCGCCTTCAAACAACATCCCTCTTGTAATACAAACTTGAGCAAAGATGTAGGTAAGCATTATATATGTTTCAGGAATTGTAACTCCTTGAAAATTCTTAAATCCAATCATCACATCTGAACAAATAAACAATAATCCTCCAAAACAAGTTAATGCTCCCCAAATACTTTTCTTTGTGAACATTCTAATCGCAGTGAAAGAAAACATTACTGAAATCACAATACTATACAACATTACTGGGACTACCATAAATTTGTCACCTCCTCCTATTTGATGGCCGAGCATTGCTCCTCCAATTACCAATGGTAATGTCACAAACAAAAGCCATTTGTAGTTTCCTTTTACACTTGAAAAAAATAACGCTACAATATAAAGAAGATGGCATATAAGGAAACATACCAATGCAATAATCATAATGTTTTCATCTCCACTAAACATCATATACAAATCTCCTAACCATGCAAAGAAAAAACCTATCATCATACTTTTATAAATAATAGAATTTTCAGATTTCTCTTGCCAAGATGTGGAAAAGTAAATGGCAATAAATGGTATTATATATGGTTTTGAATATATAATGAGCGATTTACTCTCTATATAGTTTCCATATAAATTAAGGAGTGATATACTTATAAATAATAACCAAAAAACATTTTTCTGAGACCTGTTTAATGGTTCTTTTACTGCTTTAGATGATTCTGACATTCTATATTATTTCTTTTCCAAACCCTTTTAAGTAATCACACTTTTATGTGTGAAATAATTTTTTGACTCTAGTTTTTATAAAACGAGCCTTGCATCAAAAATATATGTTACTAATTTTCTGTCAATTCTTAAAATAAAAAGACTTTGTATATTATCTTAATTAACAATATACAAAGTCAGTTATTTGAGCAAATTTTTAACGATTGTTATTCCCAAGGCTTCTTGTTAGCCTCTTCATCAGTCATAGATTCTACTTTATCTCCATTAGATAGCGTTTCCGAAACTACTCTGAAAGGTCCTTTTACCACAACATCTCCTTCAAAAATCCCATCAGTAATTTCAATATTTTCAAAATCACTTACTCCCGTTTTTACAATTCTTGCTTCTACTTTCTGAGTTTCTTTATTATAAACAAAAACAACCTCTTCTAATTCATTGTCCTTTCCATCCGATGAAACCTTTACCTCTTTATCATCTCCATCAACACTTGCTTCTTCATTTTTCTTTAATTCAAACCTCTTTCTCGTTGTAACCGATGTTAAAGGTACTATCCAGATGTCTTTTTTCGTTTGTGTAATGATATCTACACTTGCCGTCATACCTGGTCGGAATGGAGACTCTGAACTCTTATTTTCCGCCAATAATTTAGAATACGATGAAGGTAAAATTCTAATTTTCACCTCAAACTCTGTCACTACATCCGTACTTGTTGTTTCATTTGCAGAATTAGCAATAGCTGTTACTACACCTTTAAACTTCAAGTCTTTATAAGAATACGCATCTACATCAATAATGGCAGTATCTCCTACATGAATACGGATAATATCATTCTCATTTACATCAACACGAGTTTCCATTTCTGCTAAATTGGCTATACGCATCAGTTCAGTAGCCGACATTTGTCGAGCACCGACGACCATTTCTCCTTTTTCAACAGACAATTTTGATACAACACCAGACATTGGAGCAAAAATCTTTGTCAGCATCAAACTCTCTTTTGCATCATCCACCTGAGCTACTGCACTTTTCACAGTATATTCAGAAGCTCTAACACTTTCTTTTGCCGCTTTTAAATTAGCTTGAGCAATCTCATATTCTGCTTTACTATTCTCGTAATCTTGATCTGAAATTACTTTATCCTTCCAAAGATTCTCATTTCTTTTATAAGTCAGTTCTGCTTGATGCAACCTTGCTTCATTCTGAGCTTCATCTGCTCTTGATCTTGCTAATTGAGCTTTTTGAGCATTAAGTGATGCTCTTGCCTGATCTAAAGCAGACTGAAAATTGTCAGGTCTAATTTGTGCAAGCAACTGTTTTGTATTTACAGAATCCCCTTCTTTAACATAAAGTTCTCTAATCTCGCCTGATACCTCAGATGATAAATTTACTTCATTAATAGGTTGTACTCTACCCGAAGCTGAAACTTTCTCAGTAATAGTGCCTTTTGTTGCTACTGCAAATTCTACTTTAGTAGCCACTTCTTTATTTTTATTATAAAAATATCCAGCTACCGCTACTGCAATTACTGCTAATCCGAGGCCAATATAAATTTTAGTATTTGATTGTTTGCGTTTCTTTTTCTTAGCCATAATGCTCTAAAAATTTTCGACAGATGTTTATTTCGATCAATTTGAATTAAAAAAGTAAATTAATAGAATAGTTTTAAAAGTACCACGTTATAAGAATATAACTTTATTATTATGTCTATTTATCATAGTTTATTCGATTTAATGTTGGGAAAGTGGATACTTTTTAACAATAAAGATTATCCTTCTGGCAAAATTCTACAAATCAAGGCAGCGTGGATTGATTACTTAAATACTTATCAGCTGTCAGTCACTATTGAACAAATTGAACAAAATACTATCATTGTAAGAATCCCTCTAGAAAATAATGATGAAGACTACTACATCAAACTTCTTAGAGGAAGTTTAGGAGTGCTATTTGATTCAAAAGAAGAATTTGAAGAAAATTTAGTTTGTAACTAAAAAAAATCCGGTACTTGCTTTCCAAGTACCGGATTTTTTATTTTCATAGAAATTTAGACTAATCTATTTTCTAATCACTTTTTTCACTACTCTACCTTCAGTTGTAGTGATATCAATATAATAAATACCTGCTGAAAGTTTTGACAAGTCTAATGTCATTTCATAATTCGAAATTCTTTCTTGGCCTGCAAAAACTACTCTTCCTGTATTATCTCTTAATTGATAGATCACTTCTCCTTTCAAGCTTTCACCGAAAATTTTCACAAACGATGAAGATGGGTTAGGATAAGCTAACACTGCTTTAGATAATTCATTATCTTCAATTGATGTCACTTTATCAATTGAATAAGTTAAATCACTAATGTTTGCTCTTACAGTAAATGTCCCTGTTTCCGCAACAGGAATATCTCCTCCTTCACCTTTAGCTTCTTTCAATTTACCTGGGCTATCATACCCCCATTGTCCACCATCCCAGTTTTTCTGGTCGATAAACTTAAAGATTTGTCCAGATGTCAATGTTGCATCTTCTAAGAAGAAACCGCCCTCTCCATCTGATTGCATTTCAATTGCTTTTGAAGGATCCCATCCTATATTCATAATGTCACCTACAATATAGAGTTTTCTATTATTTTCAACGAAATCAACAAATACTGGACCTTCAGAAGCGTCAGAGTTAGCATCATCAAACTTCAACGAAAGTTCATAAGGTTTAGCATCTGCATCCAAACCTAAGAAATCTCTTGGAGTGAATGTTGCAACATACTTATCACCTTCTTTTGTCATATTCATTGACTGTTCGCTAGTAATATTACCTGAACCATATTCATCAACTACAACACCTGCAGTCATTGAAATTGTAGTACCAAACTCTTGAGAACTTTGTGCAGGGTTGAAGTATACTTTAATTTCATCATCTTCAACAAAACTATAAGGTGTAACTTCTACCATAGGAACATAACCTGTCACCAAACCATCTGCAGGGTATTCAACTTCTTTATTAACTAGTACAATAAATTCTGAAGGGTTTAAGTTTAATGCTCCACTTCCAGAATAAGTCTTGCCATTTTCAAAATAGCTATACCATGTATCACCATCAGCAGAGAAATCATAAGTGTACTCTTCTAAAGGCTGTAAATTGAAGTTGCCAATAATTCTCACTTTACCATTTGCTCCGTTCAAATAGATCGTTTTAACAGCATCTGAAAGATTATACTCATAAGCATCATCAGCTAAAGACCCTAATTTTTCGTCTGCTCTTAATTTCAATAATGCAGCGTAAGTATCATATAACTGTTGGCGGATAGCATCATTTTCTGTATCAAACTCAGAAATCAATGGTTTTCTAGCTGTTCTGTTACCTCCATCAACTTCACCTTGATATTCAGTTTGATTGATAGATACATTGTAACCTACTTCACCATATTGCCAAATCAATTTCGGACCTGGTACCATAAAGAAGAAAGCTGAAGCTAATTTTTCTCTATCAATACCATTTTGAAGCTCCTTAAGATCATAAGTTTGGAATTTTGTCCCATAATTCTCAGAATCATAAACCAAACGCTCTTCGTCATGAGATTCCATATATGACATCACTCCATGAACTGGCATTCCTCTTTCTATTGGTGATTGCCAAGAAATATTTTTATTTCCACCTTTTACAATATCTCTGAAATCATGGTTCATATTACCCCATAAAGAAATACCCGCTTTTGCTAATTCAACTTCTTCTTTGTTTTCTGAAAGGTGTTCAAAAATTACATAAGCATTAGGGTTTCTCTTTAAAATCTCATCGTTCATTCTTTTTAACAAACGAACCCTATCTTCATCATAGTTACTACCCCAAAAATCATCATCACCTTTAATATTGTTTCCAAAACCTTTAGTGAAGTCAAACCTGAAGCCATCAACATGGTAATATTTCATCCAGTGAGCATTTACACTATCCACAAGTGCTTGAGTGAACTCACTTTCGTGATCAAAATCAGCACCCCATTGTAAACCTGGGTTTTCAAAGTTAGATTTTTCGTTAAACCACGGATTGTCTTCTGATGGATCTCCAAACTCACCATCTTTATTATACATTCTGATCATTGGAGATGAATGGAAAGAATGATTCAATACTAGGTCAATCACAACAGCCATACCTTTTCCATGTGCTTTATCCACAAACTCCATCAGTTTTGTTTTTGGACCATAGTATTTGTCTGGTGCAAAATAGAAGTTAGGGTTGTAACCCCATGAATCATTGCCTTCAAATTCGTTGACAGGCATTAGATGAATAGTGTTAGCACCTAAATCTTTTATATAATCTAACTTTTGAATAGCTTCTTCATAAGTATCATTAGCAACAAAATCTCTGATATGCAACTCATACACAACTGCTTCCGCTAAAGGAACTGCAGTAAAATCATTATTTTGCCAATCATAAGTAGGTTGATTGATCTGTAAAACAGAAGCTCTTTTATCTGTTTTACCATGAGGGTACTCAATAAGGTTTGGATACCTTTCATGATCTTGATTGATGTATTTATCATCATAAGGATCCGATACTTTTTCTGTGTATGGGTCTGCAATATTTACAGTCCCATCAATTAGATACTGGTAGATATATTCAGCATCTGGATCTAAATCAGAAAATGTATACCACCAATAATTCACATCACCTTCTACATCTAATTTCATTGGATATGCTGAAAAATCACTCCAATCGTTGAAACTACCAATTACATTGATAAATTTCTTTTTAGATGCTGGGTCTTGCAATACTAATGTTACTTCACTCCCATTGTAGTTTGGACCTAATAATGTAGCATAAGAAGGTCTATCTTCTTTCACTACTGTATTACCAACAACGAAGTTTAATGTTTTAGTATCAGTTAAATCACCAGAAGTAGCAGCAACTTCTATTTTCAAATCACCAGCTTGAACACTTTCTATTGAATAAGAAATACTAGTTCCATCAAGAGAAGCAACCTCAGTACCGTTTACTTTAATAGACAATTGTGATGAAGCAGGTGATGTTGCTTCGATATCAACTTTGTCACCTTCCACAAATAAATCCGTTGCCAATGGTTTAATGACATTCACTGAAACGGCTAAATCTTCAAATGGAATAGATAAGTCATCAGTTTTGCTGCTACCATTAACTGTTTTAACTAAACAACCTATTGATTCTATTGATGTAGGATTATCCCCTGCACCTAATATCTCCGCTAATGTATTATAAGTATTTGAACCAGATGTAACAGGGAAAGTAAATGAAAATACGTTATCAGATTCTTTTTTAAGTTTTGCTGCATCTGAAGACGCGTCCCACGAACCATTCGTTGCAAAATCACCTACGTTACTCCATCCCCACAAATAAAGATCACTTTCACCAGCTACAGGAGTACCTGACACATCAATAGTGATCACTACATTTTCAGTAAGAACGGTTGATTTCTCTGGATTTGTAGTTACCTGTGCAAACGTCCAGAAAGGAACAAGCAGCAGTACAGAAATATACCAAGCAGTCTTAAGTAAAAGTCTTCTCATAATTTAGTTTAAAAAAAATTCATTTTCATATATATAATAATGTTAAAGGTATGAATAACACTAAATATATTCAAATATATAAATATTTGATTTTGTGCATTTTAAACACAAACGGTAGCGCAATCGGTTGAAATGAGAATAAAAAATAATCCTTTTCATAAATACTTATGAAAAGGATTGCTTCATGATAAAAAAACAGCATCAGGTATTAACCTGATGCTGTTTTACATTTATTTAATATTGCTTTGTTAGAATCTCTCTAACAAAACACCAGATTATTGCTTAGTAATTGTATAGCTAAATGTTCTTGTTTCTGCGTCGTAAGACATAACAATATCATACGTACCATCAGAAGTTACAGGAATATTTCCACCATCATGAACTAATGCACCTTCAGTGTCTGTAGAACCGAAGTTATAGCTCCAATTATCGTTTGCTCTGAATTTGAATTCTGGAGAACTCTCAGCCGAACCTGTTAAAGTTACACCTGACCAAGTCCAAGTCATTGCTGTAGCATCAAAAGTAGTAGCGTTTGTTTGAGAATCCCATCCTCCAGCAGTTGCACTACCGATGATACCCCACTCTAATGGAGTTAATGAATATGTAAGGTTTTCAGTGTTCACTTCAACGATGTAGTGGTTCGCTGATGCAACTGGAATGTTACCTGCACCACCATCAGTTGATAAATTACCATCAGAAGCATAACCATAGTTTGTACCATTCCAATCACCTTGAGAAGTAACTTTGAACTCTTCTGCATTCATCCAGAAAGCATTATTGTAAGTACCATCATTTGCACCTGTCAAGTTCAACACAACTTCATCGTTATGAGTCCATCCAGCAGGAGTAGCAGAACCTACTAACCATACTTTAGGTTGGAATGCTTCATATGGAGTTAAGTTCATAACTACAGCTTCAGAAGAAATCTCATTTTCATTAGTAAACATTGCTTTGATTACTACTTCATAGTCAGCAGCAGTACCAGGAGTACCACCTTCAGCTAAAGCTGCGATGTTTAAATCTTTCACTTTTGCAGTGTATGATGTTTCTCCGTTCGTCAAAGTGGCTAAAGTTTGACTTCCTAACATTACAACATATGATTCTAAAGTTTCATCACCATATTCAGCTGCTGACCAGTTTAGAGTTTCAACATCATTATCAGCATTATCTTTTTCTAATACTAAAGTTGTTGTAGTAGGAGCTGTAAGTACAGGAGGTGTAGACGATACAGCACCAGCATAGAAGTAAGATAAATTACCAGGTACTTTAAGATCAAGAACAATTACTTTGTTACCAGCTGTCACTGAGATTGGCTCTCCACCATTAGAAGCTAAACCTGCTTGAGAACCCATACCTAAGTTATGGTCATCATTTGCTTTGAAAGTGTAAGTTCCCTCTAAGAAATCAACATTAGCAAATAATACTCTTTCTTTAGGATCCCATTCCATTGTTACAGGAGCAGAAACAGCTGAACCTTCAATCTTAAATACTAATTTTTCAACATATAATGAAGTTGATAGATCAGTATTCATGAAGTACATACCAGCTTCTTCAGTTGCTAAGTTCTTCGAGTCTCCTCCACCTGCATCAGAAGTTGAGATCTCTACTTTTTGACCATTACCATCAGTTTCCCAAGGTGTAGGCTCTACTTTAGCACCATAGTTTTTACCAGACCATGTTGGTAACTCACAAACCTTAAATCCACCATCAAGGTACATGTAACCAGTGTAAGGACCTCCTGAATCTTCTGTTGATCCTAAAATGGTTGTATCATCATTTTCAGACCAACCTTGGTGATTACCTCTAACCCAAATCTTGTTAGAAGGTAACTGTGGAGTATAATAAGGTAAAGCTCTAAATGATGAAGCTTGAGAAGTTGCATTAGCATCTACTACTGTTTCATTACTCATGTAAGCAGTGACAGTAATAGAAATATTTAATGTATCAACTTGAGCCTCGTTCACATACTTTGTAATATTAATCAAAGCAGTGTTCATTTCTTTTACTGTTACTGTAGAAGAAGTTGAACTACCTGTTACAGTATTAATTACAGATTCACCATCAAAACCTTCTGCTGTTGCTACTAATGAATAGATAATTTCAGTTGATACACCAAAATCTGCTGCAGTCCAAGTTACAGTTGTGAATACATTGTCAGCATCTTCTTCTTTTAAAATACTTACTGTATCAGCTGTTGGAGTTTCTATCAACACAGGAGCTACATGACTATCAGAACTCCCAATTTTTACTTTTTCTTCTTCTTTACACCCTACGAATAGAGCAAAGAGAAGAAAAATTGAATATATTTTTTTCATGATTTTATATCAAAAATTATGTTATTGATTTGGTGGTATATCATTATAATATACCACCTAAATATCTTAATAACCGTCGTTTTGAACTAGGTTTGTGTTAGCATTTAAGTCTGATGCAGGAATTGGCATCAATCTAAACTTATCATCTACAAGAGAACCATTTTCAGTTCCTCCTCTGTATTGCCAGTTATCACCTTTAGTGTATCTACCCCAACGAATTAGGTCAGTACGACGGTGACATTCCCAATACAATTCTCTAGCTCTTTCATCAAGTAACCAAGTACCTGAACCCGCTTCAGTAATACTTACTGTATTAGTTCCAGCTCTTAATCTAATTTGATTGATTAAATCAAGAGTACTTCCAGATATTGAACCTGAACCATTAGGACCTCCTTTTTCAGCCTCTGCTAACATAAGAACTGCATCAGATAAACGGAAAACAGGGAAATCTGTATCTACATGATCACCATTTGGATCTGGTGCTGCAATTTGAGAACTATCAGCATTGATATTTTTAAATTTACCAACAAAGTAACCTTGTGTAAATTTGAATTGATCATCAATATCTCCTCCATCATCACCAACTGTGATTAAACCTGCTTTACCTCTGAAGTCATTACCTTCAAATTTATTATAAAGCTCTCTAATTGAACGGTTACCACCCCAGCCACCGTTGATTCCAAAATCATCTTCGGCTTTCATAGTACCACCTACAGCAGCATGGATCATATATGTCATACCACCCCAAGTCTGAGTGTTTAGAGCATTGAAGTTAAAAGACCAAATTGTTTCTGTTGACATGTGGTTGTCAGCAGTAAACATTTGAGCATAACTATTATGTAAAGTATAAGGACCGTTAACTACTTCTTCTAAAACAGTTTTTGCCTCATTCCACATTGCAGTACCAGTATATGTTTCAGCATTAAGGTATAATTTACCCAATAACATATTTAATGCACCTTGTGAAGCTCTTCCCAATTCAGCTTGACCTTGTGCAGGAAGATCAGCTTTGATTTCAGTCAATTCAGCAACTATGTAATCAAATAATTCTCTTCTATCTGCACCCCAACCTGGTAAACCTGCTGGTGATGGTAAGAATGAACCTACTGGATCTGCCTCTGTTACAAATGGAACACCATTACCAAATAAATCCAATGCTTGCCAGTAAGCAAAAGCTCTGATATAACGAGCTTCAGCTCTCATTCCTTTATATTGAATGCCATTTACTTCACCTTCTTCGGGAATGCTGCGTAAGAATTCGTTTGCTAATGACACTTGGTAAATTGCTCTATAATAGAATGCACGTATGAATTCATTATTCGCTTGCCATGTCATTTGAGAAATCTTTGGTAGATTACCATCATTCCAACCGTTGATCGCCTCATCAGTTGGAAGCTCCTGAAGCACGTATAAACCACGAAGATATTGACCATGACCTTCATCCAAAAACTTAATATCGGCATTACCTGAAGGACCTTCTTGCCCTGATAAAGTAAAACCTGCATACAACTTTGCTAATGCATTAATATAATTCGAAGGATCTTCAAATACTTTACTAGCAGTTGTTGAGTTTGGATCAATTGGTTCTGTGTCAAGGTCATTTACACAAGATGTAAATGCCATTGATGAAGCAGCTAAAACAATAGCTACTCGCTTTGATATATTTTTAAAGTTCATTACTATCTAATTTTAGAAGTTCACATTTACACCCAACAAGAATGTACGAGGACGTGGATAAACATTGTTATCAATACCACCAGAGATTTCAGGGTCTAAACCTGAGTAATCTGAGATAACAAATACGTTATTCACAGTAGTGTAAACTCTTACATTCATATCTCCGTTTTTAACATTATTAAAGTTATAACCTAACATAATGTTATCAAGACGGAAGAAAGATGCATTTTCAACAAAATAGTTTGAAAAATATTGAGGTTGGTTAAAACCTGTATTACTTAAAGCAGTTGGTTGATTAGATGTATATCCTACATCTGTGAAAGTACCAGTTAAAGAGGCTCCTGAAGCTAAGTTATTATAAACATAGTTTCCAAAGTTCATACGACCTGCTGCACTGAAATCCCAGTTTTTATAAGCTACTTTCGTAGTAAAACCTACCATTACATCTGGAGCGGGATCTTTGAATTGATACTTATCATCTTCAGTGATATCTCCATCTCCATTTCTATCCACATAAACTCCATCTAATGGTCTTCCATCTTGACCATATACTTGTTCCCATACATAATATGAGAAAGATGGATGACCTACTGAGTGAATCTGAACATTATTACCAGTACCTCCAGCAATAGTACCTGTTAATACTCCTTTGTAATTAGGATCCTCAACTTGTGTTAACTTCGTAATTTCGTTTTGGTTATAAGTTACATTAAAACCAAAGTCCCAGAACCAATCACCTGTATTAACAATTTTAGTATTTAAGCTAAATTCAATACCTCTGTTTTCCAAATCTCCAACATTAGTTAAGAGTTGGTCAACTAAGTTCGAACCAGCAGGTACTGGAATTGTGTTTAACAAGTCATTTGTTTTACGGTAGTAAGCGTCAATTGAACCTGTAAATCTATCGTCTTTGAAACCAAAGTCAACACCGATATTATATGTTGTTGTTTCTTCCCACTTTATTTTAGCATCATAACCTTCTGGTCTTAACGTTGATAAGTGAACAGGTTCCCACTCTCCATTACCATTTCTTTGATAGAATTCTCCTAATGCTTTTTCGTTTTGCGAAGCAGTATAAGTTGGTAAATATGGATAATCGCCAGAACCAATGTTTTGTTGACCTGTTACACCATATCCTAATCTTAATTTCATTGTGCTTACAACGTCAGAATTAGTTAAGAAACCTTCTTTTTTCATATTCCAAGCAAATGCTAACGCTGGGAATAAGCCCCATCTTGTATCAGAAGAGAAACGTGAAGTACCATCATTACGCAATGTAGCTGTCAATAGGTATCTATCTTTAAATGTATAATTCAATCTACCAAAGAATGACACTAAGTAATTTTCAGTTCTGAATAATTTCTCTTGTGCATTGACACCTCCTACAGGTCCGTTTAAGTTATATTCTTCTCTCCAGAAATGTTGCCAAGAGTAACCAACCATAACATCTAAACGAGAATCAATGCTTGGCAATTCCTTGTTATATTGTAAAAAGAAATCTAATAATTCATTTTTCTTCTTCTGTGTAAATCTGTTGTCCTCACCAGCTAAACCTCCAATAAAGCCTGCATTTGTAGGTACGTATGTAGAGCCTTCAGAATCAGAGTAGTCATAACCAATGTTTAAGTTAGCTTTTAACTCTGGTAAGAAGTGAAATTTATAATCTAATTGTAAGTTACCAATACTTCTCCAAGCAGTGGCCTCGTCATTCTTTTGTTCTAATAAAGCTACCGGGTTTTTAGGAGCGATAGTAATAGGATTTCCTTCAGAATCTAACCAAGTATAATATCCACCTACTTTATCATATTGTGACTCAC
Organism: Flammeovirga sp. SJP92; assembly: GCF_001583495.1. Taxonomy (GTDB): domain Bacteria; phylum Bacteroidota; class Bacteroidia; order Cytophagales; family Flammeovirgaceae; genus Flammeovirga. The sequence continues at coordinate 10,252 of NZ_LQAQ01000108.1, read as the reverse complement.
TTGATCTCACTGGGTGAGATGGATCAAATGCATTTGCGTTTCCAATAGCACCTGTATCAGCAAATCTATTTTTGATATACATTCCTTTAACACTCATGTTAACAGATAAATGGTCATCAAAAAACTTAGGTGACAAGTTAATATTTGCGGTAGTACGATCCATGTGGGATGTATTTAAAATACCATCATTCCATGTGTAACCAACTGAAACACGGTAAGGAAGTACATCTTTCACAGAACCACCAACTGACACGTTGTGATCTGTTGATACTGCAGAACTAAAAATCTGATCTGACCAGTTTGTATTTGAGTTACCTAGGAAGCTTTCAGCTCTTGAGCCTTCACCCCATCTTGCTCTGATAACATCTTTGAATTCACTTGCATTGTAAACATCTACAGTGTTAGGAACAGTAGCTACTGATACATTACCTGTGTAATCAATCTTCATTTTACCTGAAGTACCTTTCTTAGTGGTAATCATAATTACACCATTTGATGCTCTTGATCCATAAATTGCAGTTGCAGAAGCATCTTTTAATACAGTAAATGATTCGATATCATTTGGGTTAATAGCACTTAATGGGTTTTGCATACCATTAATACCTTCGTTATCAACAGGTACACCATCGATTACAATCAAAGGATCATTAGAAGCTGATAGAGAAGATCCACCACGTACACGAATTGTTGCACCTGCACCAGGAGCACCACCTGCAGTGATTACACTTACACCTGCAACTTTACCTTGTAATTGTTCTTGTGGAGATGTAATTGCACCTTGGTTGAAATCAGAAGCAGTAATAGCTTGAACTGATCCCGTAGCATCTTCTTTCTTAACACTACCGTAACCAATTACGACTACTTCATCAAGTTGCTCTGCATCAACTTCCAATGCAAAATCAATTTTAGATTGGCTTGTAACTGAAACCTCTTGTGTTTTGTAGCCAATGTAGCTTACAACTAAGATGTTTTCGCCTTCTGAAAGGGTGATTTTGTATTCACCATCAAAGTTAGTTGTTCCACCTTTAGTAGTACCTTTTACTAGTACAGCTACTCCTGGTAGTGGGTCACCATTTTCATCTACTACTTTACCGCTCACGGATCTCTCTTGGGCAAATGTTACTAGAGAGAACAATAATAGCAGCATAGTTGTAGCATAACGCCATGTAGAATTAATGCTCATTTTCATACTTATACAGTTAGACAAATAGACAAGTACTTTTCAATTCCATAATTCTTCCTAAGAATAACTAAAATAATTGCTTTGTTCCATTATTGCTCTTATTAAAAAAATCATCTTAAGAACAATTACTTCTTAGAAAAGTACAATTAGCAAATCCGTTTTTATCTTCATTGCTTATGCAAAATAGTCACTTAATTAATTAAGACAAAATGATATTTTTTTAGTTTAATTAAATTTCAGTCAAAAAAACACCCCTGAATAACACTCTACATAGTAAAGTATACAAATGATCGATCAATATATTATAGATTATAAATATTATTAAACAATATAATATTCTAATATTTTACATTTTTATAAAATTTAAACATTAATAATTGTACAAAGTGCAATTAACTTAATTTTGATTTTACTTTTAAATAAGTGTAAAATATTACATTGTTTACAACGATGAAAAAAAATATCATTTTTAGCAAAAAAACACAAATTGAGAATTTTTGTTTTTTCTTCAATCGGTTGCGCGGAATTCGCCTTTTTTTCCAATAAGAATAGGTCGTTTCATAGTTATTCTATATCTTTTCAAAAAACAGTACAATTTTGAACGAAATCAACTATAAAAATAAGTATGAGAAAAGGGCAATACACGATGCAAGACATCGCCAATGAACTTGGTATTTCTAAATCTACTGTTTCAAGAGCTCTAAAAAACCACCCCGATATCAGTCAAGACACAAAGGACGCTGTACACAAACTCGCAAAAGAAAAAGACTACCAACCAAACTCACTTGCTTTGAGTTTAAGGCATAATAAATCTTTTGTTTTAGGAATCATTGTTCCAGAGATAGTACATGACTTTTTTGCTAACGTGATTTCTGGTGTCCAAAAAGTGGCTTACAATGAAGGGTACAACGTAATGATATGTATCTCTAATGAGTCTACTGAGCAAGAAATAGTGGATACGAAAGCAATGTTCTCAAGCAGAGTGGATGGGTTACTTATTTCTAGAACGAAAGAATCTAACGATTTATCTCATTTAAAAAGCATTGTTAACAAAGGTGTGCCATTAGTAATGTTTGATCGAGTTTCTGAGGAACTTGATGTAAGTAAAGTAATTACCGATGATTTCCAAGGTGCATACATGGCAACGGAACACCTTATTAAACAAGGATGTAAAAACATCATTCATTTAAGTGGTCCTGATAATCTTGCCATCGGAAGAGACCGTAAAAGCGGTTATATAGCGGCATTGAAAGATTATAAAATTGCGGTTGACGAAAGTAAAATTATTCCTTGCCCTAAAGGTGATTTAGAGGAAGGTAAAACTACAATGTTCGACATTATTGATAGCAATACTGAATTTGATGCGGTATTTGCGAACAATGACGTAACTGCAATAGGTGCAATGAACGCCGCTAAGGAAAAAGGTCTTTCAATCCCTAACGATGTTTCTGTGATCGGCTTTGGTGACTGGCGTTTATCGCAATTATTAGACCCGCCTCTATCCTCTATAGAGCAATCTGGGGTTGATATTGGAATTACAGCCGCTAAATTGTTACTTGAGCAAATTCGTGCTGAAGAGAAAGATGAAGATTTCACTCCAAGAACTGAAGTTGTTGAAAGTCATTTGATCCAAAGAGGTTCTAGTTTACAGAAAAAATAATTCAACATACTGTTTTATGCATATTACTACCATGTTTTATGTTTCAGGGCAGATTTCATTAAATTTAAGAAAACGAGTTGTCAAAAACAGCTCGTTTTTTGCTTATTGCATTTTAGAATCTATATTATGATGTTTAAGAAGCCTATTTGATGTAAATTCATCATTTTCAAAATGAAGGATAATTAATTGTATATACATTGTATTCTTGTCCTGGCTTATCAATAATATAGTTTTGGAACATACTGTAAGTTGAACAAAAAAAGAACAACCTCAACTTAGACTTAAAAAGTCCTTACTTTATAAATAAAACATTACTCTTTATATCACTCCGTTCTAATGACAAAAGCACTTCTTTATATATCATTATTCTTATTATGTTTTCAAGTTGATGCCCAACAATACAATATTACCAAGTTTACAATCAATAATGGACTGGTTCAAAATAACTGTGTTGCTTTACAACAAGGAAAGTATGGAAGTATAGTCATTGGCACTATTGAAGGAGGTATTAATATTAATAATAGTCAGTCTTTTTATACTATTGATTCAAAAAAAGGTCTTTCTAACAACTTCATTTTTGATTTTGCTTGTGATGAAGATCACAATATATGGACTGCCACAGCCAATGGTGTCAATTTACTTTCTGATAGAAAAGTATTCAATTACCTGATCAATGACAGTATTCCTTTTGGTGTAAGAAATATAGATTATAGTATTAAAAATAAAGAAGTATGGGGTATTACCACTTCTTTTGCTTTATTTAAACTAAACCCAAAGTTCAATAAAAAGTCTTTTCATTATCCTTTAAGAAAAAATACAAAATATTCGTGTGTATCATCTGACACCCTTGGTAATTTATGGATTGGTACTATTAAGGAAGGAATATTGATTGTCAAAGATGAAAAAATCCAACGTCATATCAGACTTCCTGGTAATATCAAGACAATTCATCATCTTTCTAATAATAAAGTAGCAATAGGCACTGATAATGGGATCTGGATATTACATAAAGATCAAAATGAACAGCCAAAAAGAATATTAAACCGAAAGAAAATACTTTCAATATTTGAGAGTAAAGATGGCATTCTTTGGATTGGCACAAGGAATAATGGAGCTTATGCCTTCAAAGATGAAAAGGAAATTCGTCATTTAGATTATGAAAATGGTTTAGACCGACATATTAATAGTATCTGTGAGGATGAAGAACATGGTATTTGGTTTGCCACTCCTAACGGTCTTTTTCGTTTGAATAATGACATTTATACTTTCTTTGGGGAAGGTGCTCAAATCGACGGAAAAGTGTTAGATACTTATCAATGGAAGGACAATACAATTTTTGTTGGCACTGAAAATGAAATCATCTTATTGAAAAATGAAAAATTCAGTCAAAAAATAGTCCTACCCGTTTCTGTTAGGTATTTGAATATGATTGAAAACTTTCAGGATCATTTGATTATTGGCACTGATAAGGGTGTTTTTAGATATTCAAATGAAAAATGGGTTAAACTAACGGACCCCTCTCATGAGGAATTTCTAAATAGTCCCACTTCTTTTTTCAAGAAAAATGGAAAGTTATACGCTGTATTAATCAATCATATTTTTGAAGTGACGGACAATTCTTTAAAATATGTAAAAGATTATTCTAAAGATTTAAGAAGTTCAAGAGTATCTAAAATTGCTATTTCTCCCAAAGACTCTACTTTATGGTTAGGCACAAGGGGGCGAGGTTTGATTCATATTGATAATAATTTTGAGATCATCAATACTTTTCAACCTAACAACAAATCACTCCCTTCCAATTATGTCAATGATTTGGTTTTTGATCAGCTCAATAACTTGTGGATAGGCACTACAGGAAGTGGTTTATGTAAATTACATGAAGGTGCTGAAATGGCCATCTCATTTCAAGATGAAAAACTTTCTTCCACTAATATTTATTCTGTAGAAGTTGATGAAAAAGGCAACATTTGGGCCGGTAGTAACAATGGAATCAATCATTTAGTAGGATTGAATAATGATATTGTTAAGGTAGAAAAATACGGTACTGCTGAAGGTTTTAATTCATTATCCTACACAAAAAGCAGTGCATCAAAGGACAAAAATGGTAATTTATGGTTTGGTACTGATAATGGTGTAGTCAAAATCAATCCAACAAAGAGTGTTTACAGTATGGTTCCTCCAATTATAGTTTTCGAGGATCTACAAATGTTTTCTGAAGATTTCCCTTGGGAAGATTATAGCGAAGGCATTGACAAGAAATCTCATCTACCTATAAATCTACAATTACCAAGCAATTACAATCATATCACAATTAATTTTGTAGGTATTTCTATGAATGTGCCTTCAAAAATTAGGTACAAATGGAAATTGATTGGGTATGAAGAATATTATCATCCTCTTTCAGAAAACAGCCAGGCCATTTATTCCAATTTACCTCCTGGAGATTATATATTTAGCCTGCAAGCCGTCAACGCAAGAGGAATTGCCTCTCCTATCAATGAAGAGTTTCAATTTACCATTGAGAAAAAATTCTTCCAAAAAAGAAGTGTGAGAGCAATTATTACTTTACTGATTGTAATCTTTATCTTCTACCTTTTCTATTCTTCGTTAAGAAAAGAGAGAATCAAGAAAGATACATTACAACAAAAAGTAGATGAAAGGACACAAGAATTCAGAAACGAAAGAGAAAAGGTACAAAAAGCCAAAGACGAAATAGAAAAGAAAAGCTATCAACTGAAAGAAATAAATGACCGAATGCAGGGAAGCATAAAATATGCCGCCAATATTCAAGATGCTATTATTAGCTGTGACGGCACTTTCCCCAAATTATTTCCAAAGTCGTTTAACTTAAGTATCACTAAAAGTGAAGTGACTGGAGATTTCATTTGGATCAGGGAAAATTCTAAGTACATCTTTTTATTATTAATAGATTGTACTAACCACGGTGTTCCTGCTGCTTTTATTTCAATTGTAGGAAATCAGTTATTAGATGAATTGGTAAGAGATAATCCAAACATTAGAAGTGCTGACTTATTAACCAAATTGGATCAAAATCTGAAAATCGCTTTAAAAATTCATGAAAATAATGAAATAAGTGATGGTATGGATGTGGCAGTTTGTAGATTTGAAAAAGGAACAAGAAACTTAAATTTTGCGGGTGCTAGAAGGCCTTTAATAATTATTGAAAATGGCGAACTGAAAACCATTAAAAGCAACTTCTGCAGTATTGGTATTATTTTCAATGATGTTGAGCCGTCTTTTGACAACTTCGACTTTGAATTAAGTGAAGATGCCATCTTGTACTTGTTTTCAGACGGTTTTTCTAGTCAATTTAATGCCAAGGGAGAAAAATTTAAAAAAGTACAGTTCAAAAATTTACTTTTTAAGTTATCTTCGCTTCCGTTTACAGAACAATGTAACGCACTTCATTCTACCTTCCATAAATGGAAAGAAGGGACAGAACAAGGGGATGATATGATGGTTGTTGGATTCAAATATGAAACAAATTATGCTGAAAGCACAAGGGATCACAAAATCATACGGGAAACTGAACGTATTGAAAGGAATTGATCTAGAGATAAAACAAAACGAAATAGTATCTATCATGGGTGCTTCAGGTGCTGGTAAAAGTACTTTACTGCAAATATTAGGAACTTTAGACTCTCCTAATAAAGGTAAAGTATGGATTAACAATACTGAAGTCACATCTTTGCATGGTGATGATTTAGCAAAATTCAGAAATGATAAAATAGGTTTTGTATTTCAATTTCATAACCTATTACCTGAGTTCACTGCATTAGAAAACGTTTGCATGCCTGCTCTAATTGCTGGAAAGAAAATGAGTGATGTGGAAAATAAAGGCAGAAAACTGATGGATCAATTGAACATCGGTGACAGATGGGATCACAAGCCTACTGAGATGTCAGGAGGCGAACAACAAAGATGTGCTATTGCAAGAGCTTTAATTAATGATCCTCTGATTATTTTTGCGGATGAACCAAGTGGAAACCTTGATTCTAACAATGCTGAAGAACTTCATAAACTTTTTATTGAGTTAAGAGACAAGATGAACCAAACTTTTGTGATTGTCACTCATAATCATCAACTGGCAAAAATGGCTGATAGACAATTATGGATCAGTGACGGCACAATGAACATGGACGACTCCATTCTATAATACTGTGAATGAGTACTGATGAAAAGCCAAATAAAAACAGTGAGGACAAAAAAGAGATAGAGAAAAAAGTCCGAAAAAAAAGAAGTTTAGCAAGACGACTGACCAATCTTTTTGTGATTTTCTTAATCGGTTTTGTAACATTGTTTCTAAGTCTTGTCATCAGTATTCATATTGCATTACAATATTATCCAGATGAAATAATTGGTGTAGCCATCAAAGAAAGTGTAAGCAGAGGAAGCAAACAAAAGTACTCTCTTGATTATGATAAAATACACGTCAATCTTATTTCAGGATGGTCCATTCATGACTTTTTATCCAGCGGATCAATCACTTTAATCAATCCCTCCTTTTCACCCGACAGTGCATTTGTTGCCTTCAACGACAGCATTCCATTAGGTCATAAGAAAAATCTTGTCAAAGTCAATCTGAAAAAATTTGAATTACAGAATTTCTCTATCTTAAGAGCTGTTTTTCAAAAAGAAATATACATAGGAAATGTCCTTTTAGACTCTGCTGACATAGAGATTCATAAATATAAAATTGAAGGGCAGAAAAAGAAGGAAAGTTTCGCGAATAAAACTCTGACAGAAACTTTACACACACTATTCTATCAAAACAAAGAAAATTTAAAAAGGTATAGAATTGGCAATGTAAGGACAAATAAATCCTCGTTGAATTATTACGATCACACCCAACGAATAAAACAGCAGATTGCTTTAGATGAAATTTCTACAACTGTAAAAGATATTTACCTAGATTCTCTTACACTTGAGCAAAAAATGTTGCCTCTGCATGTTGGTGATTTAGAATTGAACACAAGAAATATAAAACTTGAATTAAAAGATTCTCCCTTCGGTGTCAGCTTGGGCAAAATTGATTTCTCTACGATTGATAGTTCTCTACTTATTTTCAATACATCTCTTTATAGAATTAATGAAGGAGTAGATGAAAAAATACCTGTCAATAATGCCACTATCCCTCTACTCTCTTTAGAAGGTTTAGATATGAATCGTTTTTTATTTGACAGCAGTCTTTATATCAGCAAGCTATCGATTGTAAAGCCTCAAATAGAACTTTCCTTAAACTCCATTTCTAAAAAGGGGAAAAAAAATATTAGAAAGACGCCTCAACTCCCTCCTTTTTTAAGAGAAATATTTGTCAAAGAGTTCAATCTGGAAAGTGCAAAAATCCCCTTCGAAACCCAAAAGTTAGGTAAAAGACAAGTCAATGATATTTCTGTGAATATTGATGGAATTGAGGTCAACAATAAAATATTAAAGCAAAAAATACCAATTGATTATCATCACTTTGATGTAAAACTTAAATATCAAAGATGGAATTTCGACAATGAACATTACGCTAAGGTTGGCGGATTGTACTATCATTCAAAATGGCAGAAATTATATTTATATTCCCCTGCTTATAAGCCAATTCATACAATTCCGGATTCCACATCTCAAACTTATATCAGTGCCCAAGCCAAAAAAATCACTCTAAATAGAGTCGATTATAATTTTTTCTTAAAAACACCATTAGACTCTATCTTTGCATATAATCATCTATTAATTGATGACTTAAAGACGGAAGTCTGGCTTCCTACTCATCCTGTTGAGAAAATTGAAAAGGAAGGAAAACAACAAAAGAACATTTCTATTGCTTTAAATTCGATACTTCTAAAAAATGGAAATGTAACCATCAACATTCCAAAAGAAAACGAGTATAAAGATCAACTAACAATCCAAGATATAGAACTTGATGTAGACTCATTAAATCTTCCTCTGCACAACCCCAAGTATTTTGATATTTACAGTGCCAATGTTGACTTTAAAGACATTGATTTACCTCAAATTGATAACTATAACTTCTTAATTGAGGAGATGGCCTTCACTACCAATGACAGTTCATTGGCAATAGCAGGTCTTAATATATCTACCTTGGATTCTACACAAACCAAATTAGATATTGAGAGTTATGTACAAGGCATTCATTTCAATCATGTGACGTGGAGAAAATATCTATTTTCGGATTCTCTCATTGTTGATAATATTTTTATTGACATTCCTAGTTCTGATATCGAAATTCCATTAAAAGAGGCTATTGCATCAGCTAGTTCAATTACAAAAGACAGTATCAATAAAGCTTCCCCTAAACAAGGAATTCCATTCAAGTATTTATTAATACATGATTTTCATCTAAGAAAAGGCCCTCTTACTATTACAAAAGAAGAAACAGGGCTTTTAGGTAGAAGTGAAAGTATGGGAGTAGATATTGTCGATTTTTCTTTAACAAAAGAACAGTTCGACTGGGAAGAAATCAATTTTGTGATAGAAGATATTTATGTTCCTATTAGATCCATCAACCATAAGTCCTCTATCGATAAGATCAGCCTAAATGTTGAAAACCAGACATTAAAAATCAAAGGAGTAGCCCTAACTCCCATTGATCAGAATAATAATATGTTTATCAAAGCTTTGACAGGTATAAACCATATTAATATAGATGGGCTTGACTTGAGGATGTTGAAAGATATACATCAGTTAAGTGCAGGCAATATTCATCTTGATGGTGTTAGAGGTATTATTGCAATTGACGAACGTCTGAAACCAGAAGGTGATACAACGAAGACTTCTAAAGAGAAAATCCGAAAAGAGTTTTTAAAGTATCTAGGGATTGAAAACATCAAACTTGCATTAGATGACTTTGCATTATTACACACTGACAAGAATGGATTAGAAAGCTACCTTACTTTTTTTGGTGGAGAATTGGATGTTAATCAATTGAAGTCAAAAACTTCTTATGATAAGTATCTTGGGCAAATAAGGCCTAACCATGTTTTTTTTAAAGTGAAAGGACTTCAGTTTGAGAGAGACATTTCTCCTTATGTCATTTCTTCCAGTGAATTAGTCTTGGACTCTGGTGGTGATTCTATTTCAATTTATGATGCTCATATTCTTCCAAAAATGGGCTATAAATCAGTAGGGATTATTGACTCACTTTTCTTACTTCAAGTGGAAGAATTAAAAATTAAAGGAGCAGGAATAAAGTCTTTTGCCTATGACAAGAAAATAGACATTGACACTATATACACCAAAAACATCAGTTACCTCAATCCAGCCAAATCAAAAAAGGTAAAAAAGACTGGTACGTTTGCTGAAAAAAATTTACCAAAAGAAAAGGTTGTAGAACTACTTGACAACTTCGAAAGCATAGCCATCGATTATAGTAGACAGTA
>NZ_LQAQ01000107.1 GCF_001583495.1 Flammeovirga sp. SJP92 | reverse complement strand
CTAGGGATTGAAAACATCAAACTTGCATTAGATGACTTTGCATTATTACACACTGACAAGAATGGATTAGAAAGCTACCTTACTTTTTTTGGTGGAGAATTGGATGTTAATCAATTGAAGTCAAAAACTTCTTATGATAAGTATCTTGGGCAAATAAGGCCTAACCATGTTTTTTTTAAAGTGAAAGGACTTCAGTTTGAGAGAGACATTTCTCCTTATGTCATTTCTTCCAGTGAATTAGTCTTGGACTCTGGTGGTGATTCTATTTCAATTTATGATGCTCATATTCTTCCAAAAATGGGCTATAAATCAGTAGGGATTATTGACTCACTTTTCTTACTTCAAGTGGAAGAATTAAAAATTAAAGGAGCAGGAATAAAGTCTTTTGCCTATGACAAGAAAATAGACATTGACACTATATACACCAAAAACATCAGTTACCTCAATCCAGCCAAATCAAAAAAGGTAAAAAAGACTGGTACGTTTGCTGAAAAAAATTTACCAAAAGAAAAGGTTGTAGAACTACTTGACAACTTCGAAAGCATAGCCATCGATTATATCCAAGTAGACAGTAGTTCTGTTTCATTTAGAAGTCCTTCTAAGAATATCAACAGAAGGAATATTTCTCGTTTGATGAGAAGACAAAGAACAGAAACACCACTCAATAGTACTGAATTAAGTCCAAAAGAATTAAATAAATACAGTAAAAAGACGAATAGAATTAAAAACAGCAAACGCCTTTCAAGAGAAAGAAAAGAATTGTTGATTAATAATATTTTGGCTGAAACAAAAGGAAACCCAATCGATGTCTATACCTTATCTCCTACCGAAGATTCTCTGGAACGCTTAGAGCATCAAAAATCTTTTCAAAGTGTCTATAATGAAAACAGTATAAAAGACATCAACCTTAAGATTGAGGGTATTTATATCAATAATGAAACTATTCAATCTGAACGTGATTATGTTGATTTGGGATTGATAAATCTTACACTCGGAAAAAATATTTTCAACCTTAACAATGGAATGTATGCCATTGGTTTTGATTCTCTCAACTTCAACTCTCATTATGAGGATGTTTATCTCAAAAATTTCGCATTAATTCCCCGCTATTCTAAAAAGCTTTTTGGTATTGTAAATGAATATCAGACGGATAGAATTGAAATCAACATCAACGATCTATTGTTCAGAGGCTTTCATTTTAAAAACTACTTTTTTACAGATAATATTCACTTGAATGGAGTTGAAGTTGACCGTCTTAATCTATCAGCTTACAGAGATAAGACGGTTCCTGTAGATCCTTACAAGAAAAATCCTAAGATGATTCATACCATTTTTGAGGAATCGCCTTTAATATTCAAACTCGACACTATTACCATTACAGACAGTCATATTGACTATGAAGAATATAAAGGTAACATCAGAGCTAGAACAGAAGATCAAGAATTAGAAGGGAAATCAGGACAGTTTCAGCTGAATGACTTCACAGGTCAAATTTTTAATATCACCAACGATACTGCTAAGCTGTCAACCGACCCTTATACTGAAATGTATGTCAAAGGTATTCTGATGGATAAAGGAGGGCAATTAAAAATGTACTTTAGAATTCCTCCTCTAGATAGCCTTGGCACTTATTATTATGAAGGAGAAGTTGGGCAAATGGACCTTATTAAACTAAATCCATTGGTTGAGAGGCTTGAACTTGTAAAAATAAAAGATGGCAACCTCAAAAGAATGTACTTCAAAGTACTTGCAGATGACAGTGTAGCTATGGGCAATATGCAATTCAGGTATAAAAACCTTGAAGTGGATGTATTAAAAGATAAAGCTAAAAAGACTGGAGAGCTAAAAAGAAGAGCATTTTTAAGCTCTGTAGCCAATCTTCTCATCAGAGAAGAAAATCCTCGTTTTCCATCCATGAAACAAGGCCATATATATTATGAAAGAGATACCACTAAGTTTATTTTTAACTTCTGGGTAAAATCCGTGCTAACAGGAGTTGCAAGTACCCTTTCTCCACTTATGGAACCTGAAATACCAAAGAAGGATAAAGCAACTAAAATGGAAATTAGGTATATTGAGAAAAATACTAAACGAAAAAATAGATTAAAGGGACCTCTAAAAAAGGTCTATTAGATTTTTAAACAAAAATGAAAAAATACCTCTACATAAGCATTGGCGTTATTGTGTTTATCTTTTTTATTTGGCTTTTCCCTAAAGTCAATAGAAGAACTATCACAGCCACAGTGAATAAGACAGAAAGAATCAGAGGCTCTGTCCAAAATGGAGAACAAAAGTTAGATAAATATCTTATCTATACACTTGATAAAAACGATAAACCACACACTTTTGAGAACACAGATACATGGATCTGGTTCAAGTTCAACTCCTCTGATGTTTACGCTAAAATTCAGGATGGAGAAACTTATGATTTCAGTATTGTAGGTTTTAGAATCCCATTTTTATCAATGTATCCTAATATTATCAAAGTAGAAAAAGTACAACAACAATAACCAAACTTAAGTATTTTAATCATGAAATTTCCAACTATTAATTTTTTAGTTACTGTTTTTCTAATTGCGGGACTTATCTCTTGTGGTCAGAAATCCGAAACAAAAGAAGAGCATTCACATCACCAAGAAGAGAGTGCAGGTCACTCCCACGACCATGGACATAGCCACAAATCAGAAAGTATGAGTCTTGCTGATGGTAGCTATAAAGTGGACACTGAAAAAAGTTTTATCAAGTGGACGGGTAAAAAAATCACTGGAAGCTCTCACTATGGAAAATTAAAACTGACTTCAGGCACAGTTGCTGTTGAAGGCAATCAAATATCAGAAAATAGTGATTTCGATATTGATATGACAACAATAACTGTTGATGACATTCCTGCCGATGACAAGATGAACGGAAAATTGAAGGGACATTTGGAAAATAATGACTTCTTCAATGTTACTGAGTTCCCTATGGCGTCTTTTAAAGTAAGTAAAATTGCTAAAGGTGAAAAAGAAGGAATGATCAACGTAACAGGCGACCTTACTATCAAAGGTATCACAAATAGCATTTCATTCCCAGCTCATATCATGAATCATGATGGAACGCTACATGCAATGGCAGATATTGCTTTTGACAGAACAAAGTTTGACATCAAATATAAATCTAGCTCATTCTTCAGCGATTTAGGCGACAAAGCCATCGTTGACAACATTGAATTGGAATTACATTTATATGCTCAAAAATAAAGATATCGATCCGACAGTAATTTCTTAAAGCTGAAGTACTAAGGTGCAAAATTGTACTATACCAACAGAATAAGTGTAAAAATTCCACTAAATTATAATTTTTACATTTTTTCTTGTTTAGTTAATATTTTTTTTGTTATTTAGTACACGAAAACAGCAATAAGAAATAGTTTTTGGGTTATTAAAGGAATTAAAAAGGCCTTCACTTTGTGAAGGCCTTTTTTTAGTTAACAATTCTGATTTTTAAAATGTATGACTGCACTATTTTCAGAAAATAATGTCTAAATGAATAGAATAACATTCTTAATTATTACTTTTCCTTAGTATTCGTAGTTGTTTTCACTATGTTTATAGCTTAATTAGTAATAAAAAAGAATAACCTTATTCTTATTTTTGACAATTGCATTTATAGCATATCCAATGAGTGCAGTTCAATTTTTACATTACACCATTGATCTAATGAAATCCAATTTCATAAAAGTACTTATTACTTTATCAATAACCCTTTGTTTTCAACTTGAAGCAACGGCACAACATTTATTACAAACTGACAGTACCTTACATCCTACAGATACCTCTGAAGTAAAAACAAAGAAACAGTTACGGAAAGAGGCAAAGGAAAAGAAAAATTTAAGGTTTAGTATTCTAGGCGGACCTGGATATACTCCAGATTATGGTTTTCTAATTGGGATGAGTATGTTGTTTACATTTAAAACAGATACTACTGCACCTGACTTAAAACGATCTGTTGTTCCTATTGCTGGTGCTTGGCTTAGTTCAGGTGGCTTCAATTTAATTGCAAAACCCCAATTGTTCTTTAATAATGATAGGTTAAGGTATTTCGGTCAAGTCCAATACAGAAATAACTATGACAATTACTATGGCGTTGGCTTCAATACTAATGAAGCTACACTAAGAAGCGATTCAACAACTCAATTTTTCCAGAATTCAATTTCTATCAACGGCTCCTTTCTTTTTAGACATAAGGATACAGATTTCTTCATAGGGCCCTCATTTGATGTCACCTATAGAGATCTTTCTGAAATTGCAGCGGGTATGGCTATGGACCCAACCTATATTGCACAAGGTGGTACAGACGAAGGAATGTCTATCTGGAATGTAGGTATAGGTTTTGAAGTTTCTTATGACACAAGAGATATACCTGCAAACGCTTGGGAAGGAATATTCTTTGACCTTACCGCTAGATATTATGACACTTGGTTAGGCAGTGATACCAGATGGGGATTTTTGACTGCTGAATATAGGCAATACAAATTATTACCCTTTTTAGGAGAACGTAAAGTTTTAGCATGGACAGCAAAAATTCGATCATCATACGGTGATGTACCATTTACAGATATGTCTTTAATTGGATCTCCGTTCGATTTGAGAGGTTATTACTTAGGGCAGTACAGAGACAAAACTTCTGCATTTGCAATGGCCGAATATAGAAATATGTTCAATTCAAAATCGAAATTAGTCTCTAAGCTTGGCTTTGCTGTTTGGGGAGGTGTTGGTATGGTAGGACCCGATTTGATTACCCCTGGTGGCATATTACCCAACTTTGGTGCAGGCCTAAGAGTAGAAGTACAACCGCGTATGAATTTCAGAATCGATTTAGGTCGAGATCCACTAGCGGGGCAAAACTTAGTGTACTTTAATATGACTGAAGCTTTCTAATGAAAGAAAAAGTTTCTTAGAATAAGAGAAAAGGTAAGAGGATGAATTAAAAGTCCTCTTACCTTTTTTATTTATAGTCTTTCAATAATCATGGCTGAGGCTCCTCCTCCTCCATTACATATTGCAGCAAGACCTTTAGTTCCTTTCTGCTGTTGAAGCACTCCATTAAGCGTTACAACAATCCTGGTACCTGACGCACCTAAAGGATGCCCCATCGAAACTGCACCTCCGTGTACATTCACTTTGTCCAATGGAATTCCTAATTCCTTTGCAAAAGCTAGCGTCACAACCGAGAAAGCTTCATTGACTTCAAAAAAATCAATTTCTTCTTTCTTCAAGCCCGCTTTCTTTAAGGCTTTTTCTGCGGCAACAGGCGGAGCAATTGTAAACCATTCAGGTTCTTTTGAAGCGTCAGCAAAAGATAAGATTTTTGCAACAGGCTTCAAACCTAATCGCTCTACAGCTTTCTTACTTGCAAGAATCACAGCTGCCGCGCCGTCATTTATTGTAGATGCATTTGCTGCAGTTACTGTCCCCTCTTTTGTAAATACAGCTCTTAATGAAGGAATTTTCTCAAATTTCACTTTTTTGAATTCTTCATCTTCGGTTACCATTAAAGGATCACCTTTTCTCTGAGGAACACTAACTGGTACAATCTCATCTTTGAAAAGAAGATCTCCAGTGGCCATAGCCGTTCTTTTATAGGAATTAATTGCAAACTCATCCTGTTCTTCTCTACTGATTTCACAACGAACTGCTGTAGCATCTGCACAAACACCCATAGGTTGATTATTATAAGCATCTGCTAAACCATCTCTAACAAGACCATCTAACATTTGTCCATGCCCATAACCATAGCCGTAGCGTCCTTTAGGAATATAGTATGGTATGTTTGACATTGATTCCATACCTCCAGCTACTACAATATCATTATCTCCGAGCATGATTGATTGAGCACCCAACATTATCGTTTTCATTCCTGATGAACACACCTTATTAATCGTAGTACAAGGTATATCATGTCCAATTCCTGCTCCTAATGCTGTTTGTTTTGCTGGTGCTTGACCAAGGTTTGAAGCTATTACATTACCCATGTAAACCTCATTTACTTCAGAGGCTGCAACATTTGCTTTTTCTAAAGCTCCTTTAATAGCAAAAGATCCTAGTTCTGTAGCCGAGAATGAGGATAATGCTCCTCCAAAACTCCCTATAGGAGTCCTTACCGCCGAAACGATATATACTTCTTCCATAGTGTTTAAATAATGTGTTGTTTAATTTATTGGTTATTTGGATGTAATTTAGTGTAAGCTAAAAAAATTAGCTCTTGAAATAATGAAAGTACCAATTTTATATATTGTAATATTGACACTTGATTAATTTCAGAACTAATTTAGAGCTATTTTCTTGAATCAGCTATTTTTTAGGCAAAAAAAAACTGCTACATAATCAAGTTATGTAACAGTTTTTGTTGGAATATCTATAACAATTATCTAGAACCGAAGTTGATATTGAAGATTCCTCTTACTTCAAAGTTTGAAGTAGAAACTTTTAAATCTTCACCAAGTCCAGTGTCATAGTTAACATTCGAGATTAAGTGATAAACTGCAGCTAATTGGAAGAAACCTAAGTTTAAACCAACTTCTGGAGATACACCGAATGCAGACTTGCTATCGAATCCTTGAGTTGCAGGAACGATATTATACATACCGATACCTAAACCTACGTGAGGTCTAACTTTATTTTCACCGAAGTGGTATTTACCTTTTAAAGAGTAGTTACCAATTCCTGTAGCATCTAAACCGTTGCTATCTTCTCCTTCTTCTTTCAAAATTGCCGCAGCTGAAGCAAATTCAACACCTACTGAAATTTTAGGGTTGATATTGTAATAGAAGTTACCAAGGAAGTTAAAACCAGTACCTTTTGTCTTTGATTCCAAATCACCAAAAGTACCTTTTTGACCCATGAAAGAAACACCTGCACCTAAACCAATAGTGAATTTTTTATCTTGTGCGTTTGCTGAAACAATAGATGCTAGAGCTAAAAGTAAAACTAAGATTGACTTTTTCATTATAAAAATAAATTTGTTGTGTTTTAGTTATAAACAATAGTTTAAAAAAATACATTAATTCCAACGACACAAAGCTTTCACTTGTTAAGATCTAAAGCAAATCATGGTTGTAATTTTTCATAAAAAAATAAAATAATTTATATTTATTCTTTTAATATTAACAATACGGACCCAGAAACAGTATAAAAATTTACTAAAATTATATTTAGAACGTACATTTTTTTTAATCTTAACAATCAAAGAATACCTCTTATAACAACACATACAACACCACCTTCTTATAACTTGAATATCACTTTAACAAGATCAGAAAATGATTAAGTCAAATAAATAATAGAGGAAATTCAACAAGAGGAAGGTATTATCATTTTTACTAAAAAAGGTACTAACGAAAATTAGAATTCAATAAAAATTTGAACATAAAAAAAGCCGACAACATTGCTGTTATCGGCTTATCGAATCACAAGTGATCCGACCAGGACTCGAACCTGGAACCTACTGCTTAGAAGGCAGTTGCTCTATCCAGTTGAGCTATCGGACCATCCTTAAAAGTTCTTCTAGTCGGGATGGCAGGATTCGAACCTGCGACCCCCTGGTCCCAAACCAGGTACACTAACCGGACTGTGCTACATCCCGAAGAATTCCTAAGAAGGAATGGTTTTTCAATTGTGATCCGACCAGGACTCGAACCTGGAACCTACTGCTTAGAAGGCAGTTGCTCTATCCAGTTGAGCTATCGGACCATCCTTTTAAAGTTCTTTATCGTCGGGATGGCAGGATTCGAACCTGCGACCCCCTGGTCCCAAACCAGGTACACTAACCGGACTGTGCTACATCCCGATAAGTTTCTTTAAAAGAAACATTAAACAAAAACAGTGATCCGACCAGGACTCGAACCTGGAACCTACTGCTTAGAAGGCAGTTGCTCTATCCAGTTGAGCTATCGGACCATACCTTTGAAAGTAATTCAAAAGTCGGGATGGCAGGATTCGAACCTGCGACCCCCTGGTCCCAAACCAGGTACACTAACCGGACTGTGCTACATCCCGAATGTGTCTCTCAAAAGGACTGTTTTTGTTTAACGCGGTGCAAAGGTGTAGGTATTTTTCTAACTGTGCAAGTATCTTTAAAACTTTTTTCTGTCAACCAATGTAAACGTATTATTTCTCAAGGAATTAAATGTTAAAATAAAATGAATAAATTATTTATTTGCCTTTAAAAGACGGTATCCAACCACTCTATCGGCCCTATCACCCGGTCCTCGGTAGTAGACTAAAATCTCATATTCATTCTTTGTCAGGTTAAAACTTCCCTCAATTTCTACATCATCACGGGTCAAATTAGATGTATTAACAACAGTATACATGTAATCATATCTTCCTTGTTTCACAATTGCTGACCCTACATAGGCTTTTTGGCCTGCATCATAGACTAATTTATTCTCTTCATTCAATTGCCATTGAGAAAAACCTCCATATGCATACACATCTCCCACATATTGTTTTTCAGATTTTAGAGTAAAAAACACTTCCATATAATCAGACTCCAGCCAATAATCACGTTTACCGAACGCTCCAATTACATATCCACCATTATAATCATTCTGTTGTTGATTAAAAGCCTTTCTGTTCCTTACTAAATCGTTTCTCAATCTTACCTTCCTAAAGTTTTTCATAATATCAGTTGATGAAACAGATGCTCCACTTGTGTTAATACTACTTACTTCAAAGACCCTGAATTCATTGCTTCCCAAAAATGCATTCTCTCCATCATAATAACTGTAATCCAAAACATTTTCATGTCCTCTCACAAAACGTGGCTGAAGATTCACAATAGAGTTATCCCATCTATTATTTTGAAGAATTGTAACAGAAAAATCTTTGTTAGGGTTGACGACAGTCAATCCTCCGTAGTTAACTGTAAAGTCTATTTGCTGCATATATCTTCTTTCACTACCTTTCATTTCAACCATCTTGGAAGCTACTGAAGCTGTGTTTTCATAAACAACAAACCTTTTTGTTATTATAAGGTCATCTTTATCTCCTTCATGATAAACTTTCAATAAATAATTACCTGACATTTTCACTTTAGGCAACTCAAACATAAAATGCACATAAGGCACACTTGTATTCATTGAGAAATCAAAATCGTTTAATTTAAAGGAGTTGTAACTCGACATAAACTCAATAGGCTGTAATTCTGATGGAGTCCAATCCTTATTACAATGGACAATTTCTGCTTCAAAATAATCTGCATCATCTCCAAAGAGATCAAATTCAAGTACTAATGGAAACTGTCTATTTAAACTGACAATAGGTGAATTGAGCTGAGGAATACTTTTACTGCCTCCTTTCGAATACAATTGAACCGTTCTCACATTAGGATCATATACGTAATCTGCATACCTGATCTTTTTGTTTTCATAATCCTTGGAGGTTACAATCTCCCACTTTGCCGGCTGTGCCTTTATAAGGTTACTTGTAAATGATAAGACGATAAAAAAAAGGGGAAGTAACTTAAGCATGTTGTTTGATTTAGATTTATAGAATAATTAGTAATATACTAGAGGTAAAATAAGCCATCTATCATTATTTGTTATGAATCGTTCTTCTACAATTCCTTAAACAGCAAATCAAAAAAATTCTCTATTGATTACTTTCAGCAATTTAAGATAAAAATGGATTCGATTTTGGAATTAATAGCAAAATAACAATAGTAGAATGTACATCGCCCTGCAATGCGAAAGAAAATTCTATGTTTTATTCAATTCATAATCAAAAAGTACAATAAGTGAATAATTATTCATATTTAGAATCATTCTCAATAAGTGTTTTTATTACGTTATTTATAACAAAATCAAAGTAGTTGTGATTTAGGTAATTATATTTATTCAACTATTTACATTTAAATATTTGTAAATACGCATTGAAAGTACTTTATTAGTAATAAATACTCTGCATGCATAACATTTTTATGATGTAAGTAGTTAAGTATACACAATAAACACACAGAAACTTTTTAAGCATTATGATTCAGATTGTGCAACAGCTCGCTTTTGTAGCCGCAATCGGTTTTACAGGATATTTGGTAACCAAGAGAGCTACATTTATTTATAAAAACATATTCCTTGGAAAGGATGTAGAAATAAAAGGTGATCAGCAAAAAAGACTCGGAAACATGTTTCGTTTGGCTTTCGGTCAACAGAAAATGTTTGACAGACCTTTAGTAGGTTTGATGCACTTTGCAGTTTACGCAGGATTTCTTTTGATTAATATTGAAGTTCTTGAAATTGTATTAGACGGCATCACTGGTCAGCATCGTATTTTTGCTAACGTTATACCTAGTTCTATTTATCATTTCATTGTCAGCTTCTTTGAAATAATGGCCTTGGCTGTCACTGTTTCATGTTTTATTTTCCTTATAAGAAGGAATGCGTTGAAAATCCCCCGCTTTCATATGGAAGAAATGAAGGGATGGCCTTATAGAGACGCCAACATTATTTTATATGCCGAGATCATTTTGATGACAATGTTGTTTTCAATGAATGCCTCAGACGCGGTACTCCAGCAGATGGGAAATGAACACTACCCTATTGTAGGTACTTTCGTGATCAGTCAATTCTTGGCACCTCTCTTTTCCGGTCTTTCTGAAACAGCTTTAGTAGCCGTTGAGAGAACTGCGTGGTGGGTACATATATTAGGTATTTTTGCATTCTCAGTATATATCACTTATTCAAAACACCTTCATATCTTCCTGGCCTTCCCCAACACCTATTTTGCGAAAATGGAACCTAAGGGTAAAATGGAGAATATGGAATCTGTTACTAATGAGGTGAAAATCATGTTAGGAATGCCTGTCGAGAATACAGATCAAGGTGACTCTGATGAAATGCCAACTTTTGGTGCTAAAGATGTCCAGGACTTGACATGGAGAAACGTAATGAATGCTTACTCATGTACAGAATGTGGCCGTTGTACTTCTCAGTGCCCTGCCAATATTACTGGTAAAAAACTCTCTCCTAGAAAAGTAATGATGGATGTAAGAGATAGAGCAGAGGAAATTGGTAAAAACAGAGATGCTAATGGGGGTACATTCCAAGACGACGGAAAAATGCTGTACGGTGACTATATTTCTAAAGAAGAACTGATGGCTTGTACTTCATGTAATGCATGTGCTGAAGCTTGCCCAATAAATATTGATCCTCTTGGTATCATTTTAGAAATGAGAAGATATGTTGCAATGGAAGAATCGGGAACACCTCAAGAATGGAATATGGTCTTCCAAAACATTGAAAACAACCAAGCACCTTGGGCTTTTGCTGCAAGTGATCGTTTCAAATGGGGTGAAGAATTAAGAACACAAGAAGTAAAGAAGTCAGATACTGACAATATCAAAGCCTAATTCAATTTACATCGACAAAAAAGACACACATAATAATGACAGATACAAATTTCTTAAAAGTACCGACGATGGCCGAAATGGTTGAGCAAGGAAAACATCCTGAAGTATTATTTTGGGTAGGTTGCGCCGGTTCTTATGATGATAGATATAAAAGAGTAATTACAGCATTTGTAAAAATTCTAAATGAAGTGAATGTCAACTTCGCCGTTTTAGGCCCTGAAGAAAGTTGTACTGGCGACCCTGCAAGAAGGGCTGGAAATGAGTTTTTATTCCAAATGCAGGCAATGCAAAATATTGAAGTGTTGAATGCTTATGAAATAAAGAAAATTGTAACCGCTTGTCCACACTGTTTTAATACGATTAAAAATGAATACCCTGCTCTAGGCGGTAATTATGATGTAGTGCATCATTCTGAATTCCTTCAAGGATTAATCGACGAAGGAAAACTTTCTGTTGATGGTGGCGAAGCTTTCAAAGGAAAGAAAATCACTTTTCATGACTCCTGTTATCTCGGAAGAGCCAATGACATTTACCAAGCTCCAAGAACAGTAATTGAAGCATTGGATGCTGATTTGGTAGAAATGAAACGTTGCAAAAAGAACGGATTGTGCTGCGGTGCAGGTGGGGCACAAATGTTCAAAGAACCAGAACAAGGCAATAAAGATATTAATATTGAGCGCACAGAAGAAGCGATCTCAACAGGAGCAGAAGTTGTTGCAGCCGGTTGTCCATTCTGTATGACAATGATCAGTGACGGTATCAAAAACAAAGAAAAAGAGAAAGATGTAAAAGTAATGGATTTGGCAGAGCTTGTAGCCGAGTCAAAAGGATTATAACAGAACTATATATTACCAATTCAAATCATTCATCCATTAGGAGCCCCTCAAAAGGCTCCTTTTTTATTTCTTTAAAACAGTTTATTAAACAATCAGTTCAAAACATTTAGAAACTAAGTGTATATTGCATAAAAAAGAATTATCAAATGAAAAGTATAAATCAGCTACCGGATTCTTCCCGTATTTGGATTTACCAATCAAATAGAGCCTTCACTTCTGAAGAACAAAAAAGCATCACTTCATTGCTTGAGCAGTTTATTTCTACATGGAATGCACACGGAAGTGAATTGGATGCAAGCTTCAGCATAGAAAAAGGACAATTTATTGTCATAACAGTGGATGAAGGAGTGCATGCGGCTTCAGGTTGTTCTATTGATAAATCTGTTGGCGTTATCCGATCTATTGAATCTTCGCTTAATGTGTCTTTATTTGAAAGAACGACAGTGGCTTATCTGAATGAAGAAGATAAAGTTGCTACTTTCAAAATGAACGAAGCAAAAAATATGGTTTCTGAAGGCCAATTAAAACCTTCTACTTTAATTTTTGACAATACCATCCAAACATTAGGAGATTTCCGTGCAAGATGGATTGTAGAAGCAAGTAATTCCTGGCTAAAAAGATATTTTAAAATTACAGCTTAAAAAGCCTTATGAGCATGTTTGAAATATGTCTTTCAGTAAAAATTCACCCTTTCAGAACGTGAGTTTATTAATGTCTTCACAACCTAAAATGGAAAATTTTTACTTCAAAAAAATATATTCCAAACATACTCTAAGTGACTATTCTAATGATAGTCACTTTTTTTTATAAAAGCACATATATTTATACATTAAGTACTGTGACAGAAGAAAAGGGATGATTTTAGTTTAATATTTTTTATTCTAATCAAGGCAGATTTACAGAACATAGCCTTAGTTAAGCTATAAAAATCTAACAAAGAGTAGGGTAAAAAAGATAAGATAAAATATCCATTTGCTTTTGTCCCAGTACTTACATATTAACTAAACCTAGTGTTATGAATGAAAGAAACTTATTAATAGTAAGTACCTCTACAGTACATGGAAAACCTTATTTATCCTATTGTGAGGAAACGATTCAATCCTTCTTTGAAGGAGCCAATGAAGTAATTTTTATCCCATTTGCACGCCCAGGTGGAATTTCTCATGATGAATACACTGCAATAGCCGCTAAAAAGTTCAATGCACTTGGTTTTAAAATGAGAGGGTTACACGAGTTTGAAGATCCGAAATCAGCTTTAGCTGTTGCTTCAGGAGTTTTCACCGGTGGTGGAAATACTTTCGTATTGTTAGATCAATTACAAAAATTAGGTTTGATTGAAACGATCAAAACAAGAGTAAGTGAAGGCATGAAGTATATGGGAACAAGTGCAGGCTCTAATATCACAGGCCTTACTATTAATACCACCAACGATATGCCTATTGCACACCCGGCAACTTTAGATGCTTTGGGTTTGGTGCCGTTTAACTTGAACCCGCATTACTTAGATCCAGATCCAACCTCAAAACATATGGGGGAAACAAGAGAAACTAGAATTAAAGAATTCCACACTTACAATGATCAGATAGTAGTTGGACTTCGTGAAGGTTCATGGTTAAGGGTTGAAGGCGATTACATTCGCTTGGAAGGACCTCTTTCTGCAAGAATTTTTGAGCAAGGGAAAACACCTTATGAATTAACTCCTGAGGATGATTTCAACTTCCTTTTGAAATAACTATAGATTAGGATCATTATGCACATCGAACTCAAATAATTCTTTTTAAGCAAGTTATCAAACTTAAAGTGATGGTATAATGGTCCTAATTTTCTTTAATATTTCTCATTATTAATAATAAATATCCTATTTTCGTTTTCAATAAAAATTTCATATTGCTACTGCTTAATACAAATAATGTACAAAGCCAAAAATAATTGACAACTAATTTTGTCTTAGTACTTAGCATTCAAGTTCTATATTATATTACATGGATAATTATTACGACATACTGGGGATTGATAGAAGTGCAGGAAAAAGAGAAATAAAAAAAGCTTACCTGACTTTAGCTAAAAAGTATCATCCTGATGTAAATAAAAGTAATTCAGATTTTGAAGAAAAATTCAAACTCATCAATGAAGCCTACAATACTCTTTATGATGACACTAAAAAATTTCAATACGATAACGGATTAAATTACTTTTCATTTCATAATACTACTGCAACTACTGAGAATCCTCCTACACAAAGGGCATACACTCCAGAAGAAGAACAAAGAAGAGAAGATTATCGAACTAACGTTCAGGAAGAAAAGATAAAGGAGAAGAAGCAATACAAGAAATATGTACCCTATATCGTAGGCGGGTACGTGGTAGCCATGATTGGGCTTATTTCTTTTTTTGTCCAGCACCAGAGTAAACTGGCAGACAAGGCTTATGCTTCTGGCTTAACAAATCTAAAAGAAAACAGAATACGCCTCGCTCACAAAGATATTAAACAGTTGCTTGAATTTGAGGATTATCAAAGAGCAAAAGTAATTCAATCAGGAATTGAAGTTTTATCTAAAAATCCATCCTCAGCATTGTATCATATTCAAAATGTTGAAAGAGAAATGAAGGGGGAGACCGCCTTTTCTGGAGATTTATATTATTATAAAGGAAGAGCACTTTATTTGGATGGTGACGGCATTGGAGCTATACAAGCTTTTGAATTAGCTTATGAATATAAAAATGGTGGAAGTGAGATTGATTTTTGGATGGGCAAAACTTATAATGATCTTTTAATGGAATATGAAAAAGCTACTAAATGCTTTCAGAAAGTAACCAAAGAAAGTATACATTATGAGGAAAGTATATTAATGACAGGAGTAGCACTTCAAAACGGGCGTCAATTCAACTTATCACAGCAATACTTATTACAAGCTTTAAACTTCAAAAAACAGAAGGCGTTGGCCAACTATTATTTAGGATGGCACTATGAATTGAGTCAGAAAAATTCTAATAACGCATGTATTTATTGGGAAACTTCAGCAAAACAAGGTTACGCAGAAGCACTTTACCAATTCAGAAGGCATTGTCAATAATTTATGACAATGCCTTTTTTAAAGAACTATTTACTGTTTATCTACTTTCAAGAATATCAGAAGATAATTGTGTTCCAACTTTAGTCAATGTGGCAAAAGTTCCTCTAGGGCTTATTTCTACTCCCTCTACTATGCCTTCTTTTTCAAACTGTTCAATGATAGTATTAAGTTCATAAGTTGAAAAAGGAATTCCTAAGATTCTTGACAAGTTCTGCAAAGACATCGCTTTGTGTGTATTCATCGCTACTATAAGCTGTTTTGATCTTCTAGAAGTGGGCATGTGATGAAAGTTTAATTGATTACTTAAGTTAAATTCCAATAATGGTAGAAGCCATTTAATTACAGCCCAAAACTCCAACTATATCACTTAAATAACTCTGACTCAAATCACTAATTAACATTTATATAAAATCATTAAATACTTTCTTGAATAATTGAATTTTGGTGCCATAATTGAACACCATCTAACAAAGACAATTACAATGGAACAGACACTCTTTTGTTTCAGATTACATACAAATTTCTCATGAATTCTCCAGATCATTTCATAAAAACAGAGCACGACGAGACGCTCAAACTCTTAGTAGATAGAATAAAATCTATTGCTCAAAGAAATAAATTAGGTTTTACATTCGACCTTTCTACCAAAGAAATCTTCAAAAAGGAAAAAGGCTACATCATAGCTTTTCAAGCAACACAAAATAAATTTGATAACGAAGGAATTAAGTTCTGCATCAGACATGCTCTAAAACACCAAAAACTCATAGGAGGTTGGCATGACCCTCAGAACTTTCTTTATTACTTCGATTCTGTAATGTATGTGGAAGATAAAGAAGAAGCCATAAGATTAGGGCGGGAAAACAAGCAGATTTCTATTTTTGATTTTGAGACCTCTGAAGGCCTATTCTTATAGGGTATAATTTTTATTTAAATCGTTTTCCTTTCTTTAATTGAATTAAATTATGAAAAATATAAGATCATTAAATATTACAGAAGAAGCCAAGAACAGCATCCAACATCACGCTGTACATCTTAGAAGATTAACAAATACTCATGTTGATCTTTTAAAAGTTGATGACCATGCACTTACTATATTGATAGATATTTCTGAAACTACTATTCCTGAACAAGAAGCAATAACGAGAGGGGAAAATGTATTTAAAGATCATTTACCTGATGGCTATACCGTTCATGTAGATTTAAAGAAAATGGGAGAAGAAAAGGAAATAGCATCTTTTGATACTTTTCACTTAGGTATCACTCCTTCTAAAAATATCACAGGTACTACTATCTCCAGTACTAAGGCTCCATTTTATACTTGTGAAGTAGTTTCAGAAAAGAGTGAAGATACTGAAACAGTGACCATAAAAGGACAACAGTATTATATCAAATGCATTGATCAAGAAGCACAAATGACTCATGATGACATTAAAAGCAACTTGAAAAATGTGGCCCTCTTTTGCTCTAATTGGTTTGATCAATTTGGCTATATGCTTGATTTATAATTTTCTTCTTTGATTTTAATCTCTCTTAAAACATTGAATACAACCTTCAGCTAGACTTTCACAAAGTTTACGAGATTGTGATTTTCGTTTCTACTTTAATTTTGTAATTTTGTCATGACTAAAAATAAGGACAATTTTTTTGATAATCACATTCATTTTATACCGCAAAAACACCTATTTCTGCTATAATATTCTTTAAAAAGAGATAATAAAAACTTCTATTTTTCACTTTACTAGTATCACATTTAGTATCACACGTACCAACAAAAAAAAGTGTGCTACTAACGTGAATACTATGAACTTTATCAGTCCAATGAATCTTGTCACCTCATTGTTTTACCGTACAAACAGATCTAATAATAAAGGGTCCATACTAATGTGGATCACTGTAAATGGAGTAAAAGCCCGTTCTGGACTAAATACAGGAGTTAAATGCTATAAAGATCAATGGAACGGAAAAGGTAAAATAATTAATCATCCACAGGCTCATACATTAAATGAATCACTCTTTGTAGTAGAAGCAAGTATTAGATCGATCGCTAATACCTTTCAGCTTTCTCATATTGCATTTACTGCGAACGATCTTGTAGATATCTACAGAGGCAAAAAAATGTCTTTAAATCTAAAGGACGTCCTTGATATGTACATGGATCGTGAAATGAAAATCAAGACAGCTTCAAGGATCCGAAATTTAAATTCTTGTAGAAATAGAATTACTGAACACCTCACTAAATTAAGTATTAATTCTATTGAATATCTTGACACAACTAAAATTGAAAGTATTTATGAGGATCTTATTTCAAAAGGTGTTACAAAAAGTACCTTGAAACAGGATATTAATTTCTTAGTCAATGCTATTAATAACTATGCAGAAAAAAATAAGATTTACCACATGCGAGTTTCTCCTCCTAAATATGGTAAAAGAAAGCCAAGCGATATTACCTTTCTTGATGAGACTGAAGTGGAATTATTTGAAAACTACAGACCAAAAAATGAGCACGAGTTAAAAGCAAAAAATTGGTTTTTACTATCCTGCTACACAGGAATGCATTTCAATGAATGTAAAAATTTTGACTTCAAAAAGCATTATAAAACCAATACTAAAGGCCAAAAGTATATCTCAATACAAAGGGATAAGACTAGCTTAGTAAGTAACCAAAGATGTACGATACCTTTAATAAAAAAAGCCATTATACTCATTGAAGACTATTTTAAAAATCGTGATCTAAAAAGTGATTATAAGCAAGTGAGGGCATATAATTATACGTTGAATAACATTGCTAAAAAAATTGGTATTGATAAGCATGTATCATCAAAAATTGGTCGTAAAACTTTTGGTACATTAATGATTTTAAAGGGAATGACTTTAGAGTCTGTAAGTAAAATGCTTGGTCATGCCTCCGTTGTGACCACTCAAAATCACTATGCTATCATTTTGGAGGAAAGGATTTTTAATGAATTTGAGAAGATTGAAAAAAATTAAGCTCTTAACTTAAAAAAAATTACCTTACACTTAGATTATATATAAATTGTATTATTCTAAGTGTAAGGCATAATTATAGCACATATTTAACAAAACATTACTGCTTCTCCTCCCAATAAGGAGTGTTCTGAACATAAACATTCCCTAATTCTTCCAAATCCTCCAAGCAATCAGGGATATATTTAATAGGATTACCACTAACATCTATAGTGATCAGTTTTTTACAATTACAAATCTCATCCGGAATTTTATGGATTTTACCATCAGCTACTTCGAGAAATCTCAAGCTTTTGAAGTTACCAATACCACGTAGTGTTATGATATTATGGTCATACATTTCGAAATGTTTCACATCATTTTTATAAAAATTCTTAGGCATATTGTGCCAATAGTTTCCATGTGCTTGAAAAGTACCGATATACATATCAGTAGCCATATAATTAAAGTTTTTGCAACCATTTAGATGAAGAGAAAGAAATCTTTTTCCTTGAAAAGTCATCGGTAAACCTTGTAATTTTTCACAACCACTAAACCAAAATGACAATGATGGGAACGGAGTATGTATACCACCTAAGTGCTCACCTTTGCCTAGTGTCAATGGTAATTTGGTTATAAATTTACAATCGATCAGATGTAAATCCGAAAGATAATGAATAGGACCAAAACCAGGAGGAAAGTTATTTGCTTTACTGTCATTGATATATATATTTTCTAATAAAGGAATTTTATCCAAGTATCTGAAACTATGTATCTTCCCTCCAATTTCAATCAGCTTATCAAAAGCACTAATTTCTTCAGGAAGTTGCTCTACTTCATCCACAAATAATCTTTTTAAACTAGATTGAAAAGATAATACTTCCTCTGGAAACCCTTTTATTTGAGTTTCCTCAAAATAAAGCACCTCCAAATGTTTCAATGCTGTTATACTTTTAGGTAGTTCCTTTATATTAGTTTTTGAAAGATCTAATTTCTTCAAGTTTTTCAGGTTACCTATCCATTCTGGTAGTTCATCTATAGGGTTATCATGAAAATCAAGTTCTTCTAGACTATCAAATTCTTGTATAAAATCTGGAAGCGTTGTTAACTGGTTTTGATATAGTTTTAATCTTTTAACACGTTTAAACTGAAGAAACTCTTTTGGTACTTCTGTTATTAAATCACCTAAATCTCTTAAACTTGGGTGATTAGATTCATTATATGCAATACTTTCAACATAACCGTTTGAATCAATCTTTGTAGCGAAATAAGCGTATTTGTGTTTAAATTTTTCACTTAATGCTATCTCTGTTGTCTCTTGGTGTGAATTCATATTTTTACAAGAAATTATTATACAAAAACTAATAGTTATAATAAGTAAGTGTTTCATGAATTTGATTTTCTATAAAGAGTGGAAATAATATATCTTCGAAAAAGAACTTTTGCATTTTATTTGTATCGCTCTCTCCATTGAGAACACTTTGTAAATACAAAGAAGAAATTGTACCTGCATTTTTATCAAAAGGAGCTTTAGGATTTTTATTATAAGCAGATAGTACTTTATCCAGTTTACCTAAATAATTTTTACACTGCTCCTCAGACAGCCAATTTATCCCCATACCTTTCCAAGTTGCAGTTTCAGGATCTATACCCTTTGCATTATACACAGAAAATCCTTTTTGGATGATATCTGTGAGCTCTTGGACATGATCATGTGTTGAGATAAAAAAACTAGAATTCTTCTTGATGTGTTTTATCCATTGAATGTAAGTAAGACTAAAAAGTTTATCTTTAAGCTGGAGGTAAAGATCTTTACTGCCTCTTTCTCCATAGGTTTTAAGAAATTTGGTAGTAGTGGGAATACTATTTCCCTTAGGTTTTCCTTTTTCTCGGAGCACATTTTTGGAAAGTGTTGCTATCAACTCTGATAACAGTTCTTTATCTGCATCAGTACTCTTTTTCAATTCTTTTTGACCAATTGCATTAAATACTGTACTCACATAACTTAAGGTGGAATCCGCCGACACCTCAAAAAGCTCTTTTTCTATCGAAGCTTCTCCTTCTAAACTAGCAACACCCGTGTCTACTTCTGCCCCTACAGAACCTCCAGCTGAAACTCTGATGTATTGTATATGTAAACCGTCTTCTTCTATAATCATTTGGATGTGAAACTTCATATATCCCTTTGAGGAGGTGCCACTACTTTTTCCTGCTTGAAGTTTCTTAAAATGGGAATTAAAATAGTCGGCCAATTTTGAACCTTTCGCTAATTTTCTTTCACTTGGTGCTATTTTTTTAAATCCGTCAATAATATTTCCGCATGAGGTCCCTAATAATTGAATATAATTATTTTTATTTTTAAAAACTTCCGATAGGCTAAGATCTGAATTGGCACAAAATGATAAAGATAAATACTTCCCAATATTATCTTTGTTACTATGGAATTCAATATTCTGATAAGTACCTTTTACTCCCAACTTACTATCAAAACAACTCACATCTATTTCTGCATAGGTCACCTTATTCGATTCTGATGAAGTTTTTAAAACCTTATCATCCGTTTTATGCATTAGATGCCATTTACCATTGGTAAAATCAGTCTTTTTCAAACCCTCTACTACTTCTGAACTCTGTTCCAATGTATAATATTCACCAGAAATAGAGAGGATGTCATTCGGTAAGTTCACCTCACCCTTTACAATGTTTTTATCATCTATATGGACTCTTTTATATCCTTTCAGCAATTCTTTTTTAACGCTTTCATCCCATAATTTAGGATTTAACAGGAGGTTGTCTTTATCCTTATTTTGATCCGTAGAACCAAACTTTTTAAAGATTTCCAACTGTAAATAAGCGAAGAAGTGTCGGTAAGAGTCATAGCTTCCATTTAATGATTTAAATGCGTTTGTTGAATATTCTTTTCCTGCTTGGAAATTGGCTCCAATCTGATCGTCGTAGGGAGATATAGTTTTTAGCACCGCCACCATAGAGGTAGAAAGGTTGACACTGATTTTTCTATCATCACCTCTCTCTAAGGACAAATGTTCCCCAAAACCAACACCTAATCGAAAGTTGGCAATGATAAATGGAGTAATCTGTATCTGCAAATCCATATTTAATGAATTAGTAAGCATTGTATCCTCAAAAAAGTCGGCAGGTAAATAATTCAGAAAAGCACCGTACAGACTCGTCTGAAAAGCATAGTTTAAAAAAACTTTTTGTTGCCAGCTGCCTTTTACCCGTTCTACTTTTCTATACTCTTTACCATCACCTGAACCTATGGTTTCCTGATAATATTTCTGTCCAAAGCCAGGAGCGTAATCTACAGGCAATAAAAGGTAACTGCCTTTTTGTTCTAAAAATTGGTCTCCTGTTGGTTGAAATACGTTCTCTTTTGAAAGTTGATTGACCTCACGAAGTTGGGTTAATGTCACATCTAAATACTTTCCTACTGATTCAACCGTATCTCCATCCCCTAATTTATATCGAAACCTATCATTTTCATCTTGAATTAACCACCCTTGTAAATCAGATTCCTTGTCAACCTTTTCTTTCTCAAAGTCTTCCTGAGTTATGGGCGTAACATCCAGCCACTTTACTGTAACCCATTCATACAGATAACTATCTTTTGGCAATTCAAAACCATCATACCATACTTGTGTTCTTTGAAGCAATGGTATAAGCCCTTCATCATATTTAGAAATACAATATTGATCTAACTGTTTAAACTTCTCAGGGTTTCCTGATAAATGATCTAACTCTTTTTGGATGGCCTTTCTTGCATCGCCTACTATAAAGCTTTTTGATGTTGATATATATAATTCTCTATCATATTCTAAACCTTTACTTTCAGGTGGAGAAATTGAGTTGAGGTCATAATAAGCCTTATTTGCAATTACGTATATTTTACTACCTATTTTATCTGCATCGAACGCAGAAGGGGAATCTTTGTGATCACTTAAAAAGTAACTCATGATGAATCCCTTCTCATACATTCTCTTTTTCAAAAGAGTAACCAATGCTGTGTCTCCTCCCGTCTTTTCAGCGTATCGTTGCTTTAATTTATCTATTGAAGGAGGATGATTTTTCATCTTTTGAAGATCAGGCAATAGGCTCAACTGCTCATTTAATATCTTCTGTTCTGCCATATGTTTACCTTCAAGCAAACCTCCATCTTCCATGATTGTACAATACATGTAAGCAAAAGCATAAGTAATTTCAACATCAAGCGCATTGATATAATGATTAATTAGGTCAATTTTATTGAACTCCTGATCTAATTGTATAATATCGTCTATGAGCTTATCATAGTCCAACGACAAAGGTTTTAAGTAAAACTCCTCTTCCAGTCTGATATTATTCTTTATGTACTGTCCATTAAAAAGGCTACTCTCTAATTTTTCCAGTAAAGTAAAATCTAGAATGATCTGTTCAGGTAAATGGAAACCAAATGTTGAATTTTCATACGGAATATCATTGCTCAACTTCTTGGTATTTTGAAAAAAGTAAAATGCATTGTCGAAGAGATACAATTCCCATTCGTCCATTTTATGAAGCAGGATCTTTTCTATTTTTTCTTGTAATTCCTCTGTCAATAAACAATCCGGCTGATTCGATTGTGAGGAGCTGCCAATATCAATTGTTAGTTTTAAAGCTTTTAGATCTGCGACAGTAATATCATAATGAATAAATACATTTTCATTTAGTTTAGGATTAACCCGAACTTGACCTATATTAATTACCTCACCCTGTTCCTTAATCGCCTTTCTCAGATTTTCAATTTCCTCTTTATGTCTTCTCGCTTTTTTGCCTTGATAAGCTCGCCATTTTTTATATTCCGTCTCGCTACTAAAAAGCTGTGCAGGTAATAATGATGCATCTTTATTAATAAAAAAGGTTTCCAAGGCACCCAATATTAGAGTGACTGGCACATCTGTTTCAGTAAGGATAGTATTAAAATCTACACTAGAATTCAACGGAGTGATATCTTCTTTATGCATTCCTAATGCCTGAAGCAGATCATATAATCCTTCTTTGCTTAAAACGGTTACACAGACTTTATCATTTTTTACATAGAGCTTACAAGGCACTTCTTCAGGGGCTCGTTTCTTTAGCGTTTCAATTTCACCAAATGCCCCTTGGAAATTTTGTTGTAATTCATTTTCAAAAATTGCTTGATCCGTTGATCTATGAAAAAGCATCTCTCTGTAAATAAATAAAGGCGGTTGTTTAAAATTGGATAATTCGCCAACCTTTACAGATTTCCTATATTTACTTATTTCAACTGGGGTATTGAGATGAAGAGAAAAATAAGGTTCTTCCTCTCCTGTTCTCCTAACATAATAGAGACAGTTATCAACAAAGAAAAAATAGCCCGCAATTAGCTGTTTTGGACGTTGCTCTTCGTAGGGATCTATGTTTATTGCGTTATATGAATCATAATCTCGTGAATGAGTGGATTTGCTTCTTTCTAATCGTTCGTACATTTGATGAGTAATAGTTTATAAGTTGTTTGCCTAAAAAAGTACACCGTTTTAGCTTGCATTAGTAAAGATATGAAAAAAGTATGTATATCATAAATCAGCATTTTTGAATACTGACTGTAGACCCTCTTTAGAGGAACAAAAAATTAAGCATATCTTTTTTATAATGTCATCAATCATATTAAATATGATTAAAATAGAGGCATTAATTTGGTTACCTTTCCGTTATTCAATACTTACCCTATAACCGTATTAAATCATTTTTTAAAGATCCCTTTCTCTTACAGTTAAGCGAGGAAACAAGCGATAATAAACTCAATAGTTTATATAAAAAAGTACTTACTTAGTATTCTATATTTCAAGAGAAACTAGAGATAAACATACTATCTTCATCGCACACATTCACTAGAATTAAACTCTTTAAAAACAGCAGAAAATCAATATTATACGATTCATTTGAGAACACTTTTATAGAAATGTATAAATGTAAAACTTCAAATGACGATATAGTTATTTTTTAACTTGCCATCCTAATTATACTGTCTTAATATCAGATACACCTAAGGAGAAAATATACTTGATATTTTTGTTACTTGCATCCTTAAAAGTTTCTCTTAGGAGGAGGGAGTTACTTTTTTTATTTTGAAGTATATTGTTTTTCAAATTTAGCTCTTAATTGTCCATGAAATTCTGTTTCGTATTCAACTGTAATCAATACCTTTACATCGGTTCCTTTAGGAGCTCCAGTAGGTTTCCAAGTAATTATATATGAATGAGCAATAGAATTAGCTACATCTGAGAAAATATTAGGTAATTTATTTGGAGTTACATTCATGAAGGACCCATAACCCGAGTCTCCTGCAGATGAACGTTTTGATATCTCAATTAAGTTATCATGATTTCTAGCCTTACCATAACCAATATTAATTATTGGAATATTATGTTCATTAACAGTTTCAAGAAGATTTTTGTAATTTATTTTTGACTTGGTATCACCTCCATCAGTTAAACAAAGTATCAAATTGTATCCATCAGTTTCAGATAATTCTTCAATAGATAAATTAATAGCATCCCATAAAGGAGTACAATCTGAAGTTTCTAATTTATTTATTATATTTTCGATTTCCTCCACCTCTGAAAACCAAATTGAATTATCTTTCGAGTTCACTATAAAACTCTCCCTATCAAGGGATTCTCCTGAAAAAGGTAGAGTTGCAACTTTTAGTTCAAATTTATCTTTATAACTATTAAGTTGGCTTATTAGTCTTTTAGTCGCTAATTTTGCCTTTTCTAATCTCTCTCCTTCCATCGAAGGACTTACATCAATTGCGATTATTATTTTTAATGGAATTTTTAATTTGCTAATTGGAGTCACTTCGCTAATCTTTGCTCTTTTTTTATTTTTCGCATATGATTCAAAAATTCTAAAATTTTCATCTTTTAATTCTTTCAAAGGAAAAGCGTTTAGATTAGAATCTAATACTGAAATTGAGGTATATAACTCAACAATGTCTTCTTTTGGTGAAATTTGAAGATTATTTGATATTATTCCCTTAGGTATGCCACTAAATGTTTTTTCATTTAGGCCTTGATTATTAACTCTAACTTTTCCTTTGACAGAATTTAATATCCTTATGATTTTGATGCCTGAATCAGCTACAGATCTAGAATAATAATCGTTATCAATTGTTAGAAGAGTATCCTTGAATTCCCAATATTTTCTCACAACTTGTGTAACATCATCATCAATTG
This sequence comes from Flammeovirga sp. SJP92, assembly GCF_001583495.1. Taxonomy (GTDB): domain Bacteria; phylum Bacteroidota; class Bacteroidia; order Cytophagales; family Flammeovirgaceae; genus Flammeovirga. Next base: position 26,392 of record NZ_LQAQ01000107.1, on the reverse strand, counting down.
ATTTAAATGTTTCAATAAATTCAATAAGTTTAATTCCCCCAATAGGTATATCTCTGTTCGTGTTATTAATTATGTTCGCTATTGAATGTAATTCTTCTTCAATTCTAAACTCGATTTTAGATAAGTCTATCATTGTTGAAGATGTATATTCTTTCACAAGGTTTTTATAAAATTCTTCCGAGTCACCATAATTATTGATTACGGTTTTTAATTTATCTTCTGCTTTATCAATATCCTCTTCTAAACTAGTAGGAATCTTTAATCCTCCGTGAGGCCCAATTTCTTTTATGCTCGCTATTAATTCTTTAATATTTTCTTTAAGCAAGGCAAAAATACCTATACAAAATAACGAAATTGAAAGTATATCTATTGAATCTCTTATGGAACTAAATAATGTTCTAGAAATAAAAAGCCCAAAGCATAAAACAATAATTGAAATTTGTATAACTTCATTACTTAGATTTACAATATAGTTTTTAATTGTTTCTCTATATTTTACCATCATTACTATAATTGGTATTAAAATGATAAAAAAAACAATCTTCACTATCATTATATATGACATTACTATATCTATTAATTTATTGATTTCGGACACAATATTGATTTGATTTATTCGAATAACAGATCTCACAAACTACAACCCAAGTAATGGTGATTAAGACTTGTAGCTTTAGAAAAAATTATATTCATGACTTCTATTTGTTTGAAATTAAGCTATAAATTACAAATGTTATTAGTTCTTATAAATCATAATGAAAAACTTAAAACTTTAATAATGATTTCTAGTGGTAGTTACTAGATCCTACCTGCAATAATTATAACAACCCTAGACCGTTTATTATTGTAGTTATTTTTTTTAGTTTTTTAAAAAGGGATTCTTGCTCAAAATAAAAGCAATACCGGCTTCTAAAACACTCTCTTTGAAAATAACAAACAGAGTTTACTTTATACTATAAATTCTACTTCTAAGGCTTTATCTTTCACCTTTAAATTTCCTCTATTCTCAATTTCTTTTTCATCGTTAATTGAAATTGGATTTGATACAACATCAATTTTATATCTAGGGTTAAATTCATTTTGTTTTTTTATGTTGTTAGTTATGTAATTTTTAGAGTTACTATTAAGATCCTGCCAATATTTAATATTCTCTTCATTCATTTCTTCTTCTGTATAAAATCTAAGAGGTGGATCAAAATTTTTGTAGTTATCAATACCATTTTCTTTAAAGAATTTATCTACATCATCAAAGTTTGGGTTACCATCAGGATTATTTATTGAAGTTTCATTTAGGCTTGGTGTAATACCAAAAAAATGATAAAATGGTTTAGAAGGTGGATGTAGCTCACTAAACTTAACTCTCTTATTTTCTGCATTTCCTTTGGATGATCGAACCAAAGCAGTATTAGTAAAGGAACAACCATAATATTCTTCTTTTTCTCCATTAGAAATTGAATTACTACCTGAGGTATAATTATAGAAAAGATAAAATCCAATACCAGAGCCAATATCTTTAGCAAATTTCTCTAATAAATCAATTTGAATGCCTTGAGAATTATCGTGTTGCAGATGATGATAAGAACCATCTTTTTTGTTTGTGTATGTAGTTAATAGTTTTGCTTGGAAAGGAAATTTAATTGTACCGTTCTGAAATTTAATTGTTAATAGAATATCACTTCCGTTTGTTTTTTCATTTTTAGATTCAAATAGTTTAAAAAGTTGTAAATCATTTTCTAGTTGAAACTTACAAAGTTCATAAACTATATTTTGAGTTAATGTTTCTTCTTTTATGCCTATATATTCTAACTCTTTATCAATTTCGCCTTTATCAAGGTACACTTTATGAGAATATTTTATAAGAGAAATCCTATTATATGTTTCTATTGAAATATACTTAATTAAACTGATTGCAGATGAGTTTTTAATAGCTTCCTGGTAATAATTACTTGATTTTTTAAGTATTTCCATTACTTATATTTTAATTAACTGTCTCTATTTTAATAGCTATCTAATAGACTATTAGCAACAATAAAAAGAGCAACAATTAAGTTGACTCTTTTTATTATTAATGAAAAAAATATGGTATTTTTTATGAGAAAATATTACCACTATGGTCTACTCCAACTTCAGTCAGATCAGAAGACCTAAGCATCCTATAGGTCATAGCAGAACCACTTAGAAGTTCCTCTGCAGAACTTTTCTTGGCCTGCACCACTACATCATCAATCTTATTATCTCCTTTCACCTCTATGATCTCATAAGAGCCATCCTCCATTTGTAACAGGAAGTCGGGATAATAAGAACGTATAACTTCAGTTTCAGGATCGTAATAATTAATGACAAAATCTGATTGACCATGTGTGAGCATCCCTGTAAAGTAAACTTCTTTTACCTTATCATTCTTCAGTGCATTCCAGAAATATTGATTCTCTGGGTTAGAATCAAAGCAATAGGTATCCACATGGAAAGATTTGTTTTTATATTCCTCTAATCCAGGATCACTGTCTTTTACTGTCAATGAAGGTTTTGCTCTCATCCTATATGTACCTTCAGTATTACCTTCTCCTTCTCCATTTGGTTCCTTTACAAGATCCACTGTTACATCTTCTATTTTAGTAAATCGGTCAACTACAAATAAAGCATCGAATAACTTCGGAATAATGTGATCATAAAGTACTTCATTGTACTCATTGACTTCCTTAAGTATAACCTCCATTCCTTCATTGGACGAAGAAATAATTTTCTTGATATCAAGACAGCTTTTATTCAAATACTTTGATAACTCAGCAATCAAAGTAATGGAGCTGTACACCCTTTTTTCCTTAATATCATTAATTTCCTCTTTCTTCTTGTCATGAATTTTTCCTAATTCAGAAGATGAAACTGTAATCTTATACTTCTCCTTATCAACGTCGTGAAATGCAAAAGAAAAGCCATTTGCTACTTCTTTCTCTTTTACCTCAAACTTTGTAATCTTACGCCTAAAAGTGATTTTCTTTATCGGTTTATTAACCTTGATATAAAAATCTTCTTTATCATCTTCTCCCGCCTCTTTCATATCTTTCAATGACATCTGGAAATTCTCTGAAAGCTGTTCATCTAAGGTATTCTCATTCTCTTTATCCAAGAAAATAAGCCCTGTTTCTTGCCTATTACCAATCTGTCTCAAACACCTCATTGTTGCCTGAAGAACAAAAATCTTATTCTTAGAATCTGGCTTTCTATACAGTACAACTGAGAATAGAGAACGGCAATTCCACCCCTCCTTACCTTTATTGACAAGAAGTATAAATTGTTTATTTGAAGAAGGTGTATCAAGTCTATTGAATTCTACAATGTCATCATTTGAAGTATGCTTGTCATCTCCGACATTCACCAATATAGAACTTGTAGGAATCCCCAACTCTATAAGAACTTCTTCTACAATTGGTCTTAATTCCGTTGTCAATTCGTTGATATTAGGAGCATAAATAGCCATTTTCGGCTTGAGGTTCTCAAAAGTTTTACTTCCATACTTTTCCCAAAACTCCTTGATAGCAACTTTAACAATTTCCTTTGACTTCGCATTCTCAAAAGATTTAATCGAAGCTTTTTTCAAATAGTTATTATCTATCGACTTCTTCAGTCCATATTCATAAACTACTTGAGGCAAGACATTTCCTTCCAAATAAGGAGTTCCACTAAAGTTATAGGTGGCTACTAATTTTGTTCCTTTCAGATGCAAATTAGCAGCTAACTCATCTACAGTTTTCTTTAGTGCCTTTCTACTTTTGGCTGCATCTTTACCGAAAATATGGTGAGCTTCATCTACATAAATACCCAACTGTTCCAATTGAGCTAATTGAGCAAAACGACTGTTATTGATAATTTCCGTTTCGTCTTTGATTTCTTGAGGAGAAACCATCGCTCTGATCTCATCCAATGCACCACCTCTTCTTCTTTTAGGTTCTTTTTGTTCCTTAGCCTCTCTAGCTTCAGCTTCTTTAGACTGATAAATATTAGCCGTACCTTCAAAAAGTTTTGAAGCTGAAGTAGTCTTCTTTCTTCTAGTCTTTAGAATAACCTTTTGATTATTGGCGATGATAATATTGAACTTAGATTTCGCCAATAGTGTCAACGTACCATCCCCATCCAAAACATGAAACTTCAAATTAGTTTCTAGCCATGAAATATATTCAGGAGGGACAATCAGGCTTTTATCAAGTGTCTGTATTTCCTTCAACGACTCCAAAACAGTCTTATCAGGAGCTAGAACCAACACATTATGACAATAGTTACTATTCTTCGAAAACTTATTAGCCAATAAGAATTCATAGAAAATACAAGTTGCCATCAAAGTAGTTTTACCAAGACCCATCGTTAAAGCAAAAAGATAAGAAGGGTACAAATCTTCATCTTCTTTTCGCATTTGATTGTAGATGTGCTTGAACGCTTTTTCATCTTCAGATTCAAAAATAGTTCCGTCTATATTTTCTCTTCTCTTTTCGAACTTCTTTTCTTTGTTATACCAATTTTCGAAAATATGTTGAATATGTTCATTTTCAAGGTATTCTTTCAAAAAGATATAAATCTCTAATGCTTCTGACTGAGGTTTTCTCAGGTAAGCATTAGGGTTTTCATCTTTATCATTGAACTTTAGAAAAGCCCTTGATAACTTCTTGTACCCTTTCTGTACGTGACCTTGATTTTTCTTATAAAACTCCCATAAATATTGATGGAAGTATTTATCAAAAATTTTATTGTCTTGTTTCTTCTTAGCCATTTTCCACCTCCGTTTCTAGTGACTCTGAAAGAACATCTGTAATCTTCACTCTGACGGTAGAAGCATCTTCAGGTATTTTATATTTACCACTAACTAGCTCACCTTTATCTGGAATATCCAATACAGTTGGTTCAAACACACCTCCATCGTAGTTGAAGTCAATCTTAATTGACTCAACCATCTCTCTCCAATCTTCTACGTTTTCCTTTAAGATTGATAGCTTCTGTAGTAAGTTCATAGGGAAGAACTCTTCTATTATTAATTCATCTCCTTTAATGACCACTTCAGCTTCTGCATCTCTCTTAAATTCAAGATTCGTTTTATCTCTGAGGATGTCTACTACTTCAACCTCTATTTTATAGCCTCTTTCTCTTACCTCTTTTAGTAATACTCCTTTTAAGTTAGGGTCATGTCCCATACACACCACCATGATGCTTTCTACTGGTTTTTTAGGGTCTTTTGTCTTACGCTTTTCAAATTCCTTGTATGGTAAATTACTGATTAACTCATTTAAGTCTTCACTTGTAGCAATACGATTAACAGGCATAATTTTAACCATGTAGCCATCCTTTTCTCCATCGTAAACAGAGGCTAAAGCAGCTCCTTCTGGGGTATGAATTTCTAAGGCTTCTAATAGGATTTGTTTGGCTTCAACTGGATTTCTGAAAATGTCGTAGTTGTTTACATTGTAAACCTCAAATCCAGTGTAGAAGTCTTTTACTTCTTCATCTTCAAATATAATTTCAGGAGTCTTATTATTGATTTCCTCAGCTATATTAATTAAACGTTTAGTCGTTGTTTCTACAGACCCTAAATTAATATCGGCCCCAATAAAACGTCGACCTAATTTCATGGCTACCGCTTGAGTAGTTCCTGAGCCCATGAAGCAGTCAAAGATTAAATCTCCTGGTTTTGAGGAAGTCTTTAAAATGCGTTCTAATAACTGTAATGGTTTCTGCGTTGGATAATCTAATCGCTCATTTGAAGTAGGACTTACTCTATTTATATCTCCCCAAAAGTCTGTAAGTGGTGTACCTTTTGCGTCAGATAAATATTTCTTTCTGCTTAATGATTTACCCGTTTTAGATAGAATAATTAATCCTTTATCATATAACTCTTTCATTGTTTTTTCAGAGTATCTCCAATATCCAGTGACACCTAAAAATGAATAATAAGGATTACCTTTAGATGCTCCTCCTGGTCCATCAACTGGCATTAATCTATATCTCCCTAGTTCATCTTCATACTTATAATCTCTTTCTACTACTTCTTTAGTATAAGGCTCAAATTGACTATTCCATATGCAATCCTTACTATTTGAATAAATATGTATGACATCTGTTGTTCTACCAAAGTGTTTAGCTCCTTGTCCACTATTTCCCTGAGCATGAGAACGCTTCCAAGATATTGTATTATGCCAATTTTCAATACTAAAGACTTCATCTAATATTGTTCTTATGTAGTGCCCTTTATGATGATCGCAATGAAGGTAAATGGTTCCTTTATCAGTCAAAAGTTCTTTTAACAAAATTATTCGTTCATACATGAATTGTAAATATTCATCATTCGTCCAAATATCAGTGTATTGTTTCTCTTCAAACGAATTTGAACTATTAGTTACCTGCTTTCCTCTTAACTTAACATTCTTCTTGTAATCTGCTTTAGAATCAAACGGAGGATCAATATAGATCAAATCAACCTTCCCTCTAAATTCTTTTAAAAGGTGGCTCATCACTTGAAGATTATCTCCCCAGAAGATTTTATTCAGCCAATTATTTTTAGAATCTCCGTATGTCTCTTTCTTTTGAGCAGGGAAGAATTGAGTAGAAGTAAAAGGTCTTTTACCAGCCCATTGAAGCATAGGCTGACCTTTTATTGGTTCAAATTTATATTCCTCTACGTTATCTATTTTTTTCTCTTCTTTTTTGTCGAAAAGTTCTTGTTGATTTGCCATTATTTATCTTCTAATTTTTCAATTGAATCAATGATTGAAACTGAGTTACTTTTTAGTTCTTCAATTTTTTTCTCTGCTTCTTCTTTTGTATATCCTTTTCTGAGAAGCCTAACCATAGCAACAGATCCTGAAATAATATTACTCCTTTTTTTCGAATGATAATAAGGTGCATTCTCTATTTTCTTTACAATTTCATTTATTTCATCAATTGTAGGAGACTCAATCATAGAAACTTCACCTTTCTCCAAATAAGTCTCTATTTGAGATGAAGTAAGCCCTTTCGCAGGATAATCAAACTCTATATATGTTGATCTATCATATTTATTTCTATTGTACCTATCTTCTTCTTCAAAAAAAGCAATTTCTAAAACAAAAGGGTTTAAAGGTTGTTTGATTGCATCTTTTTCTAAAATATGTTTGTATGTAATTGAGCTTCTCATATTATTATTCTTTTGGATATTTTGGATTACAATAATGCCTCATATCACAGTTACCACAAAGCTTATCACATTTGTTAACTGAAGACATATCATAATTATTACTTTCTATTTTACTGACTACCTTTTCAAAGGTATCAATTGTATCATTAATAGAAGACTTATTATTAGGGAAAGTTAATGTTGGAATACCATTTTCTTCTCCCGTATAATAAAGATTCATCTTAGAAACCTTCTGCCCTGTTTTCTCCTCTACTAGGTGAGCATACACTTCTAACTGTCTTCTATATCGCTCTATCCTATCTCTATTGTCAGGATGATTAATATCGGGTTTCTTCTCTGATTTAAAATCAATAATTTCCACCGTGCCATCTTCCCCTTTAATCAAATCTATCTGCCCCTTCAAAATGAATTCTTCTTTTACCAAAGATACATCCACTTCAGCTTCTTGAATTCGATGGAATTGTGATTCATTTTTATCTTTATACCTCAGCACTTGCTTAAGTGCTGCATTTAGTTGAGGTTCTGCTAAATAGCTCCTATTACTTATACTCAAAGTATTGTAGTTTTCTTGGAACCAACTTTCTATCTGTTCTGTATTGACTTTTCCACTCTCACCCCTGAGTACTGCTTTATGTACATCTTCAATAGTTGCATGTACCAGTGAACCAAACAATGTTGCTGCTTGCCTTACTGCAGAGAACTCAAGGTGTTTATAAAATTTATATTGAAGAGGGCAATTTTCATAAAATAAGATGTCAGAAGTAAAAGCATATGACTTTTTAATATTGGCAGCTTCTACCTTTTCTAATACCAAGTTCTCCTTTGTAAACATAGTATCATTCCATTGAGGAAGTTCATCAAAGGATTTCTCCAATAATTTCGATGGGGAATGCCAAGCCTTTCCTTCTCTAATCTCATGTGTAGTCAATACCAATAGATTTTGTGGCCTTGAAAATGCTGTATAAAACAAACGATAAAAATCATAATACTTCATTCTATCCCAAGGCTCAAAAACAGGTTTATCAGAAAACAACTGCTGTAATCTCACATCCAATTCATTATGTTGAGATTTTGGTCTGTGGTAAAGAGAATCAACAAATACAATTGGAAACTCTAACCCTTTCGACTGGTGAATAGTCATAAAGGAAACAGAACCTGAAGGAGCTTTTTCATCATACCCTTGGTATTCTTCCATACCTCCGGAACGCAAGAATCTGAAATATTGATTAAACAAACTTCTAAGGTTATGTCCTAACTTAGTAGGTCTTAGGACAGATATTTTCTCTAAAAACTCAAATTTCACAATTAGTTGAGAGAAAATAGAAATATTGTAAGAAGCCCTTTGATCAGAAACTGATTCTTTCAAGGTTATATCCAGAAATTCTGAAAACATTGGGAATTGCAACAACTCAAAGAAAAGGCCTGAAAAAGCATAATCAGTGTTTTTAAACATTTTTGTGTGTTCATCACCTCTCATTGCTCCCCATCGTAATAAATCATTATGTAAAGCTTCATCTTCTTTTATCTTATTAGCAAACTCTACCTCACAAGTTTCATAATAATCCCATATTGAATCATAGTTTCCTTTCGTATCTTCTAATTCGTCCCATATATTAGGAAAAAGATAAAAGAACGCACCTATCAATAATTTCACTTCTGGCCTATCAAAGTACTGAGCAGATCTTGGAGAATAGATAGGTATACCTCTTTCCTCTAAATAGTTTGCTAATGGTATAGCTCTAGTCTGATTTTTTACAGAACTGAATAGAAAAGCGATCTGATTGTTATCTGTTACTATTCCTTTTTCTTTCAATTCAACAATGGTATCATATACCTGTTCAAACCAATCTTCCCTAGATATATCAGTCGATAGTTTTACAACTCCAGGTCTAGAAGTATCTGAAGGTTTACCAGCTTCAATAGTCTTATCAAAACGGAAAGTTTTCCCTTGATAAGTCCATTGATATTGCTGCATAAACTCATTGTAAAAATCAATAATTCCTTCATGAGAGCGGTAGTTGATATTGATCCTTACTTCCTTGCAAGTGCCTTTTTGAAAATTCTGAGGGAACTCCAAAATATTTCGAATCGTTGCACCTCTAAAGCGGTAAAGACCTTGATCATCATCTCCCACTACACAGATATTATTCTGATTGTTCAGTAGCTTGAATATGATTTTTTCTTGAATTGTATTTGTATCCTGGTACTCATCAATCATTAAGTACTTCAACTTTTCTTTAAGTGATTGCACCACTTGAGGGTTACGCTCCAATAACCTCAACATCTCTACTTGTATGAAAGAAAAGTCTAAAGCATTTTCTTGCTTCAGAATTTCAAGATATTTATCATAAACAAGACCCAATGCGTGAATATCGATCTCTGAAGAATTAATTAAACTCTCAGTAGAAATATCTTCTTCCGATACCTTATTGATAAGTTTGGCAATAGCTTGTGTTTTTGGCCACCTAGAAAGTCTTTCAGAAACCAATAACTCTATATCCTCAATATCTAAAAATTCATTGAGGTTTTTATAAACCATATATTCTTGATCAAAAGAATCAAGAATCCTATAATGCTTATGTAATGATGTATACTCTTTATATTCCTCAATCAACCTCAAAAATATAGAGTGAAGAGTACCGATATACATTTCTTGCAAATTGGCCTTCACACCAAGTTCAAGCAATCGGTTTGAGATTCTAGTAAGAAGTTCTGCAGCTGCTTTCTCTGTAAATGTACTAATCACTATGTTTTCAGGATCAACACCTTTCACAGTAATCAGGTAAATCACTCTCTCTACAAGAGTAAATGTTTTTCCAGAACCAGGGCCTGCAATAATAAGAACAGGACCTTCAGTAGTCTTAATTGCTTCAAGTTGTCCATTATTCGGCTTGAGCTTTGGCCACAAATCATTCTCTTCTAATGCGGTAAAGTTTTCAATAGGTTTCATACCAGTGTTGTTAAATAGCTTCTATAAATAAAGTTAGTCATTCAATTCAAATAATCACGAACGTTTAAATTCATTCACAACTTTAATAAAAGATAGAATTCCTAGATAAAAGTCGTTGTAATCTTCCTCAAATAAATTAGCGACTTTAATGTATTCCTTTCCCCCTATCGTGACAATTTTCAAATCATGAGGATAAGCATCTAAGAAAGACTTAAAGTCAACATATTTTTTCCTACTAAAATTTCCTGTATGAGAAAGATATATTTCATCATTATCAGAAATAAATCTCCCTTCAGTCATTCCATTTTTTTTGTCAGTAATATTAATCTCACATACAATCCTAAGATCATTTTCTTTAAATGGGTCATCACACACTCCAAAAGCATTCCAATGATACTCCGTATCCTCCCAATAAATATACCCATACCAAAATTTCAACTTCTCATTGAAATAAATGATACAGTCTTTTTTTCTTCCATTGTAAGTAACTTTATGAGGCATTCTTATAAAATGCTCATCATCAGTTAACAACTCCATTAAGTATTCTTGATATAAACCAGATCTATCAGATCCTTTTGCTATTATATTCATCTCAATTAGTTTTGACTATTAGTATAAGGATTAACTTCGGTATCAGGTCTGAGAGATTCACTTAATCTAAGTACATGTCTCACATAATAGGCAGAGAACATTCTTGCTCTGTATAAAAATATAAAAAACATTAATCCCTCTAATAGTAAAATCCAATATTTTAAATTAAAGGTAAAGTCCTCACTAATTATACTTCTCAGGCAAGTTTCAGAAAATATTTTTAAAATGATCGTAAGAAAACCAATAAGATAAATTGACATTACTAACCCTTTAAATAAGTCACTCATCGCTTGATAATATTCAGCTTTATCATAGTTGCTTTCTTTTATTAAGCTATCACACTTTTTTAAGAAATCAGATTCAGAAATTTCATTTTCGACCTTAAGAGAATTATTTCTATACCCGTAGAAAATTTTAGTAAATATTTTTGCTTTCTTTTTGTAAGTATAAACCTTTGGAAGAAGCCGGTTTAATAATAATTCATCAATTCCCATAATGAAATGACCTAACAAATAAAACAATGGTACTATCAATAGAACCACAACTGTATTATTATTTTTATCAAGTGGTATAACTTTCAATAAATCTGGCAAGTTTATCACAATTAAGAATGAAAAGAACAACCCCGTTAATGTATAAACAAGAATATCCCTTAGCGTAAATTGGTTTGTCATGGTTTCATTGTAAGTTTTGTTTGCAGAATAGATAATTGACATTAAAAATACCACCTTAGCTTATTGAAACAAATCTTTTCAGATAAAATATTGTGCTATACAAAAATAATATCATCAACAAAGCAATTTAAAGATACCTGCAACCATTTTCGTAAAATATATTTAGACCCAAATCATTAAAACGTCAACAAAGAAAAAATGCAAAACATTTTTTTAAAAGCTAGAAATGGATAAAAAATATAGATTATTACCAATAAAATATTTACATTTGTTTACATTTTATAGAATTAACAAACATCAGCTTTTATGAAAAATTCAATCATATTTATTTGCATATTTATTGTATTACCGATTTTATCTTTAAATGCACAAGACAATTGTAATGAGGTATTGCGTTTAGCATCTAGAAATATTGAAATCAGATACTCAAAAGCATCTGTTGCTAAATACATATATGAAAATCACTGTTCAGGAAATTCTAGAAAGCAAGGTTTTGACTTAGGCGTTGACGTAACAGATATGTTAGAATCAGTAGGTTTTTCATTTGGCAGTAAGGAAGAAAATATATCACACATTTGTGAAAATTATGAGTCTTTATATAAAAATGATGCAGAAAATTTCACTTACAAAAACTCTGTAGTAAGAGATGCTATTTCACAATGGTATCAATGCCAAGAACTTAATTCCAGAAAATTAGTTTTTAAACCTACACTTTTAAAAACTATGGTAAATATTGATATTGAAAAGAAAGATGATACAGAAACATATTTAAGAAATGTAAGTTACGATACAACTATTATGACTTGTAAATGTATAGTAGATGGAGAGGTTGTAATTGTGGATGACAGTATAACACCATTTTTATTAGATCGTGGCTTGAATTCAATCACATGCACAAGAAAAGAGATTAAAACACAAGATAACATTACTATTTACCCAGAGGCAGAATTAATAATCAACACAAATAAAGGAACATTTTCACTTAAAATACCTAAAGAGGGAAAACCAGATTATGTATGGTTATCTGAGTATGAAAATAAACTTGAAGAAATAAATAACTCTATAACCCAACTAGAAAAATTCCAAATTCTAGGTATTTTAAAGGTCGAAAATGGTAAGGTATCTGAAAGAAAAGGAATATTAGATTACAATTCTAAATCTGGGCAAATTACATTTGAGAATCCAAAAAAAATAAGATCGATTGCTTATGTATCTGATTATGGTCCTAAAAGAAAATATATGACAGAAAAAACATATATACGTGAAATAAACTCAAATAATACAGTGAAAATTTGGCAAACGACACTTGATACAGAAGATCGTAATCAATCTCCAAAATTCTTCACCGTTTTAATTATCGGATATTGATGAAAGTTTACACACAAAAAATTAACAATGAAAATATTTAATTTTCATTCTCTAAAAGTGTAGAGATATGACTTGATCTTAAATACTCTAAATGAGAATATTTGAGAAAAGAACAAAAAGCCCAACTCTAAAATAGAGGAGGGCTTAACTGCTTAACGATTCATTCTTAATATTATAACATAAATCACAATCTTCAAAATCGTGCAATGTGTTATTTTAATATTAATTAAAAAAGCATCTTTGATTTTCACCTTTTCATCACTAGGTACTACTTGAGAATTCCTCTTTTTCTCTCAAAAAACATTTCCGTTCCCAATAGAAAATGATTTCAACTAGAGTTAAAACGCTATATTTATTTTGAGGTTTTAGTAGTCCCCCATCTAAAGGGGATAAAGCATTATTACTGTACTTATGTAATGAGTATAGTTCCTCCCAAAAAAACATCCTTGCTCAGTTTTGGAGGAAAGTTGTGAACTACTTCAAAAGTTACTTTTTGATATTAATGTTACACTACAGCAATCGACACGTTTCTTTATAACTCAACCATTGGTAAAAGAGGGCTGTTGAGTTCCTGTAATTGAAAGGTAGCTGAAATTAACAATGGTTTTTCCTCCCTGTTAGATTTGGTCCAATTAAGGTAATATTTGACCTTTTAAAGGAAATCAATAACTAAATACGATACGTTTAACATCAAAGTAAAATCAAAATAGTTATCTGTTTTAGATTTAACACTTGGTTTTACATCGGTGTACAAGTATGCTGTGATTGACTTTGAAATAAAAGATTAATACAATGGTATGTATGTTTCTCTGAAAATTGGTATGTAGAATGTTGACTTTAAGATAAAATCGATCGATTTAAAGTAATGAGAAAGTTATTATTAAGTATTGTTCTGTGTATTTGCTCATTTGTAGTTAACGCACAGTCATTGAGAGAGTGGGTTGCTGATGGGCAATCAATTGTTGGACAGACTTACACTGAAAATGGCCATGAAATAACAATAGTAAAACTGTCTGTAACTGATTTTGATTTAGTTGTGGTTGAGTATATTTGGAACTTGTCAGAGATCGAAGCTAGAGCTATGAGTTCTCTCCTGAAGGGTAACTTAACTAAGGTTTGCGAGACATTTATGAAAGGAGGAAATCTCAATGATGTCATGTTGAAATATTACTTGGACGACGGTGTGATTGTAGCATACCATGATGGTAAAAAAAGTCGTGTGTCATATTTTATAAATAATGAAGAAATAAAATGGTAGAGTCACTTTCAAAAGATCTCTTTGTGTTTGATTTTGAGTATTTTGGCATTAGATTCTATATATCATCAACAGAGAACATAAATGATTATCTAGTAGACTTAGTATAGGCATTGGAGTCAATAGTGGACAGTAATTAAGTTCTTGGGGGAGTATCATCACCTTAGATAATTATAACTATTTCTGTGATTAGTTCATTTAGAGTATAGTCATATTAAACTACCCATAGTTTCCTTACGATCACTATAGGTATATCGACCCAAGCTGGGTGTTAAACCAAATATATTATTGAATCTGTAATTTAAGATTAAATTCTATTAAAAGTTTCATTCGCTTGTATACATAGATAGTTATTAATAATATATAAAATAGTAATATTTATGGTAGAGTGGCTCATAACCATTCCTGTTGCCTTTATTCGTTTTATCAAAAAAATCTAATAGCATGAAAATTATTATTACAATCATCACAATATCAGCAATCGTCTACTACTTTCATAGAAAATTAACTAGAGGTAAAGTTAGAAAGGAATACAATAGTAGCCATGAAGCTATTAACATTCTTGACACCATGCTTAAAGATATGTTACCCACTGCACCTGAAGATCTACAAAACTTTTACCATGATTACTGGGCCAAAACGTTTGTATCTTATAAAACCTGTGTGGATCGTGGTGACAGCCTAGAAAAGTTAACTGAATTCAATAGAATGATCGCTAGACATCTTGGTGAAATGATCGAAATGTTTGCATACGATAAAGAATTAACTCAAGCTCATAATAAAATGCTTAATAATGTCATTAACAATCAGTGATAATATACACGTTCCTTTTACAACATACCGTTATGGCAATATATTCACCATGTCAAAATAGTAAGGGAGTGTCTAATTAAACACTTAAAAAATTAATTACTGTTTAAATCGATCTTCGATAATAATTTTTCAAACTCATGTGTTCTCAACAATGATTTCATATGCTTGATACCATTCTGTATTCTTCCTTTAAGATTTTGAATTTGTTCTCTTCTATTTTCAATTTCTCTGAATCCCACTCCGAGATGTTCGTTACCATTTCCAATTTCTTGTTTAATGAAATTGTATTCACGTTCCAAAAGTTCTGTCTCCTTTCGATTAATTCGTTCTCTTTTTTCTCTAAGTTGATAATCTCCTTGTCTTGTTTTATCAATAAGTTTTGATATTTCTTTAGCTCTTCCAAGGGATTCTTGCCCTCCTCCAAATTTGTTTCTATATGACTCCAAATCTTTTTCCATTGCATCAATTGTTTTTCTAGATTCTGAATTTTCTGCTCTAATATTTTCGAACTGTTCAATACTTCTTGACAACTCTTCATCATTTCTTTTTGCTTGCTCTCCAACTCGTAGAAAGTCTGTAATTCTCTCTCCAACTGGCCCAAACTTATTGAGTTCTGACATAAGAAATCGATTCCTTTCTGATAAACTTTGTTCATCTTTTCCAGATTCTGAATATTCTCTTTCCTCTTGTCTATATTTTGCAATTGATTCTCTTCTTTCTTTAATTCTGAGATAGATGTTATGAATTCTTTTTCTCGCACTTCTAATCTCTCTATTATATTTTTCCTTCTCTTCAGGTTCTCGAATAATGATTTTTCTGATGCCTTTAACTCTTTGATTTTCATCTCTTCGAGCTTCTTCTGCATCTCTTCTTTTTTGATTGTATTTTTCGACCTCTCGATTAAGTTCCTCGACTCTATTTTTCTCGTCTCTAACAATGTCAGCTCTAAATCCGTATTCAGGGTCGTAACGTTCTCCGTTGATGACAATGCCTTTAAGAATTTCTTTTTCGATGTAATTTTCATTGGTTAGTATTTTTTTATCAGTTGTGTTATAGTCTTTTTCAATTAATAGTATATCCGCTTCTAGAATTGCTTTCCTTTTAACCTTATCTACTGGATGTGTTACGGCAAATTCAATTGCGATATAAGGTTTTGACTCTCCTTTTTTTACTACTGCCATATCAAACCTTACAGGCTTTCCCTTAATGTTATAGTAATATTCTTGTTTAATTTCTTCCTTATCAAATTCATAAAGTTCACCATAAATATCTAGACATTGTGTTCTCAATAATTCAAATTTCAGAGCTTTATGTAAAGGTGATTCGCTTTCACTCTCTTTATACCTATCATAGTATTGTGAATTCATAAAGGATTCTGTACAAGATATTGCAAAGTGAGTTCGAACACCCTTTTTAATTACCAGATGAAGAGGTATTGTTTTAAATTGATCTTTATAGTATTTAGTTTTAGTTATAGCTTCATCAGGATGAATTACATTCCCTTCTTCATCATAAGCATGCAAATGTTTTAATCCTTTATTAGATGTGTTTGCTTTAAATGTTGCAATTGCTTCACGATATTTATTGTTATCATCTAACAAGACTCTTGTCCATCCTTTTTCCTTAATTACAAATTCAATATCAATATTATTATTGATTAGAAATTCTGGTGTTAAGAGTCCACCTTTTAAAGCTTCTTCAAGGTCTTTAATTGCTTTATGCAACTTTATTTCTTCTTGCCTCTTATCTTCGATTAGTTGGACTTTTTTTTCAAAAGTTCTACGTCTTTCATTCTCCTGAAGATCACGACGAACCATTTCTCGTTGATGTTCTTCTTGCAGTTTTTGGCTTTCAAGGTTTTTTCTTTCTACAAAAAAGCTATAATACCTTTCCCTTTGTTTGTTCGAAAGGGTAGAGTCACTAATTAAAGCTTCAGCATTTTTGTATCTGTCAAATACCTCTTCTTTGGTTAGAAAATTTTCCATGATACAAATTGGTTAGGTAAAATATGTTGTTTAGTTAAGCTTGAAATGTGATGATTGGATAAAATTATAGTCTTTGTTTGTTCATTTTCAATCCATGGTCATACATTATAAACTTATCTTATAAAGATAAGGAGGTAGAACGTAATGTTGATAGGTTCTACTGGATTAATGAGAATATATCTGCTACTAGAACCTATTCAGGTTTATTTCTATCAAATAAGTTCTAATTCTATGATAGTATCTGTTATATTATGACAAGCTCTCTTAGATTGTATTTCTGAGTGGTAGGTTTTGATTTTCGAAACCTGAAATAGCTACGTTCCTTAATTGAGGTTAGAACAGTAAAAACAGCACCCTTGCCCACTTTTGGGTGGTTTTTAATCCTCAAGCTTTTTAATTGGAGCTACATGAGTCCTTATCTTTATTACTATTTCAAAATGTTGAACAGTGCTTAATTATTTGTCTAGTTTTTTATTGCAAATCCACACTCCCAATTTTAAGCATTAAGTTTTCTTTCGATATTAAATCTCTTATAAACTGTCTCGTTTAATGGATTTTACTAAACATATTTTTTATTGCTAGCTACTAATTATAATTTAGTTTCTTAGACATTGTTGGCACAACTCTAAAAGAACCTCCTCTTCCTTTGTAATAGATATATGTAAATCGTTCTTTTTCATATTTATCCCACACAAGATGTACTTCAATTTGTTTGCCCATATGACTGTAATAGTAGACTGGTCCCCAGCCATCAGTGTGAAACCACACGTTTTTCTTTACTGCTTGAGGTACACCAAATCGAGAAATAACATCATTGATTTGTGCTTCTTTCTTTAATGATCCATCGATATACTTCAGCTTAGCCCCATCAGAATGAATCGGAAATTTGTTGTATTCTTTATAGGAAAAATATCCAATAATTGTGATTAGAACTGCTGATAGAATTATTACAATTAACTTTTTCATAATAAAAATTTGTATGGATTGACTAGATATTATTTACTTCGATATCCACAGGTGTAAGTCTTCTAGTAGTTATATTACAATTCACATTACGCTCATTTGCTGACCCTTCATATAATTTCTTAAGATCGATATTAAAAGTATACAAATGATCAAAATCTGTATCTACAGGAGTTGGTAAAGTTATCTTTTTAATAGCTCCCGATGGTCGTGACCCGATAGTTCTATATCGTACTTCCATTCCAATAAGTTTTCCTTTTAATACTGCGTGTCTATGAGATGCCATATTATAAATAGTAATGAAGTCTAACATATCATCTGGTCCTGTGTCACGAATCCTAGAAACATCTGTAACCAATCCATCATTTCCATATCCCGACATATAATGTCTAAATCTTCCTGCATTACCTTCATAGACTAACTTCACATCAATTTCACAAATGAAATCAGATTTATCTACAAATCTCCCAATAGCTGTATTAGCTAAAACCTCAAGGCCAATATGGGCAATTGAATCAGGGAGTAGTTCAAATGATTTTTTTCCAATATATCGCCATGCTCCTTGCTCTGGATTACCATTATCTGCTTGTAGTACATATCTCCCAGGATCTTGCCTTGGTATTGACATATTTTCTTGTGTATTACCTCTCCAAACATAGTTTGTGCTACCATTGTCTTCATACTTAATTAATTGTATATTCACTCTAATCTGTGACAACTCATCTACGGTGTTCAATCTTATATTGGATTGTTGTGGATTAGGTTTTGGAGATACATTTTCTCTTTTTTCAGAGCATGAGAAAAATGATAAAACTACTACAATTGTAATTAATAAATTTTTCATTTGATTTTTTATTTTCTTGAGACATCTGATAACCACCATCCTAAAACTATTGGAGGGCACAAAATAAGTCCCATTAACATTGGTACCTTAATTACATCGTGGATGTTTTCAAATCTTTGCGGAGTCAATCCTAATACTCTAGCAAGTATTCCCACAGTTAGTGAAGATAAAGTGTACATTATTAATAGCATATTTGATTGATTATTTAGATTCTTGATAGTTTGGATCACAGTTGGCACAATCACCGTGTTGACCGGATATTGGTCAATTTGATTCTATATGCTTTTATGAAAAATTAGCCATCATATTCTCTCTATACATGTTAACGTAAGGTTGTACCTTCTTTTCAGAAAAAGATACAGATGTTATTTATGTTATTGACATAATTAACTTTTTCACAATTGAGAATTTATTTTGATTGGCAAATGATCACGTTTTGTCACCCTCAATTATAATAGTGTAATAATCATATTAAAACCCTATATAGTTTCAAAAAAACAATATCAAATTAATGGTGTCCGTTGAATACCTTATGGATTTACACAATCTAAATTCCAGAGATTTAAAGGTGGATTTAATGTTCTGAAATGAACATTCGTTGATATGTTTAAAATCTTTATTGATAAGTTTTCGAATTGGAGATACCTATTATTATAATGCCAGATGATAAATAGATACCTTGTTCAAAAGAATGAAAAGTTGTAGTTTTATTTACACAAAAAATAACATTAGATGAACCTAAATTCAATAGAAAGTCTTAAAAAAATATTTGCTTGATTGGGGTATTTCATATTAAAATAACCTATTTAAGGAATTTCAAAAAATTAAAAAACCCAACTCTAAAATAGAGGAGGGCTTAACTGCTTAACGATTCATATTCAATAATATAACATCAAGCACAATTATCAAAATCGTGCAATGTGTTATTTTAAAATTATTGAAAAAGTATCTCTGATATCTACATGTTTATTACTAGAAACAATCTCAAACTTCCATTTTTTCTTACCTAAAAACCACTTCCGTTCCCAATAAGAAATGATTTCAACAGGAGCCAAAACACTATATTCAATTTGAGCGGTCTTAGTCGAGTCCCATAGAACTGTAAGATCCAAAAATTTATCTTTGTGAGTAATAGCATTATAAACTTTTATCGTATCTACCCCTATTTTAATTACCGAATCTGTAATTGATAAATTCTCAATTCTTTCATTTACATTGAGAGAAATTTGATAAGCACTTTCTAAGTTTTGATATTTCTTGTTTAGATTTTCAAATTTTGAAAGCCATTGAAATTCCTTTTGATCATACATCTCTTTCATAGTATTTTTCGAAAGTTTCAGGGCTTCAATTTGATAGGTAAGATCCCCATTAATATTGGTATAGGTTTCTAACTTTTGCTCCTTCCCTTCTATCAGCTTTTCAAGTGCTTTAAACTTCTCTCTTTCTTCTTTTAGTTTATCTGCTTTATAAACAGAAAAACAAAGTAGTAATATGGAAAACAGAATGAGGATTGCTTCTAATCCATGAGCTTTAATTTTGGGCCAGATATATTGCTTAGCCTTCCTTATAATTGGTGTTATGAGTGACATCATTTGTTTGTTGATTTTGGGTTTTTAAAATTTATTTTCTTCTTTTTGACTTTTTAGGAGGAGATTCACCTACAATCTTTTTTTTATGAATATCATAATAGATCGTCTCCCCTTCTGAATATCTATTCTTCTCACAATAGGCTATCCCTGGAACATCACACTGAATGACACATTGGGCATCATATTCACTCATGGTTCCACCTCTTGCTGTTCCTGCTGTTGTAGATTGAAAAATAACCAGGAAGAAAGTGTTAGGATATTTTTTTCTTAAATAGTCAAAGTCATCCTGTTTTGTTCCTTTGATTTTTGAAAAGCTGTCAATAGCCACCACATCAAACTTTCTGGCCGCTTCTTCAAGATCTTTAATGCCATTGGGAGTATCTGAAACGATATAGGTATTTCTTTGAGCATGACTATCAAGGTGTTTATCTCTCATATTGGAAATAAGTTTACTATCTCCAGCCATTTCCAATGAAAAGAAACAAACACTATAACCTGCAATACCAAATGCATTCATAATTTGAAATAGAAGAGTCGATTTCCCTGCTCCTTTTTGGCCTCTAAGGACTAAAGCATATTCTTTCCTTTCTACATGTTCTAAGAAATCGCCTACAACTGTAGGTAATTGAATAAGACTTGTAGAAGGCCTTGTTTTATCAATGCGAATTGCTCCAAGAGAACCTACTTTCTTTTTATTTGTCTGAAGTGTGATCTTTCTGCTGGTTTTTCTTTTTTCTGCATTTTTTATTTCTAATTCAATTGCATCAATTGAACGGCTTCTGCTATTTTTCATCACTAATTTGTTTAAGTAGTTTATCCCAATTGATTTTATTTTTCTTCAAACCAAATAATACTCCCTGATTCTTGGCTGCATCCATTACTCTATTCTTAGTACCTGCAAAATTATTGAGTTTAGACTTTGCCACTGTTAATTTCTTATACCATTCCGAAAGCATATCTTTTGCTTGTTCGTCGGTAATACGACCTTCATTCACTGCCTGATAATACCTCGTAGATCTTTCTTTAATACCTTTTTCAATTTCGTTTACAGTATCTTTTAAAATCTGTAGCTCGTAATCAAAAGCTATTTCAACTTCTGATTTAGAAATACTTTTGGCAATGTTTAAAGGTTTATCAGGAAGGAATTTGCCAAACTCTGTATTCTTTTGAATGGCATCATGTAAGTACTTTAAAAACTTAGATTTTGCTTTAAACTGACCTGCTTTACTTCCATATCCTTTTTCAAACAACCATTTGGTTATTTCATTTTCATGTTGATTTGTGAGCTGAGGATGTTGAAGTCTTGATTCTCCTACCCAATCAGCAATAGTTCGTGCAATAGAGGCGTTCTCTTCACTTGATTTATCTAGGAGTTTTAATTGGTCAAGGGCAAAACCTTTAGGGTTCAACTGTGTGATATTCCAAATGAATTTCCAGTTCTTTCCTTCGGCACTTTTAAGTTCACTAAGCACTTCTTTTATACAATCATTTTGTCCCGCTAATTTCAATTCACAGGCTTTTAAGGATTGTCTGTAATAGTTCGCTCTTTCCAATTCTGTTTCCTTTGTTGAAAGTGTATTAGAAGTTAGTGCAAACTTGATCGCTTCTTTCTCAGTACCTTTAAACACTTTTGCCGGAATATTAAAAAAATCAGTATCGAATGATTTTATCTCCTTAAAAGCGGCAAGCCTTGAATGTCCTGATAAAACAAATAGCTTATTCTGTATCGGATCTTTCCATACTGTTATTGGGTCAAACTTCGCCCAATCAAATTTGCCATCATAAAAATCTTTGATGATTCTTTCTGCCGATTCTGAAGAATGTGAATCTACCCTATTTTGAAACCTCTTTCTCGAAGTATGAATTTCATTAATAGGGATATTTATTATCCTATTAAATGATTTATCACTATCATCAACTTTGATATTAGATTGATCCTCAGGTGTTAATTTTTCAACTTTATCTAAAAGTGAAAATATTGCTTTTGCTAACTTCGATTGACCTTCAGCCTTCAGTTTTTTTGCTTCTTCAAGCTTTGTAAGATCGACTTTCACTCTACCCTTACTTAATTCCAAGTTGAGATAAGGTTTCATGAGTAAAGTAATTTCACTTGAAGATTTTGGCATTTTTTCAACAGCAATTATCTTTTTCTCTTTATCATCAATAATGACCTTCTTTGATGTTGAAATAAGTTCAAATTCATGTGTATAATATGACTTACTTGGGAATGAATGCTTGTATTCTAATTCGACACCTTCTTTATTGAATAAATAGGCATTACTATTATTAAGCAAGTTCAGACTAAAAGCAATTCGAGCATTGGCAACCTTTTTCCCTTTGATGGTAATAACTGCATCAGTATCATAATTTAATCGTTTTGGTGCTTCATACTTAGCCCCTTTATCGACCCATTCCCTAACATCATCCAATAATTTTAAGTAATGATCCTCCTCTACCTTGTTAATAGTTGCATAATGGTTAGCATCATCTTTCATCCCTTTATAAGTATAGAGATAATTGAGCATTTTAGTCTTCAGATAGAGCACCTTTTCAGATTGCGGAGATTTATATTTACCATCAATATAAAAGTAGTAATGCACCTTATTTTCAAAGGTTGTCTTTTCGCTTTCCTTGTAGATATAAAATGATCCGTTGTATTCTTCTGCTATGATAAATCCTAACTTCTTAAAGGCATTTCTAAGTCCTACAACAGTTTTTTGAATCTTCTTTGACTCGATCTTATATAAAGCCTCAAAGATTTCAATCATCTCCTTTTTACCT
The DNA here is from genome assembly GCF_001583495.1 of Flammeovirga sp. SJP92. Lineage (GTDB taxonomy): Bacteria > Bacteroidota > Bacteroidia > Cytophagales > Flammeovirgaceae > Flammeovirga. The sequence continues at coordinate 3,423 of NZ_LQAQ01000107.1, read as the reverse complement.
TGCTTATTTCTTTTAACTCCATTGTCAAAAGTCTGTTTTATCGAATCTTTACGATCTTGGATATAATTTTTATAAACAATATCTCCCTTGAAGAATTTCTCCATTGTTACTTTATCCCTGTTTTGATAGTCGTACCAATGTTCAATAGTATGATCAAAACGAAGAGTAAATAACCTGGTCACAAACAGTTTTAAATAGTAAGAGGCTCCATTGTCAGACGTTAAAAATCTTTCATAATCACTAAGTAAAAAGTTGATAAATCCAGTTGGTGTTTTTATCTCCAGTAATTTTTTATCAGAGATACCATCAAGCCACATTTGGAGAACTTTTTCTCTTTCTTGTACGTCTTTTTCAAGTTCATCTAGCAGTTCATCATAATAGAACTCTGAACGTTTTTTCTTACTATATTTTATTATATCACGAATACGGTCAGTAATCGACTCTACAATATTTGCAAAAGGTTCTGATAAAGTCTGTTTATTTACATACCAAGTATTTGTAATTGGTGAAACAGGTTTTTCTTTATAAACAAGCTCACCACCTTCAGGGTACCACTGCTTTCTCATTAACTTTGTATGCTGTTCATCTATCTTTTTACCTATTGCAATTGACTTATCATAGAAATGCTTGAAATAAGGATCCTGAAACCTTGCTAACTCATGTAGTCTCTTTTCAACTACTCCCACCTCTTTAATCGTAAACCTTTTCCCTCTTTTGGGCTTTGGCAAAAGATCAATTAGCATTTTACGAGCCTTGCTTATTTTTTCTCTACCACTATCTGAAGAAGGTTGAGGGGTCACTTTTTTTGTAGTTGTTTTGGGTTTTGATTTCTTCTTGAATTGATGCTTATCATCACCATTGTAATTCTCGAGAAATGGCTTAATTACACATGCAAGTTTAGCATATGCCAATTGGCCTATATGATCCATTTTAATATCATGATGAAGTTTAGCATCAGCAATATTAAAGCTCACCACTTTTCCCTTTATCAAATGGAAGTGATAATTTAGCTCATCAACTTTTACTCTAAATTCTTTACCTTGATCAGTCCAACCAATAGAAATTGATGATTTCTCATTTATGGATTCAACATTCTTTAAATCGCTTTCATATTGTTTTTTATCTTTTTCATCCAATACTTCAAGTTCATTTAGGTCTGTGAATGTCTCTAATTCGGTATCTCCAATAATATAAGTTGCCGCCTTCTGAGCATTGCCAATTGCCCTGCTTACAAAATCCTTGTCTGTCTTGTAGTATTCACTCATCCAGCCCTTAATGTAGGCTGCTGAATTATCTTGTAAAGTATGGAACCATATACCAGTTATTGAGCATAGATATGACGCACAAAGTTCTGCAACTAATTCTTCCTCCGAATATGATTTTCCTTTTTTACCACCTATTGTACGTCCTGAAGGCCTTTCCTTCAAAGTGGTGTTAAGTCTTGACTTATGTTTTGTAGAGTGGCCTAATTCATGGAACAACACAGAATAATAGAAATGCTCGCTCTCAAAAGTTTCTTTGTGAGGCATGTTTACATAGTCATCACCAGGCATATAAAATGCTCCTGTACCACCATGTTTTAGAAGTGGTCTTTTTGGCATACCTTCTACTATTCTTTCCGCAAGCTCAACCTCCTTAAAATCAATTTGTTTTTTGATTTCAATTTTTGTTATGCTATGTCTTTTAAGGTCGATTCCTTCTGTATCCGAATAATTAAAAACTTTATAGAATTTAAGAGATACAAAAGCTAGATCCTTATCAATAGCTTGAAGCTCTCTAAACTTATCCCAGTCGATAATTTCTTTTGTGGTAGCATCTATAGCCGCCCAAAAGTAGACCGTTGAAGCTTTTGAACCTTTCTTGATTTTTCCTTTCAGTTTTTGGACCTGTTTAAAAGTCAACCACAAAGGGGTTTCACCTCCCCAAAGTGACATGTGATTGAGCATTCCTCGATAAGACTTCTTTGTGAACAGATTAATAGGTGACATAATAGCCTTACCTTTATAAGCATAACCAGTACCACTATCCTTCCAGCTTTTACGCCAGAATAACCCCTCCTTTTCTATTCGTTGGAATAAAATTTCTGTTACCTTATCATATGTTTTCTGTAAAAATTGAGGAATGCCCGAAAGTCCACATAATCCATCACCTACACCTGATACATTATAGACATAAGAACCAAGACCTTTGATTTCATGAGGGTTTAAGCAATCGCAACCATTTAATGAAGTAGATTCACTAATAAGTGAAATAGCATTACCACAAACATCTTTTTGAACTTTAGAAGTAGTTTTTTTAGAGACTGTAATCTCTTTATCTTTTTTCTTAACCTCATTGGGACGATCATCTGACTGCTTATTCAAATGAAGTTCAAACACTTTTGATGCAACTACAAATCCTTTGGACCTTTTCGTGAATTTGACACCATTCGCTTCAATTGACTTAATTTTATTACCTTTTCCTACAGTTATTTCAATTGGGAATTTTTTCTCATTAGACTCCAACAAGTCCGTTGTCAAAATAATTGAATTAAACGTCTTCTTTTTCAGATCAAAATGGAAGTCTCCTTTAAAACCTTTGACCAATCGAGCTAAATTATATTCCGTTTTAGATCGATAACCTTCTGAGTAATACTTCAGGAATATTTTAGAAAGGTAAGAGTTTGAAAAAACATCTCGTATGGCATCATTAATACGATAATTAGCAATTGCCATTCTTATGTCGGCAAAATTAAAACCATACGTTTTTACTTGTTTTGCCTTGATAAATGGATCAATATTCAATGTTAAAGCACCTCCAACTGATTCATCAAATTGTATTACTAATGAGAATTTATCCTTAGATACATGAATGAAATGTCTATAAGTTGCTTTGTCAGAATTCTGATTGTAAGAACTTCCGTTATATACTTTTTTGCCGTTAATGATCAAATCTAAAAAATCACGAGTAAGCTCTATCACTCTATCTTGGGAAGTTGCTCTTTGGGAAAGGGTACGGCTCATCCTATCAATATCTGTGCTTTTAATTCTTACTTTCACACCTTTGACATTGAATAATTCTATTACATGAACACCAGAATACTCTTTCTTTAAAGCCTTTAATTCCTCTTCAAATACTTTCTGCTCATTAACAGGCAATCTACCAAGTGAATCTTTTTTAGACCTTATCAGACCTATCAAAATATTGAACATAGTTGTTTTCAGGTTCGTTTTTTGAGTTAAATGTTTTTATCGTTTTGGTTATTTTACTACCAACCACTTCAATAGAAAATATTGAAGCAGTCTCATATTTATATTACTTTCCTCCGACCTTAGTAAGTTTCAATCCCTTCTTTTCCAGCTCATCAACAAAATTCTGCATCTTCTTTTTATAGAGACCTCTTCGATCATAATCATAAAAGAGATGTCCAGCCGCCGTACCAAA
>NZ_LQAQ01000106.1 GCF_001583495.1 Flammeovirga sp. SJP92 | reverse complement strand
TTCATCATTTGTGGTCGGCTGATAGGGTTTCACACTTAATCCTTGCTGTTTCATATTTGTAGCCGTTATTGTCCTACTTTAGTTAGTTTCAATCCCTTCTTTTCCAGCTCATCAACAAAATTCTGCATCTTCTTTTTATAGAGACCTCTTCGATCATAATCATAAAAGAGATGTCCAGCTGCCGTACCAAACAGCATAGGAAGGTTTGACTTTGAGCCAAGTGCCTTCCCTACTGCTTGACCTAACACACCACCAAAAACAGAATATAATGCTCGTTCTGTATCTGGTGCTATGCGGTGCTTACCATCGTCTATAATTTCAATCTCAGGTTCAATGACTTTATTATCTGTGATCATGATAAATTATTGTAATACTGATAGAATAGGTAAGCTCCTACACCTGCCATAATTAAGGTTGATGTAGTAACCAATGTCTTGTTGTTCATTGCTGTGTCATATACATAAGAGTAAGCACGTTTTAACCACCCTTTCAGGAATTTTGACTGATTAGGGTAAGTGGCTCTATGCTTATAGTAAGCTACTCTCTCATTGGTATAACTTTGAAACAATGACTGCTGATTAACGGAGTTGATAGCCTTTAATGTTATTGGCCCAATAGCTCCGTCCACTGATAGTTTTTGACCGAATTGCTCATTGAGCACTCGTTGAAGTACCTTTACTGCATTTCCTCCTGCATTCACTCCAAAGTCAAAAATCAAACCTGCTACATTAGCATCTTTTACATGCTGCAGATTCCTTCTTAACCAGAAATGATCGTAGTAGAAACCTTTCACTAATTGATCAAGGTCTGCATTGTTGATTCTATAATTCCAAGGCAAACGTCCACCTTTCTTTCGCTTTTCAAAATCAACAATCTGCCACCCTTTCCAAGTTGGATGATATTTACGGGCTACACCCATATAAGTCTCTCCTCCAATATCACCTGATACATTAGCATAGTAGCCCTCATGAGTGATTGTTTTGGGGTAGATTTTGTTAAAAACTGCATCCATTTTTATTGTGATTTTCAGGTTATAATAAATCAGATAGTTTAGTGGTTGTAATACCCACTTTTACAAGCAGTTCAGCATATTCCTGCACTGTAACTTCTGTACCATAGCCAAGCTCATTGACTGCTTTTTGGGTTCCTGAGCCAAAAATACCATCTGCACCGCCAGTAGTTCTTACATGAAACGCAGCTGTGTTATTACCACTTTTCATAATAGCTTCCTGAAGTAACTTTACTTCATTGCCTCTGCTCCCAAAGCGAAGCGGAAAATTTCTAGCCTGAGTAATAGGTACAATATCCTTGTTCTCCTTTGTGTCGAAGGAAAAGTTACTGTCAGGAGAATAGGATGGTTGAGGTAGTTGTGGCGTTGCAGGTTTACTTTTTGAGCTACTGCCAAACAATGTATAAGCCGCCAAACCTGCACCGATCAATAAAATTAGGTTGTTCATTTTTTATACGAAATAGTTCATAATCAATAGTTTTTCCTTATCTGACATTTGTCTTGATGAACCTGAAGATAACTGCCTTTGAGCCTCTACGGCACTTTGTTCAGTTATTTCATTGCCATCTACCCAAACGTTATAAGGTTTACCTCAAATCATCACTGACACCTGCTTGAAACCTTTGTATTGCTTGCCGGTCAACGGTCCTAAATAGGTATCGTTTTTCAGATGAATAATTTTTTCTCTTCCATATGCAAAGCCAGGCAGATATACATCGGAAACAGTCTTGAAAAGAGGCTCCCCGTTCCAGCTGTTCACTTTGGCATAAGTGGCTGTTGATTTATCTGTGCTGATTATCACAGGGGAAGGTTTCAGATAAATAATTGAATCTATTTCCTTCTTTTCATCAACATCAAGCTCCTTTGATAAATCAGTAGAAAGGGATCTGTCATAAAGCTTTTTATACATTGCTGTCACTAGACTAAAAGGTATACCCCTTAGTTTCATCAGCTTTAAAGCACCTTTAATTGATTCCTCATCTGTGTTGGACATGAATGTGAAAACGGGATTACCCCATGTATGCAACGAATTGTAAATAGTAGTTGCAATACGAACGGCCTGACCTTCTTTTGAATCAACCCCATAGGCACTATTTGCCTCCTGTTCGTCTTTTTTCTTTTTCCAACGGTCAAAAGCAAAGTAAGCTACTCCTAAAGCACCAATGGTTCCAATGGTACCCATTATTGTATATTTATTCTCGCTGATGACTTCTTTTGCCTTACTGACGCCTTTATTTACTGTTGTTGCCGCTATTAACATTTTACTAGCTTAATGAAACACTAACATTTTGGACTGAAAGCCAGTATATGCGTTCGAGATTTGAAATGTAGTATTTATTGTTTCTTCAAAAATCTGATTCTCCTTTAAAAAATTCATTTTAGGAGAATGGAAATCCTGTCTCTGCCTCCATTTTTTGGCGGCATCTTTCTTTGATAAACGTTTTGTACTTTCCTTTCTCATCTCCTGACTTTATTAGATAAATGTGTGGAACTTCTTAATTTTCTGATTGATGCCTTTTTTATTGGCCTTGGCCGCTAAAAGCTTCATATTATCTACTGTGATTGTTTAATACTTGCAGA
>NZ_LQAQ01000105.1 GCF_001583495.1 Flammeovirga sp. SJP92 | reverse complement strand
TAAATGTGTGGAACTTCTTAATTTTCTGATTGATGCCTTTTTTATTGGCCTTGGCCGCTAAAAGCTTCATATTATCTACTGTGATTGTTTCAGCAAATACTTGCAGACAGTTTGCCGCCTCAGAAATTTCTTTATCTGTAGATCCCTTGAGTGTCAGTGTGACTTGTGATATTTTCATTTTAATTTTTCTGTTTAAATGGTTCCAATGCTCTGTCTATTGCTTGAGGATTAGGCTGAATAACTTGAATAAGCATCCCTACTTTATTGATTGCTTCATCTGGGAAAGTCTTCAGAAGTCCAGCAATATGATCTATTGCTTTTTCCTTATCTGATTTTTCTTCTGGAAGACTTGCAATTTGTGGAGTATATTCAGGTTCAGGCACCGATCCAATTTGTTGCTGGTCATATGTTGGATTGCTCACCTGTGGAAGGCCCATAAGTCTTGAGGCAAGTTCTACAAAAACAGGTGATTCAACAATACCGTTCAACCCCCCTTTCTTTTCTTTCTCCTCTTTATGTTTTTCCTCCTCCTCTTTCAAATCTCGTTTCAAACGGTCAATATCCATTTCGAAACGCCATTTCTCTCTGGTCAGATCATCCACTTCCTTTTTATAATCATCCCTCTGACGAGTGATAGTGCTCATTGTCA
>NZ_LQAQ01000104.1 GCF_001583495.1 Flammeovirga sp. SJP92 | reverse complement strand
TTTAGCTTTTGACTTCTAAGCCTAGATTTTTTGCTTCGTTTTTCATCAATGGAAAAATGAAGAAGAAGGAAGCTTGAAAGTAGAACCTTCAAAGCTTGTAGAAATGCTGAGTGAAAGTTGACGATAATTTAGTTTACAGAGTGAAAAGTACTAGGACAAAAGTAATCGAGTATTTCTTGCACCATAGTTAAAACTATGGGCAGGTGATACAACAATCTAATCAAGACTAAAGTCTTGAAGATTGATAATGTAAGCAACACTTTAGTGTTGGTGGAGTCGGTATCACCTGCCCATGACTTCAGTCATGGTGCACAATAGTGTTGTTCCATTTCTTCTGTCCTAGTACTTACAATGAGATCTATTTGATGCCTCCGAAAGCAGCAAAACACATATTTTTATGTAAAATTTCAGTGGTTGTGAAACCCACTTTTTTCATTAAATCCAATTGATAGGTAACGGGTCTAGGAGAGTCTTCTTTTTCAATATATTCCAAAACTGTCTTTCTATATTCTTTTCCATTCACCCCCTCCAAATAATCACCATAACGCTCCCAAATGTATTCGTTCATGGTTTCATTTTCTTGTGTCACCAAATCAGAAATCATTAAACATCCACCTGGTTTTAAAAGTCGATACAACTTTTGAAAAGTAGTTTCCCAGTCTTGATCATCTCTCAAATGATGTAAAACTGTTCCTGCTAAGATGATATCAAAACTATTTTCTTGAAGTTGAACCTCACGTATATCACCTTGAATTGTCTCAACGCTGTTGATGGTTTTTTCAGTAACTCTTTCTTTTGCTCTATCCAACATTGGCTGACTCAAATCCACTAAAGTACAGTGAAGGTTGGCAATCTTACTCAACATTTTTAAGGTGTAATTTCCTGCACCGCAACCAATATCTAACAAATATTCAGCCTCAGGAACAATTCTTTTAGAGGCTTCGGTTAATAATTCAAGAGAAATTGTAGCATCAATAGTGGCCACTTGTCCTGTTTCCAAGTTGGAGAATCTTTCGACATCATGATCAAACCTTTCTTTAATTTCTTTTACTGTTGATTTTTCCATAATAGTTTCTTTTTGTGATTGAATAATTCAAATGTATTGCTTTTACGATTGCCTTAAAAAGACTTATTTTGTCATGTATTAATACCTATTAAGTATAGAAATGGAAATAAGACACTTGAAATATTTTTTAGCAGTAGCAGAAGAATTGAACTTTACAAAAGCATCAGAACGACTCTGTATTTCTCAGCCTCCTTTAAGCAGACAAATCAAAGAACTTGAAGATGAACTTGGGGCAAAACTTTTTGAACGCAGTAATAAAAAGGTCACGTTGACGGAAGCTGGAAAATATTTTAAAGAAGAAGTCACAAAACAGCTTCAAGGTTTAGAGTCCATTACTTTGAAGACAAAAAAAATTGCTGAAAATGTAAGTGGTGAGTATAGAATAGGATATATCAGTTCAACTTTCTCTGCTCAAATTGCCAAACTTGTGCAGTTTTTAACACAACAATATCCCTTCTTGAAAATTAAATTATACGAAGTATCTACAGCCAAGCAGATTTTGGCGTTGGAACAGCATAAACTTGATCTTGGAATTATTAGGGCACCTTTAGTTTCTACAAAAATATCCTCTAAACTATGGTTTAAAGATCAATATTCGTTGGTTTTCAATCATGAACTCTTGGGTCAAGTAAAAAAATTAGCGGAGGTAAAGGATAAAGTTTTTGTGTTTTTTAATAAAGAATATGCTCCTGTGTACTACCATTCTTTGGTGGAAATATGCTCCCAATACGGGTTTATCCCCAACGTAGTACATGAATCCAACAATATCAATTCTATTATTCAGTTGGTGAGAAATGGATTAGGTGTTTCAATTGTACCGAGTAGTTTAAAGCACAATCATCAGTATCCTGAATTGACTTTTTGGGATTTAGATAAAAAATATACTACTGATGTTTTGATTGCCACACCTAAAAATGAGAAGTCTGAAATAAGTGAAGTGGTGGTGTCGTTTTTGTTGGATGCCATCTCATCCTAAATCCACGATTTGAAATGATGAGTTTAGGATGAAGAGGGACCTGATCATTTATAGATATTATAAATATGGATCTATTTGGAGAAAAGAGAGTATACTAAACTAACTGTCAATAAGGAAAATGGAATTAACCAAAAAATTCCGTCTATACTATCGAGTAGATATAAAAACAATTTGTGTCGAATCCCCTTGTTTTGATATTCTCTTCCACTCTTTACTTTTCTATATGCACTATAAAACTCTTCAAAATCAGCCTTTCCAACCATATCAACCTTGATTGTATTTAGGTTTTTTATCTTAATATAGGTCTTTACTTGATAGAATGAAAATTTAGACCTAGCACCTAGATGCGTCTTTTTTTTGTCCTGTTTTATACTAAAAATATCGTTTAACGCTATTCTTTTCATGGAAGGTAGAAAGAGATATGATACATATAGATAGTCTTCAGTTAATCGAAGTATTTTAATGGAAATTAAGTAATAAAGACTAACCAATAACAAAACCCCAAAGCAGATTGAAAGTGGAATTATAAATAATTTTGTTTCATTATTTAGTCCATCAAAGCATAACCAAAGGAATGCTCCAAAAAAGCAGACACTCATCATATAAGAGCCAATTAATGTTAAACGTGGCTTTGTTTTATATATACTTTTCTCCATTTAATTATTAATTACTAAAATAAGCTCTATTGGTTTACCTGAATATCTCCATGCCCAATATAGTCACATTCTCCATTAGAGATGATATAATAGAATCGAAGAACATTTTTTGAAAGTGTTACACTTTTTAAATCTATTGGACTTTTAATTGACTGTACATCATCTTCAGAAAAATAGACGTTAAAATCTTCATCAACTATTCTGTAAGAAATTGTACTTCCTTCCGGTTTTGAAAGTTGAATCATAAATTGGTCTTCACAAGGATTAGGGTATACGATAATATTAAAATTATGATCGCTTTCTTTTGTACATTGATTGATTGACTTCGAAAATAAATTTTCTTCTGAAGTACTCCAATCTCCAGAAAAATTCCAATCGTCATCTTCTGCAGAGATTACATTTCCATTAGAATCCGTAAATGTGAAACCTGTAAATTGAATTGCAGATTCATTCTCTGAGTTGGAAGCACAAGAAAATAGCATTGCTGAGATGATAGCTGTAAAGTAGATTTTTTTCAACATAAAGTTTGCGTTGTTAATATAAATGATTTTTGTTTTTGAAGTCTTAAAATTAATAGCTTCATCTCAAGGGTTAAATTATTTGTATTACTATTTATGAACTACTTTAAAATTTTCACCCATCAAAAGTAATACAAAAAATAACCCTATTTCAAGTAACGTCTGTACGGTATATTATTTAATCAGCTTATTCCTCCAATTTATACCTGCCGATATGATCTGTCAAATCACCACCAAGATATAAAAATCCATTGTGTTCCTCCACTGAACTGGCTTCAGAAACAAACTCTCCAGAAGTATCATAGTAGGTCTTCAAAATTTCACCTTTTTCACTCAAATGCATGATCATACCAAAAGCTTCTTGCTGTGGTTGCAACCAAAGAGGTATAGAAAAGATAAATTTCTTCATGCCTGTATTCGGTTGGACTTTATCCAAAACGTCGTCTCTTCTAGTGGTGAAACCGAGCCAAAAGCTTCCGTCTTCTCTTGTAGCGACACCGTTAGGAAGACCCGGAAGATTGTCAATAAAGATTTCAGTTTCGCCCTTCTTTTCACCTTTCAGCCAATAACGTAAAACCCTATATTTTGTCAATTCTACTAATAACACGAAATCATCATTTTGTGAAACGGCCACTCCATTGCCAAAATAAGAGCCATCGATCAGCGTTTTTACTTCCTTTGTTTTTGGGTTATAAGAGTATAGACCTCCGTCCGGTCGAACTTCAAAGATGATCTTGCGGGCATTTAATCGAGAGAAAGGAACCTTGGAAGAAGTGTTGGAAAAGTAAATCATGCCATCGTTGGCAATGTCTACATCATTTGGTATTAAGAATTGATTTCCATGTTCATCTTCACTCGCAAGAATCGTCATTTCACCCTTCTGATCAATGCTTACTAAGCCTTTATTAGGTACACAAGCAATCAGGTTTTGCTGAGCATCAAAGTGTAAACCAGCTACCCATTCTTCTGTATTACAGAATTCAGAAATATTACCAGCGGTATCAATTTTCAATACTCTTCCATCCGAAAAATCAGTTTCTGAAATATGAGCACCACAGTATAAATTTCCCTCTTTGTCTACAGCAATATCCTCAGGGCCATACCATCCTTCAAGGTCGATCCATTGCGTAGCACCAAGCAATTCATTTTCTGCAGTGCTTCCTTTGAGTTCAGGTTTTTCAGGAGGCGTCCAAGCTAAAGGTTTAAGAGAACAAGATGCTAAGGTAAGGTTTAGAGTTAGGGCAAGAATGCCAGCTTTTAAGAAGAATAGAACTACTTTTTTCATCATAACTTCGTTTGTTTTTAAATAATACTACAAAGCTATAGTGTTGAAAAAAGGGGTGCATTGATATTTGTTAAGAAATGCTGATTTGCTTCCGAACTCTGCTCAGTGATTCTGGAGCAATGCCAAGATAGCTCGCAATTTGATGTTGAGGAACTCTATGTACAATCTTGTCGGCATACGTTTGAATAAAGTCCAGGTATTTTTCTTTAGCCGTCAGTATTTGCATCTTTCTAGTCCTTTCAATCACACAGAGATAGTTTTTCTCGGCCATAATACGCCCTAATTTCTCAAACTTAGAGGCTTTCTGATAGAGTTCTGCCATGGTTTCAAATGATATCGCATAGACGGTACTCTCTTCTATGGCTTCCAAATTCTCAAGGGCAGGAGTTTGAGAAATAAAGCTGGAATAACTGGAAATAAACTGACCGTCACAAGCAAAATAAGTATTAATTTCCTTTCCATCTTGAAGGTAATAAGAGCGGATCAAACCCTGATCAATAAAATATACTGCATCTTCAATCTTACCCTCACTACTCACAACAGACTTTGCTTTATAGTGTTGAAATATGAGCTTTTCTTTTAAAATCTCCCACTCATCTTCAGTGATTTGAATTAAATCAGTCAGTATATTTTTCAGTTTTTCCATCAGTTCAGGTTGTTATTTGGAATGAAATAGCGATTTCAAGTTACAATTATTTAGTTCAAACCAATGAGCTAGTTTTCATTTTTAATTCCCCCATTTGAATTTACTTATCATAAATGCAGATAAAAATAAACCTAAACCATAGATACTATGAATTAAAAAGCTCATTAATCTTGCTTTGATAGGATTGGGTAGGTTGCTTCCTCCAATACCAAACCCGAAGGCAGGTTGCATGATAAAAAAGGGGGCAAGTAAAGTCAGCCATCCTATAATCAAAGCAGGTAGTAATGTGGGGACACTTAGCCATTTTTTACCAAAAAATAAAACCAGCAGGAAAGCAAAAACAATTCCTATTGCATAATGTGCAAGCTGACCAATTATCACTTCTGATTTTATAGCAGGTGAATCAACTATTTTATGGTGAAAAAATTTACCCTTGAACAAGTAGCCAATCCAGCGCCCTAAAAATCTGTAATCTAATCCATTGATCCCAAATTGTCTTAGAATAAAGGCATAAATGTCCATTGTAGCTGTACTTCCAATGCCTATTAGTAGAATTTTGAGTAATATATTCATCTTTTTTCAGTTTGTATTGATGTAAACAAAGGTCATAGAATATGGAAGAAGATGAATAGGACAAAATGTAAAAATAATGGCACTTATTGAGATTGTTGACGAAATGAATTAGGTGTGTAGTGGGTATGTTTCTTGAAGAATCGGATAAAGTAGGCGGGGTCGTTAAAACATAATTTGAAAGCAATTTCATTAATGTGGTGAGAAGTTGATAAAAGCAATCGCTTTGCTTCGAGAAGGGTCTGCTCTTGAATAAGTTGAGAACATTTTTTTCCTACCAACTTTTTAGTAATGGAATTAAGTTTGTTCGATGAAATATTGAGTATTTCCGCATATTCAATCACTTGTTTATTGGGGCATGTTTGATTTTCTAATAGATATATGAATTCTTCCAGTATTTCTTGTTCATGAATGTTTGATCTGTTATGAAATACTATTTTTTGATCCATATTGCGATGTAAAAGGACAAATAAAATCTCTAGATTTGCTTTTATGACAGCTTGATACTTCAATTCTTTTTTTGAATATTCCTTATCTATATTTTCAAAAATTGATACTATTGACTTGAAGTTGTGTGAGGTAAATTTATAATGATTTTGCTGACTTACCTTTCTTAAGAGTTCTTTATCTTCATTAAAAAGATGAGCATCAAAAGCGATTAAATAGCCTTTACTTCTCTGTTGGAGGACTAGTTCATGCACCTGTCCAGGTCGTATGATAAAAAGTGTATTTGCATCAATTGGGTAGTGGACAAAATCAATATGATGTTGACCGTTGGCTTCTTCTAAGGCCATTAGGAAAAAGAAATCATGCCGGTGTAAACCCTCTTTCATATCTTTATCCATCAATACATCATCAAGGTGAATAATTTCTAAAGGGGTTGAAAATTGAGATTTTTCTTTTTTTCGAATGGCAATATCTGACATCTTTTTTGTTAGTAGGTAGATGTTTTTTCAACCAAAAATAGAACTAACTTTTTACACAACAAACAATTCAAGTGGTAATCTCACTTCAATATAGATCAAAAAAACAGCTTAATAACTGTCTTATTATAAGAATTGTTATTAAGCTGAATATGTTTTAGCTTGAAATACAATTAGCTTTCAATCATTTCTACTTGATAATTACCTACCCATTCAGATAAAGTCTCCTTTAGAAACGCTAAAGCCTCTTCATATTTATGCTCCGTTAATAAATGATGAAAAGGAGTGATTTTATCAAGGTATATACTTTTCAATAGGTCAGTTTTGTTGGTCTGCTGATCAATAAAACCACTTACATAAGGAGAGATAAAATAGTATAATTCGTAATAAATCGCTCCATCTTTCATATCAAGAAGTTTATTATCTCTGAAAACCCTATATAGATCTAAAACTTTTTCAGATGAATGTTGGTGTATTTTTGATACTGCAGCTGTAGCTAGACAATCATCATTTTCTTCTTCCCCTATTTCTGTTTCAGATTTTTCTTTACATAATGGAGGGCATGGTTGTGCCCAATTTCCAAAAAGGGAATTATTTTCCTTTTGAAATTCTAATATTGGATGAATTATTTCCTCTTTATAACTAAAGTGCAGCGTAATTTGATCACCTTGACTGTCTTTGATGAACTCCAATAGTTTCTTCTTGCCAAAGAATCCTCCTCTGGTAATTTCTTTATAGTTCAATCCTTGATCTCTTTTTTTTATATCATTCACGAATGATGAAATCAATTCGCATGTTCTTAAGGTAGAATGCTTTTCACCTAAATGATCATAATACCCTTGTTTAATCAGGATAGCTTGGTTGCCAACGGAATATTCAGATCTAGCACTGCAAGGTATAAGAAGTATTCGTATACTATTAGGGTTTAAATGATCGGCAAGTCCGTACATAAACCGAATCCCTTTTACTTCTGGAGATAAATTGATTACTTTTTCAATCAAAGACTTAGGAATTACAAATGATGAAGCTGTGCTTGGGAAGGTTTCTTTGTAGCAGTTGGTATGTTGATCAAAATACTTTTGGCTTACATATTGACCAACTTCTGATACTTTAAGTTTACTTTGTTTCATTTTAAAAATAGTTAGGTGTTTACTTATTATAATTCAAAGGCTTCTACTTGATAATTTTCTACCCATTCAGATAGAGTCTCCTTTAGAAACGCTAAAGCCTCTTCATATTTATG
>NZ_LQAQ01000103.1 GCF_001583495.1 Flammeovirga sp. SJP92 | reverse complement strand
TATGCGTATACTATTAGGGTTTAAATGATCGGCAAGTCCGTACATAAACCGAATCCCTTTTACTTCTGGAGATAAATTGATTACTTTTTCAATCAAAGACTTAGGAATAGCAAATGATGAAATTGTATCTGGAAAGTTTTCTTGGTAGCATTTAGTATGTTGGTCAAAATACTTTTGGCTTACATATTGACCAACTTCTGATACTTTAAGTTTACTTTGTTTCATTTTAAAAATAGTTAGGTGTTTACTTTAATTAATTTTTCTGAATAAGTGGTTTCTGTTTGAGATTAACTTATACCCATTCATTTCTCACAAATATTTAGAGGCAACCCTTTTTTGGTAAAGGGGTATTTGTGGGTTTGAATGGTTTTTCAATTTGGGAGGTGAAGAATAATACTGACATGTTGAATTAGTTTTTGTTTGTCCTACTTTTATGGCTTTTGGAATTTGCCACCGTTGATTTAAGTGGTATCTGGACTCCACTCTAAAAATGTTATTAAAAGTTTTTGGTGTGCTACTTTAAGTTTTGTCGGATAAAGTCAGTTTGCTTTAGGTTGTTAATCAACAACCTCGGAACTTTAATAAATTATATTTTTTGAAATGAGAAGTTGCGAATTGACTTACACTGTAGCGTAGCAAAAAACATATAGTTTTACTTTAGTTACCTAATAATAAGTCTTATTTATTGAAATACAAATAGTTAAAGTGGTGTTTTTTTTACTTTTCTGTGTTATGGTAGTTATATGAAAAAGCAATCGCATCTTGTAAAAAGAAACAATTGCTTATTAAATTTTAATTTTCGGTTGATATATTAAACTTGAATTATATTCAAATTTTCATCAGGTTTTTCTATTAAATAGGCTCCCAAATTATACCATTGAGTAGCGTTATCTAAAATCCAGCCATCAGAAGAAATCACTATTTCTTGACTTTTTGCGAGTACCTTATCAGGGCTCAATACTAATTCTACATCCCAGTTAAAGCTGTGTTCATTACTAACTTCAAGCAACTTAGATTTTAAACTTCCGCTATTTGAAATGGGTTGGTCCAAATACCATTTTACAGAAGAGATATTTAATTCTTTCAGCGCTGTACCTATTTTGATTAGGGCTTCATCCGTCTTCATTACTTTTTTATAAGTACCATGGACACTAGCAATGTCTCTAAAAACACCATCTCTACCTTTTAGAATATAACCTTCTGATAAATAACTTTCCATTAAAATCAATAAATTAAAACCATCAATTTCAACACTTTTGTTGGTTAGTTCTTTATCCTTTAACGCTTTATTATTTCTTAACTCAATAGCTTGATCACTATGACTTATTCGAGCAATGGCCAAGTGTTGCCTTTTATTGAGACGGTATCTATTTCCCACTAGTTTTAAAGAGGAGCTAGCTCCATATCCTCTTGTCAGTAAAAAGCACAAATCATCCACTGCTTCTTTTAATGTTGGATGCCATTTAGATGAAAAGAAATTCTCATCATTCGATTGTTTGCCTCTGTTTCTTAGTTTCAAAGTTTACTTTTTGATTGATAAAACTCGTTTTTTCACAAAATAGGAATAAAAGAATTTCCTTGAAAATGACAAAAGGTTAGTTGGTCGTACTTTCCCATTTCCCTTTTCTAAAAAACATGTTATGATACTTAGAAGATTTAAACACTAAATAAAAACTTTTTGAGCTTCTAATGGTGGTCGGCATTGATGCTAAAACATGATGAGTAGGTTGGTCCATTTTAATAACTAACCTTTCTGAACTATAAGTATTGGTTGTCTCAATCCTTCCTGAGTATGTTTTTGTGATCGTTTTACCTTCAGTAATGTAGAAAAAGATACTATCACTGTCCGTAATTTTGAATCTAAAATGATTGTATTGCCATTCTGCTTGTTTTTTGTCAAAGAAGCTTTGGTCTATCACATAATGTCCGTAATAATCTTCTTTCTTTAATTTTATAATTTCGGCAGGGCGAAATAACAAAGACAAGACTACGCCACTAATAATGAATCCCCAAAGCCACAAAAGTGATTTAAGGTACTTACTTTTTCTTTTATGCAACCACATAGCAAACAAGGCAAGACTTACTGGAAAAATGATGCAGGAAAAGAAAAGATTGAATCCGAATCCCATTAACTATTTTATTTAAGAGATGTTTCAAACATGCTCTAATATTTCGAGCGGTTTATATTTTATATTAATCTTCTAAAAATAGTACAAACAAATAAGGGTTCAAATATTTTGTATTACTGTTATATTGAGATGTATAGTTTTTGTTTGATTATTGTGGGAGAGGATGAATTTGATTTGCTATTGCATAAACAACCAAACCTACAGTGTTTTTAGCTCCCACTTTATCCAAGATTCTTTGTCTATGGTTTTCTATGGTTCGTTTACTTAGAAACAATTTATCTGCAATTTCTTGATTGGTATTTTCCTTACAAATGAGCTTTACAACTTCAATTTCTCTTTCGGATAGTTCTTCATTTGTGGTCAATGAAATTTTTTTTGAATTACTTGTCATATATTGCACAAGCATTTCTTTGTCTTTTTCTGTAAAATAGACGCCGGTTTTATAAACAGATTCAATGGCTTCAACCAGTAAATCTCTATTGGCATTTTTGGGGATAAAAGCGGACACGCCCAGTTTTATCATATGCCCCACAATATTACTTTTATAATGCGAAGAAAGTATAATAATTTTCAAATCTTCATATTGCCCTTTCAGAGATTCTACTAATTCAAAACCATCCATAGGTTTCATTTGAATATCCACTAAAGCAATATCAGGTAGGTCATCACTTTCTGTATTTTCAAGGTATTCTAAAAATGCTAAACCGCTGTTAGCTGTTTTAACGACGTTTACATGTCCGATTTTTGAGAAAATAAGCGAAAGCCCTTCTATTAATAACACTTCATCATCAACGAGGGCTATATTTATTTTATTA
Organism: Flammeovirga sp. SJP92; assembly: GCF_001583495.1. Taxonomy (GTDB): domain Bacteria; phylum Bacteroidota; class Bacteroidia; order Cytophagales; family Flammeovirgaceae; genus Flammeovirga. The sequence goes on along the minus strand of NZ_LQAQ01000103.1, from coordinate 13,474 downwards.
TTCATTGTGTTGGCTGTACTATAATTAATCTTACTCCTTGATCTTTTTTACTTTTCCATTTACAACATCCATCAATGGATTTAATTCTACTGTCTATATTGTCAAGTCCCATTCCTTCTTGTAGCTGTGAGTGATCAAAACCTACACCATCATCAGACAAAATAATGCAAAGTGAACCTTTAGTATTTCGGATATGGATAAGCATATTTGAGGCTTTGGCATGCTTTATCACATTACTTAAAAATTCTTGAATGATGCGGTAGATTTGTAATTCAAATGAGATACCCCTAGGCTGGTATTTATGTTGCATAAGTAATTCAACCGAAAGGGATTTGTCTACATTTGCAATTAATGCTTCAATGGTTAGAATTAGCCCAAACTTTTCCAGATTAACAGGATAAAGAGAGTGAGAGATATTTCTAGTAGTCTCAATCAGTTCCGGAATCTGTTGTACAATGATTTCTTTTGACCTTTCATCATTCCATGTATCTTCATTATTAATCCAAAGTGATAGGATATTCAACTTGTTACCCACATCATCATGTAACACTTCTGCTATTCTTTTTCTTTCATTTTCTTGAACCAAAGAAGCTTGTAATGCCATTTCTTTCTGATGATTGAGCTCTAGTTCATGTTGAATATTTTTCTCTTGGAGTATTTTATTAATAAAGGCTCGATATAGTAGAAATATAAAAACGATGATGATTGTTAATACGATAGTAAAAACAACTATGAATTGGATTTCAATGACCATTTGTTTAGCCTATAAAATGTATAAATGAAGGTAATGTATAGGATGGAAGCAAGCACAGCATTTATTATCCAAATAGGAAGATTGATATTATTTAATTGATCCATTATCATAAATAAAAATAAAGAAACGCTGTAATATAAAAGTAATGAAGCATGAATAACTGTAAGTGGATTACTTTTAGTTAACTCTTTTAAGTTCTTTATTAAAACAAACACTGCCATGCATATTATAGTTAAGTGAGATAAAATTTTACCAAAACCATTTGACGCATCATTATTAAGAAACCATAAGATCCCAGCTTCAATAAGAAAACAAAGACTTATAACCCCACTCAATATTTTCCATTTTTTTTCGGCTTTTAGTTCGGTTAAAAATAAATTGACCACTATATAAAATTCTCCTGCCACATATATAGGATAAAGATGTTGCATATTTGAATGCTCTAATATATAAATGGAAATATAAGTAAAAAGCTCTATTGTTAATGCAAACCCTAAATAGTAGATATACCATTTTATCCTTTTATTCGTTCGTAACGAATTTTTTAGCATGCCGTAAATAAAGGCAATACATAATGTTAGATAAGAAAAGTAAATAGATATATATAGTGAATCAATTATTTGATTATAAAAATCCATAAGTAGGTCTATCTTTACATAATGGCGGACATGGGTGTACCCAATCTAGTGTATTTACAGGAAGAGTAGAAGTTTGATCACTATTGACTTTCAGAATTTTGCCTGTTCTTACTTCAATTGGATTACCTTCTTTATGGTTTGTAGCTATAAAAATTAAGATAGGTAAATGCTTTTGATAGATAAAAGATTTTTTAAAACCAAACAAAGCAACAACATCATCCTGATCTTCATCACCGCTCTCTAAATCTGCATATGGAACTGTAAAGGCATTAAAGATATACTTTCCTTTGAATGTAGTGCACTCATAATAGAACCAATCCAAGCAATTGTATTTCCATTGTTCGATATCTTTTGCTGATGCTTTTTCAGTAATAGAGGGTTCATTAATAACTGGATAATCCACTTCTTGCCAGAACTTCTCAATTTCTAAGCTTTTAGATAATCTTGTTTTAGAAACAGTGGTGACCACTTCTTTTTCCACTAATGTGATATCGTATTTCAAATGAGAAAGCTTCTTTGTGAGGTATTTATCAAGCTGTACTTCCGCTCCTTCTTTATCTAAAGGAACAAGAATTAAGATAAATTTGTCATCATGCACGCCTGCATAAATATGAAACTGACTATTGTCGTTGTTCTTTTTTAGCCATTCACGGTCCGATTTGTCAAAGCGGAATCCTTTAGTAGGATCGATGAGCTTGTTTACTTTTGAGAAATCGCTTTTAGTTTCTGCCCATTTTTGAATTGCTTGAATGCATTTTTCTTTTTTTAGCATAGCTGAATATTTAGTTTTAAAAGGTGTAGTTAGATTTTTAACTAGTAGTAGTTTACAATATCTTGTTTTAGGTGTAATCATTTAAGGTGTAACACTTTAAGTAAAGTGCTTACCAAAAATTAGTACAATCTACTTATTTCTAAATATAATTCAATTATTGAGAGTACGCAAGCTTTTCATTTACAGTGATTAAGAGGTGTGTTGTAACATTAGAAATGAAAAATAATGATTTGTAAAGTTGAATCAGTTAGTTTAATTAATTGTTATACAGTGTTTTGTGGTCTGTTCTTTACTTCGGTTAGGTATAAATACTCAATGCGACAATTGAGTATTTATACTCTATAAATCAAGAAGAAAAATTTTGATCTTTGTTATGTAATCATGAAAAGAAACTTTAAAACAGAAGTATCTTATTGTAAAACCCAAAACCATAACATCATAGTGATGTATAACTGATGAGAAATATTCTGCCACTATAATTTATTTACAATAGAACTTGATAAAAGTTTTAGCACTCATTTTAATTTTTAAAATATTTTATAATCCGTACAGAAAAACTGAATTAATTAATTTACAAATTGAAACTTAAAGTATTTAAAATTATGACTTTACCCGAAAACTCTTTCAATAAAAAAGAAACTATTGTACTCTATTCCATAGCAATAGAATTAATCCCTATTTAGAACTTAAGGTGTTTAACTTTTAGGACTTTCGAGAATTTATTTAATTGTTACTTTCGCTTTTAAACAAGGTCTGAAGTGAGTTCTTTTTTATAAAAGTATCCCTTCGGACCTTCGTTTTTTTAAAAATCAATTCTTACCAAAATTTGAAGCAAGTATTAATACTCAATTTGATAAAGTAGTATTCTTACTCTAAAAAACGGCCTATAATTCTCTGACATTTGTAATATAATCAAAAGCAAAAAATCGATTAAACGGCTGTTATTAAACTTTTGATTTCAAGGGCGTAAACCGAAAAGCCAATTTTAAAATAGAGTAGGAAAAAATTACTTATAAATTAATGCAAGACGAATATTCATGGTCATTGGAAGCTTATGAAAATTAAGGTAAGCTATGGTTAAGATGGATTACTGATGCTCTTTTTAGAGCACAACCTTAGGAGCATGTTTGAAAAATCGCTTTTAGTAAAAATTCCTTCTTTCAGAACGTGAGTTTATTAATTTCCTCACCACTGAAAATGGAAAATCTTTCTTCTAAAATAGACCTTTCAAAGATATTCTAAAAGCTTCAGGAATATCAGTTGATGATAAATATAGTCAGAAGAAACTTCTCTTTTGGGGTAATTCAACTTTATGGTCCTCATTCATATTTATCAGTATCATATCAATAATAGGATTAGGTATAAATACTCAATTTGAAAATGCGGTATTCTTACTCTATCAATTCTATCCTGCTTCCCTGACATTTGTAATGTATTCAAAAAGAAAGTAATCGATGAATAATCTATAGCTTTTTCGATTGTCAATGAAAACAATAAAAAGCTGATTTTTAAGTAGAACTAAAATGTTTTATTGATTAATAAAAGGAAAATATCCAACTCAACTCCAAAAACTTTTTAACAAATCAACCTAAAAATGAAAGTACAAGAAAAACATCAATTTAACGTAGGAAAATGGCTTCCTAAAGATTATGAATTAATCCGTAATCATATTAAAGGAATCAAATCCTATGTTGCAGCAAACCCAACGGAATTGACACCAAATATACTTGCTTTAGACTTGTATGTGAAAAGCCATCCGCAAATTAGTCAATGGTCAAATGACATGTTTACTGAAGTACCTCGCAAGTACCAATATTCAGAATATGGACATGAATTACAAAGTTGGGACGAGTTTATTCCATTGCTCAATGGGATTATGACTATGACCATGACATTCAATACTTCAGGCTGTGTAGGATTTCCAATCAACGCACTGTTGGACTGGGCGATGGGTACACCATCTGGACATAATTTCTTTTTGGACGATGGTGTAAATGAACATTTCAATAAAGTACTGAACGATTGGGGAGAATACTTGAAGAGTCATAGATCAGTCAACGCTGTAAAAAACAGTAATGAACATGTTACGGATTACCCTGGTCACTTTATTGACTTTCAATATTATTGGTTAAGTGATAAAGCAATGGTTGCCTTAGCGAATGCCTTGAATGATGGCATTGTATATAATGATTATGATCCTAAAAGAGCAAGGAAAGCATTCATCAAAGCATTTGATTGCCCTGATACGAGTAATGTACATTATGGCTTTAAAAGCTGGGATGATTTCTTTACACGTCAATTCAACCCGGGACAACGCCCAATTGCAGAAGAATCTGATGTTATTGCTAATGCTTGTGAGTCTGGGCCTTACAGAGTGGCATATAATGTACAGCGTAAAAATGCGTTTTGGATGAAAGGTCAACCTTATTCATTATTGAATATTTTTAATGAGACAGAAGGTAATTCCCCTCTTACAGACAAATATGAAGGAGGTACAATTTATCAGGCTTTTCTAAGTGCAGAAAGTTACCACAGATGGCACAGTCCGGTTGATGGTGTAGTTAAAACTGTATATGATACAGCCAGTCATAAACCATTCAACAGTACCTATTATTCAGAGTTGTTGCCTGTAGATCAATTAGATCTAGATCCTAGTGGACCAAATGAGTCACAAGGTTATATTTCAAATGTAGCCACTAGAGGCATTATTGAGATAGGAGCAAATAATCCGGCAATTGGTGATATGTGCGTTATTCCTGTTGGTATGGCTGAATGTGCTACTTGTGATATTACAGTGAACTCTGGAGATGAAGTAAAGAAGGGTGATGAAATTGGTATGTTCCATTTTGGAGGATCTACCCATCTATTGGTATTTCAAAAAGACGTCAATCTCCTATTTGATTATCACGGAGAACGACCGGGTTTAAGTGCCAAAAATATCCATGTAAATTCTAAAATTGCCACAGTAGTAGATAAAGTATTGGAATATCCTACAGAAAATGGCGAGAGTGGATTACGTATTGGACTTAAGAAGACTTTCAATAAAAATGCAGGTGCTGTATTGGCTGTTGTTCCTTCTGATGAAGCCGCATTCCCTATTAATGTGGGAAATGGCAGAGGACAATACTTGTGGGGAGTAAATGCCAGAGGGTGTGTGGACAAACACAGGGGAACTGAACAGCCTTTTGATCTTCAAGCATCAAGTAATTTACACTTTGATTTTCCGAATGCAGGAAGTAGTGGTTATATCATCGGAGATAATCCAAATGATACTATTTGTGCCGCACTGAAGATTGTAGTTCCAGAAGGTAGTCAGCAGTGGCCATTGGTGGTGTCTGACACATTAGGCAATACCATTTGGGGCGTTGACTGCCAAGGAAATGTAGGAAAAAATAACCCAGTCCCAATGAAAGAGACGGCCACCTTGCATATGCACTATCCATCTAGAGAAGGTGGATCGAATGGTTTAGTCATTGGTGATGTGAATATGACTTTAGGGTGTTATGGTGGAATTTCGATTATAGTACCTGAATATGCCTCAAGTGATATTTATGCAATTGCAGTGGTTGATGCTAGTGGAGACCTGCTTTGGGGTGTAGATTCCAAAGGAAAAGAAGTGAAAACAACTAAAAAGACTCTTCACTTGTAGTACCATATCTGGAAGCAAGAAACTAACAATAACTGATTAAATGTTATTTATTTCTCTATTTTGCTGATTTACCGTTAGCAGGGGCTGTAACAAAACATGGAATCTCTAATGATTCTCTTTGTAACAGTCCCTGCTCTTTTTCTATAAATTGCATTTTTTATTCATAATGTACTGTTTCACCTGAATATACTTCTTTGATCTTACCTTGGTGATCAAAAACAAAGAAGAAAAAAGTAGAACTCCCTTTCCAGGAATTTAAGTCGTGATCATAAGGGAGACAAAAACTTTTTACCTCCGCAGATAAAGTATTATTGAAAATATCAGAGAAAAATACTTGATACCCATCTTTTCTATTTGAAGGCAGATGTTTCACCATTTTGTAAGTCATGCTTTGAATTGGAGAAAAATGACTCCAGATAAAAATCTAATGTAAAGTGTGTAGGTGCTAATGAATATAAAAATAACACGTGCATATTGTAGGTTCAAATAATTCGTAATATAAATTTGATTCTTGCATCAGGAATTAAGAGCTTGTTTGTAATAGATGTTTCAAACGTTCCCTAAAACCAAGGAATACTTGGTATTTTCTTAAAGTACAAGAATTAGAAAAAAATAGCAGTATATATAGGGTGTAAATTAAAGCATCTTTGAATTCTTTACCGGTCTTTTTTGGAAGAGATTTTCTAATAATAACTTTACAAAAAGCTTGTTTCTCTATTATTAAAAGCAACTTAGGTTTGGAATTAAGTCAAGAGTTATTTGAATACGTTTTGGCACCAATAGTGTCAGCTCAATTATTTTTTACAATACTTCTATATTTTACAATCGTACGCAAAAGAATAGCGGCAGACTACAGCTTATACAGTATATTTCTGATTTCATTTGTGGTGTTTTTGCTTGGACGAATGGCTTGGGTTTTTCTGTCTGAGAAAGGAGCTATCACCATATTGTATATACGCATGGTTCTGCTTTTGGGAATTGGAATTCCATCTTTACTTATTGCAGCGACTAAACAAGCAGGGATCAAAGTTTCGAAGTCCTTCTGCTTTTATACTTATGCTGTAGGAATGTCATTGGGTGTTGCATATGTATTGTTGTATGATTACGGTACACTGAGGTGGTTTTTGGAGGGCATTCATGATAATATCAATGGAGTCCATTGGGCACATAAAATTCAAATTATAAGTGGGGTTGTTCAATTAATTATTCCGTGTACGTATCTTATTGGTAAAGAGCTGTTAGGAAAACGTCAATTAAAACTATTATTATTTCTTTCAGGAGGATGTCTTTTTGGTCTTACATTAGTGATTGGTGTGGGTGCAGAGCCCCAGTTTATTGGCTTGTATTATTTTGCATCGATTCCTGTAGGTATGTTGTGGATTTGGGCGGTGGCACTTGATATTAAAGAAATGAAAGGAAAGGCAGGTTTATTGAAAGAAGAACTGTCTCTTTTGATCAAGTCAGATTTGGGAATGCCAACAAAGAAAATCAAATCATTGCTGGAAAACTTGGAGGATGTGTCTTATGGCAATTTGGAAGTATATAAAATGAGAGTGCGGGAGATTCTGAATAGTCTTACAGATACAACTATTGAGGCAGGGGGAGATACTGAGAAACTATTACAAAGGAATGAGGAACGAACACATGCTATACAAGAAAGTTCAGATGTCAATCAGGTTAAAGAGATTCTTTTTAATGAAGCTGTAGAATTATCGGAGATCATAGCCAAAAATCCATCTCAAAGAAATGCTTTAGCGGTCAAAAAAGTAGTAGATTATTTGAAAGAAAGTTTCGCTGAAGATATCAGTATAGATACTATAGCCGAGATGGCAGGATTAAGCAAAGCACATTTAATGCGAGAATTTAAAAAGACAATGGACTGTACCATTCTACAATATCAAACTAAACTTAGAATCGAAGCATCACAACATCTATTAAAAAACAATTCTGTGAGTGATACGGCTTATGATGTGGGGTACAGCAACCCCAATTATTTCAGTACAGTTTTCCGAAAAGTAACCGGGAAAAGCCCTGTGGAGTATCAGGCAATTTACAAAGAAGTAGAAAATTAATGCTGGATTACGGGGGCAAAATGTGAATAATGGTATCAAGCATTTATTTAGAGGTTTGATAGCACCTATTTGAAGATGGTTGATAGAAGGAGTCGGTAATTTTAGGAAATCAATAAAATTTCTATCAATGAGACTTCAAAATATTTTAATCAGTTTATTAACACTCTACAGTTCATCGGCAGTTTTTGCACAACATGACACTAAAAAGAGTTTTGATTTTATCATAGCCGATGATGGGGCCTGGACTTGGTACAACGATGAAAGGGCCGCATATAAAGATGGAAGGCTTTATACTTCTTATGTAAAAAGTAATGGGAAAACAGCTTTATCCGTCAATGATATAGCTACAGGAGCTTCTATTGGAAGTGAGGTAGAATTAAGTACTTGGCATCAAAAGGACGATCACAACAATGCCTCTATACTGATGCGTGAGGATGGTAAAATTATGGCCTTTTACAGTAAGCATATTGGTCCAAAAGAGAATTATTTCAGAACTTCTCTTGTCGATGCACCCACTCAAGCCTCAGATTGGGGAGAGGAAATCACACAAAAAACAACCAATAATTCTGACCATAAAGGAGCAACTTACAACAATGCATTTCAATTAAGTGCAGAGAATGGCAAGATCTACAACTTTATGCGTACCAATAATTTCAACCCTAATGTAAAGACTTATAATCAAAAAGGTGAGCCGTTGCGTGATGGGAAAGATTTTATTTTGTTTAAAAATGGTGATGGAAGTGTACGTCCATATGTAAAGTATACTTCAAATAAAAAAGACAGAATTGATTTTTTCTTTACAGATGGGCACCCTCGTAAGGCGGATAACAGTTTGTACCATTGTTATTATAAAACCAATGCAGACGGTTCTCAAGGGAAAATTTATCAAACAGATGGAACTCTAATCACTACTTTGGAGAATGTATTTGAAGGAAAGCCTATTGATGTGGCTAGTGTCAATAAATTGTATCAGTTTGGCTCAGACGGTACAAAAGCAAGAGCATGGACGCACAATATCAATTATGATCAAAAAGGGTATCCTGTAGTAAGCTATTCAAAACAATTAGATATCAACACTATCACTTATCATTATGCAAAATGGAATGGAAAAAAGTGGTCAAACTACTTTGTAGCAGATGCCGGAAGAGGCTTATATAAAGGAGAAGATGACTATACGGGAATCATTACAATCAATCCATACAATACGAATGAGATTTTTATGGCTTCTAATAAAAACCCAATTACTGAAGTAGAGGGAGAACGCTATGAAATCTATGCTGCTGTAACAAAAAACAATGGAAAAACTTGGAAATGGAGGGCCATCACTGAAAATTCAAAACAAGATAATTTAAGACCTTATGTTCCAAAAGGAATTGACAAGGCAGAAGATCGAGTAGTACTTTGGTTTTACGGCCGATACACAACATATATGAATTATAAGGCACGTGTGGTTGGTGAGTATATCAATAAAGCATACGAAGGTAAAGCACCTGTTTACGATGAAACTGTTAATTAATTAGTAGAAAAATTTGATTCAGAATAAAATGAACTACTCTATATTTAAGCATATTATAGGCATTATAATGACTTTGCTTTTGATAGGATGCAGTACTCAAAAAAAAGTGGCAGAGCAAGAAGAAGTAAAGAATATTATCATTAAAGTAAACGATTATTGGCAAGGGAATCATGAACCACAAAGGAGGTCTTTTTGGGATCACGCCGCCTATCATACAGGCAATATAGCCGCTTACGAAATCACAAAAAAAGAAGCTTATAAGAATTACGCTTTGGCTTGGGCTGAACACAATGAATGGGAAGGAGCAAAGTCCAATGACCCAAATGAGTGGAAGTACAAGTATGGTGAAACAGATGATTATGTATTGTTTGGTGACTGGCAAATTTGCTTTCAAACTTATATCGACTTATACAATTTATCGGAAGAAAAGTCTGAAAAAATGGTCGCTAGAGCCAAAGAGGTAATGCAATATGAAATGTCAACGCACCGAAATGATTACTGGTGGTGGGCAGATGGCTTGTATATGGTAATGCCCGTGATGACAAAGCTTTACAACTTGACAGGGGACGAGCAATACCTTGATAAATTATATGAGTATTTTTCATATTCTAAGGACATCATGTATGATACAGAAACAGGGTTGTTTTTCAGAGATGCTCGCTATGTTTTCCCGAAACATACATCGATGAATGGTATGAAAGATTTTTGGGCAAGAGGAGACGGCTGGGTGTTTGCTGGTTTAGCCAAAGTACTGCAGGATGTACCTGCGGATTGGGAACACAAAGCGTATTTTGAAGATATTTATAAAAAGATGGCTTTTACTTTAAAAACTGCACAGCAGGAAGATGGGTATTGGACGCGAAGTATTTTAGACCCCAAACATGCTCCTGGACCTGAAACAAGCGGTACTGCATTTTTTACCTATGGGTATTTGTGGGGGATCAACAACGGCATTCTTTCCAAAGGTGAATACCTGCCTGTAGTAGAAAAATCATGGGAGTACTTAACAAATACCGCATTAAATGAGAATGGAAAAATTGGATACATTCAGCCCATCGGTGAACGTGCTATTCCAGGACAACATGTAGATGAAAATTCAACTGCTGATTTTGGTGTGGGGGCCTATCTTTTGGCCGCCACTGAAATGTATAAGTTTGTGAGCAAATAAAATATAATTCTTCATTTCATAGGTTAATTATTAAATACTGCAATTTTACAAGGTGTATTTTTGCCTTTTACCTTATCACAAGTGTTTTGCTGAAAGGCATCACTTGTGTTCTTTTATTTCATATAATCCATTATTCCGGTTTTCTAAAAGAAATAGGATAAATATAGTTTGGAGGTTCGATCTTTCCTCTTCGATAGATCACATCCCATTCTGGAATAGATTTAAGTACTCTTATGGCTTCAAGGTTGATGAGTGAATCAGCCCCTCGAAGAATTTCTACTTCTTTGACCTTTCCCTCTTCCGAAACGCCAGTGACTCTTACATAAACCCTTATCAAGGAAACAGAATCGAATACACTCAAATTGATATTGTTGTAATCTATATTTTCATCTAAGAATTGATACTCATAGTTTACTGTTTCATAGCTTTTCTAGTATTGTTTTATTCTTCAAAAAAAGAAAGGACAGCTTTATTAAATCGATCAGCGTTTCTTTTCGGTTCTTCATGTGTTCCATTTTCAAAAATAATAAGCTTTGAATGCTTAATACTCTCTGCAATCAATTGAGTATGTGATTCAAAGAAGTAATCATTTTCCCCTGCCATCACTAATGCGGGACATTTTATGCTTTTTAGTTCTATGGGATTGATGTTAGGCTCATCTCTTAATAAGTGTAAGAGTTTTTGCTGAAAGGTGATTTCAGTGTTCTTCTTTTCTAAATCTTTTATTCTTTTATGTAACGCACTATTGATTTCGGGTTTTACAGTGGTCTCATCATTATACAAACATGCTCCCATAACGGCTAATTGATGAATCTTATCAGGTGATTTTATACTCATAATTAATGCTGTATTTCCACCGTCACTCCAACCTAGTACCTTTACTTTATCAAGTTTTAATTCATCTATAAAATTCAACATGTCATCAGCAAATAATGAATAAGAAAGTTCTGATCCATCTTCATTGGATCTTCCGTGCCCCCTTGTGTCTACAGCAATTACTTTAAACTTTTTTGCTAATACAGGGATTTGATAAGCAAAATCTTCAATAGACTGACCATTCCCATGAAGTAATAAAAGCGGGAAACCTTTACCATAGATTTCATAATAGAATTTTACTTGATCAATATTCATATATTTACCCACTTCGTCATTATGGCCATGGAGAATGATGTTACTAGAGTCAATTATTAAAGCATCATCATGAACAGATACTGTACAATTTTGAGGTAAAGAAAACTTCTGTGAGGGGTGATTTTTCTGATTAAGCTTGAAGTCCGAATTTGGAATCAATATTTTTTCCCAATCCCCTCCTTTCTTTTTTATTTCTAACATAAAATCATTGAAATAAAACTTCCCTTTAAACCAGCATTGTACACCGAGTAACAAATACTTTGATTTTTTGTTGATTTGACAACTTACAGCATATCTTTCCCAAGAGTTTTCTGTAATCGTCTCTTTTGGACCATCATATAAAAGAACCTTATCGTTATCATCATCTAATCTGACAAATAGAGATGCTCCTGCTTTGCCATCGAATCTTTCTGCCTTTGCTTTAACGGTCAACTTTAATTCACCTCCTTTGTATTTAGAAATATCAATCTTTTTGAAATGACCCGCCATATAATCTATTGGATTTTGAGCTAGAAGATTTTGGAATGACAAAAAGAGCAAGAATAGAGAAGAAATAATATAGTTCATTGAATTTTTAATTGCGTTAAGTATTGATACATAAATCAATACACTGATCGCTTCTAAATAGTTGGAAAGCTACCGTTCAGAAACACCCTCCTTCGATTAAAGTAATTTTACCAAAATCGGAAAACCTATCTTTTTTTAACTGTCAAAATTAGCGGTAGAATTTTATCTTAGCTAAAAATTTGAATGAAATGAGCAAACCAATCATAATAGGGGTAGGAGAGATCCTATGGGATATTTTAAAAGAAGGAAAACAATTAGGAGGAGCTCCTGCCAACTTTGTATATCATTGTGCACAGCAAGGAGCTGAAGCCTATGCCATAAGTTCTATCTCTGATGATAAGTTAGGGAATGAAATTGTTGAGTTATTAAAGCAAAAACAGGTTTCTTCCTTTTTAAATGCATCAAAACTGCCCACAGGAACTGTAACAGTAGAGTTAGGTGAGGAGGGGGTACCTTCTTACAATATTCATGAGAATGTAGCTTGGGATGATATACAGCTTTCAGAAGAGGCGAAAGAAAAACTTAGACAAGCAGATGCCATCTGTTTTGGGTCCCTAGCCCAAAGAAGTGCACAAAGCGAAAAAAGTATTCAAGAAACACTGTCTATCGTCCCCGATCACTGCCTTAAGGTTTTTGACATCAACCTGCGTCAGCATTATTATTCTAAAGCTTTGATTGAGAGATGCTTATTGGAAGCTGATATTTTAAAAATCAACGAAGATGAGATTACAGTTCTTATTGATTTATTTCAAATTGAAGGGAGAACAGTTGTTAGGCTAAAAGCATTAATCGAATTTTTTAATCTGAAGATGGTTGTATTGACCATGGGTTCAGAAGGCTCTTATTTAGTAACAGCAGAAGATGATTCTTATTGTAAAACACCAAAAGTTAAAGTGGCAGATACCATTGGAGCAGGCGATGCTTTCACTGCAACAATGATTATGGGATTGTTGGAAGGGAAGAAATTAGAAGATTTGCATCAAAAAGCGGTAGAAGTTTCAGCTTTTGTTTGCACTCAAAAAGGAGCAATGCCAGATTATACCAACATGTAATTTGTATTAAGTACAAATCCAAAGTTATCTAACTGAGCTATCGCTCTATTAAAATTTTGAATTTTCATTTCTTTGACAGAAAGTCGATCTTTATTCTATGAAAAGACTTGATGCATTTGAACTCTATAGAGATTACTTAATTGACTCACCAAGCA
>NZ_LQAQ01000102.1 GCF_001583495.1 Flammeovirga sp. SJP92 | reverse complement strand
GAAATCTGTTAAGCCATTTGCTAGAAAAATAGAAAGTGAAGATTCTGTTATTTCTATTGATGATACGATTTCCGAAAAACCTCATAGTTCAATAAATACTATTGTAAACTATCATTTTGATACACCGAAGCAGTTTCCTATTTATCACCAAAACAAAAACTTACTTTATCCATACCTTTCTCTCAAAAAAAACACTGTAGAAAAAAGGTAGCCAAGGATTTCTCCTCAAGCTACCTGTAAACACTTTTACTGCTGGTTTTCTATCTTGTTTTTAGGTTTCTCATAGAAACATTATCAAGATAGAAATGAACTGTTCCTGAACTGGCCACATCGCTGTCAAATTGAAGCACTAATTTAGTAGTACTGTTACTTGGGCCAAATGGCTTTTTGATTTTGATGGTTGTCCATTCACCTTTTGGTAAGGCGTTGTAATCAATTTTGTAAGATAAAGTTGATTCTCCAGTTAGTTTTATTTCAAAGTTTTCATCTAATGGAGATGTGATACTGCCGTCTTCTACATAAATATCCAGAGAAACTTCATAGACGCCTTCTGGAACATCTAAAATATGACCTTCTGATACTGAAGTTTCAACCTTTTTGTCTTTTGAAATAGTTGCAAGGTTATAATCCGCAAAGAATTTCATACTGTAATCTCCATCAGAGGCTCTTTCGTCTGTCCTTTGGTAATAGAAGTAACGGGTATCTTTTGGAGCTCCGTCATGGGAAGAGATCCAACCTTTGGCAGAACCACCAGTATCTTTTCCTTTGTATTCTTCAAAGCTTTTGAAAGTAGCATCCAATACGTCTGATGCTGTATTTTTTCCGATTACAGGAAGATCAAATGCATTTAATGGAATGTCTGCTCTTGACTTGATTTGTGAACCTGTATAAGCCAATTGAATTTCATCAGAGTTATATACCTCATTGTCAAGTGTGATCATTACTTCCTTCTTGTTATCAGGGTTAAGAGCAACAGAGGTGATGCTAAGGCTCAAAGGTGCCGCATTAATATCTGTTCCTGAAATGCTGAAATCGTTGATGGATGAAGCTGGAATGTCTTTCAATTCTTCATTGCTGTAGAAGAGGATGGTATTACTGATTTCATCTGCTGTAGTGATATCACCTAGCACTTCCGTATCGCCTTCTTGTGTTAAAGTCACATTGATCAAGAGCGGAATTACTTTGGTAGAAGTTTGCTCTTCATTATTGATCGTTTGAGAGACAGTGAAGCTCCCAATTTTAGCACCTGTCGCAATATCCGAGTAGATGTTTGATTCATTTTGTGCTGTACCAGTTTCTCCAGCCTTAATGCCACTCTCAAAGTTCCATGCTCTATTCAATGTAGTGATTTCAGTAGTGAGATCTTCAAATACCAATTCGTCATCTAAGGCAATGTCCAATGTGGTCCAAGTGGAAATATCATCACTAGGAATATCATCTTCACCAATATGTAACACTTCAACACCTCTATGATACACTTTGAATTCCGCTTTCAAAGTAGGGGGAACTACATTGAAGGTGATCGGTAAATTTAGTTTTGCCTTGCTTGCCACCACATCAAGAGTACGTTCTGTTTCTAGACTGCCTGCTCCACTTTTTTCAAATGAGTTGAAGATTAAATCCACAGAAACAGCGTTTTCAGGATCTACATTACTATCTCCTCCATTATCATAACCATTGACAGCCGCATTAGAAGGGAAGGTCCAAGTTCTAGTATCTGGACGTCCTGATGCAGTCATATCTCTGTAAGTCAGCACTTCACCCCATTCTATGTCAAAGGTTGGAAATACAATGTTCTCATCTTGATCTGTGATGACTTTTTGTTCGCCGTCTTCAAAGTAAATGATTGAATCCATTTTCACGTGAACAAGCATTTCACCTTCTTTCTCAATAATTACCTCTGGTTCAAGTACACCATATACATCCACATAAAAAGTAGTGTCAATCACCCACATACCTTCTTCATCCCTATGTGCAGTCAGCGTATCAGCTTCATCATGACTGCTATTGAAACCAATGTATTCTACGGGGTGATAGAACTTATTATGAAGACGGACGCCTTGCAACCCTTCTTCCATAAACAGAACATTGATGTTGTAAGCGTCGGTAGAAAGTCCGCTGTTGGGGATGATGAATTGTGTAAGGTCATCTCCTTTCTGAAAATCACCTTCAATGTAAAAGTTGCCACTATCCAGTACCCACTCATGAGCGTAAATGCCTTGAGACAGATCCATAAAAGAAAGTGACTCTCCCACTTGCCTTGCTAGATTAGTATGTGCAAAACCTCCTGCTTCAGTGTACCAAGAAACATCTGAGTAATCAGGGATGTCATTTTCGTTGTCTTTATTACAGCCTAAAACTAACAAAGCAAGAAGACTGATATATATTAATTTTAATTTTCTCATTGTACTTATTGACCTAAGTTAGGATTAGAAATAATCTCTTCAAGTGGAAGAGGATAGTAGTCGTGCAGTTCAGGAATGTAATTGTTATAAGCATCCACACAATCAATGATGTCGATACTTTTGTTATTAGGGTCTGAACCTATATGTAAATCCGCTCTGTTTCGTTTCAGTTTATTGCCTGTAGCGGGATCTATAAATTGAAACTGAAGCGTATGATAAACATCATTGGAAGCTCTTTGGAATGCTTCACTTACTTTGCCCCATCTTCTTAAATCAATCCAGCGAATAGAATGTCCTTCCACAGAAAGTTCAAGTGGTTTTTCAGTAAACATTAAATGCTCCATTAGTGTCTCTACAGAATAAACTACTTCATCATATGTTCTGTCAGTGTGATGTCCTTGTACCGACGAGCCCAACAATACCAATCCCCATTTTGCTCTCACGTCATTGATATACTTAAGGGCAGAAGCCACATCTCCTTTCTGTAAATAACATTCGGCCAGATTCAAATACACTTCAGACAGTCGGTGAATTGTAATGTTTTTACCCGAATACCATGCTCCTTTAGGGAGGTTGCCTTCTGATGTGACAATATCATGGTTGGTATATTTCTTAAAATACGAGAATTCATACTTGCCAAAAGAAGCGGCTACAGGTGTAATGCCAGATCTGTAGTAATCCGTGTAAAGATCATTGACCAATGCCACACTTGCTGATGCTCTAAGGGAAATGTCTCTGATTACTTCTATTTCCTCTTCTGTATCTAAATCAATAATAGTCTCTGTATTTCTTTTGTCTAGCGGGTCTACTTGTTCCGTTTTGTATTTGTAGGCTAACCATGCAGTAGGCGTCATTGCTCTTTGCCCGCCCATAGTTCCAGGAGCCGAATATCTTGCCAATCGGTTGCTTGGTGACTGTTCGTCAAACTTATCCAGTTCAGGTCTTAGATTGTCATCATAGATTACCTCAAAAATGGCCTCATTGTTAAACTCACCAGCTCTTGTAAACATCAATTCAGGATCGCCTATGAGTTGATAACCATAGTTGTTGATGATCTCTTGATAATAAGTCATTGCTTTATCATAATCTGGTTCAATTCCATCACCATCAACAGAGGCAGGAGCTTCCAAGAAGTAAAGGTTGGCAAGGAACATGGTCGCAATAGCTTTATTCATTCTCCCAGCAGAAAGCTCATTTTGAGCATCAGATCCCCATGTGGCAGGCAAGTTTTCATAAGCATATTCAAAGTCACTTAAAATAAATGCTCTTACTTCTTCCTTCGAAGAGACTGGAATATTGAATTCCTCCAGTTCAACCGGCACTTTGTCTCTAATGATCACTCTGCCATTGTTGAACGTTTGATAAGCCCAGAAGTGAAAAATACCTCTCAGCAATCGCGCTTGTGCCATCTGCAAGATCCAGACTTCATTTTCTTTTTTAGCAACCAAAGGTCCTTCTAAACCTTCAATCAACTGATTGGCTCTAAAAGCGCCAATGTAAAGTGCCTCCCACTTTTTATTGATTTCTTTTTGTGAATTAGTGTATGATTTAAAATACCAAGGTTCACCATTACTGCCTAAAGCAGGTCTTCCTGTTGAAATGGAAGGGTAGCCCAAATCAGAGCGCCATGATTCTTCCAGGATATTGAGGTTATAATGATTCAATAAAGCAGAGTAAGTCGCTGTAAGTACTTTGTCTGATTCAGAGAGTGATGAAAAGTAATCTTTCTTTGGCTTGGCGTTGGGGTTGTCTTCATTCAAGATATCATTACAACCCATGCATGAAGCAAACAATACTACATACCAACCGTATTTCAGTAGTTCTTTTATATTCAGTTTCATTGTTTTCAATCGTCTAGAAGTTCAACTTAAAACCTGTAAGGTAAAGAGAGGAGATCGGGTAGTTTCCTTTATCAAGTCCTCTTGAAGAAACACCATTTCCTGCCGCTTCAGGATCATATCCTGTGTAGTTTGTAAACGTGATAGGATTTTGAGCAGAAACATAGATTCTAAAGTTCGACATCCCTAAGCGTTTAATTGTTCTCTTTGGTAATGTGTATCCAATTTGAACGTTCTTCAGACGAATGTAAGAGCCGTCTTCCAACCAAAGATCAGTGTATGCTCTGAAATTATCATGTTGTTTTGTAGTACCTCTCCAAGCGGGTGTGTCTGAAGTTGGGTTGGCTCTATTCCATGTGTTGACTTGGTCTTTGTGTCTACCTTCCGAGTAAGCCATTGCTTTTGAACCATTCATTACCTTATGTCCAATTGCCGCATACCAATGCATCATAAAATCAAAACCTTTCCATCCTAGATTGAAAATAAATCCACTTTCAAAATTGGAGAAACCAGATCCCATATATACTCTATCTTCGTCTGTAATCGTTCCGTCATTATTAGTGTCGCTGTAAACCAGATCACCCATTCTAGCGTCAGGTTTGATTTCCTGATAGGCTCTTAATTGCTCCTCTGTTTTGATGACACCATCGGTTTGGTATAAGAAGAATGCACCAGCTTCATATCCTTCAGAAAACACAGTCACTTTAGAAGAAGCCCCTGCTCCATTGATTAAACCTGCATCTGTGGTGTAGATGAAGTGATCGGCGTTAAGGCTTGTAATTTCATTTTGATTTTTGGTGAAAGTTCCCGTCATACTCCAGTTGAATGCATCTTTAGTTCCTTTTACTGTAGCCGCTATTTCGAAACCTTTATTGACCATATTACCAATGTTCATTGTCAATTTAGAATCTGCACCTGTTACACCCGAAGAAGGTGGTAACTGAACAGGGAATAACATGTCTGATTTCTGTGTATGATATATATCTGAAGTGATCGTAATTTTATTGTCCAAAAATCCTAGATCTATACCCACGTTGTTTTGGATAGAAGTTTCCCATTGAATATTTCCATTGGCATAACTTTGCTGTGCTGAACCGAAATACAAAGTAGGGAATCCGCCTGCACCAAACAGATAATCGTTTCCGTTTTGGATAGTGGCTTGATCTGAGTAAGGCAAGAAACTTTGTCCACCAACTTGACCATGCGAACCACGAATTTTAAAGTTGTTAGCCACTCCTCTTATTCCATCCCAGAATCTCTCTTCAGAGACATTCCACGCCGCTGAGGCAGAAGGAAAGAACTTCCATTTTTTATCACTGGCAAATTTGGAGTTTCCATTATAATTACCGCTGACAGAGAACATGTATTTGCTCTTATAATCATAAGTAATACGACCTAATGTACCAATGATATTATAGGTATAATTGTAACCATTTGTAGCTGAAGCCGCCAAAACAGCACCTTCTAAAACTCTAATGGAATTGTCTACTACACCTGTTTTTCGAGCCGAGAAACTATTGCGTGAATGTGTTTCATAAGATGACCCCACTACAGCTGTAATTTTATGACTTCCAAACTTTTTGAAATAAGATAGACGGACGTCGGCAGAAGTAGAAGTTCTTCTTGATGATTCATTGACAACATAAGAGTTGGCAGGGTCAGTTTGAAGAATACCATCCTCATCATAATTCTCAATAAAAGGTTTGAATCTATATCTGAATTCGTTCACATTACTTACTCCTAAATTGGAATTCAGCTTTAAGCCCTCAATAATCTCATACGATGCACTAATATTACCTTGCATTCTATCTCTGTTCGCCACATCTTCCATTTTCATTGTTTCCAAAACACTATTAGTAGTAGATGCACTGCCTCCCACTTCCACCAATGCCTGATCACTGTTTGGATCAAGGCCGGGTTTGTAAGGAGCATATTTGATGGTTTGTGTCAATAGGCCAGAACTTGTTCTTTCAATTGTTTCTGATCCGATAGCAACAGAAGAATTAATATTCCATTTTCCTCTATCATAGCGTACACCTGCTCTGCCATTGTATCTTGAAAAACCAGAGTTGATCAAAGGACCTCTATCGTCAAAAAAGCCACCAGTAAGGTTGTACGTCAGACCTTTAGCACCACCGTTGATTCCTATATTATAGTTTTGAGTGGGCTGATTGTCTTTGATTACTACTTCCGATAAATCAGTATCATTTTGGAAGATGCTTGGGTTTCTTGGAATCGGTAAGTTGGTAGAGTTATCAAAGTCGTTAGTGCCACGGTTTCTTTCTTTGATCATATCAAAATAAACCTGCTCAGGGGTGTTCATTAAACTCATTCCTGAAATAATGTTTTTGACACCATAAGAAGCATCCAAGGAAACATTCAGCTTGCCTGATTCTCCTTTTTTAGTGGTAATAAGAATAACACCATTAGCTCCTCTTGTTCCGTAAATAGCACAAGAAGCAAGGTCTTTTAGAATGTCCATCGACTCAATTTCTGAAGGAGCCAAACGTGGATTTTCATTTTGAGGAATACCATCCACTACATACAAAGGCTCAGTGGCACCGGCTACATCTGACACTGTACTCACACCACGAATCTGAACGACTGCATCAGCTCCAGGAGAACCGGAAGTGGTAACATTCACACCTGCAATTTGTCCTTGTAAAGCTTGAGTAGCATCACCGGAAACATAAGCTTCAAAGGCTTCACTTTTGATGTGAGCCACCGCACCTGAAACTTCCTTCTTTTTTTGTTCACCGTAACCAATCTTTACGATCTCATCCAACACCTGTACATCTGCTTGAAGCGTTACATTAATTTTACTTTGAGTAGTCACCACTATGTCTTGTGTCACCATTCCAATAAAGCTAAATTCCAATGTTTCACCTTCTTCTACTAAAAGGGAATATTCACCATCAAAATTGGAAACGGTGCCAAGAGTAGTTCCTTTAATACGGACGTTCACACCGGGTAAAGGAAATTTGTCTTCTGCACTGATAATCTTACCTGAAATCTGTCTTGACTGCGCTATTGAATCTATATGGATAGAAAGAAGTAGCAAGCTCGTCAGAAAGAAAAGGCGAAAGTTTAGCAGTTTAAATACTGTAAAAATACTTTTCATTTGTTTCATTATTCATTTCAATAAACCAATTGCAATAGGAGTTTTTGTAAAAATTGTGTGTGTGATAGATTTGGCCTTAAAAAATCACATTATAAAGGTAATGTGAGCCTTATACCTCACTGTGCCCAATGATTTATTCGGTGTATCCTAGCTTCCATAAAATGTAAATTCTACGTATAAGGCGGGTTTTCAACCAATTATTTTGTCAAATGTGTGTTATAATACTGTTTTGGCCCTATAAATACCTTTTGTATCTCAATGTATAATAAGTGTATTGGTGTATACATTTACCTGTTGAAACGAGGGTAAAAGCAGTAGGATAATGTCAGATTTTATATTAAAGTGATAAAATAAGCTTAAAAAAGAAGTCAAACTGTGCTGTATTCTTTTTTTGTTTTAAAAGATAAAAAATGATGTCGATAACAAATTTAATAAGGGAACTTGATAAGTACTAGGAAATGAGGCTACTGTTTGCAGGTGCCTACAACATAAGTCACTCTCTATCTTGAGCTCACAGCTTCAGTTTTGGGACTAAGTGAGTTATATTGATTACTTCATCAACTCATTTCCATATTTAAAGAGACAAACTACTTATCCACACTCACACCTTTTTATGATAAACTTTGAATCTTTGTTTACATTAAAAATGCAATGAGATGAAAAGAAGAGATTTTTTTAAACAGACAACATTAGCCACCCTTGCGACCGGGGTTGGTATTTCTTCCGTCGAAGCTAAAGAAAATAAAGGAATTGAATCATTATCCACTCAACGTGATAAAGACAATTGGTATCAAGTAGGAGAAGGTAAGAAAGGGCTTCCTTATAGAAATAAAACCGCAAGTTATGATGTAGTGGTAGTAGGTGCAGGTATTGCTGGAATATGCGCTGCAGTAGCTTCTGCAAGATCGGGAGCAAAAACAGTGTTGATCAATGATCGACCGGTTTTGGGAGGGAATGCTTCTTCAGAAATAAGAGTGACGGTGAATGGGGTGATGCACCTTAAAAATAAGCATAAGATAGAAAGAGAGACAGGTATTGTGGAGGAGTTATTAATAGAAAACTGGCATTATAATCCTCAGGAATCTTACCCAGTTTGGGATCACGTGGTGTATGATTTTGTGACAAGAGAGAAAAATCTGGATGTGATGCTCAACACGCAGGCATTGGATGCGAATACTAAGAATGACAAGATCACTGATATTTTATGCTGGCAAGCGAGCACGGAAACCTATTTTACCATTGAAGGAAAAATGTTTTGCGACTGTTCGGGCGACGGCTTAATGGCGGCACAGGCAGGAGCAGAATACAGAACAGGTAGAGAGGCAAAATCAGAGTTTAATGAATCCTTTGCTCCAGATAAAGCAGACGGTTGGCAAATGGGCGCATCTGTCATGATGATCACAAAGGATATGGGAAGACCGGTGAAGTATTATCCGCCAAAGTTTATGATTCCTTATGAAGCCGATAAGATGAATAAGAGAAGAATCAAACACTTGAAGGAAGGTTTTTGGTGGGTTGAGCTAGGGAGTGAGTATGATATCATTGCGGATTATGAGGAAAACCGTCATAAGCTTTTGGGGTATATGCACGGTGTTTGGGACTACGTCAAAAATTCAGGAGAATTTCCAGAGTCGGCCAATATTGTTTTGGATTGGGTAGGTTCCGTTCCGGGAAGAAGAGAATCAAGACGTTTTATGGGAGACCATATTCTTTCTCAGCCAGAGATGCAAAATAATAAACAATTTGAAGATGCAGTAGCATATGGTGGTTGGTCATTTGATGAACATTGCCCAGGTGGCATTGAAAACCCAAGCGAGCCTCCTTCGTATTTTCATGCCCGTTTTGAGGAAGTATATCAAGTGCCGTTCCGTTCTTTATATTCTAAAAATATCAGGAATTTGATGTTTGCCGGACGAAATGTTTCTGTGACACACGTGGCTTTATCTTCTACAAGAATTCAAGCTACTTGTGGTCTGATGGGACAAGCTATTGGAACAGCAGCAAAAATTTGTATTGATAAAAAATGGACGCCAAGAGAGCTAGCTCAAAAGGACATTCAATTACTACAAGAACAGTTGATAAGGGATGATGTTTATATTCCAAATCGTCCTTCTCAAGATAAAAAAGACTTAGCAAAACAAGCGAACAGTATTATTGCTTCTTCAACCGTTTCAGGTGATAGCAAATTGCTGATTGATGGTGTGAGCAGAGATAAAGTTGATGAAATTCATCACTGGGAATCTGATGGAAAGAATGCGACATTGCAATTGGAATGGGAGAAAAATGTATCAATTTCTAAGGTTGAATTGAAAGCAGATACCAATGTTAATCGAAATATAATGATGCATAAGAACCCTTTGAAAAATGCGAAACAAGTCACGGCTGTTCCTCCAGAGTTGTTGAAATCTTTGACGTTGGAAGTGAGAGTAAAGGGGCAATGGAAAAAAGTAGCGACTTTGGAAGATAACCTTACAAGATTAATTAAGTTGTCTTTTGATACAGTTTCTACTACAGCCATTCGATTAAAATTAAAGGACACTTGGGGAGCGAAGAATATTCGTTTATATGAAGTGCGTTCTTATTCTTGATCTTCCTTCAATTATACAGTCCCATGATAGAGTTCATGGGCTTTTGGAAAACTATTCATAATTTCACTATTGATCCTGAAATTCGATGTTTTTCAAATATTTTTAGACATAATCAAGGTTTATTACTCCATCATCAACCCACAACTTAAGTTTGGGTTGATGATGGAGCTATTCATTTTCTAGCGATACAAACATGACATTCAAATTATACCTTTTTTTATCTTTTATTCTCTGCAGTTTTTTTTCTCCTTTTCTAAAAGAAGACAAGAATATCTCTAGTTTTCAAAAAACATTGAACCATCCAGGTTTAAAAAAAGGAGAAGATCAAACGCTGACTTTCAATATGCATAAAAGTTCGGGGCAAGTTACCTCAAAAGTGGCCTCTGTGATGTGCTATACCAATCAATGTAAAATCATTACAGTTACTTTAGAATGGGATCAATACGGTGATTTCTATAAATTGATTATTCCTGAAAGGCTCGATTTAGAAAAGCATTTGGATGACAAAACAATGGCCTTTACGAAGCAGGATTATAAAAAACTACACTCTATTTTAAAAGATGAGGAGTCTATTTTATCAGATGTAACGAAAGACGATTTGTACGTGGAAGATGAAAATGATTTGGATGGCTATTCAGGAGCAACAAAAGCATTTATAGGAAAAAAAGATGTAGTACAGGGAGCTACACTTACCTGTTTTACTCTTTGGCATTGGGCCAATCATCCTGTTATTAAAAAAGCGATTCGTGAGAAAAGTATCAAAAATCAGACAGAGGAAAGTCTGAAAAAATTGATGGCTATTCAAAAGGCAACAACCACTTTGTTTGCATTAGAAGTGATTACAGAAAAAGGTTACAGCATCGAAGATTACTGGTCTTATTACCTCAATGTAGCGGATAATTTAACAGGTAGAGAAATAAGAATGCTCTTAAATTTATCAGATGCTTCACAGAAGTTAGCTTTATTTCAACACCTTAATAATATGTCCTTAAGAAGGATAGTACTGATTTCTATTTTTAAAGAAAAAGCTTATGATAATCAACTGCTCGATTACATAAAAATGGAGAACTATCAGGAAGTCTCCTTATTTCTTGATTTCCTTTCGGAATTTAAAATTGAAAATGAAGTCATAACCGAAAAACTCCTGCCTTATCTTGATGGAAAGGATGTATTGATCAGCAGAAATATTTATTGGTACTTGAAAGGACTCACGCTTTCAAAAAAACAGGAAAAGGCTTTGAAGAAGTTTGAGCGTAAGAATAGGAAGAGTTTGTAACTAGTTAAACAAGTTTTTACATGATAATTGAAGGATTTGACTTTTTATCTCGTCCCTCAATTATCAAAACTAGAAATAACTTATTTCTAGTTGACTAATATTTAGTTACTTACTTTTTTAGTACTTAATTTGAAAATATCATAACCAATGCCTAGTGTAAACCATGGCTTTTTATGATATTTCCATTCGTAAGCTTCTTGATTATTAATTAGATCAAAACCAAAATATAATCCAAATTGGGCCTTATTATGTTCATACATAATTCCTCCTACTAATGATAAAGTAGTCATATTAATATCTTCACTAATTTCTTTTTTTGTATTAGAATTAGTGAGAATTGTTGAACCAATCTGAGAACCAATTTGGATATAACAATGACCACCTATGTGGTAAGCTGCAGTAGCTCCAATATTGAAGCTTTGTTCAAAGGCCCACTCACCTTGTGGCCTAATTCTAAAAGGTAAATATAAGATTCCGATTGTCAGTTTAGGAATATCTTCTATTTTTGTTGCATTTTCTTCTAATTCATTTTTAGAAACATAAAATTGTTGGTCAAGATACAAAGGTCTCCTATCAACCATTTTCTTACTTTTGTTTTCAGATAAAGTTTTAAAAGGAATAGCTGTAATTTTATACTCGTTACTATCCACATTAAACCCCTGAACCTTGTATTTATAGCCTCCTTCCAAGTAATTAAATACTGAATCTGTTCTATTAAAAAAATAAGATGAATCTGGTTTTCCATTTCTTATATCAATATTATTTTCGACACGAATAATATCTCCATTTTTGAAGCTCCTATCATTTTGAGCGAAAATAAATTTTGTAGCAAAGAAAAATAAAATAAAAAGAGTAAGTTGTTTCATTAGTTTATCGTATTGTGAGTAAATGTCCTGCAAATTACATTTAATAATCAGTTTATCCGAATATTAAATGTAATTCGATTTGAAACATCTGAAAAACCATAAAATGATATTTCCTGTCAATATTCAGATAATTAGTATTTTATAGATTTTTTGTTCTTTGTTTATTGACAAAGACAGATTGTGTACACCCCGACACAATCAAGAAAATCATTTCACCCAATTTTGATATCACATAAAGCAAAATGCAAACGAATTTTTTCGTGTGAAATGAATTTTTAAACATAAAACAGCAACGAAATGAATCTATTTAGACTACCATTTTTTATGCTAGCATGCCTCCTTTTTTTTGTGGGCTGTACCAAAGAAGAGCAAGAACAAATAGAGGATCTGATTCCTGAATTATCACCTGTCTATGAAGTATATAAAGGCAATGAGAAGGTGATGACGGTGACATTAGAGGATATTCTAAACCCTTCAGATCAAGAAACTTGGGAAGTTATTCAGCTTACTTATGGCGACTCCCTGACTTTCAAAGATATTTCTACGGAAGGTGAACCTACTGGAAGATCTTGGTCCTTGAATGGTAATAAAGAAGAAGTGAATGCGATAACTGCCGAAGTTACCGTTATCTACAATGTGGAAGGAGAGCACGTAGCAGGTGAAGTAACATTTATCAGAGAAGGTGGTGATCATCCTGATGCGAGTATTCAAACAGAAATTCCTTTGAAAGTCAATGTTTCAGTACCTGTATTATTGCCTGCTTTTAAAGTGATGATGGGCGATTCATTGATTTATGAATTAAAAGAAGGGGAAACAGTACCTGAGAATACTGCTGAGTGGGCCATGGTAGAATTGACGGAAGGAGCAGCACTTTCTTTTATCAATACTACAAACCAAAACATGTTCACTTCCTCTTATTGGTTAGTGGATGGAGTGGATCAAGACTCTGTAAAAGGGAACGAGGTCAGCTTGACATTTGCTACGGTAGGTGAATTCAATACGCATCAATTATTGATTGAAAGAGTGGACGGTGTGTATCCTGATGTGACAACTTCGGTTAGCATTCCAGTAACCATCAAAGTAATTGAAGAAGTAAAACCTGTATTAACGGCAGGTGTAAAAGTATTTTTAGCTTCAGATAAAACAACTCCATTGTATACTATTGCAGCAGGTGAAAACGGCGAAGAGGCAACATTAGAAATTGATGAGGGAACAACGTTGGTATTTGAAGCGGAAGCGACAGAAGGTACTACATTAGCATGGTCCGTAAATAATGGGTCTACTCAAACATCATCTGCATCTTCTTTTGAAGTGTTATTTGAGGAAGTGAAAGAGGGATTAGGTGCTCATACACTGACTTTATCAAAAGATGAGCATGAGACAGTAGAAATTCAAATTCCATTGACGATTAAAGTCAATCAAGTAGTTCCTGAATTGTTGCCGGCCTTCAAGGTGATGAAAGGAGACTCATTAGTGTTTGAATTAAAAGCAGGAGAAACAGTTCCTACAGACCAAGCAGATTGGGCTTCAGTGAAAATCGATAAAGGGGAAAGCCTTTCGTTTATCAACACTTCTGATGCTAATTTATTCACTTCTACCTACTGGTTTGTGGACGGAATGGAAGAAGATTCTGTCAAAGGAAACGAGGTCAACTTGACTTTTGCTACGGCAGGTGAGTTTAATACGCATCAAGTAGTAATCGAAAGAAAAGAAAGCAATTATCCTGATTTAAGAACGACGGTGGTTATTCCTTTAACGGTTGAAGTGGTCGAAGAAGTGGTGATTCCGGAGTTAATTCCAACTTTCAAAGTGATGAATGGAGATCAATTGGTTTATGAATTGAAAGAGGGAGAAACTATTCCAGGAGATACAGAGGAATGGGCTACCGTTGAGTTGGACGAAGGCGATGCTTTATCTTTTATCAATACCACCAATGAGGATTTATTTACCTCTACATATTGGGTACTTGAAGGAGTTGAGGAAGATACATTGAAAGGAAATAGTGTTGAAGGTGTATTTAAAACTGAGGGGGAATATATCGTACATGAATTAGTAATCGAAAGAAAAGATGCGGTGTATCCTGACTTGACGGAAAAGGTTGTGATTCCGGTCAAAGTTCAAGTGAAGAAAGTGGATCTTGGTCCTCAACCTCCAAAAGCCAGTGTTCAAGTCTTCTTATCGACTGATTTAGAAACTCCAATTTATGAAATTCCAGAAGGAAAAGTAGGAGAGGGGAAATCAATTGCCATCGAAAAAGGAACAACGCTTTTATTCAAAACACAAACAAAAGAAAGCCCTTCAGTTCAGTGGACAGTGAATAATGGAACGGTACAAACCTCAACAGCTACTTCATTTGAGGTGCCATTTGATGAAAACAATGATGCTTTGACGGCTCATAAATTGACGTTATCGAAAGAAGGTTTTGAAGATGTTGAAATTTTGGTACCATTGTCGATTGAGGTCTTTACATCTGAAGCATTAAAAGCAGGGTTCAGTATTTACAAAAATGACGACCTCAACACACCAATTTATACATTGAAAGCAGGTGAGGAAGAAACGGCTACTACGTTAGAAATCAATCAAGGTGACCGACTTACTTTTGTGGATCAATCTACAGGTCAACCAACAGGAAGGACTTGGAAAATCAACAATGGTACTGAGGAAGTAACATCACAAGAGACTTCATTTGAAGTAACGTATTCAAACCATGGAACTGATTTTGGTTTTGGATTAATGGTGGAAAGAAAAGGGCATGAGAAGTTTAAAGACGCTGATTTGGATTATCCATCAAAAGTAAAAGTGAATGTAAAAGAGGTACAAAATGACCCTACTCTAAAGGCTGGAAAAGTGACAGACAATGGCAGTGGCGTACTTTATTTTGATGTATCACATCCACTAACTCCATTTACTTCAGCAGAGGTGTTGAGTGATTTTAAAGTGAGTATTCAAAACATCGAAGCCAACTATTCAAACGCCAATGCATCTATTTCAGAAGTGAAATTAGCAGATGGAAACAATAAGAGAATTGAAATTTATCTAGTAGAAAACTTCTTCAATTCAGACGATATTCAAGTGGAGTATACAGGCAATAAAATCCAATCGTTATTGGGCGTAGCATTATCAACTTTCACTGCGGAAGATGTAGAAATGAATGGCGTAGTATCCTATTTAGATGGACCGATG
The DNA here is from genome assembly GCF_001583495.1 of Flammeovirga sp. SJP92. GTDB lineage: Bacteria > Bacteroidota > Bacteroidia > Cytophagales > Flammeovirgaceae > Flammeovirga. The sequence continues at coordinate 9,593 of NZ_LQAQ01000102.1, read as the reverse complement.
TCGGATTTTGAAACGCCAAAATCGGCAGAAGAACCTTTGGAAGCGTTCGGTTGGTATGTGAGTATGAAGAACCCAACAGCCAATGAAAAGATAGAAAGAGTGACATCAACTTCATCAAGCGGAGATGCAAGTATGCACTTTGCCTTTGAATTAAACAGTTCAGGAAGTAGGGCACATAAATTCAGTTCATCAAAATTAAATTACGCATTTGCTGTGGAAGAAGGAGAGTATGAAATCTCTATTGATGTCTTCATCCCTCAAGCATCAAGTGCAATTGATATCATCAGAACAAATATCTCAACGAACGATGATACCGTAGACCTAGATGTTTTTGCAAATGTACCTTGGGTTTTCGCTGATTATCCGAACATGAAATACGGAGAGTGGGTGACATTAAGACAAAGAATATCATTGAAAAAAATCACTACTGGTTCCATCAATATGAACTTCAAAGAAAAAGATATGAAACTCGATGGTTTGCATGATTTCTACTTAGACAATATCAAATTGAGAAAAGTAGAAGCTAGACAATAACTTGGTAATAATTTTTGATTATAAACCCCATCACTTTGTAGTGGTGGGGTTTTGTGTGCATGGAGGGAAATGATGGAGATAGAAGAAATGGGTCAAAATTCCACTTTCATCATAACTTAAAGTATGGGTTTATGAAACATCTTAGCTCTAGTACTTTGAGCTTAAATATGATTTTACAGTGCTTCGTAAGCACTTTTCAATGGAAGTATTCTTCTGATTAAACTTTCCCCTCTCATTCATCTTAAAATAGACCTTCAGACACACTATTTACATGCTCATACACACCTGAAAAATCATTTTACCCGATTTTTGTTATGAAATTATAAACTGAAATGGCAATGAAAAAAATCAAATTACTTTTACTTCTATGCATAGGAGCGATGTCATCAGTGATGGCACAAGAGAAACCTAATATTGTACTTTTATTTGTGGATGATTATGGATGGTCAGATGTGGGCTACAGAAATGAATCATTTGTTACACCTCATTTAGATCAATTCAAAAAAGAAAGCCTGGAGTTTACAAGAGCGTATATTCCTACTCCCACATGTAGCCCAAGTAGAGCATCTTTATTGACAGGAAAAGAAGCGGCACGTTTACAGATGCCTCGTCATATTGGTCACGAAATGCCTGATGGCAGTAATACAAAAGAGTTTGGTTTATGGTCGATTGATCCAGCCAAAAGGGGATCAAGAAACTGGTTGCCATTAGAAGAGGTGACTTATGCGGAGAAGCTTAAAGAATATGGCTACTATAATGCGTTTTTAGGAAAATGGCATTTGGGACATGAAACTTTTCATCCTATTCACCAAGGGTTTGATGAGCAAATTGGCGTCAGTAATTTTGGTCACCCGAAAAGCTATTATGCTCCATTCTTTAAAGACAAAAATGCTTACCAAGAGTTCAATGATCAGCCAGATGTTTACCTTACGGAAGTCATGACTGATACGGCAGTACATTTCTTGGAAAATTATAATAAACCACAACCTTTTATGATGACCCTTTGGTACTACACTGTACATGGTCCTCATATCGGAAAAAAGGAATTGGTACAGAAATATATTGATCAAGGGATGTCGCCAAAATATGCTGAATATCACGCCATGGTAGAAAGCATGGATAAATCCGTAGGTACTATTTTGAAGACCTTAAAACGTTTGAAGATGGACGAAAACACTGTAGTTATCATCACTTCAGATCAAGGGAGCTTCTTTGAAAATACACCGCTGGCAGGTGGAAAAAGACAGAATACTTTAGGAGAAGGCGGAGCAAGAGTACCGATGATGATCAAATATCCATCTGTGACAAAAGCAGGAACAGAATACTCTAAACCAATTCAAACTATTGATATCTTTCCAACCTTAATGGAAATCGCTTCGGGCCAAACCTACAAAGACAACAACATTCAAGGAAAAAGCTTGATGCCTGCTTTAAAGGGTAAGAGCATGAAGAAGAGAAATCTTTACTTTATGAGAAGCTACGAAGATCAGTATGCGGCTATTATGCAAGAAGATTGGAAACTGGTAAAATACCATTCTGGAAAATTTGAGCTATTCAACGTTGTAGAGGATATTTCTGAAGAGCATAATAAAATTGATATTGAAACAAAAAGAGCATCAAAGATGAAGGAAGCGTTATTGGAATGGGAAAATGAAGTGTATGCGGGATGGAAAGAAGTAACGCCAGAAAATAGCCATTTATTTAAGGTGAATAAGAAGAAGGCGAAGGAAAAAGGAATTAAATAAAAAAACGATTAGAAAATGTGGTTTTGTAGTGGTTCTTAAGCCACAAGGCATTGTGGCTCTACAGCACGATACCTTTTCAATTTTAGCGATTCAATTCAATTGAAAAGGTAACTAATGTAGAGATGCAATGCTTTGCGTCTCACACGCCACCATGAAACCACTACTCATATAAAAATCTTCAAAACACAATTTTATTCCACAGTAAATATTCTAGAGGTGATAGATTTTCTTATCATCTCTTTTTCTGTTTATACAATTGGTGGAATATTTATAGAAAGCTGTAATGTTGTGAAGTATTTATTTTTGTTGGAGTATTTTTTTCTTCATCTTATTGAAAATTAACTTTTGTATTTATTTCACTTAAATTATAAAAGACAAATAGGCTATGCTTAATTCTAAAGAAGCACTTGAAGATCTGTCATCAATGATAGGTGTTGAAAAGAAGATAATTCTGAAAAAAATCAGTGAGTATGATGAAATTTTCAAAAACGATAAGTACTATCAAGAATTTATAGAAGCAGTTATGTGTAATCTTGGAATAGATAACAGATGCCAAGTACTATTAAGTGTTGCAAAGTATAGGTTAAAAAAGAAAAACCAGACTAATCAAGTAGTTTATATATTAGCAAACTGTGAATACCAAATAGCAATACTAAAAAATAGAAGTATGGAGTTGATAGATATAAAAGAATATAGAGATGCAGTAAGAAGTTTCTTGGAGGTAAAATCAGATAATTCAACTCTTATAAATTATGCTCTAACTAATGCTGGTAATATTCTAAATAAACTTGGGAGAAATTATGAAGCTATTTTACTTCATGATAAAGTAATTGCGAAAAACCCTTCTTTTGGTATCGCTTTAGGAAATAAAGCACTTGAATTAAAAAAATATCAATCTTTAGCTTTACATCCTCAAGATCATTTAAAATTATTAGATCTAGCAAAGGATTTACTATTAAAAGCATTAAATGATCCTCGTCTTGAAGATATTGGAGGTGAAGGCACAAAAGAAAAATTCATTAAAGAGATTGAAGAAATTGAGACAGAGCTGAAGAAAGAAAATTATAACCAGATAAAAAAAACGTCGACTAATATAGATTTACTATCTCATTATCAAAAATTTAGTCTGGAATATAACTTGTACCTAAACTATGATTTTGGTATTTTTTATGATGACGATAGTTTGGTGGATTCATTATTTCCAATTTTTACGGAACCTTTGAAAGAAAAAGATAGCCCCAATGGAATGATGTCAAAACGTGTATATTTTTCATTTCAAATTTGGAATCAAATAATTGAAATATATGTATCATCAAGATACTCACTTTTCAATGCTTTAAATAATGAATATAAGATATATGATGATAACGTTAATTTTGTTCATACTTATGATTCTTTCCAGCATAATCATCAATTTGGGTTATTGAAATCAACTTTTTGCAATGTTTATAATTGCTTAGATAAAATAGCTAGATTAGTATCCTATTACTTTTCTGAAGAAGAAAAGATATATGATGATGACATTTACTTTGATTATCTAACAAAAGATGAATTTAAGAAAGTTATTGAAAATACAGAAAATAAGCAGTTACAAGCTTTATATAGTTTATCACTTGACTTTAAGGATAACGGCTATTTATACAATCTACAATGGATAAGAAATAAAATAACACATTCATATTTAAATGTGATTGATAATAATACTACTCCAACAAATAAAGACCAAATTCTATTAAAGGATCTTATTAAATGCACTTTTGAAATATTTCAAATTGTGAAATCTGCATTATTATATTTTGAAATAGCCGTCAGAAAATGTTTACCAAATGAAAATACATTTCAGATGTTTGTTCAAAAACAGAAAGATATTTAACTGTGAATATGTTAATAACCATCTATCCTAAACTACTCCAAACTTACTGGCATTCAACCTTATCAAGCCTGAAGTCTTATAGTTTGCAAAACGTAATCAACACTTTATTGTTGTTGGAGTCAATAATACTAGCCTATGAACTCTAGTCGTGTTGCACGATATTCACTTCTGAAATTTGGTATTGCATGTACACTATACACCGTACAACGTGTACGGTGTATAGTGTACGATCAGTACGGTGAATAGCGTACAGCGTGTACGGTGGTCAGTGTACAGATAGATTGAGCTGAATAGAAGTGTATTTAATAAAACAACAGGACAAATAACCATCTTTCCTGAACTACTCCAAACCTACTGTCATTCAACCTTATCAAGCCTGAAGTCTTGTAGTTTGCAAAACGTAATCAACACTTTAGTGTTGTTGGAGTCAATATTACTAGCCCCTGAACTCTAGTCGTGTTGCACTATATATTCTTTTGAAATTTAGTTTTTGACTTCTAAGCCTTGAATTTTTTATCAAGATAAAAATGAAGAAGAAGGGAGTTTGTAAGTAGATCCTATAAATGCTTGCAGAAAGGTCGATTAAAAATTGAAGATAATTTAGTTTATAAAGTTCTTCTCGTACGTAAATAATTGGTTTTCAAAGTGTATCAATACGTTTTTGCAACCATACGATCAAAATGATTTTTTATGGCTTAAATGGCAGTTTATCAATCATTTAACCTTATAGCTACACATTATAAACACACAGACCCAAGTTTTAATCAAAAGAAATAGAATTTTGGGTCAGTACTAAAGCGGTAGTAATTGGAGAGTTTTTAGTACGTCGTGTATCGATGTTCATTTAGTAGTGTATAAAGAATCGGTACACGACTCTCACTTATTACGACAGCCTTACTACTGACCATTTAAAATGAAATTCAAATGAAGTATTTACTTATAGTGGGGTTACTTTTTTCTGCCCTGCAATTATCAGCACAGCAAAGACTTAATTTTAATAAAGACTGGAAGTTTAAACTAGACGAGCAAGAAGGAGCGGAAAAGTTAAGTTATAAGGACGACGATTGGAGAGTATTAAACCTCCCTCATGATTGGAGTATTGAAGGGGAATACGATAAGGATCACCCAATGGGAGGGCAATGTGGCTACCTTCCGGCAGGGATTGGCTGGTATAGAAAAACGATCAAAGTACCTCAAGAATGGAAAGGGAAAAAAATCCGTATTGCCTTTGATGGTGTTTTCATGAACAGTACGGTTTGGGCCAATGGACGTAAATTAGGAAACAGACCTTATGGCTGGATTTCATTTGAATACGACATTACAGAAGAAGTAGAAAAGGACAAAACAATCACCTTTGCAGTAAGGGTAGATAACGATGCACAGCCTTCAGCAAGATGGTATACAGGTTCGGGGATCTATGCCAATACTTGGATTGATATTAAAGAAAAAGTCAACATTCCAACGGATGGTATTTTTATCAAAACGAAAAAGAATGTGGTGGAAATTGCTACTGAAGTTAAAAATGAGTCAGAGAATAATACAAAAGGAACGTTAATTACGGACATCATTGATCATGAAGGAAAAGTAGTGGCGACTACATCACAGAAGTTTTCTTTAATGAAAAAAGACCAGACTACCATAACACAAGAAATGACAATTGATACACCTCATTTGTGGTCTACAACTTCACCTTATTTGTATAAAGCGGTTTCAAGGATGGTGGTAAAGAAAAAGGAGAAAGTTTATACAACTAAGTTTGGTGTAAGAGATGTGGAATGGAAGCCAGAAACAGGGGTGTGGATCAATGGAGAAAATATAAAACTACAAGGTGTGTGTAATCACCAAGATGCAGGTGCTTTGGGAGCGGCGGTGCCGGATAAGATATTACGTTTTCGTTTAGAGCAATTGAAAAAGATGGGTGTGAATGCCATCAGAACGGCACATAACCCTCAAACCCCACAGTTTTATGATATGTGTGATGAGATGGGGTTGATTGTGATGGATGAAATTTATGATGGCTGGCACAAAAAAGCACTCAACGATTATGGTGCACATTACTTTAACAAATGGTGGAACAGAGATCTGACAGATTGGATCAAAAGAGATAGAAATCACCCATCTATCATTATTTATTCTGTAGGAAATGAAACACGTGGGGATGAAACCGCTAAGGAATTAGTAGAAAGATGTCATGAATTAGATAATACAAGACCTGTCACTTCAGGGCATTCAGGTTCTGACTATATGGACGTTTTTGGGGTGAATGGGCATAGTGAAAAGAAAGGTTTTTTTGATCATTTGAAGAAGGATAGAGTTTTTATTGGAACAGAAAATACGCACACGTTCCAAGTGAGAGGTTTTTATAGAACACTAACTTGGTATAGAGATGGTTATCCTTGCGTTCGTCATCAACCTTATGAATATCCTGATTTAACAGAGGAGGAGGTATTTACATTCGATTGGACTACTTCAGCCAAGAAAGCCAATTACAAACAGCTTTTTAATTCGAGTTATGATAACGCCATGGTACGTTTGACGTCAAGACAAAACATTGAGCAGTTACGAGATATTCCAAACTATGCAGGTTCATTCCGTTGGACGGGGCATGATTATATAGGAGAAGCTACCTTTGTACACGGTGGATGGCCTTTCAAATCCTTTATGGGTGGAGCTATTGATATGGCCAATTTTGAAAAAGACCTTTATTATTTATACCAATCGCAATGGACGGAGGAGCCAATGGTACATATTTTACCCCATTGGACGCACCCAACTTTAGAGGAAGGTGTTGAGATTCCAGTCTGGGTGTATTCAAATTGTGATGAAGTAGAATTATTTTTCAACGGGACTTCATTAGGAAGACTTAAACCGGGCAAATCATGGGATAAAATGCAATGCCAATGGATGGTTGGATATCAAAAAGGGACATTGCAAGCTGTGGGTTATAAAAACAATAGAATTGTTGCCGAAGAAACGATTGCAACAGCTGACCAACCTTCAAAAATTAAGTTATCCATTGATGGGGAACCTTTAAGTAACACAGCGGAAGATATAGTACAGCTCAGAGTGACTTCTACAGATGCAAAAGGAGAAGTCTATCCTTATGGTGAGAACAGAAACTTCTTCAAAGTATTAGGCGCAGGACGTGTAAAAGCATTGGATAATGGTAGTCCAGTGGATGTAGAAAAACATTATTTAGCCACTGATAGAATTGGTTTTTATGGGTTGGCAAGGGCCTATGTTGAATCCTTGGATGCGTCTGGTGATGTCAATGTGATTGTGGGGTCAATTTTAGGAGATAAGCGATTGTTAACTTCCAAAAAAGTAAGTATTGATGTTCAGAAAATGGTGTTGAGAGGAAAAGAAGCAATGGGAGGTTTCGATATTTTTTATACCACAGATGGAAGCGAACCAACAACAGCTTCTACAAAATACAGTCAATCTTTTGAGGTCGAATTAGGAACAACAGTTAAGGCGGTAGTACTGTTCAACAACAAAGAAATACTCCATATGCATGAACGTTTTGCAGAAGATGAAGGGTTTGAATTAGATCCTGTTGTAACGGCCGTCAACCCAGGAGGAGACCAAGCAGAAGATGCCGCTTTTGATCAAGTGACCATATCTTCTGAAGGTGCCAATTTTAATGGAGATGGTTACATCGACTTCGGTAAAAATCAAGGAGGCTACATTGAGTGGTATCAAGAAAACGATGGAAGTGAAGGAGAATACACTTTAAAGATCAGATACTCGGCTTCCAAAAGAGATATTCAAGAGCATAAAGTTTTATTGACGATCAATGGTGAAAGTCAGGAATTGACCTTGCAAGCGGTTGATAAATACAGAAGGGAATGGAATGAATATGAGGTCAATGTAACTCTTCAATCAGGCGCCAATACCATTCGTCTTACTTCTTTGCATGCCAATGGATTATGTGTGGATGAGTTGAAAGCTATTTAATATTTAAAACAATTACGATGAATTGGGTGAGTAAATCGTTGTCCAATTCATTGAAATCCAATAAATTTTCGTGAAATGAAAAAATTAATCGTAACACTAGGTGCTTTACTTGTAAGTACCGGACTTACTTTTGCTCAAAAAGAGAGCGATTTTTACAAAGACAAAATCAAACAAGTATCTAAAACAGTAGATCTTGTCAAAGACTATAAAGTCAATAACAAAGACCACAAAGACGACAGTGATCAGCTTCAAAAAGCGATTGATGATATGACTGCTTTGAAAAATGGCGGGCGTATCAACATCACAGCAGGTACCTATTATTTTGGAAGTATTGAGGTGAAATCAAATGTACATATTGTGATCTCTAAGGATGCAGTAATCTACCCAACACCTCCAGAGAAAGACAAAAACTATGGTATTTTTGATTTCGGTACAAAAGGAAATTATGTTGAAAACCTTAGTGTAAGAGGAGATAAAGGGCAGTATACGGTAGATGTGAGTAAAGTGGCAAACAAAAGAGTTAGAGTGTTTAGTATGAACAATGCTCACAACTTTTTAATTGCTGATATGAATTGCATTGATGATAATACAAAATTCTCTTCCATCACAATGGGGTATGCGAAAGTTAATGGGAAATTTGTAATGTCGGATAATGGTGTAGTGAAAAACTGTAGAACTGAAAAAGCACATTATGGATATGGACTTGTGCAATCTCAAGCTTTAAAAAATGTATTCTTCAAAGACCTTTGGGGCGATGGTGGTGTAACGCTTCGTTTGGAAACTGGCCTAAAGAAAATGAACAATGTTCAAACAGGTGGTAATCATGATATTTATGCTAAAAATATCTACTGTCAAAATGGTAATGCCGGTGTGATGATTTCTCCTCATGCCATCAGAAATGGGCATGTAGAAGTAGATGGCGTAGAAACAGTCAATACGGGTTTTGCTTTAAGAATTGATAAGGGGTATACAAGCAAAGAGCAAAAGAAACTAAAACTTCAGCCAGGTTATTATGCAAATACTTCTATCGTTAAAAATGTAAAAGCTACTTATGGCAAAAATGCTCAAGTGAAGCCAAAACATTTCAAATACATCACTTGCGATGCTAAACCGTTAATTCACTCAAAAGCACATCCCGACGGCGAAAGCTACCCAGCACCTGCCGTTGCTGCAATTTTATACAGAGCAGATGGAAATGCCGATAATGCGAATGGCTATTATAAAGTAAAGATTTCAAACGTAGAAGCCATCGGTTTTCCTCATCAAAAGAAAGCAGTCATCAATGAAAGTGATGAAGTTGAAAACTGCGAGCAATAATTGAATATCAGAATCATGGCGGATAAAGTGTAAGGACTTTTTATCAAAACATCCTTATGGTAAGTACTAGGACAAAAGTAAACGGACATTTTATTTTATCTTTTTTATCCTACTCTTCGTTAGATTTTTATCGCGTAACTAAGGCTATGCTCTGCAAATCTGCCTTG
>NZ_LQAQ01000101.1 GCF_001583495.1 Flammeovirga sp. SJP92 | reverse complement strand
TGGTCAGATCATCCACTTCCTTTTTATAATCATCCCTCTGACGAGTGATAGTGATCAACTCATTGTCAAGCTTCATGTTCACACTCTGAAGATGCCTTACCATTAGATCTTGCATCTCTGCCGGAGGTGTCAGGTTTCCAAAACCAACAGATGCCTGGGGAGAATGATTTTCAGACGACTTGGTAAATCTATACTCAGGCTTCCTTCTTGGTGACTTCCCTTGCATTTTGATAGGAACAATAGAAATCTCATTATCATCCTCTAACAAATGCTTTGAATCTTCAATCTGATTATATACATCATCAAATGAAGTCACTTCATGGTTTTCGATAAGGACAACCGCCTCATCCTCTTTTTTTCCTTTTTCTTTTAAGAGTATATCAAACTTATCAAAGTTTGCTACCAATGCTCTAGCAATAGTTGTTGAATCCATTATTGTGTGTTAGGTGTTTGTCACCCCACCGCTTTATCAAATTAAAGCGGTGGGATTGTTTAGAATAATCTTTTAAAAAACCTTTTTACTCTATTGTGAGGAAGGTTTCTTCTGAAGCGTTTAAAATGGCTGAAAACACCTCTGCTTCTACCTATCCTTCTTCTACTCTTGTAAGGCTTTAGTCCGTATTTTCTACGAATTTTAGAACTCGTCAGAAAAATTCGTCGGGCAAAAGGGCTCTTAATTCTTTTCAATTTATCGTAGTATTTCTTCCTTAAAGCTCGCTTTCTTGAACTTGAAGATCTTCGCCTAGAAGTTCTTCTTCTACGGTTGAAAACACCTCTTCTGCTTCTAATTCTTCTTTTACTTCTGCTGTACCTCGCACGTTTACGGTAACGCTTTGCAATTTTCCTCATGCGGTTGGCTCTTGAACGGTGTTTTGAATACCCTCTCTTGAATTTCACAGATGCCTTTCTATACCTTGATGCCAAAGCTCTATACTTCTTTGCAAGTGCTTTGTTTTTACGGTTGACTCTAGCTAGTCTTGCATATCGTTTCGCATACGCTCTCGCTCCTTTGTACCTCTTGTATAAACGACCATATTTACGTCTTGCTCCTTTATAAGAACGTTTTGCACCTCCGTACTTACGTTTGTAGCTATACGCAAACTTTCTGTACTTTGAAGTATTTTTGTAACGCTTACGCATAGTAGCGTTTCTACGTTTTTCCTTTTTCAAAGCACCATAGACACGTACATACTTCTTCTTGTAAACCTTGGCAGTCTTTAAGTATTTCTTTGCCTGTCTTGCAATTCTTTTCTTGTCCTTTCCTGAATTGGACAATGAAGATTTATACTTATAAGCCAGCTTTTTTGCCTTATTGTACTTTGAACGAATAGCCTTCAACTCATTATAAGCCCTATTGTACTTATTCTTGTAGGCGTTTGCTGTTCTGGAACTACTCATCTTAGAAAGCTTATGATGCTTTTTGATGAGTGATGTATATTTCGACTTCCATGCTGACAGTGCTTTCTGATAACCCTTTGAGTACGACTTTCTCTCATTGAGTTGCTTTGTCAGTTGTGCAAATTTCCTTTTATAATAGGACAGTTGATTTTGCAAAGACTTATTGGCTATACCTTTACGTTTAGCATAAGCGACTGTCTTATCGTGCTTCTGTTTAATATTTTGAAGCTCTTTTTGCTGCTTATAATCAACAATCTTGTTTTTGTTTTGCTCATTCATAAGCTTATGAAGTTCTGCTTTCACTTTCTCAAGTTCTTGAACATTCTTCGCTTTTTCCTGTGCAATTTTCTGCTGTTTTGCTGTTGCGGCAGCATTATCTTTCTCAATTGAAAGTGCCGCTTTATTTTTCTGCTCCCCCATTTTTACTGTAGGGATCATTGTTAGTTTTGGAGTTTTCCTTTTCGCTCCAAATACCTCAGCCAGGCTATCTAATATCGCCATTACTGGATTACTTTATTGTGAATAAATTACTTCATACACTCTAAATCTTTTATTCATAAAGCAATTTTAATCAGACGAATAGTACTAGAAAAGTGATACTTTTCCATTTTAATATTTTTGATCTACTTCAATGTTTTTGTTCTTTTTGTGAAGTCGATTCCATAGATTTCTCTTCATTAACGGGTTTAGAATTATCCTTAATAAATAACTCTTTATATTCTTTAATCACTTTAAAAAATAACCACACTAACCCAAAAAGAACATAAAGATCATGAGCTGTAATATTTCCATCACGAAATTCACCTAAAAAACTAATGTGGGTAGTGGCTGTTGCAGCCACTGATACATAACCAATTATATCAGCAAACAGTTGAGCTATAGCTTTTTTTATATCCATTTTCTATTTTAATTTTTGGGTTGTTTGATAAACTAAATTCATACACTGCTTTATTTTTATAATAACTACCTTCATAAAAAGTAACTTCTTTGTCTAATAAAGATGCTGCAATGGCAACATGAAGCCGGTTTGTATGTACTTCCTGGTACTCGTTGATGTAATTGAAAAAAGAATCAACCACACTTTTACAGTTTGCACTTCTCCACCAGTCCGAATTGTTCAATGTTACGGATATATCATTGCATGGCTTTCTGCCAATTCCTTCTACACCTTCCCGGAACACCTTTAATACCTTTTTTGAATTGGCTTTAGTAAAAGCATTATGTTCATATCGTAAGGCCATATCCTCACTCATAAACACATTGATCTTATGATTTATTTTTTTCAGATAGTCATAAGAGATCCTTTCCCTGCAATAAATTGTCAAATTAGGTCCAGCTGACCTTAAAAAATCTTCATGCCCTTCAACTGTGCATGGAAGAAGAATGATCTGATTACAGTGAATGATTCCCT
>NZ_LQAQ01000100.1 GCF_001583495.1 Flammeovirga sp. SJP92 | reverse complement strand
ATATAACTGTATCATCAAAAAAGTCTTCTTTTACATCATGTTTTTGTTGGCTTTCCGTTCAAAAGCGAGTGCAAAGGTAAGAGCTTGTTTTGAAAATGCAATACCTTCTCTAAAAAAATATCATCAACAAAAGTAAACCTTATACTTTATCTCTAATAATCAACATTTTAAAAATTCAACAAAAATTCAATTCATCTCTTTTTCTTTCTTCAATTCAGAATTACTTAAATTGAGCTGTTATTTATTCGAGAGATCTTAGCATGAAAAAAGTCTTAATTATAGCTTATTATTTTCCACCATGTGGGGGCATTTCAATTATTCGACCATTGAAATTAGTGAAACATTTACGTTCAGCTGGATGGGAACCTATATTAGTTACTCCCAAAAATGCACACTACCCTACTTATGATGATGCATTAATTAATGATTTTCCACAGGATATCGAGAGAATTGAACTTCCCATCTGGGAACCTTATGGTTTATTTAAGAAGTTTACTTCTCGTAAAAAAGATGAAAATGTAAATAATGTGCTTGTTGTAAAGGATGAAAAGACAAAAAAATGGAAAGATATTCTTGCTGTTTTTATAAGAAGTAACTTTTTTATTCCTGATGCCCGTAAATTTTGGATTAAACCTTCTGTAAAAGCATTGACAAAATATTTAAAAGAAAATCATGTTGATGCTATTCTTACTACAGGACCTCCTCATTCAAGCACTCTCATTGGAGCTAGGTTAAAAAAGAAGTTGAATATTCCATTACTTGTCGACTTTCAAGATCCCTGGACTCAAATTGATTATTATAAAGAATTAATTCTTACGCCTTGGGCAGATAAGTACCATCATAAACTGGAGCAATTCTGTTTTCAACAAGCTGACGCCACAGCAATTGTTAGCAACTCTTGGAAAAAAGATCTTGAAGATATAGGTGCACATAATGTACATACTATTCCACTCGGTTTTGATCCGGAACATTTTAAAGAGTTTGAAAATGTTGAAGCGGACAGCAATTTCTTAAAAATGCTACATCTTGGCATGGCAGGACATGATCGAATTCCAATGACTTTACTGGAAAGCGTTGTTGAACTTGGAAAAGAAGTAGAGCATTTCCAACAGTTCTTCAGACTTCAGTTTGTTGGTCAAGTAGATCAAAGCATTATTGACTTTATTGAAAAACATAAAGACACTCAGTTATTCGAATATATCCCTCCTATAAAAAGAGAAGAAGCACTTACCTATGGTAAAAAGGCTTCTATATTATTACTATTATTAAATAAAGCGGATAATTCCTCTGGCCGAATTCCTGGGAAACTATTTGAATATCTAGCATTAAACCGAAATATTCTTTTACTCGGAAATACAGAAGGAGACTCAGCGGATATCATCAAAGAAACAAACATGGGATCTTCTTTTGATTATCAAGAGAAAGAAAGTATAAAAAATTACCTGAAGGACTCTTTTAATGTATGGCTTAAAAACAAAACACTCCCTGTTGAAAGAAATGACCGTTATCTGAACTACACTTCTCAAAAGCTCACAAAAGACTTCGGTAAACTGCTGGAAAGTATTACATCATAAGGAAGGTTTTCCTCTTAAAATCAATTTCTTGTATGCCTCTCTTTTTTGTATATTTATATTCTTATTAAATAGAGAATATGGATTTCAAGTTAGTAGCAGATTTCACCCCAATGGGTGATCAGCCGGAAGCAATCAGAAAATTGTCGGAAGGAGTTGAAAATGGAGAGAAATCTCAAATCCTCCTTGGCGTGACGGGTTCAGGAAAAACTTTTAGCGTAGCCAATGTAATTAAAGAAACAGGGAGACCCACCCTTATACTTTGCCATAATAAGACATTAGCGGCGCAGCTTTATGGAGAATTCAAACAGTTTTTCCCTGAAAATGCTGTAGAATACTTTATCTCCTATTATGATTATTACCAGCCGGAAGCTTATATCCAAACCACTGATACATTTATTGAAAAGGACTTAATGATCAATGAAGAAATTGAGAAGTTAAGACTTGCCTGCACTTCTGCATTGATGTCTGGAAGAAGGGATGTGATTGTAGTGGCATCCGTTTCCTGTATTTATGGTATTGGTAATCCTGAGGAGTTTGAAAAAAGTGTTTTAAAAATCGCTGCAGGTGTTCAATATCCAAGACAACAATTCTTGAGAGATTTAGTAGACATCCTATATGCTAGAAATGAGGTTGAATTTAACCGTGGTAATTTCAGAGTAAAAGGTGATACTGTAGATATTTTCCCTGCTTACGCTGATTTTGCTTACCGAGTGATTTATTGGGATGATGAAATTGAAGAAATCCAGAGAATTGATCCTGAAACTGGTCGAATGATCTCTAGAGAAAATAGTATTTCTCTTTTCCCTGCGAATTTATTCGTGACCGGAAAGGATGTGATTAATGATGCTATTATTGAAATCCAAGATGAATTAGTCGAACAAGTGAAGTTCTTTGAAAAAGATCACCGTTCAGCTGAAGCGAAAAGAATTAAAGAAAGAACTGAATTTGATCTTGAAATGATTCGAGAGTTGGGTTATTGTTCTGGTATTGAAAATTACTCTAGATATTTCGATAGAAGAAGAGCAGGGCAACGTCCTTTCTGTTTGTTGGATTATTTCCCAGATGATTTCTTGATGGTGATCGATGAGAGCCATGTAACGCTTCCACAAATTAGAGCAATGTGGGGAGGTGATAGATCGAGGAAAGTTTCTCTAGTAGACAATGGTTTTAGATTACCATCTGCTTTAGACAACAGGCCTCTTACTTTTAATGAATTTGAAAATGTAACCAGTCAAACACTTTACGTTAGTGCGACACCAGGTGATTATGAACTTTTACAAACACAAGGTGAAATCACAGAACAGGTAATCCGCCCTACTGGTTTATTAGATCCTGAAATTGATGTTCGTCCGACTTTAAATCAAATTGATGATTTATTGGAGGAAGTTCAAGCTACAATTGATAAAGGGGAAAGAGTATTAATTACTACTCTAACAAAAAGAATGGCGGAAGAACTTTCAAAATACCTTGATCAAATTGGTGTAAAATCTACTTACATTCACTCTGAAATCAAACCTTTGGATCGAGTTGAGATTCTAAGAGAATTGCGTCTTGGGATTGTCGATGTATTGGTTGGAGTGAATTTATTAAGAGAAGGGCTTGATTTACCTGAAGTTTCTCTTGTCACAATTATGGATGCAGACAAGGAAGGTTTCTTGAGAAATGTCAGATCTTTAATACAAACTATTGGTCGTGCGGCAAGAAATTCTAATGGGCGAGTGATTATGTATGCGGATAAAATGACCGCTTCTATGCAAAAAGCCATTGATGAAACTAAGAGAAGAAGGAAAATTCAACATGAATATAATTTAGAACATGGCATCACTCCTACTACAGTGAAGAAATCACAGGACGCTATTCTGGAACAAACTCAAGTTGCGGACAGAAAAGCAATCGTCAAAAGTTATGAATTGGATGAGAGTGATAGTGCAAAAGCAGCGGAAGCTATTTCGGAGTATCAAACAAAGAATACTGATGACCTAGAGTCTAAGATTAAAGCAGTGAAACGTGATATGGAAAAAGCGGCAAAAGATCTTGATTTTGTGGAAGCGGCTAGGTTGAGAGACATTATGTTTGAGATGGAAAAATTAAAGAAGGAGCAGTCGTAGAGCGTATTATAAGTTTAATTGCTTTCAAACGGCATTTCTACATATTTTCAAGATTACTCTTCCAAGCTACCTTCTTCTTCATTTTTGTCTTAACACAAAAACGAAGCAAAAAAGTCAAGGCTTAGAAGTCAAAAGCTAAATTTCATTCCTTTCGCCTAAATGATTTTAAACTCGCTTTGCTCAAACAAGAAAATCATTTTTAACGGCTCAGTACATGAAATTCTTAACGCTTTTCCCTTCAAGGCCAATAAAAACAGCACCAAACTCAAAGATAGAAGCTCAACTGTTGCTTAACATTCTCACAAATGAGTAAACTCAAGCAACATAAAAGCCAAAACCTTGAATTGATATAAAAAAGCCATCCCATTGAGAAATAGGATGGCTTTTATATATAAAGAGGTCGTCAATTGCTCGACGACCTCCAAATATGTAAACTCAGCTGACGCTGAAAATCGATTACTCGATGATTGTAGTTACTTGACCAGCACCTACTGTACGTCCACCTTCACGGATCGCGAAACGAAGACCTTCCTCCATTGCGATTTCTTTTTGAAGATCAACTGTGATAGTTACGTTATCACCTGGCATTACCATCTCAACACCGTCAGGTAAAGCGATAGTACCAGTTACGTCAGTTGTACGGAAGTAGAACTGAGGGTTGTAACCTTTGAAGAATGGAGTGTGACGACCACCTTCTTCTTTTGAAAGAACGTAGATCTCAGCAGTAAACTTCGAGTGAGGAGTTACAGAACCTGGCTTACAGATTACCATACCACGCTTGATGTCAGCTTTGTCGATACCTCTAAGAAGGATACCTACGTTGTCACCAGCTTCACCTCTATCTAAGATCTTACGGAACATCTCAACACCAGTAATAGTTGATGTTAATTTCTCTCCTAAACCTAAGATTTCAACAGCATCACCTGTGTTAGCAACACCTTTCTCAATACGACCTGTAGCTACAGTACCACGACCTGTGATCGAGAATACGTCCTCTACTGGCATTAAGAAATCTTTATCTACGTCACGAACTGGAAGTGGAATATGCTCATCTACATTTTCCATTAATTCCTCAACAGTTTTAACCCACTTGTCTTCACCGTTTAATGCACCTAAAGCAGAACCTCTGATGATTGGAGCGTCGTCATATCCTTTGCTTTCTAATTCTTCAGCAACTTCCATTTCAACAAGCTCTAACATCTCCTCGTCGTCTACCATATCAGCTTTGTTTAAGAAAACAACGATTTTAGGTACACCAACCTGACGAGCTAAAAGGATGTGCTCTTTAGTTTGAGGCATAGCACCATCAGTAGCAGCTACTACTAAGATAGCACCGTCCATTTGTGCAGCACCAGTTACCATGTTTTTCACGTAATCGGCGTGACCTGGACAGTCAACGTGTGCATAGTGACGGTTCTCAGTTTGGTATTCAACGTGAGAAGTGTTGATCGTGATACCACGCTCTTTTTCTTCTGGTGCGTTGTCAATTTGAGAGAAGTCCTTTTGCTCAGCAAGACCTTTGTTTGCTAAAACTGATGAAATTGCCGCAGTTAAAGTAGTTTTACCGTGGTCAACGTGACCGATTGTACCAATGTTCAAATGGGGTTTCGAACGGTCAAATGTTTCCTTTGCCATCTTTCTTAAAAAGAATTATATACAATTAATAGATTTCAATCTTCAGATTTTAAAAAGTAAAATCGAGCTGCCGAGGAGATTTGAACTCCCGACCTCTTCCTTACCAAGGAAGTGCTCTACCCCTGAGCTACGGTAGCTTATCGCGGTAACCGCAATCTTCGAGGAAGATTTTCGATTTTCCTTTTATAGAGAATAGTTCATGATCTGAAGAAACATTCACTACACTCTTCTCAACAAATTGGTCTATATAAAAACAGCTTCATTTATTGATAGTGGGAGGGGCAGGATTCGAACCTGCGAAGCCGAAGCAACGGATTTACAGTCCGTCCCATTTGACCGCTCTGGAACCTTCCCAAAAACAGATTCAAGCACTGAAAAAAACAGTTCCCGTATCTATTCGAGATGCAAAGGTAAATTGATTTTCAAAAACTTCAAACATCTATACCAAAAATAGATGAAAATAAGGATGAAATAATTCAACTTTTCATGATACACTACCCCCTAAGGGGAGGTAATTACGCTATTAAAACATTAAAAACCAACATTTTACAAGCAAAATAAAACAAATTTAAATCTTTGTTAAGAGTGTGCTAATAAACCTTACTAAAACATTAAAAATGAACTATTTTCACCAAAAACTACTCATTTGTCAGTTTTGGCGAGAAAAATCTTGTATTAAAGCAAGACCAAACCTTCTCTTAAAGATCCTGAAGAAATATGTATTTCTTTAACTTTCAGTAAGGTTAGAACATTAAATAATAAGAGAGATGCAGGCACAATCATGTCCACTCTTTGAGGAATCAAACCTGGTATTTCAAAACGTTGCTCCCTAGTGTACCCCACAAATTTATGGTGCATATTTTTATACTCTTCATAACTCACGTTTTTCACTGACGAAGGTTTACAATCATGAATTGCTCCATAAACTTCTTGAATCGTCTGGAATGTCCCTGCTGCACCAATGAATTTCAAAGCAGAAAATTTCTCACTTTCTTCCAATAACGGACTTAGTTTTTCTTTAATATACGCTCCTAGTTTTTCACTATTCTCACTACTAATGGGATCTTCATGACAAAACTGATCGTAAAGTCGCTGTGCTCCTATTTCAAAACTTTGTTTCCAAAGCACTTTTTCAGCATCACCTATAATGAATTCAACACTTCCACCTCCAATATCCATGATAATGGCTGTATCCTGAATAGCGGTATCCGTCTTGACTCCTTTATAAATGACTTCCGCTTCTTCCACTCCAGAGAGGATATTAACCACAAATCCATACCTATTATATATGTCTTGAATAAAAGCTTCTCCATTGCTGGCAGATCGAACTGCACTTGTAGCTGCCACCTTTACTTCTTCGGCCTTATTTTCTTTGATTACTTTTTGAAACTTATCTAATGCATCAAAAGCGCGCTGCATTGCTTCTTCTGTAATTTCTCCATTGGAAATTCCTCCTTTCCCTAATCGAACAAAAATATCCTGTGTGAAAACTGTTTCAACTTTATCTCCAATTATATCAGCAATTAATAATTGAAATGTATTTGTGCCCATGTCAATAGAGGCCTTTCTTGTCAGTTCATTCATTTTTTATAAAAAATAATCTCAGTTCCTAAATTGTTGAAGATGCAAACTTTTATGTTCGTTGACTTACACTATATTTGCCACAAATTATATTAAAGAATCAATGAAAGAAAAACTTTTTATCTTTTTAAAAGGTGTAGCCATGGGTGCTGCTGATGTTGTGCCTGGTGTATCAGGCGGAACCGTTGCCTTTATTACTGGTATTTATGAAAGACTTTTGAATGCTATTAACTCCATAGACCTTGAAGCACTTAAACTTTTATCTAAGTTCAAGATCAAAGAGCTTTGGGAGAAACTAGACCTTAATTTTTTAATCCCTTTATTTCTTGGTATTGGTACTGCATTATTTTCATTGGCAAAATTGATGAAATACCTTTTAGCTAATGAGCCAATTGGGTTATGGTCTTTCTTTTTCGGGTTGATTATCGCTTCTACTTTATTAGTGAGCCGTCAGGTCAAAAAATGGAACGTTGCTTCAATTATTGCATTAATTATAGGTACAGCTTTCTCTTATTATATTACAGTAGCTACTCCAAGTGAAGCTCCTGAAGGAGAAATCTATGTTTTTGTAGCTGGTATGATTGCTATTTGCGCGATGATTTTACCAGGTATTTCGGGTTCTTTTATGCTCTTATTAATGGGGCAATATAATTATATTCTGACTTCTCTTACAGAGTTAAATATTAAAGTAATTGCAATATTTGGAGCTGGTGCAGCAATTGGCATTACTAGCTTTTCAAGAGTATTGTCTTTCTTATTGAAAAAATACCATGACTTTACGATTGCCTTATTATCAGGTGTGATGATTGGTTCTTTGAATAAAGTATGGCCATGGAAAAAAGTGATGGAAACTTATGTTGATAGACATGGTGAGACAAAACCTTTAATAGAAAAGTCTATTTTGCCTCAATATTTTGAAGGAGATAACCAATTAGTTTTGGCGATTGTCTTGGCTTTTGTTGGTTTCTTTTTAGTCTATGGAATTGAAAAGTTTGCTTCTAAGGAGGCTTAATAATATATCATATTGATAAATATGAAAATGGATACCTTATTATATAATAGGGTATCCATTTTTATTTATTGAAAACTAACTACTCAATTATACAGACAATTCATACTCAAAATTCACAGCTTTCAATCGATCTACAACCACATCTTTAATTAATGGCACTACTTCATTCATAATAAATGGAGGGTAAGCATTTTTACCCGCTTCATTCATACGTTTTAATGCTTCTTGCATATAAGTGGTATGAACGATTGTACCGATATTAATTTTACTCATACCCATTGAAATGGATTTCTGAATGTCTTTATCTGGAATTCCTGTTCCTCCGTGCAGTACTAATGGAGCTGGAATTGCATCTGCTATCTCTCCTAGTCTTCCGAAATGAATCTTTGGTTCTTGAGGTGTGAAACCATGTGCTGTTCCTATTCCAACAGCTACGATATCAGGATTAGCTTCTTTATATAATTGTGTCACATCGGCAACGGAGGCTAAAAAATCATCATCTGATTTTACTTCCACTCCCCTTCCTAAAATTTTTCCAATTTCAGCCTCAACTACAACATTGGCTGATTTTGCATACTCCACCACTTCCTTTGTCATTTTGATGTTCTCTTCCAAAGGTTGCTGAGAGCCGTCGATCATCACAGAATCATAACCTGCATCAATAGCCGCTTTACATTGATCTACAGAAGTACTGTGATCCAAATGAAGGAATACTTTATTGTGAGCATTCAATCTCATACCTTCCACCATTTTAGCAAAAACCTGAGGAGTGATCAAATCCGCTACAGGTGGATAAGTCATGACCATTACATGCGTATTCATTTCATTTGCAGCCTCTACTACTGCCTTTAGGTCATAATTATCATTGACATTGAAAGCGGCTAAACATCTTTCTGATTTTCTATAGGCTTTAAAAAGCTCGTGCAATGATGAAAATTGTTCTGAAAATTTCTTTTCCATAATTATAAGATGATAAGTGGCCATGCTTTATTTAAGCATGACCATTTGATAGATGAAATGAAGTGTTCTACAGACTATGACCGTACAAGTGGTCAAGATTTTTAGGAATATCAATCTGACTTACATCAAGCCAGTGATTTAATGTTTCTAATTCTTTTAGGAAATGTCCTCGGCCAATGATCCAGTGATGATCACAACCATTATTCAATACAGCTGACAATACATCCTTCGCTTCATAAACTTCAGGCTTCACTTCTGCATAACTACCTCTGAAGGCCATTTCTGAAGAAAGAATTTCCCCTTCGAAGTTGAATACTCTTGCTCCGTCAGGATATTGGTATTTTGCGATGGTTACTGGACCTGTTTTCTGTAAGAACTCCAATAACATTCCCATACTGCTTTCGATACTATAATTTTCAAGGATACTGTGATTTCTCACTTCAAAGCCAGTCTCCTCGTTGATTAATTTTGTAGGTGCTCCTCCACAATGCCAGAAACCTATTCTGTCATTTCCATTATCAATCAATGATAGATCTACTAATGTTGGTATGCCTTCCATCAGTGTCACTTGATTCATCACAACCATTGTCAATAAAGCGCCCATATCTGATTCATCTGCTACTGGAATTCCGATATCTTGAATCAACGCTCCTGCTCCATCTCCAGCGATTCCATAATGATCAAATAATTCCGGCCAGTTTTTCAGACCTATTCCTATATAATTTTGCTGACGGCTAAAATCTGCTACCGCTAATGACAAACGGATCGATTTATTGATTTGCTCAGGCGTCACATTATTAAACTTACAAAGCGGGTGGAAAAGAAGTGCTTCTCTAATTTCATCAATATCCTCTTCCTTGAACTTCTGACCGTGCTTCCAAATCGTTTCAAAATCAACTCTATCTACAATCAAACCGTAGCGTTCCAACAATGCAATTTCATTCAATTCACAATCATAGAAACCTGGCACTCTAAACCCACCGATCATACCTATCATTCTCTGATTCATCGATGCTTTAGCATAAGCCGCTTTCGCAAATGGCATTACTCTTTCTGATAAACGATCTGACTCAGGATGTTCAAAAAGCCAAGAATATTTCACATTGCTTGAGCTTAAAATATTCAACAGGAAGTTCTGACCACACAAACGGTTATTGACTAACCTTCCGCCTGTTGCTTCATCATGTGACCAACTTAATACAGGTATAGCATGTTGTTTCAGCCATCTTGCCAATGTTGCCGCCAAATCACCTGCGATATAAGAACCTTGATAAATCACCAATGCATCTATGCCTTCTTTTTCAACAGACTGCAACCAATCCAGCATTTCCTCTTTTGTTTGCAGAGGTCCTTTTGAGCTTGAAAGTTGAAAGAAGTCCTCAGGTAAAGCTTTTTGAAGGTTTGTTTGTGCTACTTTATAATTCTTTTTGATAGAAGCCCAGTCAAAATGTTCTTCTAGCCCGATGCCCACCAATCCTACTTTGGCTACATACTGTGGTTTTGCGGGTTGGATTAGTTTTTCAAATAGATGACTTACTACACCTTGTTCTACTGGGTTTGATGCTACTGTTTCCATTGATTTCTTTTGATTAAATGTGTTATTATTTAAGTACTAAGACATGTGTCTACACTATACTGTGGTTTCGATTGAAGGAAGATTTTCTTCCATGTCTTGTCTTGAAGGAAATGAAGTTCGCCCTCCAAATACTTTTGCTACTTGAGAAGCGAAGAAACTACCATAATTCATTCTTTCTCTTAATGGCAGCCCTTGCAGTACTGCAGAAGCATATGCTGCATGAAAAGCATCCCCACAACCTGTTGTATCTACAACCTCTACCTTATAAGCAGGTTGATGCACAATAATTTCCTCTTCTAAAGCGTAAGAACCGTTTGCTCCATCCGTCACGACTATTTGTCCTTTGGTTAACTTGGAAAGTGTCTTTACACAGTCTTCAATTTTCTCTGTATTAGCTAGTTTTTGAGCACATGTAAGAGGTAAGATCGAATGAGTTGCTAGTGCTAACATTTCTTTCATTGTAGCTTCTTCACCTGCTTCCATGTCCAATACCGTTGTAATTCCTTTTTTCTTAGCAAGCTTTAATAGGTGAAGATTGATTTCGGTATCATATCCATCTACAAGAATCAGCTTTGTATCACTAAGCCATTCTTCTTTAAAATCTGCCGGGCTGAATGAAGAGTAATTGTCCATTGAATAAAGGACTGTTCGCTCTCCTTTATCGTCCACCTGAACAATAGCTATTGCAGGAGTTGCATTTTCCTTTGATACAAACAGCGTGTCCACAACACCATGCCTTTTCAGCTCTGCTCTTGCTATATCACTCAGCGTATTCTCACCAAAATATCCTAAAAAACAGATGTTATGACCCAATGCCGCTATACCGCTTGCCGCATTTCCTGCAGGAGCACCGCCTTGCACAATGATCTTCTCACACTCTGTTTTTTCGCCGTAAGGAACCTCATTTGGTACGGCAACTAATAAATCGACTACATTAAGTCCACTACATATCACTTCCATACTTTCTTGCTTTAGTTTAAAGTAACCAGAGAAAACCGCTTTACTTTATGACTGATTACTAATACAAAATTATGGTGTGATTATTACGTTTAATAAATTCAATATTTTACGTTTTATGTACTATATTGTCCAATAACTACTAAAACAGAAGAACAACTAACAACATAGCGTAAAATGAGAGCAAAACTAGAAGTTATTCCTAAGCAACTTGATCATTCTATCCATACATTTATCTATGATGATGTCCGGTTTAATTCACCATGGCATTATCATGAAGAGCTTGAATTGACTTATGTATTAAAAAGTAATGGGATTCGATATATAGGCAACAGCATTCAGCAGTTTCAAGCAGGTGATTTGGTATTAATTGGCTCCTCATTGCCTCATGCATGGAAAAATGCGGGAAATTATAATCAAGGAGCCTCCTCTGTGTATGTACAATGGAAGGCAGAACAATTCAATGCTAAGATCACAGGCATTAAAGAATTTATGAAAGTGGGAAAAATGCTGGAAAAAGCCAAGGCGGGTATAGTATTTAGAAAGTCTATGATGACGGAAAATATTGGACAGATGCTTTTGGCTTTACATAAGTCTTCAGAAATGCCCAGAATGATACTGTTTTTACAAATACTGCATCAACTTACAGAACTGAAAGACTATCAAATCTTATCCGAACCTATTGAAACCTTTATTTCTCAAAAAATAGACAGCCGAGTAGATAAAATTATCCATCATATAGAAGACCATTATCAAACACCTATACAAGTCATAGAAGTTGCTGAACTGTGCTGTATGACGAAGTCCTCCTTTTGTAAGTTTTTCAAAAAAAGATTCAATAAAACATTCACTCAATACTTAAATGAGTTTAGGATACATATAATATGTCAGGAATTGCAAGATAGTATTCAACCTGTGACACAGATCGCGATGGATTGTGGGTATGAAAACATGTCGTACTTCCATCGTCAGTTTAAACAAGTCATTGGCATGACCCCTGCTCAATACAGGAAAAAGATAATAGCTATAAGTGATTAAAGTCTATAAAATGCAAAAAGGTCAACCATTTCTGATTGACCTTTGAGCGGATGACGAGGCTCGAACCCGCGACCTACAGCTTGGAAGGCTGTCGCTCTACCAACTGAGCTACATCCGCATTAATTATTTTGGTGACACAAATATAATCACCTGAAATTGGAAATTCCCAATAAAAACCAATATTTCCTTTGGTGGAATCTTTAACTGACTGTACTTCTAGGATTAAAAAACAATATACATTCAGTATAAATGAAATCAACACCTATAGAATAAGGCAGCCCCAAAAAGATACAAAGGCTTTAAAACGCAAAAAGGTCAACCATTTCTGATTGACCTTTGAGCGGATGACGAGGCTCGAACCCGCGACCTACAGCTTGGAAGGCTGTCGCTCTACCAACTGAGCTACATCCGCATTAATTATTTTGGTGACACAAATATAATCACCTGAAATTGGAAATTCCCAATAAAAACCAATATTTCCTTTGGTGGAATCTTTAACTGACTGTACTTCTAGGATTAAAAAACAATATACATTCAGTATAAATGAAATCAACACCTATAGAATAAGGCAGCCCCAAAAAGATACAAAGGCTTTAAAACGCAAAAAGGTCAACCATTTCTGATTGACCTTTGAGCGGATGACGAGGCTCGAACCCGCGACCTACAGCTTGGAAGGCTGTCGCTCTACCAACTGAGCTACATCCGCAAGATAAAATAAAAGTGTGGGAGGGGCAGGATTCGAACCTGCGAAGCCGAAGCAACGGATTTACAGTCCGTCCCATTTGACCGCTCTGGAACCTTCCCAATTAAGTAATTCTGATAGTGGGAGGGGCAGGATTCGAACCTGCGAAGCCGAAGCAACGGATTTACAGTCCGTCCCATTTGACCGCTCTGGAACCTTCCCAGATGCCCTCAATTACTTAATTCTTACACTATGTTTTATCTTTTTGTCGTGACCGTTTGTCCCGATTGCGATGCAAAAGTAGAGGAAGTTTTTTTATCTGCAAAATAAAAAATGAACTTTTTCGATAAACAATTGTAAACTATTTGACAGACAATATTTTAAAAGTTGAATTATTTTAAAATAAAATTTCGAACAAAGGTTCTATCCTTCAATTTTGCTCTGATTACATAATTTCCTTTTCCGAAAGTATCCAAGATATATTGCGTTTTCAACTTCCCATTTTTCAATTCTATGCTCGCATTATAGAGATCTTCGAACTCATCCTCGTTCTTAATGGAGATTTGCACCTCTTTATCTTGTGCAAAAAAACCATCGATCTGTAAAGTATCTTTTTCAACTTTTACATTGAAGTAAGGTCTTTTGTATTCTGTACTATGATACACTTTTAAAGTTGGACCTTCTGACTTATTGAAAATCTCACCTGAAATAGCTTTTCCATCCAAAGCAAATTGGAAATGATAAATGCCATTTGGAAGATTGCTTAATGCATAATTACGTCTTAGTTCTCCCTTCTCTCTAAACACCTCCCAAAATACGGTCTTCTTGGTTACCTTTTCAGACATCTGAAAAAATGAATCTTCACCAGAGGTAGCATGTGCTTTTATTGCAAGTATTCCATCTATCAATTTCAACTGATCCGACAAACTGCTTATATCCTGTGCTAATAGAAGTGGTGATGAGAAAAAAAATACACTTAGATAGAAAAAAAATTTGATCATGTCATTTTAATTAAAAACGGGGTAAAAAGAGGTCAAACTAGCCATTTTTGCCTCGGTTTATGGGGTGCAATATACAGAATTAGTCCTAAGTAGCTGTATATTAATATGAATTAAGAAAAAATTTCCCTTACAAATTTGTTATTTCTATTCAGATATCTACCTTTGCATCTCGGAAATTCAAGGTACTTCTGTAAAGTACTGAAAATTAACGGATAAACGGGTGTAGCTCAGTTGGTAGAGTTACGGTCTCCAAAACCGCAGGTCGTGGGTTCGAATCCTACCACCCGTGCAAATTCAAAAAGAACTGTTATATTTAGCCGTTCAACTGATTTTAAACATTTACATAAGCAAAAGTTGTTATAAACAAGGCAACTTTTTTTATGGATAAAATTCGAAAGAATTATGAATAAATTAATGCAATTTTTTAAAGAGTCATACACTGAGATGACAGACAACGTAACTTGGTTGTCATTCAAAGAAGCTCAAGATAGCTCTGTATTAGTTTTAGTGGCATCATTGGTGTTCGCTTTAGTAATCGGAGGTGTTGATTTCGGATTCAACGAATTATTAACACTTTTCTATAACGCATTCTAATAAGAAGCGTGGAAATTGTATTTTTAGTTAAGAAACCTCAACAGATAAAACTAAATAACGATGGGTGAGCTTAAATGGTATGTAGTTAGAGCTGTAAGTGGCCAAGAGAAGAAAGTGAAAGATTATCTACTGAAAGAATTAGAGAATCAAAATCTTCAGAACTTTATCACGGAAGTATTAGTACCAACTGAGAAAGTTTATCAGGCAAGAAAGCAGAGAGACGGTAAGGTTAAGAAAATTGCTGTCGAGAAAAACTTATTACCAGGGTATGTTATCGTACAAGCTGATTTATCCAATGGTGAGGTTCAACACACGATTAATAGCGTTCCGGGTGTTATAGGTTTTCTGAATGCGGATTCAAAAGATCCGTCAGTGCTTCCAAAACCTATGAGAGAATCTGAAATCAATCAGATCCTTGGCAAAGTCGATGAGTCGGACGAAGGCGAAGTTAAACATGATACGTCTTACTCTGTCGGCGAAACAGTACGCGTTATGGATGGTCCATTCTCTGGATTCTCCGGAAGCGTAGAGGAAGTCTTCGAAGAGAAGAAAAAACTCAATGTCATGGTGAAGATTTTTGGCAGAAATGCACCAGTGGAACTCGATTATAAACAAGTAGAAAAAGAAGAATAACATGGCAAAAGAAATCGAAGGTTTCCTGAAGCTTCAAATTAAAGGTGGAGCAGCCAATCCGTCGCCGCCAGTAGGTCCTGCGTTAGGTTCGAAGGGTTTGAACATTATGGATTTCTGTAAACAGTTCAACGCTCGTACTCAAGACAAAGGAGGGCAATTATTGCCTGTATTAATTACAATTTTCAAAGACAAGTCTTTTGATTTCGTAATTAAAACTCCTCCAGCGGCTAATTTGATCATGGATGCGGCAAAAATTAAAAAAGGTTCATCAGAGCCTAACCGTAAGAAAGTAGCGTCAGTTACTTGGGATCAATTAAGAACGATTGCAGAGACAAAATTACCAGACTTAAACTGTTCTACAGTTGAATCAGGTATGAAAATGGTTGCGGGTACAGCTCGTAGCATGGGTGTAACAGTAGAGGGAACAGCTCCTTGGGAGGCTTAATTTCTACAAGTAAAATAGTTTTTAATCATGGCAGTATCAAAGAAAATGAAAGAGGCTCTATCAAAATACGATAGAACTCAAGAATACACGCTGGAGAAAGCTACTGAGCTTGTGAAAGAAATCTCTTTCGAGAAGTTCGACGCTTCTGTAGACTTAGACGTGCGTTTAGGTGTTGACCCACGTAAAGCGGATCAAATGGTTCGTGGCGTGGTAACTCTTCCTCACGGTGTAGGTAAAGAAGTAAGAGTTCTTGCTCTAGTTACTCCAGACAAAGAAGAAGAAGCAAAAGCAGCAGGTGCTGACTACGCTGGTTTAGACGAATTCATCAAGAAAATCGAAGGTGGATGGACTGATATCGACGTAATCATCACTATGCCAACTGTAATGGCTAAAGTAGGTCGTTTAGGTAGAGTTTTAGGTCCTCGTGGTCTAATGCCAAACCCTAAAGCGGGTACAGTGACATTAGAAGTAGGTAAAGCTGTAAAAGAAGTTAAGGCTGGTAAAATCGACTTTAAAGTTGACAAAACTGGTATCATTCACACTTCAGTAGGTAAAGCGTCTTTCAGCGCTGAGCAATTGAAAGAGAATGCTGCAGAGTTAATCTCAACTTTATCAAAGTTAAAGCCTTCTTCAGCAAAAGGTACATATTTTAAGAGCGTAACGATCTCTACAACTATGGGCCCTGGTGTCAAAGTTGATAAGGGATCAATCGATAGCTAATTATGACAAAAGATCAAAAGGTACAACTCGTTGAGGAGTTAAGCCAAAAATTGGCAGCTTGTGATTACTTCTACATCGTAAACAGTGCTACTATGACTGTTGATGAAGTAAACAAGTTCCGTAAGGCTTGCTTTGCATCGGGTATCGAATATCAAGTAGTCAAGAACACGCTAATTGCGAAAGCTCTTGACAAATTAGAATCAGATACTGATTACTCTGAGCTTAAAGATAATGCTCTTAAAGGTATGTCAGGTATCATGTTCTCAGCAGAATCTGGTGCGGCTCCTGCGAAAGTTCTTAAGGACTATCAAAAGGATATGCCAAAAGATCGTAAAATCCCAGCATTGAAGGCAGCTTCAATCGACGGTGGTTTATACGTTGGTGAGCAACACTTAGAAGCTTTAACAGCTGTAAAATCGAAAGCAGAACTTATTGGAGATATCGTTGGATTACTTCAATCACCTGCTAAGAATGTTGTTAGCGCTTTACAATCTTCAGGTCAGACATTATCTGGTCTATTGAAGACTTTAGAGGAGAAAGGAGAGTAATATACTCCTTCCTAACAAAACCTCTTGCAATGACAGCGTAAATACTACGGCTGATTGCAGAAAACATATTATTTAATTTGATTTAAAAAACACGTTTTAATTTTATACAAAAATGGCAGATTTGAAAAAATTCGCAGAAGAGTTAGTTAACTTAACAGTTAAAGATGTACAAGAGCTTGCTGAGATCTTGAAAGAAGAGCACGGTATCGAGCCAGCTGCTGCTGCTGCTCCAGTAATGGTTGCAGGTGCTGCTGCAGGTGCTGAAGCTGCTGAAGAGAAAACTGAATTCGACGTGATCTTGAAGTCAGCTGGTGCTGCTAAATTGAAAGTAGTTAAGGCTCTTAAGTCAGCTGCTGGTTTAGGTCTTAAAGAAGCTAAAGAATTAGCTGATTCTGCTCCTGCTCCAATCAAAGAAGGTATCTCTAAAGAAGAAGCTGAAGCGTTGAAAGATGCTTTAACTGCTGAAGGTGCTGAAATCGAATTAAAATAATTTTAGTTTATAACTAAAGTTATCGATTATAGATAAAAAGAGTGAATCTTTCGGGATTCACTCTTTTTTTTATTTCAATATTTTAAATGAATATTTATCTCTACCATTGGAAACCCATAGTATATTCATTCCTTCTGCAAATAATTGGTTAGGGATTAAGCCTCTAGGTATATCAGTACAATCCATCGTCTTTCCGTCAGAATGTACTATTACAATATACTTACTATTGAATTTCTCATTGCGATACATTATTTGAACATTTTCTCCTGAACGTATAGCATTGTTGCTGATCATCACTTCTGGTAGAGATGATTGATGCTGAACATCCAACACTAATGTTTCAAAGACTTCTCTTCTCCCATCAAAATCAATTTGATGAAGTTGATAGTAATTCCTACCTGTTTCGTTGAAAGTTGTATCAATCCACTGGTAATGATGTGTAACTAAACTATTACCTTGCCCTTTCAAAGTACCTATCAGTTCCCAATGTACAAGATCAATGGACCGATAAACCTCAAATGATTTATTATTTTGTTCTGAGGCTGTACTCCATTTAATTACTGCATTCTCATCGTGATAGGATACAATAAATGATATAAGAGTTACGGGAAGATAATCGTCGCAAAAACTCCCAGACTTAGTGGAACAACTCCCTTTTATATTAATATAAGGATTAGCATAGATATTGGGTGCGTTATGTTGATCATCAAAATCTCCCTCTACTGTAAAAGAAGTGGCGTCTCCTCCAATTTCGAGCTGTCCACTTCCTATATCTGAGCGAAGAAAATCGCCATTAATCAATAGATTACCTCCGTCTTTTATAAATAAGTTTCCATTGTCCAACTGAAAATTACCATTGACTTCTAAGTCCCCAAATACCTTCATTTCAACATTATTTTGACTCATCGTCAAACCTCCCAACACCAGCAGTGCTCCATTTGATTTCACTTGTAAGAAACCATCACTTTCAAAAGTGAGGTAGAGGCTGATATTATTACTTTTCAGATCGACGTCTAAGTTTAAGCGAGCATTGGAGGATAGTACTATTTCATCATTATTACTTGGAGAGCCACTGCCTCCTGCCATTCTTATCCAGTTTCCAGAATTTTGCCATTCTCCAATCGTATTAATGGTGATCTCACCATTCGGTTTGTATTGTTCAGCCAATAGGTTATTGAAGAGCATAGTTAATAAGGACACTAATACAATAGTGGTAATTTTCATCATTTAAGTAGTTTACTTCTATTTCATTTCAAGTCCTTAAAAATGATAAACTTAATGATGAAAAGCGTTCCGTTTGATAAAACCCTACCAGTACCAATGTATCAATGAATGGTACCACAAAAAATGGCACTAAAAAAGCAACCCTTCATAGAGTTGCTTTCAAAGATGATAATTTCTATATCTTATCATTTTACCACATTGGCCTTAACGGTAATGATCGTAACCGGATCAATTGGATCATTGGTAAAAAGGGTAAATGATCTTGTCTCTTTCCCTGTACGCGGTGTCTCTAAATATCGAATATTGATGTTGACTGTTTCAAAAGTCTGTACTTCTTCATCTTCAATACTTAGTAATTCCAATCCGTGGTTGGTCTCCACCTTTAATATTTTCAATGGAACCTCGCCAGTGTTCATCACTGACAATGTCACTATTTTTTTTCCATCATTCTTTACATTTCCAAGATTCATATAAGTACTTGATAGCCCCATTTTTGGTTTAGGACCATCCCCTTCAGATTCTGGGAAATAGATAGAAGCTGAAACAATACAATTAGACGACAATACTTCTTGTTTTTGGTTGACAAGATCAAGTGCAAAAGTATCCTGAGCATAACCGTATTCCTCCCTTTCTTCTGGTTTGATGAATAATGTAAACGATCCCTCTGATTGAGGCATTATTTCAAACTCACTGCTGTCAATGAGTACACCCAAATAAGAAGGCGTTACTGGAGGTTTTTCAAAACGAAGAGTATCGTTTGTTTCATTGTAGAAA
The DNA here is from genome assembly GCF_001583495.1 of Flammeovirga sp. SJP92. Classification (GTDB taxonomy): domain Bacteria; phylum Bacteroidota; class Bacteroidia; order Cytophagales; family Flammeovirgaceae; genus Flammeovirga. The sequence goes on along the minus strand of NZ_LQAQ01000100.1, from coordinate 239,234 downwards.
TAAACTTTCTTAGAGGCTAAACCTTGAGCTGTCAATAAACCAAAACTCACTTTTTTATGTGCCCATTTTATTCCCTCTTTTCCATAAGGATATAATTTATCTTTGGATAAAGAAGATGGACGAATAAACCCTGCCAATTTCACTTTGAATTCTTGGCCACTGTCATTGAGTTTTACAGTAAATGATTTATTAAAAGGGCCTGGCTTATAAGGCACGAACTGTACATCTACTGTACTTTTTTGTCCTTTTTCTAATTCTTTGGTAGGATAAGAAGCTAAAAGACATGAACAGTCTGCTGTTACTGTATCAATACTTATGGCATTTGAAAGTACCTCAAATGGAAATGAATAAGTCACAGTGTCTGGATAGTTGGATAACTTCCCCAAAAACACACTGTCCTTTTCAAACCTAATACTATTTTGAGCTACAAGACTAGAGGATAAAAATAAAAATCCTCCTAAAATAAAAAAAAGCTTCTTAATCATGAGATAGGGTTATTTCATAAAAATTAGAAGCTCAAATATAAGCGATTAATGGAAAACTCAAGTTTAAAATTTTAAGTTTCTATCCCAATATTTGAAATTTTATATAACTGATAAAAAACCAAACTGTTAAGGACCAAAGTGTCACTAAATAATAACTTTCTTTCGTGATTCTATATCTTAGAAAAAATAATGTTGGCAACATTGCAATTACTCCTCCTGAAAATTCCAATGCGTGCAAAATAACGCTTGGTACCCTTGGTATTAGTAATCGATAATCTAAAATAACGATCACAACGCTAACGATATTAATTATGAGCAGATATGTAAATAAGATCCCCATCAGTTCCTTTTTAAGTAGTTCTATAAGTCGTACTTACTTAAACTCTTTTTAGGAGAAAAATGATGGGGATAAATACTTTTATTTGGTTAAAAGATGATAAAGAAAAAATATCGACCTTAATTTAAGTTACTTCTTCACTTATAAATGACAACATGTCGCATTTATTTCTTTTTTGTGTCCATTATATAAATGGTTTTCTCTTCTCCACTCCATTCAAATGAAACATACAGTACGTTATTTTTCTTATCATACCCCATGTCACATTTGTCAGATGGCTTGTTTTTCTTTCCTATTCCAACACCACTAGGAATTCCTGACATATTGTGTATTTCGAGTGTTATTTTTCTCATAGAAGGTGCTCCTTTGTAATCTCCTGTTTGAGATAAGGTCACTTCCATTCCTTTTTTCGAAAGTTTTGTTGCTACAGAAAGTAACTGGTATTGTTGATTATCAATAGAAGATCTTGACTTTCCATCATCAGCAAACATTACTCGTTTATTCTCTTTCATTTCTTTATCTTTCCATATTTGGAATGTCAATTCCTCAGAAGTGTATTCATTTGTGGATTGAAGGTTTTTCGTTGCCAATGGAATAATACTTCCACCTTTGACAAAAACAGGAAGGTCTTTTAATGGAGCATCCACTGTTACCCAATTTCCTCCTTCATACTTTTCATTGGTCCATAAGTGATACCAAGTATGTCCTTTTGGCAAATAAAGTTTTCTTTCTCGACCGCCTTTTTCCGTAATAGGTGCGACCAAATAGGCGTCACCCCACATATAAGTATCTGATAAGTTTTGTAAAGATGCATTGTTGGATTCTTCTACAAACAATGGTCTTAACAGTGGCATACCTGTCGTAGAGTTTTCAAAGGCTAAAGTATAATTGTAAGGCAACATTTTGTACCTGTATTCAATGTACCTTTTCACAATATCAAAAGTTTCTCCCTTGTAATGAATCACTTCTGATGGAATCATTTCTTGAGCATGTGGTCGGTATACAGGTTGGAACACACCGTACTGCAACCATCTCACATAAAGCTCTGTTACTTCCTCCTTCGTTCTTCCCCAATTCACAAAACCTCCTAAATCAGAGTGCATATACGGAATACCGCTCATCCCCATTGTCATGGCAATTTGTGACTGAGGTACAAGTCCTCCAAATGAACGACTCACATCACCTGACCAAGGTACTAAACCGTATCGTTGTGACCCTACATATCCTGATCGCATCAATACGAAAGATCTTACTTCTGGAAAATCCTTTCGGTAGCCATCATGAATAATTTTTGCCCATTGATGTCCATAAACGTTGTGTACTTCATCTGCTGAACCATTGACATGCTGTAATTCTGATGGATGAACCTCAGGTTCTCCCAAGTCTCCCCACCATCCACTAACACCTTGCTCTATTAATCCTTTGTAGATATTCCAGAACCAATCTTGGGCTTCAGGTTTAAAAACATCTACCAAACCTGTTTCCCCAAAGAAAAATTCATAAACATAAGGTTTTCCAAATTGGTCCGTACCTAATACCTCTTTTTCTACAGCCTCTTCCCATTTAGAAGAAGAAGTGACAATGAAAGGCTCTGTGATTAGGATTGTATTGACATTCTCCTCTTTCAGCTTTTGCATCATTTGCTCTGGCTGAGGGAAAGCTTCTCTGTACCAATCAAGGTTACCCATTGTTCCTTTAATTTCTTTTCCGAACCAATATAAATCTAGGATAATGGCATCCAGGGGCACTTCCTTCTCTCTGAATTCTGCTACAGTAGTTTCAACTTCCTCTTGTGAATGGTATCCGAAACGAGAAGCAAAATTGCCAAACATCCAAAGTGGAGGTAAAGGTTGTTTACCTGTTAAATTGGTAAACTCATTCATAAGGTCTTTAAAGTCACTTCCTGCTACTACAACATAGCTTGATCGTCCACCGATGGTCTCAAAAGAAAGTTCATCCTTCTTTGTTTTTCCAACATCAATAAAACCAATAGGGGCATTGTCATAAAGAAGAGCATAATTTTTTGATGAAATCATCAATGGCATTCCATAATTCATTTGAGGAGCAAACTCTTCATTGCCATAAGCCGCTTTATTGTAAAGGGGCAATCGATGGCCTCTTCTATCCAAAGGTAAAGCTCTCTCTCCTGCTCCATATAATGCTTCTCCTTCTTGTATTTTGAATTTGAAACCTTTTAAAGTATCTGCATCAAAATAACCTCTGCTTTCTTCTAATAGTTTTTCTCCATTGTGATAATAGCTGATTTGAAGTGGCTTCTTATTCACTTTCACCGTCATTCCTCCTTCTACAGAAAAAGACACAAACGCACCTTCATCTTTAGCTTTCACCATTAGTTTATTGGGGGCCATAATTACAGCCTCTGATAATGGTAATGTTTCAACCCCTTTGGGGTAAAACTGTGTCTCTACTATTTGCTTATCAAAAGGCCTGACAATGATCTGCCCATCATTAGTATTGATTTCTAAATTTTGTCCGTCGATTTGATGCGAAATATAGTTTCTTTGTCCAAAAACGGTGATTGACCACAAGGACAAAATGAAAACTAAGGTGATTTGATTGATGATTTTTAATGGGCTTTTCATTATTGCTCCTAAATTTGATAGTGTGAAAATAGATAATTACAAAAGTAAAAGGAGATATTTACATAATAATAGGGATTATCATATTCTAACATAATATACGTTTAATAAATGTCTTATGACAAAAGTTTTAATCATAGATAAACTCCACGAATCAATTTTTTCAATCTTTGATTCCGCTAATATTGAATATACTTACACTCCTGACATTACACCCGCAGAAGTGCCTGATAAAATTAAAGATTATAATGGTCTTGTGCTTAGAAGTAAAATGAAAGTTGGATTGGATCTTTTAGATTTAGCACCCAAACTTCGTTTTATTGCCCGTGCAGGAGCTGGCGTGGATGAAATCGATGAAGAGTATTTAAAAAGACGTCAAATCACTTTACTTAATGCCCCTGAAGGAAACATGGACGCTGTAGGTGAACATACTACTGCCATGTTGCTTTGTTTGATGAATTACCTTCATGTTGGTAACAATGAAGTTCGTCAGAAATTGTGGCAAAGAGAAGAAAACCGCGGTCACGAGTTATCCACAAGAACAGTGGGTATTATTGGCTACGGTCACATGGGACAAGCTTTCGCTAAACGTTTGATTGGTTTTGGTTGTAAAGTATTGGCTTATGATAATGGAAAAGAGAACTATGGTGATGAATACGCTCAGGAAGCTACTTTGGAGCAGATCCAAAACGAGGCCGATGTACTGAGTTTTCACATTCCATTGAATAAAGAAAATAAGCACTTGGTCTCTCAAGATTATTTAGGTGGATTCAAAAAGCCCATTTATCTAATCAACCTTGCAAGAGGTGAAGTGATTCCGTTCTCAACGATTGAATGGGGATTGGATAATGGTAAAATCCTTGCCGCTGGTTTAGATGTTTTAGAAAATGAAAAATTAAATACATTGACAGCAGAGCAAGATCGTATCTTCCAAAAATTAAGTCAAGACAGCAGAGTACTTTTCACCCCTCACGTAGGCGGATGGTCTTTTGAATCGTATGAAAAGATCAGTACTGTATTAGGACGAAAAATTGTGAATTTATTGAATAAGTAAATTCAACAACGGCAGTTCTACCACAATCCCTTCATCATTAAGTCATTAAATGGTGAAGGGATTTTTGTATTTCTCATTTTTTTAGTAAGATTGTATTCCATAATCGAAATATATTCACCTTAAAACATATCTCACGATAAGAGCCATGTAGTTGTTTTCTCGATACCTTCCGTCAATTTCAGCTTTCTTCCTCAGAAGAAGGGCTTTTTGCTATGTAATAAAATTGACTCACAAAATCAGAGAAAACCTTGTTTGCCAAAACAAGAAATACAATTACTACAGATTAAAATCATGGCTTTTTCTAAAAAGTATAATAGGAGTCTGCATGCTCATAGTAGCAAGGGCACGACCTCCGACGATCGCTTTATGCCGAAAGGTTACGTACAAGCGTTTGCTTCATTGCGTCAACTTGTACTGACCGAAAAACTAGATGGGCAAAATAACTGTCTCAGTGAATTAGGCGTATTTGCACGTTCGCATGCCACACCTTCTCAATTGCCTTGGGATAAACCATTAATCGAAAGATGGCAACTGATCAAAAATCAGCTCAAAGGTTTAGAAGTCTTTGGGGAAAATATGTACGGTGTTCATTCCATAGGCTATAAAAAACTGTCTTCTTTCTTTTATGTATTTGGTATAAGAGAAAAGGACCAATGGCTTTCATGGGATGAAGTGAAATTCTATGCGGAAGTATTAGACTTCCCTACAGTTCCTGAGATTGAAATCAACAAACCTTTACCTGCTTTTACGTCAACTTATAAAAATGATGAGGAGGCACTACAAGCATGGATCACTGATCAATTGGGTTGTTCATGGGAAAACTATGTGGATACCGCAGGACAATTGGGCGGTTATGACGTTCACTCACTTCAACCTTGTTGTGAAGGTTTTGTCATTAGAAATGCGGATTCCTTCCCTGCTAATTCTGGTTTATTAGATGTTGCCAATAATGAATTCAGTGACCTCTTCAAATTGGTTCGAGAAAATCATGTTAAAACGGATCAACACTGGGTGAAAAACTGGCAACCGGCAACACTTCAAGATTATCAAACTTATCAATGGCATGCATATGAATACTATAAATAAAGAGTGGACAATTCCGGCTGTTCAGATTAAAACACCAATGGATTGGGAAAGTGTAGAAAGAGAATTTGAATGGCTTTCAGAATTAAAAAATACTCCACAAGATTCGATTTGGCATCAAGAAGGCGATGTATTGACACATACCAAAATGGTGGTGGAAGCACTTTTAAAAATGGATGACTTTAAGGTTTTGGATCATAATGCTCAATACATTCTTTTTCTATCTGCTCTCTTTCATGATATTGAAAAAAGGTCAACAACGACTACTGAAATCATAGACGGGCAAGAGAGAATTGTTTCACCTAATCACGCTAAAAAAGGAGCTCAAACTGTAAGATCCCTCCTATTCGAACAGTACAATACACCTTTTGAGATCAGAGAACATATTTCAAACCTAGTACGACTGCATGGTTTACCACTTTGGGCAATTGACAGAGAAGACCCGACAAAAGAAGTGATCAAGTCGAGTTTGATGACCAATAACAAATGGTTGAGTATGCTGGCGAGGTCTGACGTTTTGGGTAGAATTTGTGAAGACAAAGAAGAGATCCTTTATAAGATTTCGCTTTTTGAGGAATTGTGCAAAGAGCAACACTGCTGGGATAAGCCTTATGCTTTTGCTTCAAATTATGGAAGGTTCCTTTATCTCAATAAACCGGAAATTGCCCCTTTCTATCATCCCTTTGAAGATCTAAAGTTTGAAGTGATTCTCCTTGCTGGTTTGCCTGGAGTGGGGAAAGATACTTTTATCCAACATCACTTTGAAGATTACCCTATGGTTTCTTTGGATAACATTCGCAGAGAACATCAATTTGACCCTACGAATTCCAAACACAATGGTAAAGTCATTCAATTGGCCAAAGAAGAAGTCAAAGTCTTGTTAAGAAAAAAGGAATCTTTTGTCTTCAACGCTACCAACCTTACTTCTGATTTAAGACAGAAATGGATCAGCCTGTTTCTTGATTATAAAGCAAAGGTGAGAATCATTTATCTTGAAAAACCACTGAAAGAAATTCTTCAGCAGAATAATCAGAGAAAATGGGTAGTACCTGAAAAGGCGATTTTAAAGCTCAGTAAAAAAATAGATATACCTCAACACCATGAGGCACACGAAATAGAATACATAACACAATAAACAAATGGAATTTAAAAAAGAATTTGAAGCCAATAAGAAACAATGGAATGCCCGAGTGGAAGGGCATGTGGCTTCTAAAATGTACGATGTAGAAGGTTTCATGAAAGGTGAAACTTCTTTGAAAAAAGTGGAACTTGCCGGTTTGGGTGATATTAAAGGGAAAAGAATTCTTCACCTTCAATGCCACTTTGGATTGGATACGCTATCATTAGCTCGATTAGGAGCTGAGACAGTGGGGCTGGATATTTCTGACACTGCTATTGATAAGGCCAATGAGATAAGAGATGAATTGGGTCTCAATGCCTCTTTTGTCTGTTCTAACCTCTATGATATCAGAGATCACCTTTCTACAGAAGAAAAGTTTGATATGGTATTTGTCTCTTACGGCGCCGTATGCTGGTTGCCTGACTTAAAAGAATGGGGAAATATCATTGATGATTACCTCGTAGAAGGCGGTGAGTTTTATATGGTGGAAATGCACCCTTATATTTATACTCTAAACTGGGATACCTTCAAACCGGAATACAATTACTTCAACAAAGAAGTGTATGAAGAAATGGTAGAAACAAGTTATGCAGGAGATACACCTCTTAACATGCCGGAATATTTCTGGATTCATTCCTTACAGGAAATGATGGCTCCTTTCCTTTCTAAAGGTTATCAATTGAAAACTTTCCAAGAGCATAATTATCAAACGTATGACTGTTTTGATGATATGGTTGAAAAAGAAGAAGGAGAATATACTTTCAGAAAGCTTGAAGTGGATATTCCTTATATGATTGAATTAAAGTTCAAAAAATAAGAAAATACATCTCCATATACCCTACTTAATTTTTATTTTTAAGTAGGGTATTATTTATGTATCCGTTTTTTAATCACTAACTAGAATATTTTCATGGCTAATTCTGTTCAAAAAAACGCTATTAAATGGAATGAGGTAATCAGTCTGATCTGTCTCAATATCGGCATTCTGATCAGTTGGATTGCCTACCAAGAATACCAACCACACTTACTGCATAAATTCAATTTAGAATCATTGGGTGGTGTCTTGACTTATGCAAAAGCCATCATTGTAGTTTTTGTCCCCATTCTGTCTGGATTAATTGCCGACCGTTTGATTGCAAAGAAGAATAACCGCTTCATTGTTTATATGATTGGTATCAGTTTCACTTCTATGATTTTTATGGTTGTAGCTACAATAATAGGATTAGGCCCATCCTCTTCCATTTCCTCTTTTTTACCTGTGATGATAATACTATGGCTGATCACTATGAACATTTTCATTAGTCCTGCCGCTTCCTATATTGAGTTGTTTGCCCCTATTAATAAATTACCCCTCGTAATGGGAGTAATGACTTTAGTGATGAATATTGTCAGTAGCTTAGAACCCATTATAGTGGCATTAATCAACTTTTTTGGAGATACGCTAACTTTCATTGTTGGAGCAATATTAATCTCTTCAACAGGTTTTATCTTCAAAAAAGTAATGACAAAAGATGTATTAGCACAAGAAGAAAATGTATCCTCTCCCACCTCTAAAAATAATTATACTGTCATTATCACTACTGCATTTTTATTAGGTCTTTGTAAAGCACTTCTCTCAGAATTCATTCCTCAAACAGACATATTGTCTACTATCTCAGGAGGGCACTTTGCATTTCTAATGCTTTCCATTTCCGCTGTTGTAGCCTTTTTACTTTGTTTTATCATTGATATCAATAAATACAAAGTCTATATATTACTAGGAGCATCTTTTCTCATTTTCGGTTCCATCGGTTTGTCATTTTTCAATGATTTCACTTTTCTATTTATTGGAGGAAGCGTATTTATAGCTGTGGGGTATAGTATACTTCAAGTATTAGGTTTACCGCTGACAATTTTATTTTCAAGGAAAAAAGCTTTGACTTTTAACGTGGGTCTTTTCATTGGTATCAGTGAAATAGGTGATGGCATATTCGAGATCCTACTTTAATTTAAATCGCTTTTTTTCAGCATGTTACATGAATATCCTATATTTGTAGAAATTTACTCAAAGCACTTCACTAATCAACGAATGATGAAAAAGATTTTTTTTACTTTTATCTGCTTTACTTATGTCACTTTCAGTTTTGCCCAAGACCTTATTGTTACTGTAGGAAATGATTCCATCAGTTGTAAAATTGATGAAATCTATAACGATCATATTTACTTTAACTTAGAGCACAAAAAAGAATTGAAATCTTCTTTGCTGCCTTTGAATCGTGTGACTTATTATGAGTATGGTTTTTATAATCCTCACACAATTACAACCTCAAGTCCAACAAAAAAGCCCTTGCCTAAATTCCGTTTTAGCATAAACGGCGGTATGTCCTACAGGCTTTCACCTGTAGATAATAGTTTAGGACCACAGCTAAAATCTCACTTTGATGCCCTCAAATTAGGTTATACATTAGGGGCCAATGCTTCTTTCTTTTTCAATGATTTTTTTGGAGTAGGGTTGAAATATTCCTTCGCACATGCTTCTCATGAAGTACAGTTAACGGGTAATACATCCCTCAACGATGTGGTGAAAATGAATTATATAGGACCTAGCTTTATGGCTCGTATTGCCAGTGATAAAAACAATAATGCATTTATCTTTGGCGCTGGCTTTGGTTACTTGAACTATTTGAATCGCTTCAAGCTTACCGGTTATCATCCCGTTACAATTAGTGGAGAAACATTAGGTTTAAATCTTGCTGCGGGTTATGATTTTGATATTAGCGATATATTAGGTGTTGGTATTCAAGTAGATTTAGTATTGGGTTCTTTAACCACAATTCAGATAGAAGAAAATGGTACAATACAAACTATTGAGCTACCTGAAGGCACTTCTGAGGGATTGGATAGAGTGGACTTGACTGTCGCTTTAATCATCAATAAATAAGTTAAGTCTTGAAGGCCGAGGAGAGAACTACCAAACAAATTGAGGAGAAAGCCTACTGACATAAATGTTAAGTAATAGTAGCATTCTTACCTCATAGATGCTACGAATTTTATCACATTTCTATAACAGCTGTTAATATTCTTAATGGTCTCTTAAATTCTTACGTATTGTTGAAAAGGAGAACTATTATTGTGTAGTTAAAAAATTAATGAGAGGATATTTTTCACATAGTGGCATCATCAAAAGCTTAGTGCTGTTAATGGCATTTCACTTACTCAACGTAAGTGTGAATGTAAACGACAGGCTATTGCCAAAACACATGTCCAATGAGATTGAAAGTATTTTCGAATTGGTATCCATGCATCTTTTTGGAGAAGATGCAGCATTGCCTGATAACCCTTCTGGTGAAGATGAAGGACAGGTAATTGTAGGTCAAATCAATATTACTTGGTTCCTTAGTAACCCAAGCATCATAACTCCAGCGTCCCAAGTTGATATTGATGAACTGCCAACGGACGAAAAACTCCCAATCGCTCGTCCATTATTTTATACTTCTCCTTCCTACCCTACAGATACTCCCCCGCCTAAAATGGCATAGTATTATTTTACCGTAATGGCTTTTAAGTAGCTTATAATCAATTTATAGCTTCTTTCTTTACACGCCTCTACTTACGGTTTTTTCATGTCTTTTCAGAAGACATTCCCTATTCAATATTTTATGTTTATCAACTTTCTACAGATCTGTTCTGTTGGTAAGTCATGATACCTTATTCATTATTATTATTTAGGTATAATACTATGTACAAGTATTTTATTGGTTTAATGTTATGCATTTTAAGCCTTACTGCCTCTGCTCAAAATGAGGTAGAAGAAGCCTTAAAAATGCAGTTAACAATACCACAAGCGGAGGAAATCTTCCTTCAAAACAACTTAACTCTAATCGCTGAAAAGCAAAATATAGAAATATCAAAAGCAGAAATCATTCAAGCAAAAGCATGGCCTAACCCTGAGGTTGGAATAGAGATCGCTATGTATGACAATGAGGATAATATCTGGTTCAGAACAGATAGAGAAGCTCAAAGAGTATTCGAAATCTCACAGATGATCGAGACTGCGGGTAAAAGAAAAAAGAGAACCAACGTAGCCAAGATTGAAGCTGAAATCTCAGAGTATGAATTCTACAATACATTGAGAGAACTTCGTACTGAACTTCGCTCTGAATTAGTAGAATTGCACTATGCACAGGAGAAAGCGAGTAGCTATTTAGTAGCGATTGAGCCCGTTGAAAAGTTAGTCGCTGTTTATAAAGAACAATCACAAAAGGGAAATGTATCTAAATCAGAAGTGGTGCGTTTGAAAGCACTTCTGTTGGATGCCAGAAAAGGTTGGCTAGACTTGGTTCAAGAGGCTGCTGATATTGAAGCGAACATTAAAATGCTCTTAAACGTGCAGGCCAATGTGAGTCTTTCTATCACAATTCCTGAATTCAAGCCAAGTGAATCTTTACCCGATCCGACGCTTTGGGCCACACTAGCACAAGATCATAGATTCGATTTCAAAATCGAAAATATTCGTATGAAACAATCAGCGGAGAGTCTTGCGTTAGCCAAAGCTGAGGCGGTACCGGATTTACATTTAGGAACAATGTATGACCGTAGAGGTGCTCACCAAGCAGATTATTGGGCTATCCAAATTGCTTTTGATTTACCAGTTTGGGATAGAAACAAAGGGGGAATTCAAGCGGCTAAAATTCAACAGGAGCAACAACAAGTTCGCTTAAATGAAGCAGAGAAAAACCTTCAGATTGATGTTTACACTGCCGCTCAAAAGTTGAATCAAGTAAGATCGCTTTATGAGCAGTTAGATCCTGAATTGTCTGCGGAAATGGAAGAAGTAATGGGTGCTGTAACCAAAAGTTACCAACACAAGCAGTTGAGCCTTTTGGAATTCATTGACTTCTTTGAAAGCTACCGCGATAACCTTGGACAATGGTACGACACTGAAATGTCCCTATTCCAAGCACAAGAAAATGTCAACTACACGGTTGGCAAAGACATCTATCCTATTCAATAATTCTTAATTCGAAATCACATGAAATCTTTATATAAATTAGTTGCAGGTCTAGTATTCGCTGGAACAATCAGTCTTTCTTTTCATTCATGCTCTACATCAACAGCTAAAACTGAAAACAAAAAAGAAACTACTACTGAGCTAAGCTCAAGTATGAAAAAAATTGTAGCTACTGAAGCAGTTACATCTTCTACACTTTCCAATAAAATCAGATTGACAGGTACTGTTGAGGCATTACCTAACAAACAAATCCGTATTCCTGCTATCGTTTCTGGTAGGGTGACTAACGTGTTGGTATCTATCGGTGATGAAGTCAAAAAAGGACAAGTTTTAGCTAAAATTTACTCTGCTGATATGGCGGAAGTAAAGCAAGAATGGATTGAAGCAAAAGCCAATGTTGACCGTGAGGAAAAAGAATTTGAAGTAGCGAATTCATTATTTGATGCCGGTTTAAGTTCTGCTTTGGAATTACAACAAGCGAAAAGTGAGTTGGAAGCAGCAAAAGCTCAGTTAGAAAAAGTAAATCAAACATTGAAGTTGATGGGTGAGTCAAGCAATGCCACTCACATTGTAAGAGCTCCAATGAGCGGAACAGTCATCGAGAAAAACATTACTGCTAATATGTTATTGCGTGATGATTTTGAAGAGTCAATGTTTACAATTGTCAACTTGAGTGATGTTTGGGTGAAAATCAATGTATTTGAATCGGACTTAAGCAAAGTACAATTAGGTGCTAAAGTAGAAGCGAAAGCAATGGCGTACCCTAACGAAACTTTCACAGGGAAGATCGAGAAAATGAGTAAAATGATTGATCCTGAGACGAAGGTTTTAAGTGCTAGAGTGGCAATGAGCAATGAGGATAAAAAATTACTTCCTAACATGGCAATGAACGTAGTAGTTTACCAAAACTTCGATGAAGAAGTATTGGAAGTGCCAGACAATGCTATCGTATTCCACAACAACAAAGACTATGTTGTTAAGAAAGTTGGTCAGGAATTTAAAGTAGTTCCTGTACAAGTAAAAGGGAACAATGAAGGTAAAGTTTTCATTTCGGGGGATTTAAAAAGTAATGATCGTGTTGTATCAGAGAAGGCTTTATTGCTATTCAATGAGTTAATGGAACAACAACTTGCTAAAAACTAATCCGTCACCAGCTAAAAAACTGTAGAAGAAATGAAAAACTTTGTTCAAAATATCATTAGCTTCTCTCTGAGAAACCGATTCTTTGTGTTCTTTATGACACTGATTCTAATCGTTTCCGGAGTGATTAGCTATCAAAATACGCCTATCGAGGCATTTCCTGACGTTACTAATCCTAGAGTAAGAATTATCTCACAATGGCCTGGTAAGAGTGCAGAAGAATTGGAGAAGTTTGTGACCCTGCCAATTGAGGTAGAGGTTAATTCAACCCCTGGTAAAACAGAAGTCCGTTCGATTTCATTGTTTGGTTTGTCCGTAGTCACTATCGCTTTTGGTGATGATGTGGATGAATTCAAAGCCCGTCAATTGGTGGCAAACAGAATCATGAACGTGGACCTTCCTGATGGTGTTGATTCAGAAATGGAACCTTCTTCTGGCCCTACCGGTGAGATTTTTAGATATACATTAAAATCAGATCATCAATCCGTAAGAGAGTTAAAAACGCTTCAAGACTGGACGATTGAAAGACAGTTGAGAGCCGTACCAGGTATTGCTGATGTAGTAAGTTTTGGTGGTGAAGTAAAAATCTTTGAAGTAAGTGCTGACCCGCATTTGATGTCACAATATGATATTACTGCATTGGAGCTTTATGAAGCGTTAGAAAGAAGTAATGTTAATGTGGGCGGTGATGTAATTGAGAAAAGAAATCAAGCCTATGTTGTCAGAGGGATTGGCCTTTTGAATAATAAAGAGGAAATCGAAAATGTGATCATTGAGCGAAATGGTAATACAACTGTTTTGGTCAAAAATGTAGCGAAAGTACAAGAAACATTTGCTCCTAAATTGGGTATTGTTGGTTTGAATGATGACCCTGATTTGGTGCAAGGTATTGTAGTAATGCGTCGTGGTGAAAACCCAAGTGAGGTAATCGAAAGACTTCAAGTGAAAATTCAAGATCTGAATGAAAGAGTACTTCCTGAGGGAACACAAATCGAACCTTTCTATGATAGAGCCGAGCTAATCGAATACACTACCGACACGGTAATGAAAAACTTGGCTGAAGGTATTTTCTTCGTAGTCATTTTTGTATTACTCTTTATGGCCGATTGGAGAACAACCTTTATTGTCTCCATCATTATACCGCTTTCACTCCTGTTTGCATTAGTCTGTATGAGGATGAAAGGCATGTCTGCCAACCTTCTTTCATTAGGAGCCATTGACTTTGGTATTATCATCGATGGTGCCGTTGTAATGGTGGAAGGACTATTTGTGGTTCTTGATAAACGAGCGAGAGAGCTTGGAATGGAGAAATTCAACAAACTCTCAAAATTAGGTTTGATCAAGTCTGCAGGTTCTAAATTGGGAGCCAATTTATTCTCGTCTCAGTTAATTACAATCCTTGCTTTAGTACCAATTTTCGCGTTCCAGAAAGTGGAAGGAAAAATGTTCTCCCCATTAGCTTATACTTTTGGATTTGCATTACTAGGTGCCTTGATTATGTCACTGACATTGGTACCTGTTTTGGTAAGTGTTCTTTTAAAGAAAAATGTAAGAGAGAAAGAGAATTTCTTCACTCGTTTCATGCAGAAAATGTTCTACGGTGCATTCTCTTGGGCATATAAGCGTAAAAGATTAACAGTGCTATTATCCGGTGCTGTATTGTCAGTAGGTTTATTCTTTGGATCAAGATTGGGTACAGAATTCTTACCTCAGCTAAATGAAGGTGCTATTTATATCAGAGCCTTTATGCCAATCAGTTCCAGCCTGAGTGAGTCGTATGATATGACGCAAAAGCTTAGAAAAACGATTCGTGAAACTCCTGAAGTAAGAGGTGTATTATCTCAAACGGGTAGACCGAATGATGGTACCGACCCAACGGGATTCTTCAATATCGAATTCCACGTAGACCTTTACCCTCAAGATGAATGGGAACGAGGACTATCCAAACAAGAAATCATCACTGAACTCGAAGATAAATTAAACGATTACCAAGGTGTTTCTTTCAACTTCTCACAGCCAATTATGGACAACGTGGAAGAAGCCGTAACCGGTGTGAAAGGTGCTTTAGCCTTGAAAATCTATGGTAATGATCTATTCCAACTGGAAGATCTTGCCAATGAGGCTAAAAACATCATGGAAGGCGTTGACGGTATCACTGACCTTAACGTCATCAAATTAATTGGTCAACCTGAATTACGCATCGATCTGAATCAGGAAAAAATGGCCCTTTATGGAGTCGCTACTGCTGATGCTCAATCCGTAATCGAAATGGCGATTGGTGGTAAAGCCGCTACTCAATTGTATGAAGACGAGAGAAGGTTTGATATCCGTGTTCGTTACCAAGAGGAATTCAGACAAGACTCTGATATGATCGGTCACATCAAAGTACCGACATTAGACGGTGGAATGGTACAATTGGGTGAGATTGCAGATATCACTACGCAAACAGGCCCTGCCTTTGTATACAGAAGTGGTGGTGAAAGATTTGTTGCCATTACCTTCTCCGTAAGAGGCAGAGACTTAGGTAGTGCAGTAGCTGAAGCTCAAGAAAAAGTAGAAGGTACTTTGAACATCAGTAAAGGAATGCACTTCTCATGGGATGGTGAATTTGAAAACATGGAACGTGCTCAAAACCGTTTGATGCAAGTTGTTCCAGTCGTGATGGTCATGATCTTCTTGGTGTTATTGACGACGTTCAATAATGTGAAAGACGCAAGTATCGTGATGATGAACGTACCATTCGCCTTGATTGGAGGTATTCTTGGTTTGACGTTCTTTACAATGAACTTCGGTATCTCAGCCGGTGTAGGTTTTATTGCCTTGTTTGGTATTTGTGTGCAAAATGGTGTACTACTCGTCTCCAAGTTCAAGAGTAATCTACAAGAAGGAATGGGATTGGACGATGCCGTTCACAATGGCGTAAAATCGAGAATTCGTCCGGTATTAATGACCGCAGTGACTGACTTTGTAGGTTTATTACCGGCTTCGATGTCAACGGGAATTGGTTCGGAATCTCAAAAGCCTTTAGCGGTCGTGATTGTTTGGGGTATTCTTACTGCCACAGTCTTAACGCTAATCGTATTCCCAGTATTCTTTAGTATTTTCTATAGTCGCAAAAAGGCATAGTATTTAAACATAAAAAAATTAATTCTAGAGGTACGTTCAGTAGCTTGTCGTACCCTAGTATTAATTTACTTCATTTTATTAAATTAGTTATGATGGTGTAGCCTTTAAACACTTTAAAGCTATTACTTAAGCTACAGACTTCTCCTTTGAGTTAGTTTGTAGCTTTTTCTCTTATTTCTTTAGGAAAAATACTCCACAAGTTCGGAATGGTAATTTTGAATTTTGTTCCTTCATTAAGGATGGATTCTACTGCAATTTCACCTCCCAAACGTTTGACAGCCTCTTTTACAATATACAATCCTAAACCAGAACCATTATTCACATCCGTAGCTCTGTAGAACATATCAAAGATCTTGGTGATATGATCATTTTTAATTCCAATGCCATTATCTTCAATCACCAAAATCAAATCATTGGGTGTTACATTAACCTCCACCTTTATTTCAGGATTGGGCACCAATGTTGTAAATTTATAGGCATTAGAAATTAAATTATTCAGAATAACAGCTAATCTAGATTCATCACAATAGAGGTGGTTTTCCACATTAATTTCTTTCGTGATTTTTACCAGTTTATAATTACTGATAAACTTATATTGCTCTAAAGTCACCTCAATCAAGTCCTGAATATCCACCCTAGTAGGCTTCAATTCCATTCTATTGTTTCTAGAGTAATTCAAAATATCACGAATAAAATCATCCAGCTTCATTAAAGACCTTTGCTGTAATTTCAGGTATTCGTATACTTCCTCCAAAGTAGCTTCCATACTCAATTCAATTAAGCCTAACGCTGAGGTGATTGGAGCTCTTAAATCGTGAGATACTCTGTACACAAAATTATCTAGTTCTTTATTGGCTTTACTCAGCTCTTCATTTCTCTTCATCAAAGTTTCCTCATACTCCTTACGATGAGTGATATCTTTGATAATACCTAAGAAACCAATTGGATCCCCGTATACATCTTCTAAAATACTCGTTCTGACTTCAATCCAAATATATTCTCCGTCTCTTCTTTCTATCTGAAACTCAATATTATTCTGGTCTTTCAAGAAATCATTGACATCCACACTGATGGACTTACTCTTATCTACTCCTTTCAGAATCACATCCAAGGGTCTTCCTAGCAAATAGTTCTTTGGATATCCTGTTAAAGAGATAACGGCATCGTTGATATAAGAGATTTTACCAGAAAGATCTATTACTAGTACACTATCTTGTACCGCCTTAAGAATGGTAGATTGGAAAAATAGCTTTTCGTGATTTTCATGTTGAC
This sequence comes from Flammeovirga sp. SJP92, assembly GCF_001583495.1. GTDB lineage: Bacteria > Bacteroidota > Bacteroidia > Cytophagales > Flammeovirgaceae > Flammeovirga. The sequence continues at coordinate 222,027 of NZ_LQAQ01000100.1, read as the reverse complement.
TCGTAATATCCCTTGCCAAAGCATAAATCACCCTTCTATCTTCATCCAAAGTAGCATCCCACTCCAAATATTTATAATCTCCCCATTTTGTTCTGTATCGATTAATAAACGACCTGATCACTTTTCCATCACATACATCTTGAAACACCTTTATAGTCTCATCTATATCATCAGGGTGTACCCAATTGGAAAAATTATAGGCTTTCAGTTCTTCAATTGAATAACCTAATGTTCTTTCCCAAGACTGATTCATAAACAAGTAGTTTCCAGTGTCTGAATCTGTAATACAACAAAGATTATAAGAATCAGTAAAAAAGGGTTTGAAAGATAAGTTGAAGGAATTATTAACCGGCACCTCTACTTTGGTACTGCTCCTCTTCGTCAAAGCATCCAATAAACCTTCACCAACTAAAGCCACCTGTTCCATTGCAAAATAATCGTATTCGGAATCCCTTGGCTGTACAAAAGACAGCACTCCCAAAACTTTGTTTTTATTAAAGTTTTTAATGGGAAGACAAATAACATCATGGGATTCAATTTGATCAACAACGATTTCTTTATCGTTAAGTACTTTTGTGATTGTTTTTTCCAAAGAAGGCAAGGTTACTTTTTTTCCTTTATCATACCTTGATACACAATGGTATACATCTCCGTAAGCCCCCACTTTACAAAGTACGCTGTAAGTTGACTCTAAATATTCTTGAGCGAAATATAAGAGTGACTCCATACAGTCTTTAATGTTATCATCAGACAATGAGCGTTGTATACGTAATAGGTTATGATAAAATTGATCCTTCTTTGTCATGGGAATAGAAAAAAACTAACCTTTAAAAGCAATGTTATTAGTTAGGTATTAGTTATTAATGATTCAGTACAATTCTTAAGGTACATCACATTTTGATAATTAACAAATGTTTACACCTTTTTACTTAAACAATTTCTCAGGTGTATTGGGTTCATTTTTTTAAAAGAATTTGGCGTCATCCCCGTAGCTTGTTTGAATTTACTTGATAGATACTGTGTACTGTTAAACCCAAGTAAATCAGCTATTTCCTTTACACTTAATTCATCATAAATCAGAAATTCCTTTACTTTTTCAATTTTCTGCTGATTGAGGTATTTTTCAATTGTCACTCCTTCGGTAGAAGAAAATAAATGACTAATTGTTGAATAGTCTCTCTTCAACGTTTCTTCTAACTCAGATGAAAAAGTCCTATTCCACTGTTGTTGTGAAAGGTTTTGAAACTTATCATGAATTAAATTTTTTATTTTCTCTACTAAAATAGACTGTCTGTCATCAAGAATTTCAAATCCAAGATTTTCTAAATCTTTTGTAACATTATCCCTTTGTTCTGGTTGTAAAGGAAGTTGTAAATAAGCGACGCCTAACTCAACACGGTCAACCATAACATCATTTTTATCCAAAATATTCCAAACAGCTTGCACACATCTTGGGCAAACCATGTTTTTAATTCTTAGGGTCAATAGGTCCTTCATTTGTGAATAATTATTGATTTACGAATAGTTTTACATACTATTACGTTGATTATCATAGGTTAAAGGTAAGCTATTTTACGAAAAAAATTGATTAACGATGATTTTCGTCGTATTTTTGCAAACCGAATTTTAAAATAAACATAAAGTGGAGCATAAATTTAAAAAACCTGCAACAAAACGTCCAGTAGAATTAATGGCGCCTGCAGGCGGATTTGACTCAATGATGGCTGCCATCCAAGGTGGAGCCGACTCTATATATTTTGGGGTAGAACAGCTCAATATGAGAGCTCGTGCCTCTATGAACTTCACTCTTGATGATCTTGAGGAAGTGGCTCGCATCTGTAATGAGAATGGCGTAAGATCTTATTTAACACTTAACACAATTATCTATGAGCATGATTTATCAATTATGCGTAGAGTTGTGGATCGTGTAAAGGAGTCTGGTATTACTGCCATCATCGCTTCTGATCAAGCTGTTATTGCTTATGCATTCAGAATCGGTGTTGAAGTACATATCTCAACGCAAGTAAACATTACAAATGCGGAGACAGTACGCTTCTACTCTACATTTGCAGACGTAATGGTACTTTCAAGAGAACTTTCTATGGTTCAAATGAAGACCATCTGTGATACGATCAAAAACGAGAACATCACGGGTCCTTCAGGTGAATTGGTAGAAGTGGAAGTATTTGCTCACGGTGCATTGTGTATGGCAGTTTCTGGTAAGTGTTACTTATCATTGCATACGCAAAACTCATCTGCAAACAGAGGTGCTTGTGTGCAGAACTGCCGTAGAAAGTATAAGGTAATTGACATCGAAGACGGTCACGAATTAGAAATCGACAATGAGTACATCATGTCGCCGGAAGATTTATGTACTATCGACTTCCTAGATCAATTATTGGATACTGGTGTGAAAGTATTGAAAATTGAAGGTCGTGGTAAAGGTCCTGAATACGTGAAGACTGTTGCTCAATGCTACAGAGAAGCTATTGACAGCTACTTCGAAGGTACTTACACAAAAGAGAAAGGTGAGCAGTGGAAAGAGCGTATGACTGAAGTTTACAACCGTGGATTCTGGGGTGGTTACTACCTTGGTCAAGAAATGGGTAAATGGACAGATCAGCACGGTTCTAAAGCCAAAACTAGAAAAGTATTCTTGGGTAACGGTCGTCGTTATTTCAAAAATATTCAAGTGGCGGAATTCCAATTGGAGACTCAAAAAGTAAAAGTAGGTGATCGTTTATTAATTACTGGCCCTACTACTGGTGTGGTAGAAACTGTAGTGGAAGAACTTCACGTCAACGACGAAGGAAAGAAAGAGATGGCGGTAAAAGGCGATACATTCAGTATCAAATTGGATACGCAAATCCGTCCTTCAGACAAATTGTATAAATTAGTGGATGCAGAAACTGTAGAAGCTTAATTCGTCAAAAACGATTATGAGTAAAATTACAATTACGCATCAACGAAATAAATGCATTGGCTGTAACTACTGTGTGGAGTTTGCTCCTGACAGATGGGTGATGTCAAAAAGAGATGGGAAAGCTACTTTGGTGGGTGGAGTCAACAAAAAAGGCTTTTATACTACTAAGGTGAGTCCTATTGAATTAGATGAAAACATCAAGGCAGCTGAGGCTTGTCCTGTAAAAATCATAAAAGTCAAAGAGTTTTAATGAAGGATTTGACGAAATGTAAAGAGGTTGATACCGCACTGGTATCAACCTCTTTTTTTATTATCAAAAACTCATTTCACTGTAAACTAAGTTTTCATCTACTTTCAATCGACCCTTCTAAAAGATTTCTAAGATTCTCCTTCAAGCTTCCTTCTTCTTCATTTTTCCATTGATGAAAAACGAAGCAAAAAATCTAGGCTTAGAAGTCAAAAGCTAAATTCCATTCCTCTCGCCTAAATGATTTTAAACTCGCTTTGCTCAAACAAGAAAATCATTTTTAACGGCTCAATACATGAAATTCTTAACGCTTTTCCCTTCAAGGCCGGGAATCGTACTACCAAACTAAAATGTTAGAAAGCTGACTGGTGCGAATGTTAAGCGATAGCATCATTCGTGTCCTACAAATCATCAGAAATCTCCTGATTTCTAAAACTACAAATAGCTAAAAACTTACTTTACACTGTGTTTTTTATTTTATAAATCGATTAGTTTCAAGATGAAGCACACTCGCTTCAGAACCAAAATAATCTCTAATGTTTAAATGAATTTGATCTAATGACTGACCCAATTGTAATTCATTGAGAAGTTTTATCTCCTTTTTCTCCTTCTGATCAGAAACTGTTGATTGATCTAACCCAATTAAATCTTTTTTCAGTAAATCTATTGATTCCATACTTCTCCAATCATTATGGCCGAATCCATTAATTGAATTAGAAAAACAAATATCTCTTACCAATTTAGATATATGATGATGACTTGTTTCTAAAGAAATTTCCTTGACTAAAGTCTTTTCTTTTGAAGGAAGAATATCTTGTGCATTGATATTGAAAATATTGACAGAAACTAGCAATGAGAAGAATAGCTTTTTCATTTTTATGAGATAATTAGATTGAAAATTTATTACTGTGATATGCAATGAGCATGTTACAAAGATCATGGTTTCATTCATGAATCATTTACATAAAAATGTCAAGCATTTGTATATTCTGGTCTAAAACCAATTGCTACTAAAAATCAAATTTGGTCATAAACTGCACTCTTGACATTTATTCCCCAAACTGATCTGTCAAAGTTGCACTCAGAGATGCCGGAAAAGCACCAATTAAAGTACGTTTTAAGGCTAAATTAAAATCTAAAAACCAAGGACATTTATTGACTACAGTAAGTAATATTCCTACAATCATCACAGATAAAATAAAGGTAGAAAGTATTCTAATTACAAATTCTTTTTTGAATAGCTTAAGTCGCATTTTGTAAGAGGAATAATAAACAAAGCCGGCTATAAATACGATGGATATTACACTTAAAAGGAATGTATTTAGCCACGGTAATTCATCTCCCATAGTCCAAACTTCTTCCGTGAATGCAGTGGGTACCGCCAGAATACTTGCACCTACAATAATTTCCAAAAGGTCATTAATCCTGAATTCAACTTTAAGTGGAATATCAATGGTTCTAAGTATTTTCCCCTGTTCATCCAAAATTTCAAATAGTTCATAAAGCTTTCCATTAATTCTATGAAATTTTCGATTGACACCTTGAATATTGAGTTTCATAATAAATTTATTTCTCTGTTTGTTATTTCAATAATGATGTATCAAAAAGTACTTTTCATTTCTTGAATACACTACAAAGATCTGATTTACAGAAAGGAATCTCTTGATGAAAAAAATTATAGAGTTGTGTGAAATCGTCAACTTTATTTTCTAGAAAAATGCATACGGATACATTTTCTTTGGTATCTTTAATAAGGACAAATTTTTGGAAATGGAAGATAAGTATACGTTTGAGACAAGTGAACATACAGTTCACGGAAGCTATGAGAAATTTGCCAAGGATTTAAAAGGTACTTGGGATGGTGAGGAACTTAATATCGACACAGGTTGGTGTACTTATAAAGGACATTCTTTCTGTTTCTTAGAAGAAATGTATGTAGGTATTTTTGAACTCAATTCTAAAAGACCAATTACCGTAAAATATGAACCTGATGAAGATAAAACTTATATCAGTATACGTATCGGTTTTACAGGATCTTTCTTCAGTAAAGGGGACACCAAAAAATTTCATAATCTGGGCGTATTTATCTACAACTCTTCTCAACAATTTGAGATCGAGCTTCCTTATGGAGCAAAATATGAATACGTTACTATCCGGTTTTCTGTAGACTTTTTCAATCAATTCACACGAGAAAATGCAAACTCTAAAATCAAGGCTCTTTTTCAAAATAACACTCCTTGGTTCCATTACCTCCCGCTTGATGTAGAAATCGAAAACTTTGTACGTACCATTATCGCGAACGTCGATAAAGACAAAAGAAGAGATATTTACTTTTTCAGTAAGGCATTAGATATTGTGGGTATTATCCAAGAAAAATTGGAACATGAGGGTACGAATGTCAAAAAGAACATTCACCCTGAAGACCTCAAAGCAATGATGCAACTAAAGGATGAGTATCTTTCTAATTTTTCTGAACAACCTAACTTATCAGATTTAAGTGATGAGTTTGGTATGAGTATTTCGAAGTTGAATCGAATTTTCAAATCAATTTTTGATCAACCTATTCTTCAATTTTATAAGCAACAAAAGATAGAAGAAGTCTACCGACAAATTATTTATACGGATAAAAGTTTGACGGAGGTTTCAATGGATTTGAATTTCAGTGATAATGCCCATATGAGTAATGTATTTAAAAAATACTATGGCTATGCTCCCTCTGAATTGAAGGAAAAGAAGGATAAAGGAAAGTTATAATAACCACTACTTTACATAAAGAAAACCCTCTTGAATGAAAATGATTATCAAGAGGGTTTTATAATTTGAATTACTTATATCCTAGTGCATACCACAACCACAAGGTTCAAATGGTTTATCGACGCCAGTTCCACGAACGTCACCTAATGCACCACAACCACCAGCATAACGAATGTCTTGTAGCTGAATCACATTATTATCGAAATCCGTTAAGTACAATTCTTTTGTGTCACCATTTGCATCGCCACCACGATCAGGCATACGCTGTGTGTAGTACGTTTGCAATGGACCTGTCGCTCTCCATGCCTGACCTAAAACATTCATTCCAAACTCTCCAAGATCTTTCTCAATACGGTTTACATCGAAATCTTTTACAGCAAAACAAGTATGATCAATACGAGGTTTAACGCCTTTTGCTTCCGGTCCGCTTAATTCGTACAATACCAATGAAGCATTGCCTGTACCCACTCTCAAAACAGGTGTTGGACCTTGGTAAGTATCTACTGGTAGATCAAAAATGCTTTGATAGAATTTTAAAGACTCTGCTCCATTAGATACACCAAGTGTACAGTGATTCAATTCGATAGTATCAACTAAACCTTTTGTTGGTGCTTCCTCTGGAATTGCATAAGTTACATCACCTAAAAGTCCGCTACCACCTGCATATTTTGCATCTTGAATTTGAAGAATAATTCCATCAGGATCACCGATAAATAATTCGGGTGTACCTTCTACAGCACCTCCTTTATCTGTACCTCTATTTCTTAATGTAAATTTACCTGCATCTGGATAATTTGACTGCTCATAACCTAATGATTTTAAGCGTTGGATAAAGTCGTTTGGATCAAAATCTTCTACCGAAAATCCAAAGTGTGTATAACCTGGCTTATCTGTTGGCTCGCCTAAAATTGAAAAATATTGAGGTCCATCACCTACACGGAATACAACGCTATCGCCTTGACGTGCTACGATAGGGAAACCAAAAATACCTTGTAACCACTCCACCATTCTTTTAGGATTTGAAACGCGCATTGAAGCATGATTAATTGAGAAAACTGGTACGGGTTTGTAATTTTTTTCTGACATAATTTTAATTTTTGTGTCTTTGCAGACGAATGATAAATTTTTGAACTTGTTATTTGTAAAGCTTTGAGTTTAAAACCTTTTCGGCCTTTCCCTCATTGTTTACATTACAAATATCAGGGTTTAAAAAAGGAATCTCTTGAATGAAAAAAGCAGGATGTTGTAAGAAAACTTCAAGTTGGTTTAATCAATTCAATTATTTGAATATCAATACATTACACTATATCATAGATCATTTTTTTAGCCAACTTATTCTAATTTATATGGACAAATGCTTATGTTATGGGAATGGTTTGTAAAGTGGTTCGGCGGACGTTGCAATGCAACATCCCTACAAAAAAAAGAGACTATATCATATTGATACAGCCTCTAAAAAATGAAAATTGCTATCTAATTATTTCAAATCGAAAATCCCTACACGGTCGGATTTTGTACTTCCTACCCATATACGATTTCCTACTTCTATTGCACTTGTTCCTGCTCCTAAAACACCATATACGGCTGGAGGCATAACCTCAGTCAACTCAAGTGTTTCAGGATTGATACGTGTTACTTTAAAGGCTGTCATTTGGTTACCTCCGTATTCTGCAGCCACTTCCTGTTCTTTGGCAAAATCCATTGGATTCTCTACGACATGAATACCTGCCAAAATTGATTTTCCATCTTCTGACCAACGAAGGTTATCAGGAATACCTCCTAAGTCCATCGATGTTACTTTGACAGGCGATACACTTCGGTCTATTTTTACAACTGAAAAACCTGTTGATGCTGCCACATATATTTGTTGCCCATCTTTTGATATGACAATTCCGTTTGGTGTGGAGATGCCTTCCGATCCCTCTAATTCTTGCCAACCTGTTGATTTATACCACACTCTTGTATTTCCAATCGGTGCACCTGAAAGCGCTAATTTGATGGACTCTTCTTGTGGCATTAATGGATTTCCTGTCGATGTTGCAACTACACCACCATCCGGTAATAAGGCTACTGCATCTGGCCAGAAATCTTCTGCTACTTCAATACCTCCAATCCATGTGAAAGTTGGAATTTCTTTAGAATAGTCAATTCTAAACACCTCAACAGCTTCTCTACTTTCACCTGTAGCACTTTTATGACTTGCCACATACACTTCAATAGTAGTTTCGGTTTGGTTATAGAAATCAAATCCGTGAGGACTAAATGCATTCCATACCGGAGGTGTAGCCAATGGGAAACGATCTCCTTCAGGTGCTATTTCAATAGTTGAAGAATCTACTCTAAATCCTGTTTCTTTTTCAGCGTCAAATAAATGCCAAAAACCTGTTGTAATTACTTTATCCCAAAAATTAGGACCATAACAAGTAATGCCTCCACCAACGATCCAGTTAGTACCTGGTATTTGAATGATATCTTCTACGTTATAAAGACCGATATTAAATTTGGCGTTCGACATGAATTGTTCTACTGTTTTCATAATTCTGTTTTTTTAAAGTTTATTTTTTTTCAAAATGATGTTTCAAAAAGAAGTTGATTTCCCTTTTGATTACATTACAAATATCAGGGTTGAAAAAAGGAATCTCTTGAAAGAAAAATGTAAGTAGTTGTGAGAAATCGTCAAAAGTGATTTAAAGTAAAAAACACTATTAACTGATTGATTTTCTTGTTTTTAAATAAAATACAAAACCCTTCCCATAGTTGTTGAATAACTACAGAAAGGGTCTATTTTTTTAACTTAATACTATTTATCTCCTAGTGCATACCACAACCACATGGCTCAAATGGTTTGTCTACGCCAGTTCCACGAACGTCACCTAATGCACCACAACCACCAGCGTAACGGATGTCTTGTAGTTGAATCACATTATTATCAAAATCCGTTAAATACAACTCTTTGGTATCTCCACTAGCATCACCACCTCGATCAGGCATACGCTGTGTGTAGTACGTTTGCAATGGACCTGTTGCTCTCCAAGCCTGACCTAAAACATTCATTCCAAACTCTCCAAGATCTTTCTCAATGCGGTTCACATCAAAATCTTTCACAGCAAAACAAGTATGGTCAATACGAGGTTTAACGCCTTTTGCTTCTGGACCGCTTAATTCATACAATACCAATGAAGCATTGCCTGTACCCACTCTCAAAACAGGTGTTGGACCTTGATAAGTATCTACTGGAAGATCAAAAATGCTTTGATAGAATTTTAAAGACTCTGCTCCGTTAGAAACCCCAAGTGTACAGTGATTTAACTCAATCGTATCTACCAATCCTTTTGTTGGTGCTTCCTCTGGAATTGCATAAGTTACATCACCCAAAAGTCCGCCACCGCCGGCATATTTTGCATCTTGAATTTGAACAATTAAGCCATCTGGATCACCGATAAATAATTCGGGTGTACCTTCTACAGCACCACCTTTATCTGTACCTCTATTTCTTAATGTAAATTTACCTGCATCTGGATAATTTGACTGCTCATAACCTAATGATTTTAAGCGTTGGATAAAGTCGTTTGGATCAAAATCTTCTACCGAAAATCCAAAGTGTGTATATCCTGGCTTATCTGTTGGTTCTCCTAAAATTGAAAAATATTGAGGTCCATCACCTATACGAAATACAACGCTATCACCTTGACGTGCAACGATTGGGAAACCAAAAATACCTTGTAACCATTCCACCATAATTTTTGGATTTGATACGCGCATTGAAGCATGATTAATTGAGAAAACTGGTACGGGTTTGTAATTTCTTTCTGACATAATTTTAATTTTTGTGTCTTTGCAGACGAATGATAAATTTTTGAATTTGTTTTTATATAAAGATTTGATTTTAAATCCTTTTCGATCTTTCCTTCATTGTTTACATTACAAATATCAGGGTTTAAAAAAGGAATCTCTTGAATGAAAAACGCAGGATGTTGTAAGAAAACTTCAACTTGTTTTTTCATCTAATTTATTGACGAATATCCTAGTGATTACAGTTTTTGATGTTTCTAAAATGTAGACCAATCAATGTAAATGACATTGCATAAGATAGACCGCTTAACCAAATAGGTTCAAAACCTGCATATTTTGATAACATACAAATAGTATAAACGATATAACTTGCCCACATCAATTTATTTTGAAGTGATTCTGCACTGCATTTTAAAGTAGAAAAGTAAACTGCTATACCACTAATAACGATCATAGATATATCCATCATTCCCCACATATCTAAATGGTGTACATGATGAATGTGATCGTGATGATGATGTGCTGAATGTGATAAGAATGAACTACCGATCATTACTCCTGAAGTAATAATGCAGTGAACCAAACAAATAAATGATCCTGTAATTCCGATTTGATCTGTATACTTAATGAATTCTCTTTTTAAAGCGTACATAATTGTCAATTTCTTAAGATGAAAGATGATTTCTGTTTTGATTATCCAACCAATTAAATGGTGCTCTTAAATAGTAGAGTATTTATAATTGTTGGTGTTTCAATCAGTGAACAATACAAAGGTCTTGATTTTCAAAAAGAAAGGATTGAAAAGAATCGTCAGGTACTTGAAAGAAAATGGCAATTTGGTAGTTTTTGATTGATGAGTAATTGGAAACTATATTTTGAATCGCGAGAATATAAAAAACTCCCTTATCAAAAATCAAGAGGGATATTATCTCCTGAGTTTTTGATAAGGGAGTTTAGGGATTTTTAATACTCTTTATTTCCTTAAGTATTAGTAAGCCAACTCTTCTAAGTCATCATAAATTTGATAGAAGAGGTAAGAGCATGTTTGAAACATCTCTTTTAGTAAAAAATCCCCCTTTCAAAACGTAAGTTTATTAATTTCATCAATTATAGGACCACTATTTTCTCTAAAATTAATTTTCCCACAATCTGAAATTGGAAATTTTCACTGCTAAAATATATATTCCGAACATCCTCTTATACATTATCTTTTATACCTATACTTTGAACATAGTAGTAGTGATTGTAATTACATGACTTAGTAATAGTTTAACACAATACTTTAGATTTATTTTTATAGTTCTTTTATATTTTGATCAATTATATAATTAGAAATCAAACTTGGTCATAAACTGTACTCTATTGGCTACACCAAAACTACTATTGGCCGTTCTCTGTGCTCCTCTCATATATTCTATACCTGTTGAGAAATATTTTAATGGTTGCCAAACTAAATTGACATGAGAAATACCTCCCGCTTTCAAGGCAAATGGATCTCTTGAATTTGGAATATCCATCAGCCAACCGTAAGCATAGGAAAAGTTGGAAGACCATTTTTCATTCCAGTGATGCGTGTAGCCCACCAAGGCTGAAAAAGATTTCATGGCCACCAATTCGCCATCTTGTGTGAGTACTGCATTGGCATTACTGCCTATAAACGCTAAGATATTTTCACCTGAACCCACACCATAATTTACATTGAAAGACACTGAATTCTTTTTATCAATCTGTCTTCTACCTCCAAAAATCACATCCAATTGTGGTGTGGAAGCATTTTTACCTTCAGGACCTCCCGTCCAATGCAGTTGAGCGGCACTTGCACCGAAAAATAGTTTTGTATTGTTCTTACTATAAATAAATTTCATGGAGACTAATGGAAGTTGGGCTTGAGCCACACCATTTAAAGTATTTGGATTTTCTATACCCATGTTTTCAAGGTATTCAATACTTGCACCGAAAAGCCAATTTTTGTTGATATTAGTCTCATATCTTATCTGATTAGATCTACCTCCAAACAGAGCATCACCAGCGGCAAAATCTATAATAAAGGGAAGTGTTTCTAAGAAAGTAAGGTTGGTCCATGTTTGTCCAAATGTAAATCCTCCTACTTTGATATAAGCATGTCTAATTCTAAACTGATTTCCTACTGAAGAAAAGAAATCGCCTTCGAAAAACATCTGTACAGGCGTATTATTGACTTTACTCCTGACGTCCAGATTAATTCTTGTTTCTTTGGAGAAAAAACTTACATAACCCGTACTTCCATAATCCGCTTCTCCTTGTACAGGAATGGTGGACATTAAAAACTGTGTTTTATCTCTTGTTCCATTGACATCGTAGACAAAATCGTTTTTCATATAACCCCCGATTTTCATTCTTACATTTCCTTTTCCAAACATGGGCCAAGACCCAATAAATGTAGAATCTTCAAGGGCTATTCCGTCTTTATTTTTGGTGATTTGGTCAGAAATAAAACCTTGTGCAAATAAATCCCCTGCCATCAATACTAACGCAAGGATGAATAGTTGTATAGTTTTCATAAAACAGCATTCAAAATAATTTTGTAATCAAGTTGTTGGAATATTAAAGAGGAATATCATTTATGATGAATACAGTTGTAGGGATGTTGCATTGCAACGTTCGCCTGACCACCATAAAAAACACAATACGATCCATTTTCTTCATTCCTTGTGTTTCGTGCACCATAGTTAAAACTATGGGCAGGTGATAGGGCAACCTAATCAAGACTAAAGTCTTAAAGGTTGGAAACGAAGACAGCACTTTAGTGTTGTTGGAATCACTAGCCCATGACTTCAATCATGGTGTACAATATGTTGTTCCTTTTTAATATCATATTGCAAAACTAGAAAGATTGCTACCCAATGATTTACACGGTCTTATTTATGAATGACACAAAAAGGTCAATTCAAATACTATAGTTTAGTAATGAATTCACCTGGTTGCTAAAAAGAGTAATAGTTTTATTTTTGGGCTTTCTTCAACTTAACTTAATTCAAAAGAATATGAATGCTCTCTACTCTTTTGGTACTTCAAAATTAACCAATTGAAAAAGGTTTGAGTTATAAGATATCGGCAAGTAGTTGTATAAAATCGGCAACACTTATTCTATATCAAAAAAGGTATTACCTCATTACAAGATAATACCTTAATACAGTTGGTTTTAGTCCTAATTATGGTCGTTTATTTCACTAAGTTCTTAAAGATCTTTCCATCTTTCATGATCAAATGAAGGTTGTTTTCAGGGTCTTGGAGGATTTTCAAGTCTTCCAATGGGTTACCATCAATCAATAAAATATCTGCTACTGCACCTTCTTCAATTACTCCTATTTTACCAGGACTGAAACGGTGAGACATTCCTAAGAGCTCACCTGATTTAGAAGTGGCTTGTTGAAGAATTTCAGCGTTGGTAAACCAATCTTGTCTGAAGATAAACTCATCATTCAAAGCATCTATTCTTGAAGGGTCAGTGATAATGTCTGTACCAAATCCAATTTTATCAAAACCTATCTTCTTTGCCGCTTTAAACATGTTGTCGATACCTGCATAAGCTTGTCTGTGCTTGTTGGCTTGATCCTCTGTGTAACCATGAGGAATGAATGTGTAAACACCTACTTGAGCAGATAACCATACATCATTATCTTTCATCAATTGCAATGTTGCTTCATCTACCAAATTGGCATGCTCAATACTTTTTACGCCACATTCAATGGCTCTTCTAATCCCATCATTATTATAGACATGTGCCATCACATACGTATTGTAGTCACCTGCTGCTTGAACAGCTGCTTTAATTTCTTCAGGTGTAAACTCCACAACATCTAACGGATCTGCATACGAACCTGTACCTCCACCAACAGCGATTTTAATCTGATTGGCACCAAAACGAAGTTGTTCCCTTACCGCTTCCAATACTTTAGGCACACCATTTACGACAGCCATATCACCATACTCAACTAAAATATCATGATCTTCACTGATAATCGAAGAGTGATTTGATCCAAGACAATGGTCTGCATGCCCTGCCGATTGTGAAATCATGGCTCCTGAAGCATAAATACGAGGACCTTCTACAATTCCTTTATCTATTGCTGTTTTAAGTGAAAAGGTATTTCCAGCGGCATCTCTTACGGAAGTCCAACCACTATACAAGTATTTTTTTGCGGTAGAGGTGGCTACATAAGCGAAGTATCTTGTGTCTGAGGTCAACAATTCACCTGCTGACATTTGAAACATCAAGTGCTCATGTGTGCCAATAAAACCTGGGCTGAGCGTTCTTCCATTCGCATCTATAACTTGTGCACCTTTGGGAGCTTTTATTTTTTTTGCGATTTTTTCAATTTTATTTCCTTTGACTAACACCGACATATCCATAGCAAGAGTGTCTGCTGTACCGTCAAAAATATTTGCATTTTCAATTAATACGGTCTGCTCTTCTTGGGAGAAGACATAATGATTGGCAACACAATATAACAATGTGATTAATATTAATTTCTTCATGAGAATATAATTGAGTCTTTAAAAATGAGAATGTTAATTGCTTCTCTTCAACTGTTGGCTGATACTGATAGATTAAACCCTTCAAAGAAAGTTGTTTTAAAAGAGGCTCTACCTTGGTACGAATACCAAGATAAAAACCTCTAATGAGTACCCATTTTAATTTTCATCAAAATGAAATATTCATATCACCACAATCTTCTGTCCTAGTACTTATTCTACCTCTTCAAACAAACCAGAATTGGCAATCTGACGTGCGTATCTATGTATAGAATCATCTGGCACATTAGTAGAGAAGAATACAATCACTAAATCTTTTTTAGGAGAAACATAGATCCCTTGACTTTGGAGACCTGATTTCCAAAAATCACCATCTTCCCAAACGCCATCCCACTGTCTTGCATTTGAAATCACGTTATCATCACCTAACCTGTCAATGAATACAGGACCATCAAAGCCTTTTCTGTAAAACTCTCTTGACCTTGTACCATTCTGAATACGACTGATGATTTCAGGAGAAACCACTTGCTCTATAGCCGTTTTATTCCAACTTGGTGTATACAACATGCCCACTCTTGCCATATCACGAAGTCTACTGGATACAATACCGTGACCTATTGCTACACCATTTGGCGAAAGGTGTATGTTTAGGGTCGATTCTGCTCCCATTTTTGAATAAATTCTTTGGTCTACAAATTCTGCAAATGGTTTTCCTGAAACTGCCTCAACCAATAAAACTAGCATCTGCGTATGCGAAGAACCATATTCTAATTTCTCTCCAGCAGGGTGCGTTTGTTTTGCTTCTTTTAATACATCTCTTACTTTTTCATTTTTACCGTTGTAAGGCAAATCTAATTCAGCAAGAAACAATCTTGTTGCAATAGAGTTTGGATCAGAACGCGTCTCATCATTTTCCTCTGAGTTAAGACCTGGCGTCATGTCCATCACATCTTTCACTTTGACATTGCCATAACCTGTATGTTTAAAATCATGGACGTAATGCCCTATTGTTTTTTCTTGATCTATTTTTCCATCTGAAATCAATAAGTCTACGGCAAGACCAGGAATAATCTTCGCTGCTGACATCCAAACGTGATGATCGCTTTCTGTCATTCCTTGATAGTTTTCAAAGACGATTTCACCTTTATGAACCACTAAGAAACCTTGTGCATAACTATGTGGATGCACCATAAAATCGTTTAATGAGATCTCTCCAAAATGCTTGGTGTGAGCTTTGACCTCTCCTACCGCTGGATTAATATTTTTAACCAGTTCCATTTTGTGATTGGGCTCAAGTAATGCCGTATTGAACAATTCTGAAGTTCTTAATCCCCACCAAACGGCATCATCTCCACCTTTTAATAAATGAGGTAAATTATAATTGTCTCTAAATTTTTGAACTTGCTCTTGTGTGAAACCATTTGCAAATTCTTTAATCGGAGTTCTGTAATCTCCTTCAGTTTCGTGAACATTTGTTCCTTGTGCATTTACTTGTGACATAACTGATCCTGCTAACAATGTTGATAATAGTAATTTTTTCATTATCCTTTGAAATAGTAATTAGATTGATTTTCAATGAGCGATTACTCAATGATCATGATACAAATATCACTTGTTGCCACTTGAATTATTTACAAGATCTTTTCTACTATTTACAAGATTCGGTCAAAATGAATTTATGTTTGGACTCCATAGTTAAAACTAGCCATGTTGCCCGAAACACAAAAACGCCTCACCCCGAAAGGCAAGACGTTAAACTTATAATTAATCGTTTCTTGATTATTCAAATAAACCAGAGTTGGCTACTTTACGCACAAAACGGTGTAAAGAGTGGTCTTGAACGGCTGTTGACATATATACAATCACAAGATCTTTTGATGGAGAAACGTACAATCCTTGTGTTTGCATTCCCCCTTTCCACATATCACCGTCAGGCCATAATACATCCCACTGACGTGAGTTACCAGCAAAAGTTGGGTGACCTGCTTCTAACCAATCCGCGAATACGGGTCCGTCTTCACCTGCCATTAAGAACTCATGTGTTCTCATATCGCTATGAATACGATCCAACGTTTCTTCAGTCACTACTTGTTCCTCTGCAATTTTATCCCAGCTTGGTGTATAAAGCATACCGAATCTCGCCATATCACGCATTCTACTACCAATTACACCGTGAGCTAATGCTACACCATCAACTGTAGTTTGTACTTGCAATGGACCTTCTACACCCATTTTTGACCAAACTTTTTCATCAAACACTTGGCTCCAACGCTCACCTGTTACAGCCTCCACTAAGAATACCAATGCCTCAGTATGTGCCGAAGTATAGACAAATTTCTTCCCAGAACCTTCGCCAGGCTGAGCACTTGCCATTACATCAATAAATTTCTCTTTTTTACCTTTATAAGGTTGATTGAATTCCGATAAATAGTAACGATGAGCAAATGCGTCAGGATTAGCACGTGTTTCAGCCGTTTCATCTATATCAAGCCCTGAGTCCATGTGCAAAATCTGATGGATTGTAACATGTTCCCAAGCGGTTCCTTTAAATTCTTCTACATAATGTGAGATTGGAAGGCTATCATCTATTTTCCCTTCATTGATTAATAACTCCACCAATAAACCGGCAGTTGGTTTTGCACAAGACATCCAAGCATGAGAATCTGAAGGTCGCATTCCTGGGTAAGATTCATAAACGACTTTTCCTTTATGGATAACCAAATAACCTTGCGCTCTAAACTCTGGATCTGCTAAGAACTCATCCAATGACATCTTTCCAGAATTAATGGTTTCAGCTTCAATAGCTCCAACTTCAGGTCTTATATTTTCTTCCAGTTCCATAGTTGGAATACGCCTTGGGACAATGGAAGTCGGTAAAAACTCCGAAGTCTTCATCTGGAAGTAAAGCGATTCGTCTCCACCTTGGAGCCAAGTATTAAATGAGGTCGAAATAGCATGCTCTGCATAATCTTTTGGAAAACCGCTGACTACCTCTTTAATGGGCGTCATTTTGTTTTCTGCGTTTTGATCTTTTACATCTTGGGCATTTACTTGTAATAAAGTAGCACCTGCTAACAATGATGATAATAATAGCTTTTTCATTTTGATAAATAGTATTTTGATTTATTAGTTGCGAGCTGTGTGGCTCACTGATTATGTTACAAATGTCACATGTTTTACATCAAACTATTTACACGAAAGCATAAGCTATTGACACATTTTGATCAATTAGAGAAAATACCCCTTTTTTGCGTCAGCATCCACTTTGGAACATGTAATTTCCAATGAATAGCAGCTGCACGAATAAAGAAAGTAAGTGTTGCACACAATGTTCCCAGTAATTTTACTTTCTCAGGAAACACCTGAATCAATATTAAGTAAAGGATTACTCCAAAGGTCAAAGGCAGTGCGTAAAGTTCTTTCTTCAATAAAAGCGTCGTATTCCCCGCTAATACATCTCTGGTAATACCTCCTCCAATCGCAGTAATCAAACCTAATAAGACTGGTCCTACCGGCAATGCAAAGTCCAAAGCCAACGCTTTGTCTGCTCCTTGAATCACAAACATGGCAATACCGATGCCATCCAAATAAAGCATTAGGGCATATATATTTTTTCTAGACATAAATTGATTACCATAAAAAGCAACAATACTTGAGGCAATTGCCACCCATATATAATTAAGGTCTGATGCCCAAAAGACAGGCGCTCCCAAAATCATATCTCTAATGGTTCCTCCACCAACGGCAGTGACAATACCCATTACGATAGCACCGAATAAATCAATTTGTTTTGGAATAACTGCCAATACTGCCGTCACTGCAAATGCAACAGTTCCAAGCATACCAAGTGTATAGTAAATATCTAAATTGTTCATAGTTTTATTTTCTTGATGAGATTGATTGATATACAAAGATGCTTTGTTTATCAGCGAACTATTTACAAGAAATCTCCATGCGGTTGTATGATTTGGGCAAAATGAACCAAAGGGACATACACCAATATTAATGAGCACACCTTTTCAGATTCACTGTATGCATCCCTATTAGAGAGAAAGACATGAGGTAAGAAAGGTAAGTCAAGCCAACAGGTTCAAAACCCATATATTTTGAAAGCATACAAAAACTATAAACAATATATGTTGCCCACATCAGCTTATTTTGAAATTCTTCATCAGTAGATTTTAATGTGGAAAAATAAACAGCAATGCCACTGACCACTACCATTGACAAATCGATCATTCCCCATACATCTAAAGTATGATGATGCGCGTGTTCATGATGATGGGATGCATTTGACATCACTGTACTACCTATCATCAAGCCCGAAGTGATAATACAATGGATTAAACATATAAATGAGCCTGTAATGCCTATTTGGTCAGTGTATCTGTAAAATTCTTTTTTTAGGGTATTCATATTTTAAATAGATTAAATGAGATGGAAAGTGTGAGAAAAGAAAAGCCCATCAGATGAAATGGTGACTCTCTATCTAATGAGCATTTTCATTACTACTATTATCAAACTATTGCTTCTCTCAAGCTCTTTTCTAATTGCTCTTTATCTAATGTTCCTTTGTTGGCAATAAATACCAATTGGGAAATAGGCGTTTCACTACCCCATTGTTCATCACTTTTCAATGACCAGCGTTTGCTTACTCTTTGATAGATCATTTTTTTATTCAAATCACTGTCTATCTGCAAAATTCCTTTTGCTCTGATGATATGAGCGGGTAAATTCTTTATAAATGCATTGATCTTTTCTTCCTTAAAGGGTTGATCAAATGAAAAACTAACGCTCTCAAATGTGTGCTTGTGATTCGTTTTTTTGATGGATTTTGTTTTTTCATCTTCCAAATTATGATCCGCCTCAACGCCCAATATCACATCAGTAGGCACATCACCTTCCACTGTTTCCAAAACAGCTTTATTGGGTTGATGTTTTGCGATCCATTGGTTGATTTTTTGTTTTTCTTCTTCAGAAACTAAATCTGTTTTACCAATGGAAATGATATCTGCAGAAGTCAGTTGATTGATGAATAATTGTTGGCTTGATTCATCTTCCAAACGTTCAAAAAACGTCTCCGCATCTACCAAAGTAATGATCCCATCCAATCGAATTGCTTTATTTGACAAAACGATTTGTGCTATAGAACCCGGTTCTGCTACACCACTACATTCAAGAATAATGGCATCAGGTTGTTCTTCTTTTTCAGAAATGTCGATTAATGTTTTCGTTAAATCGCTTGATACCGCACAACATGCACAACCGTTGGTCAGGCTAATCATATCATCTGTTTGCGATTCTACCATTGTAGCATCAATATTGATTTTTCCGAAGTCATTAACCAAAACGGTAATCTTTCTACCTACTGGATTTTGAAGGATGTGATTGAGCATTGTTGTTTTTCCTGCTCCAAGAAAACCTCCTAAAATGGTAAGAGGAATTGTTTTTACAGGTGCTGTATTTTTATTTCTCAATGCCATAGCGGCAAATATTAACCCCGACATTGTTTGTCTTGCATCCAAAGCTTGATCCAATGGATTCGTCATTGTCTTTCTAATCGAATTCATCTTACTAGCATTTATTGATTTTACCACCTAATACCGTTCCCCAGATTGGAATATCCTTGATTTCTTCTGGCTCAACTTCCATCGGATCTTGATCCAATACGGTAAAGTCTGCCATTTTTCCTTGTTCAAGGCTACCAATTTTATCCTCCAATCCTAAGATGTAAGCAGCATCAATCGTCACCGCACGTAATGCTCTTTCTACACCAATTCTTTCGTGTTCTGCTACCACTGTTTTTCCATCTTCAGCAATTCTTGTGACTGCAGCATACACTGCTGTTAGTGGATGCATTGGTACTACTACTTGTGGGTAATCTGAATGCAAAGCGAAGATAACTCCTTCTCTTTCTAATGATCCCAAACGTGCTTCTCTCTGTGCTCTATCAGGACCGTATGCATGTTCAGAATGCAATAATGATCTAAAATGCGAGAAGTAGTTATTGACACTGGCCAAGCCTCCTAATGCTTTCAATCTTCTTGCTTGCATTGGATTACTAATCGCATAATGTTCTATGGTAAATCTATGATCAAAACGAGGATGAACTTCCTGTAATTTGGCTAGCATATCTAAAGAATTATCTAAAGCCAAATCGCCGTTTGCATGACAGTGAATTTGAAAACCAGCTTTCCAATAAGGAAGCATTTCTTTGAAAGAAGCATCTCCATCTACACCATTTCCTCCATCTAAATAACCTGGGAAGTTGACTTGAGATCCCATCAACGGGAAAGAACCATCGCTCAAGAATTTTACTCCTGTGAAAAATAACTTATCCGTTTCATATTGCTTCAACCCTTTTACAAATTCTGGTGCTTTATCTCCGTGAGCTAATGTCATCGACATCGCATGTGGAGTTAATGACATACGAATTGGAAATTCAGGATCGTTAGTTGCATTGACATGATCTTTTAATTCTTCATCATAATTCAAAACACCAAACATCAAATCGGCAATAGTGGTGATACCTGCACGGTGACCAATTCCACTCATAAACTTCAAACCTTTTTCTCCTCCCAATTCTGAGATAACATCTATAATTGGTGCGATGGCTAATTTAGCTCCATCAGATTCCAAGAAAACACCTTTCAATTCACCGTTTTCTTCTCTCAAAATATGAGGAGATTGTAAGCCTTCTGGAATATTTGCCATCTCAATGGCAGGGGAATTTAAATAAGCAAAGTGAGGAGCAAAGCCAATCACAAAAATGGGACGAGTAGAAGATATAGCATCCAAAACTTTACGGTCTAAACTTCCTCCTTGATTGGCGGGATCAAAACCCCAAGCAATGATTGGTTCGTTCGGGTCTTCCTTCTTCGCATCAATTTCTTTTAAATATTCAATCACATCTTCATAATGAGGGTGAGGTGGATTGATACCATTCAAACCTGGCCAAGGAAGTGGGCCTATATAATCTAAACCTAGAAAACCTGCTGACATCCAACAGTGAGAATGTGGTTCGATTAAACCAGGAAGAATAATTTTATCTTTTAATGTATCGTCATAAGTAACATCATACCTGTCAAGCCAAGGCTTCATAAATTCTAATGTACCTATTGATAATATTTTTCCATCAAGCACTGCTATTGCTTCCGCTTCTGGGTTTCCTTGATCCATAGTACGAATTTTTTTAGCAGTGAAAACAGTAACTTTTTTTAGATTTTTCATTTTGATTGAATATTTAATAGTATGATAATTCAAAGAAGTGTTAGTGTACCTCTTTGCTTAATAGCTTATGAAACAAAGGTCATGGTTTTTAGAAGGAATGATATACAAGATCTGAGCAAGCGTATACAAAATTTCGGCAGATTGAATTTAGAATTATACCAAAAAAGCCCATCAAAATCAGTCCGCAGACCTCTTCTGATGAGCTTATCAATCAATTCAATACCTTCCATCTACCTCCTTCATCACCAAAAGAGATATAAATCAGGACCCTTACATTATTGCTCATTGTTATGCATTAATCGCTTTGACAATTGCTCTTGCCATTGCTTCTTCTTGGTTTTCTCCATCACTAGTACAGAACCATGCTACTACTGTATCATTTTCTGGTGATATGTAGACACCTTGTCCTCCTACTCCTTTTTTATACAAATCTCCATCAGACATAATAGCATCCCATTGATATCTATTGTAGATTTTGCCTGCTTCATCATAGAAAGAAACTGTGTTTTGTTTACCAATCCACCCTTTATCATACATTTCTACAAATCTGTTATCATAAAACTTATCCATGATTTCTTGTGGGACAAGTGCTTCTCCTGCAATTTTTTCGCAACTTGGTGTAAATACCATTCCCCATCTTGCTAGATCTCTAAGGCTTGAATTTACCCCTAAAAAACCTAAAGTATTTCCTGAAGGACTCATCATATAAAAGGCATCATGCTCCATTCCAGCTTTACTCCAGATACGATCTGCAAACATTTCGTTCAATGGTTTGTCTGCTACTCTCTCAGCAATACGGTTGATTACGAAAGTATTGATAGAGTTATATTCAAACTTCTGATGACCTGGAGTTTTTCTTTCCATAGATCTTAAAACATCCACCCAAGTTTCATTTCTACCTTTTACATCTGGCAAAATACCCACTGCTGAAGTTGCCGCCCAACGGTACCAAATTTGATCAGGATCAGTTCTTGAATTCTGAATTTCCTCATCGTGCTCAGTGCCATTTAAGCCAGTAGCCATATCCAATGCTTCTTCTACTTTTACAGTATCCCAAACGGAATCTTTCAATTCTGGTAAGTAGAAAGAAACATAATTATTGACATCTACTTTTTGTTCATATTCAAGAAAAGCCAACATCAATGCTCCTGTTACTTTAGACACTGAATACCAAAGATGCTTTTCATCTGGCTTCATTGTTTTATAACGCTCATAAACAATTTCACCATTCTTTACGACTACCATTGCATCAATAGGTTTCGTATCAAAGTGTTGGTTGACACTCACCATATTGTCGTCTTTATTCTTATACTGAATCTCTCCAATATTTGCATTTACATTGTAAGGCAATTCACTTACTTGACCACTTCTTGGTACTTGTGCTGTCGGATAATATTTTGATTGCTCTATCCATGCATAAGATGACATTTCGTTAGGAAACTGCATCTTTACTTTATTCTCTGGCTGATTAAAGAATTGGCTCACCTCTTGTGTTTTATTCAAAGGGATATTGCTTTTTAAATTCTCAGCATTTGCTTCAATGATATTGTTTTCTTGAGATTGTTGATTTAAGCTTTTCATTTTCTTAGTAATTTGATTGATTATTAATGATATACAAATATCCTTCTTTGAGGGTGGAATCATTTACAAGAAAAAAGCAAGCGTATACAAGATGTCGGCAGATTGGATTATTTGATATAACAAGAAAAGCCCATCAAAATCAGTCCGCAGACTTCTTCTGATGAGCTTTTAACTATTTAATTTCTATAAATTAATAGACACTCTTAATCGGTTTTCCTGGGTAAACTCCTTTTTGAACCTTAGAATCTTTAACGATAATGGTTCCATTTACAAGAACATAAGGAATACCTGTTGACGGTAAACCTCCTTGTTCGAAGGTTGCATTATCTTTCACTTGATCAGGATGGAAAATAGTAATATCAGCATCCATACCTTCTTGAATTCTACCTTTTGTTGCCATTACATCCAATCCATTGTCTTCTAAAAACTGAGCTTGCATATAACTCATTTTTGAGATCGCCAACATCAAAGGCATTAGATTTTGCTCTCTTACTAATCTTAACACCTTCGCATGCGTACCGGCTCCACGTGGATGTCCTTGTAAGTTTTCATAAGGTGTATCCCAATCCAACGCTAGGTTTCCTGTAGCCGTAATTGTCAATGGCACAGCATCCGATTCAACCATTGTTCTTGGATCCGCTAAAGCCTTCAACATTACTTGTTCTTCTACACCTCCAAAGATCACCGAGGTTCCTGGATTGGTTTTCATCAATTCTTCATAACGTTCTTTTGTAAGATGTTTCATTGTTGCCACTTCGATGATATCATCAAAATGACGTCCCATATTTTCCTGATAGTTTTCAGGCTTTAAATAATCTGCACCTGCTATGGTTGACCCCTGCCAATAAGGATAAATTGCAGCGACTGCATCTTGACCTTTTTCTCTACAAGTTTCTACTAAATCTAAAATATAGGGTGTTAGATTTAAAGCTTGTTGATGAATATGGCAAACGTAAAGGCCACCACCGTAAGCCGCTTGGCTAGCTAACATTTCCTGAGTTCCCAAAATACCTGTTGCTGGTGGATTCTGACTTGAAAACCTTCCGTGTAAAACAGTTGCTAGATTATGTTTACCCATTAATCTTTGCCACATCATCGTTTCACGGCTAGTCGTCCCTTTTGTCATATAACCTGTCACGGCGCCGATACCTATTGCTCCTTGGCTTAAACCCTCTTCCATCATTTGCTCCATGGTATCGATTTCAGCATCATTTGGACGCCAAGAGGTAAAGTGCATATCTAAGTGACTACAACTATGTGGATCAAATGCATCTAATAAAACAGAGCTCGTTTTAGTATCATAGTGAGGATTAGCCATTTGCTCTCTAATTCCTGCAGCAGATACGGTTGCACCATAATTGGTCTGAGACTTCCCTTCCAATTTTCCATACCAACTGTCTACAGGATAGGCACCTGCCTCCATATCAAGTGGCGTAGTCACTCCATCTCTTAAACTTATTTTTTGTCCAAATGGAACATCTGAAATATGAGAATGTATATCGATAAAACCAGGAGCAACCACATGCCCAGTGGCATCAATCGTATCTTTTCCTGAGATATTCTCTAAAGTAATGATTTCAATCTGACCATCTTTAATGCCGACATTTCTTATTTCGTCAAAATCTGTTTCTGGATCCATTACTCTACCGTTCAAGATTACGACATCAAAACCTGTAGTTTTTTGTTTCGTATTTCCGGCATCATCACAACCTATAAACAGTAGAAATAAAGCCACAAAAGCAATGGATTTTAGTGTATTCTTTTTCATGATAAATTAAATTGTTGGTTATTAAAATTCTCTTTTGGTTTACATTAAATTGGTTTTAGTTTTTAAAGGTTGTAAACCTAGTCTCAAGACAGTAGCTGTATTGAGATTTCATTTTAACTCAACCCACCTAAGTTGTGTGATAATTGATAGTCTGCTTGTATCATTCTATGCCTCAAAGATCTTCAATTAATTTTCATACTATTTGTACAAAATATTTATTCTACTTGCACGATTTCGTTAAATTTCGCCTTTACATCAAAAATTTTTATAAACAAAAAGCCCATCAGAATCAGTCCGTAGACCTCTCCTGATGAGCTAATTACTATCCTATTTAATAAATCTATATTTTCTTATTGATCAGCTACTTTTTTCGCAACTGCACGCATAAAACCTGGAGCTTTATCTGATCTTTCATTAGGTGTGTTTGAAAATACAAACGCACAGAAATCTCTATCAGCATCAACATAAATACCTTGGTGCATGTTACCGTGCTTGAACATCGCTCCATCAGCCCAAACTTGATCCCACTGTGCAGAGTTTCTTTCGCCAATATCACCAGTCCATTCTAAGCTATATCCTTCCTCTTCACTTCCTTGGTAAGCTTTTGGATCGCCTAAAGTTCTGATTCTTTCTAAGATCTCAGGCGTAACTACTCTTTTATCAGATACCACATTCCAACTAGGTGTATACATCATAGCATATTTCAATGCATCTTCAATAGTAGTGTTGACTAATCCACCACCCACGGCATGGTAATCGGAGGCTAAGCCCACCATAAACTGATTATGAACACCTACTTGAGACCAAATTTTTTCATTGAATACATCTTTGTAAGCTTGACCTGTCGCACTTTCTATTGCCAATACTAAAGCTTGTGTAATGGCCGTTGAATAACGGAAACGATCACCTGGCTCTTCACCTTCAATTGGTTTTACTCTACGCATCACCTCAATCCAACCGTCACCTGTTCCTTCAATATCGAATAAAGAAGCAAAATACTGTTCAATCCAGCTATTAGGATCAGAGAACGCCGCTGTTGTTTCTTCTAAGTCCAAACCAGAAGCCATGTTCAAAGCATTCTTCACGGATACTTTATCCCAAGCTGTTCCGGCTAATTCTTTTGCGTAATAAGTAATTGGTTTTTCAAGATCCAATTTCCCTTCACTTTCCAGCAAGATCGCCAATGTACCTACTGTTGTTTTCGAAGCGGACATCCATACATGATAATCTGTTGGTTTCATACCAGGATAAGCTTCAAAAATTACTTTTCCTTTATGTGCCATGATGATCCCTTGTACTCTATTGTAATCATCATTTAGATATTCATTTAAAGTAGGAGTTTCAGACCCGTCTTCTAAAGTGAATTTTGTATTTCCTAAATCAGCATCAATTTTACGCTCCAAATGACGTTCTTCATGTGTAGGCATTGCAATATCTACATTGATAAACTCTGGGATATTCATATTGATATACACTGATTGATCACCTGCCGCCTGCCAATTGGGAGTACTGAAGTTTCTATGTGTTTCTCTGATAAAATCTAATGGAAAACCGTCTTTCACTTTAGAGATTGGAGTAGTAACTTCTGTAATTTTACTAATATATTTTTCCGATTTTGGAACTGTTACTTCATGTTCTTCTTGAGCGTTTGAAGTAGTACAATTTGTATTGAACATCATGCTGATTGGCAATAAGATGGATGAAAATTTAATGATTTGTTTTTTAGCTGTTGAGAAACGTTTTGTTTGATTTTTCATTTTCTTTTAGATTGATTTTTTATTTAAAATGTATTTTTCGTTTTGTTGATGATACAAATATCAGGGTATTGAAATTGAATGATTTACAAGATTTGAGATTGTAGTTATAAGAAATCGGAAATCGTTTTCAATACCTCTTGTTTTAATACAAACTAAATTATTATGACTATCTACAAGTCTTTTATATTATTCTTTCAAACTTCTTTCTTCTTCATTTTTGTCTTAACACAAAAACGAAGCAAAAAAGTCAAGGCTTAGAAGTCAAAAGCTAAATTCCATTACTCTCGCCTAAATGATTTTAAACTCGCTAAAGCTCAAACAACAAAATCATTTCTAACGGCTCATTTCATGAAATTCTTCACGCTTTTCCCTTCAAGGCCGAAGGAAGTACTACCAAACTAAAATTGTAATCTTTTCATTGGTTAGAATTTGAAGTGATAACGTCATTCGTGCTTAAAAGATCTCAGAAACCTAAATGGTATAAACATTCGAAAATTAGTTTGCAATACTTGTTTTTAGCATCAATTATTTTATTTAAGGAATTCTAAATCTTGTCATAAACTGAAGACGATTCGCCTGACCGTATCTTCCATCTTTTACGACGTGAACACCGTGCATATATTCTACACCAAATGATACATTGGTATAAGGCATCCAAACTAGGTTGGCGTGGAATGTACCTCCTTGTTGAGTGGTTTCGTCTAGTTGGTAATCCACTGTATTCAATGAAGCATAATAAGCAGCAACGGTTGTATTTAAGCTCTTCGTCCAGTAATGATTATAACCGATATAAGCTTGATGGGCATTGAGTAATTCCAATTGATTGTCAGAAATCACACCATCACTTGGGGAAAACTCTAAGAATAATATTCTATGTCCAGCACCCTTACCTGTAGAGGCACCAAACATCAATGAATTACGATGTTTTTTGTCCAATACAAATCGTCCTGTTAGGTTAATACCGTAACCATACGCTTTTTGCGTTGGGCCATATTGACCGCCTTGCCAATGATGTTGAAATACATCAGCACCTAACTGCATATGGGAAAACTTATTCATTTCCCATCTCACATTACCAGCAAACGTAGGCATAGTAGTGCGTGCAACTCCTTCTAATTCATAAGGGTTATCGATACCACTTTTTGGTCCTTCCATACCTACCGTATAACTTAAGTTCTTTGTGATTTTATCGGTCCAACGGATTTGAATTACACGATCGCCATACGTTCCATCACCTCCTGCAAAGTCAATAATACCTGGAATTGCACTTAAATCGGCATTAATAGACCATGTTTGACCCGCAAGGATATTTCCAAATACACCATAGGCATGACGTAAACGTGGTTGACGATATAATGAAGGATCGTCTTCAAAGAAATCCATTTCAATAAAAATTTGTAATGGCATTTCCTTACCAGACCTTAGTCCTTTAACCACCGTTCTAAAGTCAACGTTGAAACGTGTTTCTTTAGCATGGAATGTAGACTGACCTTTAAGGTAAGATTCAGGTGAACCTTTAATTGGAATTGTAGCACTTTCGAATTCATAAGCAGAACCGATATAATTGAAATCTTGGATGTAATCCATCTTCACATAACCACCAAACTTGATTCTCGACTTCGAACCAAAAATGGGAATGGAATTAGGAAAAGCATCATCGATTAATTCTTGTCCTACTAATTGTCTAGCATTCATCTGCTGAGGGTTAATTGCCCCTTTGACGCCCACTAGATCTTCTTTCTTTTCTTGAGCTAAGGTTTGAAAAGAAAGTAAACAGCAATTGATAATGATAAAGTATTGAGACAGACGCCTCCACTTCATTAAACTTGTAATCTTCTTCATTATAGAAATTGAAATAGTTTGTAAACAGTAATTTTTGAGTCAAAACGAATAGATGAATAAATATTCATTTCTATTACGCTCCGATCACATTACAAAGATCAGGGACTATTTTTTGAAAGATTTACAAGATTAGAGCAAGCGTATACAAAATATCGGCAAACTTATTTTGAGGGAAGAGGGAAGAGGGAAGAATTAAGAGGGAAGAGGTGGTTCGTATCTTCCCTCTTACCTCTTAATTCTTACCTCATTGCAGTGTTCCTCTTATTGAGGACGGAGCGTAGCCAAAGTGTTTTTTGAAAGTTCTACTCAAATGACCTACGTGACTGTATCCTAAATCGTCTGCTATTTCGGTGAGACTTTTATCTGAGTACTTTACTTGTCGGTAAGTTTCTTCGGTTCTATGTTGATTGAAATATTGGAGAATAGGAAGTTGATAAACTGCTTTGAAATTTCTATTTAATTTGGAAATACTCATTCCCAACTCAAAGCTAAGGTCATTAAGGTTAGGAGGTTCGGTAAAGTCAGATAGTATTTTATCCTTTAGCAATACCATACTACTAAAATCTTCAGGGTGTATTTTAATATTGGACTTCGTCATCTCTCCTTTTTCCATTTTCTCTTTTAATGCACCCAAAATATCCAAGGCTCTAGAGAAGTAGGAGAATTTCCTTTTGGTCTTATTGCTACTGGCTTTTACCAATTCATTAACGTATCCCTCTATTTTAGGAGTGAGCGTAAAATAATGAAACCAATCTCCTTTTACACTTAATAATTCCTTGAGTTTAGAGTTTTCTCCCTCGTCAAAAAAGTCAAATGCTTCTAATGGAAAACGAATAGTAATCCATTGACAACTGATCTGAAAAGGGTATTCTATATTAAATAATTGATTGGCGTTGTAAAGAAATATACCATCGTGATTGAACCGTCTAAACTTATCTTTCTTTGAATAAGAACCAGAGTATCCAATTCTAAGAATCACAAAATTTCTATCCTTATTCGGAACATTAGAATAGATAAGCTGTGTATTACTGTGTAATTGTAAATGAGCCACATACATTCCTTCCATATATTCAAAGGAAGTAATTTTCAGTTTCATATCATCACTATCTACAGACAACTCTATTCCGTCCCATGTTCCATTAAAATCTTCTGCTATTCTCTCATAGCTCTCATGAGGGGCGTCTTCATTAGATATGATTGTGTATTTCTTCATTTTCAAAAACAGTTAAATCTGGCTCTATTTATTATAAAATGATAAACGGGGAAGGTGTAAATCTTCAAAAAAAAAAATCTTATTCCCTAGCGTCTTTTTTCAATTTGACGATTTTGTGCATATAATTTACCAAATCGTGTAAACCTTCAAAAGAAAAAATAAGGACTTTTGCAGGGTAACCTATAACAAAAGGTAAAGCATAATAATTACGTAAAGGTAAATTTTCATATCAATTTTATTAGGTATAAACTCTTTTAGTCTTTAAAAGCTCTAACTTCTCCTCCTTAGGGAATTCTGGGAGGTCCAATAAAAAAGAGTCATATTCTGTTTAGAATATGACTCTTTCTTTTTATGTGAATTTCAGATTTCTATTACCCCGCTACTGCCGTTTTCTTGCCCACAGTATCTGATTTTTTATCTGATGTTTGTTTCAATTTGATCACTCCAACTTTATCCAATACAACGATGATTAAATAAGTAGGATCGATTTCATGCCAGCGAATTCCTCCAAAGTTCGCTCTTGAACCTCTTGCATGGTGATTGTTATGGTAAGATTCTCCCATCATTAAGAAGTCAAAAGGAAGGAAGTTCGTAGAAGTATCATTTACTTCAAAGTTTCTATAACCATAAATATGTGCAAACCAATTGATAATTGCTCCGTGAACTGGAGACATTAAAAAGTGAATTGGCAATAACAAGAAGATAAATGGTGATAAATCATAGGTTGTATAGCAGTAAACATAAACTGCAATATATACTAACCCCCATCCAATTCTACTTACCCAGCTACTAGCGAACTTGTCGAATGAATGCCATTCAGGAACATTTTTCGTGAATTTAGGGTCTACAACCACTCTGCCCTTACAAATATCAGTATAGATATTTTTTGTCTGCCACATCATAGCAAACAATGTTGGTGAGTATTTTGGTGAATGCGGATCTTCTTCTGTATCTGCAAATGCATGGTGCATACGGTGCATAATACCGTACCCATAAGCACTCAGATAGTTAGATCCTTGAAAGATATATGTTAAAACAAAGAATATTTTTTCAGTTGTTTTAGACATCGTAAACATCGCATGTGCGGCGTAACGATGTAAGAAAAAAGTTTGGAAGAACAGCGAACTGTACCAATGCAATATAAAAAATGCGATAATGATATACATGTGAAAGATATTGAAGTCAATAAATTATTCAATTCTGACCTTAAAACAGTTCGAGTAAATGATTTGTGACAGTTTTATTAAATATTTTTAAATATTTATTTAAAATATCTGAAATTCAGTTAAATAAAAATCCACATCTACCTAAAGTAAATGTGGATTTTTTGATTATCTCCATGAAAATGGATCAATTGCTTCAGTTTTAAAGCAACTTATCTATCTCCAATCATATTTCTATAAGAAGCTTCAAATGCCTCTCTTGTTTGAATTGCGTCAGCTTTGAAAGTCTTCTGTAATTCTTTCAATTGCTCTGTTGAAAGATTCTTATAGAACAATTCTGAAGTGATATGCTCTGAGTAAGAAGGCACTTCATTGATGATATCACCTGATAAAGGATCTACCTCACTGCTAGCACGTTCAGCTAATCTCTCATTTACAAGCTTCAAGTTCGATTCAAAAATCTGAGCCATCTGCTGTAAAACAATCAAGCTTCTACGAGCTACGCTTTCTGTACCTCTACCTGTCTTCGCATAGTAGTTTACATTTTCCTGACTTCTTCTAAGAAGAGTTTCATAGATTTCTCTACCTTCTTTTGTCGCTCCAAGCTTAAAGTACAACTCCATATATTTAGGAGCATAGAAACTGTAAGGAATTGTAGTATCTGGCACCATTGAAAGAATCCAGTCTAGCTTTTCTTTTGAAAGCTTCAACTTCTCATCATCTTCTTTGGCTAAACCATCTACGTATAATTTTTCAGAAAGTCTATAAATATTATTACGAGTATTTGCACCGAATTTTCTGTACTCATCATCATAATAAACACTTTCATCTTGCATACCTCTGAATGCAAACTTTTTGATATTTTCCAACATCACTTCAGTGCTCACTTCACCTACTTCACCAAATGTATTTGCTTGGATAGGAAGTAATCTATACGTCATACCTTCTAAGAATAAGTAACTTCTTAGGTCCATATTGATCGTATTGGCAGAAGTATTGTTGAAGTAAATTGGACGTTCCCAATTGTTTGTTGCAATCAAATCTAATAATGCCAATTCGTTTTTGAAGATGTATGTCTTATCGCCTTTTAATCTCCAAGCCATTTTAGGTTTGATTCTACCTTCCATGCCTTTTGGAATAATACCACTCTTCACAACAGCTGCACTATCCACATCCAAGATAAAGATTCTTGAAAGTAATTTTGCAGTTGTTTGGCCACCTTGTAATCCAACTTGAGTTACAGGATTGTTCGCTTCAATAGAAGCAAGGTAAGCTTTTAGATTAACACCATTTTGAGCTCTTTCGTCTTCCACTAATGGGATATAATCGTTTTTACCTTCTCTATAATTATGGCTGCTGATCGATAATGGTAATGGCTCAGATTCATATTGCTTTTGCTTCATCTGATCCAAATACCAACCCGTACTGAAGTAACTCAATACCGCAACACGAACATCAGTTCTGAATTCCTCTACATTCTGAACATACCACAATGGGAATGTATCATTATCACCACCTGTAAATAAGATAGCATTAGGTGCACAACTTGCTAATGTATTTCTTGCCTGATCTACTGAGTGGAATCTATTCGAACGGTTATGTCCGTCCCATCCTTTTGCTCCCATCAATACAGGAACCACCATACTTAAGGCAATACCCGCTATGGCGCCATTTGTACTCATTTTCTCCGAGAAGAATTCTGCTAACGCCAATGCACCGAATCCAATCCAGATGGCAAAGGCATAGAAGGAGGCGGCATAAATGTAATCACGCTCTCTTGGTTCAACAGGAGGAGAGTTCAAGTAAACAACCAATGCAACCCCTAGTGTAAGGAACATAATCATTACTACCCAGAAGTTTTTCTCGTCTTTCTTATAATGATAGAATACACCTAAAAGACCTAAGATCAATGGCAAGAAGTAGAAGTTTGTTCTTGCTTTATTTTCCGCTAACAACTCAGGAAGTTCCTCTAGATCATCCCAAGGTTTTAAGTATCCAGCATCTTTTTCATCACTTTCTCTACCTGCAAAGTTCCACATGAAATAACGTAAGTACATGTGGCCAATTTGATATCTGAAGAAGTAATAAAGGTTATTGCCGAATGTTGGTTTCTTACCAGCTTCAATCCCTGCCCACTCTCTATAAAGTTGAGGGTGATGGCCTGTTTTTGAATATAAACGAGGGAACAACATCATATCTTTTGATGCATATTCCGCTTTTGTTTTATGATCATATACTTCGTAATAGTCTTTGCCATTACGTGTAGCTTCACGGTACTTATCGCCGTCTTCTTTTGTATCTACATGCTGTGCATCATAAGTTGGTCCATATAAAAGCGGACGGTCACCATACTGCTCACGCTTCAAGTAAGATACATAACCTAATAAATCATCAGGTGCATTTTCATTGATTGGTGTATGCTGGTTTGAACGAACTAATACCAAAGTGTAACTCATATAACCTACAAGGATAAATGCTACACCTAATAATAAGTTGTTTACAGTCACCATCGCTTTTTGATGTGTGAAGTAAATACCGTAAACCAAACTTGCTACTAAAACAAATGAGAAGAATAAACCACCCGTACCAAATGATGCTCCGAATGTATTTACAAAAATCTTATCGAATACAAATGCAATAGATGGAAGACCTGGAATTACAATGATAATTACCCCTAGAATGATGGCTCCGCCAATCCCCATTGCTATGATTGTTCCTTTTAAAGTGATATTATCAGGAAACTTCTTGTAATAGTAAATCATGGCTAAAGCTGGTAAACAAAGTAAGTTTTCCAGATGGACACCAATTGATAAACCAATAATATATGCAATCATGATCAGCCATCTGTTAGATGCTGAATGATCTTCAATATACTCCCATTTAAGAATTGCCCAGAATACCAATGCTGTAATTGCCGAAGACATTGCATAAACCTCCGCTTCTACAGCCGAGAACCAAAAAGTATCTGAGAATGTGTAAGCTAATGCTCCTACCGCAGCAGAACCAAATAATAAGATTTTATCTTTTAAACTGTATTCTCCTTTAGAAGGCTTGATGATTTTCATACCCAACATTACAATTGTCCAATACAGGAACAAGATTGTAAGTG
Source organism: Flammeovirga sp. SJP92 (assembly GCF_001583495.1). Taxonomy (GTDB): domain Bacteria; phylum Bacteroidota; class Bacteroidia; order Cytophagales; family Flammeovirgaceae; genus Flammeovirga. Next base: position 188,133 of record NZ_LQAQ01000100.1, on the reverse strand, counting down.
CACTCATAAACGCTGACTGGAAATTGATCCACCAAGCGACTTTAAGCACATCACCAAAAGCTAGGAAAGAAAAAAGTCTATTGATTAATAAGAAAAATGGTGCTCCCGGAGGGTGCGGAACCATTAGTTTGTATGATACAGCAATGAATTCACCACAGTCCCAAAAACTGGCAGTTTCCTCCATTGAAATAGTGTAGACAGCGAGCGATATTAGAAAAAGTGCCCACCCCACTAGATTGTTGATTCTCTTAAACTCGTTCATTTCGTTATGTTTTCCAATTGGCGAAATTAGGGTAAAATCTTTCTTATTGAATGAAAAGATTTAGCAACCCACTTTATTTCACCAATTATTGGTCTAGTTTTATATTTTTTAACATTAATTATTAATAAATACCTTCTGACTTCAAAAATCCGATAACATTTAAGTCTTCAAGATGATGTGCATGCAATCCTGCTTGTTTTGCACCTTCCACATGCTGGATAGAATCATCAATAAAAAGTGTAGTTGCTTTGTCTAAATTATTTTTGGCAACAACAGTTTCAAAAATGCTGGGGTGAGGTTTTCGATCTCCCATCTCATAAGAGTAATAAGCTTGTTCAAAAAGTTGCTTAAAATCTCCAAAATCTTCCCCTAAAGTATTATTAACAATCTCATTGAAAGCCTCAATATGAATCGCATTGGTATTGGACAGCAGGAAAATTCTGTATTTATCTTTTAATGCTTTCAACATTTCTATTCTTTCAACAGGCAAATCTAATAACATGGCATTCCAAGCCAAATCAATTTGCTCATCTGTAATTGGCTCATTTAATAACTCTCTGATCCCTAATCTGAATTCTTCTGAAGTTATATGTCCCTTTTCATAATCATCAAACAATGAAGTCTGTTGTTTTTTGGTATAAAAAGGTTCTACTGGTTTATCTAAGATTTCAGCGAATTTTTCTAAAGTATTTTCGTATCTTAAGTTGAGAATAACACCTCCCAAATCAAAAATAATTGCTTTGTATTCCATTGGTTGCTTTTGCACTAAAAACTAAATTTTTGAAATTTCGTTTGAATTAAAACAATATCAGTTTTAAAATCCAATCAATATACTACTGTTTCTTAAAAATGAGTAAAATATTATTCCCCTTATTATTAATAATTTTAATATACCCTTCTCAACACCTGCAGGCTCAGGAAGAAGAAGGAGGAGAAATACTTTTGGAAAGTCACCCCAATGATCATGACTTTTATAAATTCTACATTTATGATTCTGTAGAATATTCTCAAAGTACTCCTTATCATGCGTTGCATACGCACCTTGATTTTTTAGAGGAACAAAATTATCACCCCAAAACGGCAGCAAGGGTAATTCCCACCAGTGTAGGCAATTTGGATACAAGAGTTGAACTGGCAGAGGAACTGAAATTGATTTTTGCCGGCAAAGGAATTTATGTGAATCAATTAGACCTTCCACTGCAAAAGGATCATGTGGAAAAGAATACCGGAAAAAAGCGATTCATCATTAGTGATAAATTACCAGAGATCTATTTGATCAAAGTGGGTGAAAGATGGAGATATTCCAGTTATTCTGCATTAAAAATCAATAAGATATTCAAGGAAACCTTTCCTCCATATTCACGAGACATCATCAAATTTGTCTCTAAAATAGAAAAAGGAAACAAGTATATATTAGGACTAAAGGTTTGGCAATGGGGCACTCTGGCTGTGATTTGTGTTTTGATGTATTGCGTTTATTTTATCATTATTCGACTGCTTGCCTTTTTAATCAAAAAGTTCTTCTCCAGAGAAGGAAACCAGTATTTCATTAGTACTGTGATTTTAAAATATAAACGTCCACTCACCATTGCAATACTCGACTTCCTGTTTTTCATGCTTATTCCATTATTGTTACTGGATAGCATTATTGCATTTAGATTAACAGTACTCTGCAAAATTATTTTTGGATTCACTGCCATTGTTCTTGTTTTTAGAACGGCTGATTTATTGGTGCTGAAAGTAATGACGCCAAGCACTAGAAAAAAGAGATGGAATATTGACGCTCATCTAACTCCAGTATTAAGATCATCATTGAGAATTGTAGCTTTAATGATTGGATTTCTTTTATTCTTAAAAATATTGGGGTACAATATCAACAATATTGTAACTGGAATATCATTTGGAGGATTGATTATCGCATTTGCAGCACAAGACACCGTCAAAAACTTTATTGGCTCCATTATGCTTTTTACCGACAAACCGTTTTCTGTTGGTGATTCTATTGTGGTAAAAGGGCAATCTGGAATTGTGGAGGAAATTGGTTTTAGAACCACTAAAATCAGAACGTTTAATAATTCGTTAGTAAGTTTACCCAATAATATTGCGGCAGATAATGAAGTCGACAATCTTGGTAAAAGACAATTCAGAAGATTCAATACACTTATCAGTTTAGAATATGGTACTGATCGAAATCATGTGAAAGCTTTTATTGAAGGCGTACGGGAAGCGATTGATAAACATCCTACTACGAGAAAAGAAGGTTATCAAGTGCGTCTTTATCAATTTGCACCTAGTTCTATTGATATACTCCTCAATGTGTTTTTTGAAACAGACGACTACAATATTGAGCTGCAATCCAGAGAAGAGCTGATGTTTACCATCATGGAAATTGCAGAAGCTACTAAGGTTCAATTTGCATTCCCTACGCAAACCATACATTTGAATGATAAAAAGAAACAAGAGTAAGCACTGAAACAAAATCAGGATTGATGGAAATTTGGGTTAGGACTTAGCAATAATCTGTATAAGTTTTATAATTTTACCTTTTATATTTCAGTAAGCACTCTTACTATTGTCAAATCAAATAATACCAACAAACTGTCTTATTTAATGGCTAGGCGTTTATTTTTAATTTTAGTTTTATTCGCAACAACTATTACAGCTACTATTGCTCAGGATGATAACAACGATGAAATTTCAAGTTATCCTGATGATCATGTTTTCTATAATTTCAAAGAGTTGAGTGGTGTAGAGTATTCATTGAGTTCTCCTTACCACACTATGCATACACATTTGGAAAACTTGGAAGATGATAACTATCATGAGAACGTAGCGGCGCAGGCTTTCCCTCAGGAACAGTTTTCTTTAAAAGAGAGAAAGAAATTAGCCATTGAATTAAAGCTGGTTTATACTCAAAAAGGCATTTACCTGAATTCTCAAGACCTGCCTTTAGAGAAAAATTATATCGATCCTAAAAGTAAAACTGAGCGTTATAGTATCAGTCATAGATTGCCCAATATTTATCTGGAAAAACAGAGAAATGGACAATGGAAATACTCTGTGTATTCTACCAATCAAATCCATGAACTGTTCAAGGAAACGTACCCTTCTTTCACAAGAGAACTTGTGGTTTATACTTCATCTCTTCAGCAGAGTAAAGGACGTTTTTTAGGCATCAGATTGTGGCAATGGATTACAATTCTGGGTATTCTTCTGTTCAGCTATTTATTTTATATTATTAGCTTCTGGTTCACCGACCAAATTGTACAGAGAATATTTATTAGGCTGAAAAAAGAACAATTTGCAAAAATTGCTTTACCGAAATGGAGAAGACCTATTTCCATTTCGTTTATCATGATGTTGTGGTACTATATTACTCCGTTTTTACTTTTACCGAGTATTGTTTCTTATGGTCTTACACTCATCATCAAGGCTATATTTTGTTTTTACGTCACTATTTTATTTATACACTCAGCAGATTTATTAGTCATCAGAATCGGTTATTTTTCCAATAAATCACAAGCTGTAGACGCCAACCTTCTGCCTATTTTTAGAGTGATTTTTAGAATTATTGCCATTGCACTTGGTGTTTTGACTACCCTGTATTTATATGGTTTTGATATCACACATTTGATCACCGGTATCTCCTTTGGTGGTGTAGCTTTAGCTTTTGCCGCTCAAGATACCATCAAGAATTTTATAGGCTCAGTGATGTTATTTACAGATAAACCTTTTGAAGTAGGAGATTGGATAGTTGTTAAAGGACAAGAAGGTATTGTAGAGGAAATTGGTTTTAGAACAACACGTATTAGGACTTTTGCAAATTCTCTGGTCAATATTCCTAACGGGTCCATGTCTGACAGTGATATTGATAACTTAGGAAAAAGACAATATAGAAGATTCAAAACCTACCTTACAATTCCTTATGGAACCCCAACCGAAAAGATAGAAATGTTTATCAAAGCAGTTAAAAAAGCAGTTGAAGACCATCCTACCACAAGAAAAGACTTCTATGAGGTGCGATTAAACAACTTTGGTGCTAGTGCTTTGGAAATATTGTTGTATATTTTCTTTGAATGTAGAGATTGGAGCGAAGAACTTCAGTCTCGTGAATATCTTATGCTCAAGATTTTGCGTATAGCGGAAAGCATGGGAATTGAATTTGCCTTCCCTACTCAGACTATACACATTGCAAAAGAAGCCAACGAGGAGTCAAAAGCAACTGAGACAAATTAAAAAATGAATAATTCAGACCAAAAACCCAAAGTATCAACACATGAACATAGTCACTTCAAAATTTTTGAAGATGCCTATCAAGCTACTGATGCTCCTACTTTTGGACTCGATGAAGTAGGAAATATTGTATTCTGGAACGATGCAATGTTGAACCTTACGGACTATTATCCAGAAGAAGCAGTTGGGAAACATTATTCTGAATTTATAGAGATATTTTATTATGAAGACACCTTCTCCATTGGGGGACTTCTTCAAAACCTTACGGGTAAACTTAAAGACCGAAACGGCTACGAATTACAAGTAAGAACTGCAGGAACACCTGTAAGTTTTGATGGCGTCAACCACGTTTACCTTTCCGTTCAGAATATCACCAAAGAGATTGTTCATGTTCAGGAACTGGTGAAAAATAATATTCTGATGAAAGAGCTTTTCAGTTCTTCTAGAGAAATGGTGGTAGTGTTCAACCGTAAAGGCAATATCAGCTTTGCGAGTGAGCCTTTTAAAAATTTGGTCAATATGACGGATCCTCAACTCAAGAGGACCACTTTTATTAATCTTATTCCTAATTCTCACCGCACGAGACTTCTTATTGGCCTCAAAATGGCGGAAGAATCTCAGGACGAACATAAAATGGAATTGACCATAGAAAGTGAGTCTCAAAAGAGAATTACGGACTGTCATATTTCATACAAAGAAGATTCTAAAGACTGTTATCGACTACATCTTTTTGACATCACTGACAAAAAGAGGAAAGAACTGGAACAGGAAGTTAGTATTACTTTTGCTAAACTTCTTCAAGAAAACCTCAAAATACAGGAACTCTACGAAAAGGTCTATTTAGCCATGAAACTCGTGGTAGATATGGATAGCTTCCTGTTACTTCGCCTGAAACTCTCGGGGCAAGGGATGTATATTCCTTTTTACAGTACAAAAACATCTGACCTAGCAGAGAAGGAAGAAGTACCAGCAAGTGAGTTTGCCTTAGCAATGGCCAATGTACTGAACAGACCCATGTTCATGTACAAAGAAGTCATTGAGAAATTGGCCAAACAGTACAACCTAAACCTTGTCAATGTTCCAGAAATTTGGATGGGACTTCCATTAATTTCCAATAATCAGAAAATGGGGATGATTGTAGTACAGTCTTTTTCTGATAGAAAAGCCTTCAGCAAGCCAGACCTTAATCTTTTTGATCTGGCGACGGGTATTCTTGCTGCCGCAATTATTAGAGACCAAAGTCAGCTGAAAGTAAGAGCACAAAGAGCACAGTTGGAGGCGATTTTTGAAAGTGGAGAACAAGCGATCTGGACTTTCAATAAATCAGGAATGGTTACAAGATACAATCAACACTTTGCGGAATACATCAAACAATACTCTAATATAGAATTGATGCCAGGAATGATGTTGAACAGTATTATTCCATTTACACCCCGATTTGAAGAGCATTGGGATCAAATATTAAAAAGAGTATTTGATGGTGAGTCCATCAGTTTTGAATATAAATTCACTACTTTCTCAGGCACAGAACAGTGGCATTCTATCTCTTTGAACCCTGTTAGAATGCAAAGTGGTGATGGAGAAATCATTCAAGAGATTGCTGGTGTTACCCAAAACATTACGCAGCGTAAAAAGATGGAAATCCATATTGCGGACAGTGAAGAACTCTTCCGTAATATATTTGAGACACTTCAAGACGTTTACTTCAGAACAGACTTGAATGGTAATTTCACACTGATTTCACCATCTGTGAAAGATATGCTGGGCGTTGCTCAAACCGAAATAATCGATAAGCACGTTACTGAATATTATATTTCTGAATCAGACCTCTCAAGGTTAATGAAAATCCTGGCAATCAAGGGAGCAGTGAAAAACCATGAGAGTATTATCAGAAATAAAAAAGGAGAAGTCCGCTATATTCTTTCCAACTTCAGGTTGATTTATGATAAAAAAATGAAACCTGCTGGAGTGGAAGGATTGGCCAGAGATATCACTCCAATCAAACAATCCGAACATGAACTCAGAGAAGCGAAAGACCTTGCTGAAAAATCTTTAGAAGTAAAAAGACAGTTCCTTTCAAATATGTCTCATGAGATTCGTACACCTATGAACGGTGTAATCGGAATGGTAGACTTATTAAGTACTACAGTACTCAGTCAGGAACAGAAAAAATACGTCTCTACCATCAAGCGTTCATCGGAAATCTTGCTTAATATCTTGAATGACATTCTTGATTTATCGAAGATTGAAGCCGGAAAAATGGAGCTTAGACCATTGCCAATTGATATTAGAGTAACGATTTCAAAACTCATTGCTCTCTTCCATCAAAATGCAAAAAACAAGAAGACACAATTAACTTCTAACGTGGGAGTTAATGTACCTAAGGTCATTCTTGCCGATGAGACACGATTACTTCAAATTCTCTCCAACCTCACTTCAAATGCGATTAAGTTTACTGAAAACGGCACCGTGACAATCAATGTCAATGGTGTTCAGAAATTTAATGGTATTTATACCCTAATGTTTGATGTGATTGATACTGGATGTGGAATATCGAAAAATGGTCAAGCACAACTTTTTAAACAATTCAGTCAGGTTGAAGATTCTTATAACCGTACCAAAGGTGGTACAGGATTAGGTTTATCAATTTCTCAGGAACTCTGTAATATGATGGACGGAGACATTGGTGTAGAATCTGAATTGAATGTAGGAAGTACTTTCTGGTTTACAATTGAGGTAAAAGAAGTAGACCACTTGCCTCCTACCAACAACAACTTGGAAAGTAAAGAGCTTTTCTCACAAAGAATCAGAAGTATTCAGCCTAACATATTGGTGGTGGATGATAACAGTGTCAACATCATGGTGGCTGAAAGTATTCTTAAAAAAGCAGGTTGTAAAACTACCGCGGCGAACAGTGGTTTCAGGGCTTTAGAGTTACTGCAGAGTGGCAACGTTTATGATATCATTTTTATGGATATTCAAATGCCGAAGATGAATGGTATGGAAACTACACAACGCATTCATAAGCAGTTTAAAGACTTTAAAACTCCTATTATAGCCATGACTGCATTTACATTGGTGGAAGAGCAAAACGAGTTCTTGAAAGCTGGTATGGATGACTTCTTACCAAAACCAATCAAAGCCTTCGATTTACTTAACAAAGTGGAGGAGATCATGAATGAATCTTCACCTACTAAAATTGAAGAAATTGATACCGCTTTTGACACAGAGGAAGAGTCAACTGTCATTAGTACAGAAGCCCCTGTTGATGACATTATTGAAGAATCACAGGAAGAAGAGCCAAGAACAGATCAAGTTTTGGATGAACATGGCCATATTATTGTAGATTATGCTGTAACTGCTGAATTGGCAAAATATGGTGGTATTGAGTTGATTCAGTTGTCATTTGAAGATTTCTTCACAGAAGGTGATGAATTAATTCATGAATTGGTAGAAGCGAAAAGTACCAATTCCATCTCGGAAATAAAGTCCATCATGCATACTTTTAAAGGTACCGCTGCCACACTAGGTATTATTAAATTGTCAGAAAAGGCAAAGCATTCAGAACAAAAACTGAAAACAGAAGATACTACCAATATGCATGAAGACATTGATGATGTATTCTCTCTCTACAATGAAATTAAAACGACTATTCTCAATAATTTAGGAGAATAAAAGAATGTTGAATAAATTGAATTAATAAATACGAAGTACTATTGCTAAAAAGTTGATGATGATTTTAATGTTGTAATAGTGCGTTTAACTCAAAAAATAAATTTAAACGTTAATTAATGTTTCTAATGAAACCATTATTATACATCAAACGTTTTCGATAGAACTTAATAACAACCACGTAATAATTATGAAAACAATTACAAAAATTATAGGTTTATTTTCGCTTTCACTTGGTTTTATGATGCTACTGTCCACTGAATCAATGGCACAAGATCTTGAGAAAAGAAAATCTATCCTTATAAGTAAAGACTGGACTATTACCGACGTAAAAAGAGAAAAATTAAGTAAACAAGAAACCTATGCTTTAGACGAAGGCAATACCCTTCATTTCTCTATTGATAAAAAGTTTGGTTTTAAAAACAATACAAACGAATATCTTGCAGGTAAGTGGATTATGGGAAGTAAAAAAGAGTTACTTCTTACTCACGGCAAAGGAGATGGTTCTAGTGATACGGCTTCATCTCGCTTTAAAATTGTGAGTATCTCTGAAACTAGAATTATACTCAAAAAGCTAGACAAACCGAAAGGAAAATTTGTCTTGCAGTAACACAGAATTTTATCACAAAACAATAATATCAAATAATTCAAAATGAAATTTTCAAGAAGATTTACATTCGCTATTGCAATCTTTTCTTTACTTTTTGCTGGAGCATGTTCAAGATCAGTAACACGTGTTGATCCTAACGCAACTATTGACATCAGTGGTAGATGGAATGATACAGACTCTAAGCAAGTTTCAAAAGATATGATTTCAGACGTTATGAGCCGTCCTTGGTTGCCTAACTATGAAAATGCAAATAATAAAAAGCCTGTAGTTATTGTTGGTGGTGTGATCAACAAATCTCATGAGCATATCGAAGCTGAAACTTTCATCAAAGATATCGAGAGAGAATTCATTAACTCTGGTAAAGTAAGAGTTGTTGAAAATGATCAATTCCGTGAGCAAATCCGTGCTGAACAACAATCTCAACAAGCTAACGCTACTGAGGAAACACAAAAGAAAATTGCTCAAGAATTAGGTGCTGACTTCATCATGTTCGGTACTATCAATTCTACAGTAGATGAATTAGGAAAAGAGAAAGTTGTTAACTACAAAATCAACCTTGAGTTAGCAGACCTTGAGTCTACTGAAAAAGTATGGATTGGTGATAAAGAAATCAAAAAATACATCAAAAATTAATTTGATGTAACCCATGCCTGCCTCCCTAATAAAAAACATGAATTAGGGAGGTTATTTTTGTTTTATAACCTCAGTTTTTTTTATTTGAGGGGAGATTTATAAATCTCATTGCTGGTCAAAGGACTGGCCTGTTAATTACGCATCTTACTATATAATATTCAATTCACTCTCAAGTATGAATTACCGAATATATCTCTGTACTGCACTTGTTTTTCTTGTTTATGCCTGTGCTCCTACTTTTTATGAAAAAACGTATGAGTTCAACAAAGCATTGGCGGAAGGCAATTATGATCAAGCCGCAGTTATGATGGAAGCTAGTGACAAAATGGCTTCAGGCAGACTGGAATTCTTGTATTATGTCAACTCAGGAATGGTGGCTTCTCTTCAGGAAAAATTTGATTACAGTAATCAGATGTTCCAAAAAGCTGATATTTTCATTGAAGATCATAAAAAAAGTGTGTTGGAAGAAGGTGGTGCATTACTTCTTAATCCCAACCTCTCTACTTATGGAGGTGAAGATCATGAGAAGTTGATGGTCAACTATTTTAAAGCCCTTAACTATTTAGAACTAAAAAAATACAACGAGGCTATTGTGGAATGTAAGCGTATGAACCTTGCATTGAACAGGCTAAGTGAGAAGTATTCTTCTGAGAAGAAATACAAACGCGATGCTTTTATCCATGTAATGATGGGTATTATTTATGAAGCAAACAAAGATCCTAACAATGCATTTATTGCTTATAGAAATGCACTTGAAATCTATCAAAACGATTACGCTAGATTGTTTAAAATGGCAGTCCCACAACAATTGAAATATGATCTTGTCAGAACTGCTCAGGAAACTGGTCTGTGGGATGATGCTAAAAAATATGCGAAAGACTTTGGAATTGAGCTTTCAAAAGAAGACAACTATGCCAATTTGGTTTTGCTTTGGAACAATGGTATGTCTCCAGTAAAAGCGGAATGGGGACTTAATTTTGCCATTATTGAAGGAAGTAACGGATGGGTGACATTTGTGAACAAAGAATATGGTTTGAGTTTCCCTTATTATGCTGGAAACGACAAATTATCTGTCACTTGGATCCGTGCTGTTTTTCCTAAATATGTTGAGAGAAAAAGCTTTTATACCAAAGCGTCACTTTCAGAAGGAGGGCAGCAGTATCCATTATCTTTTGCACAAGATATTAATGCTATCTCTTTCAAAGTTCTAGAAGAAAGAATGCTATTGGAATTCAGTAAAACCCTACTTCGTGTGGCACTAAAGCAAAGTGTTGCGGCAAGAGTTTCACAAGAAAATGAAGGTTGGGGAGCTGCTTTAAGTATTCTTGGTTCTGCTACAGAATCGGCAGATACCCGTTCGTGGCAATCCCTTCCAAAAGATATTCTTTATACTAGAGTTCCTCTGAAAGAAGGACAAAAAACTATAGATATAGAATTGACAAATATCAAAGGAGGCAAAGAAAAAAGAACACTTGAACTTCCTCAATTCTACAAAGGGGAAACAATTGTATTGCCGTACTACACGTTAACATCATTTGATGCCGCCGGTCATAATTTCTAGCAGTATTGAAGTTTAATGCTAAAAAAATAGTCTTCGTAATCAATTGAATTACGAAGACTATTTTTTTTGATATTTTTTTCTTATTTCGCATTCAGATATTTTTTTAAAGAGACCATACATTGTTATTTGTGGTTAGTATTCTAAGCCATTCAATTTTTTTAAATATGAGCATTACAGCCAATCAGAGTTTACTCATTTTTGTTTCCTATATTTTATTATTGTTTTTGATTTCTTACTGGACAAGTAAAAACAGTTCCACACTTTCTTTTTTCAACGGAAATAAAAATTCTCCATGGTATGCTGTAATGTACGGTATGATCGGCACCACATTATCAGGTATCACTTTTATCTCACTTCCTGGAATAGTCAAAGGAGCTTCTTTCAGTTATTTGCAAATGAGCTTAGGATACATTTTAGGATATATTGGAGTGGCTTACATCTTAATGCCCATTTATTATAAAAATAACCTGATTTCCATTTATGGCTACCTTGACAAACGATTAGGTAAAAGTGCTTATAAAACTGGAGCATCATTCTTTATCATTTCAAGAGGACTTCAAGCGGCTGGAAAGTTATTTATAATGGCAACCGTTTTACAGACTTTTATCTATACGCCACTAGGAATTCCCTATACCGTCAATGCTTTTATCCTTCTACTTATCATCACACTTTATACCCTAAAAGGAGGAATTAAAACAGTAGTATGGACAGACACACTTCAAACTACATTCATGATTGGTGCAGGTGTATTGACACTGTATTTAATTGCTGATCAGATGAACATGTCACTATCTGATATTTATCAAAAAGCTGTAGAAGAGACCAATTATACACAAGCTTTTTTCTGGGATATAAAAGCTACCAATTATTTTTGGAAGCAGTTTATCACGGGAGCCTTTATTGTGATTGTAATGACGGGCTTAGATCAAGATATGATGCAAAAAAGTCTTACGATAAAGACATTAAAAGCAGCTCAAAAAAATATGGTATTTTTTAGTTTTATCTTATTTGGAACAATTGCTCTTTTCTTAATCCTAGGTGTTTTCATTTACCAATATGCTGATTTCTTATCTTTAGAATTACCAAAAAAATCAGACCAATTATTCCCAATGATCGCACAGCAAAAACTTGGCTTATTTGGTGCTTGTATCTTTTTATTGGGTGTGACTGCTGCGGCATTTTCAAGTGCAGATTCCGCCATTACTTCATTGACAACAAGCTTTTGTATTGATTTCCTAAATTTAGACCATTCTCAAAAAAGCGATGTAGAAAAATTAAAAGTCAGAAAGATCACTCATATTGGTTTTGCTTTTGGTTTATTCTTATTAGTTATATTTTTCAACAGTATTAATAACACAAATGCATTAGATACTATCTTGAAATTAGCTTCATATACTTACGGCCCTTTATTAGGTTTATTTGCCTTTAGTATTATCATGAAGGAAGATAGAAAACCAATGTTCGTCCCATTAATTTGTATCATTTCTCCTGTAATTTGCTATTACTTACAAGCTAATTCAGCGTCGTTATTCGATGGTTATAAATTCGGTTATGAATTACTATTATTGAACGGGGTGCTTACTTTTTTAGGACTTTTATTGACTTCATTTCTCAAAAAATAATAAACAACACCACGGATAACATATATTTAGTGAAAGTAGTTTAAAAGAATGTTATGAGATCGTCTATTGGATTGAATAAAACGTCTTATAGTTATAGTACTTTATCATAACATTCATCTGAAGCTTGAGTTGATAAGTACTAGTACACTAAGTACAAACACTATAAAATTTTGTTTTCTTCTAACTCTCAATGTATTATGAAGTCAATAACATTTCTAGCAACTACTTTTATTATTGGTATCCTTTCATTCAATGCTTACTTCATTGATTCTAATATAGATCAATTCCAGAAGCCGATTGAGAATTCTATCAATGACGTTGCCTATGTTGAGATTACAAATCAACCTAGACTTCAAGGAGTAAACGTTAACCTGACAGAAACCATTATCGGTGCTCAAGGAGAATTTGATAATCTTTTTCTTAGAGTACAGAGTGATGATTATTTAAAAATTCTGGATATAAAGTGCAACAAGAAAGTGGTAAGAGCTGCTTTTGATGGTGAAACTTCAGAAAATATCAGCCTTGTGGGATTGTATTTTCCAATTGACCATTCAAAATCAGTTATTTTAAACTTGAAAAAAATCATCAACTCTCAATTAGTAGAGAAAGGTGATTACACTATTGAAATTATAATGAGTAATCAAAATGATGACAATGGTAATCCATTAATTCAAAATAAAGAGATACACATCAAAGTTGTTTAATAAAAAACGTTGATAACAGAAAAGCACTTGCCAAATCAAATTGACAAGTGCTTTTTTTATACTTTACTTTTCTATCTTATTCTTCTATAGGAGCAATCAACGCTGGATTATTTTGAAATGCATTGACTACTTTTTTATATTCCTTATTGGGTTTTCTAGAACCACATAACACTTTCACTTCAACGCCACTGTCATTGTTTTCTGTAACTATCACAGTTTTCTCCGCCATATAAATGGCCTTGTTGTCATCGGAATAAGAAAGTGTGAATTTTGTATTTGTTGCCACTTCCAAACTTTGGATCATACTAGGAACTTCTGTCATCGTTGGCACATTATTCAATACGAAAACATTTTTTCCTTTATCTAATGTTGAAGCATTAATTGAGATGGCTGTTAAGCTGATTACTATAAAAGTAATAATGGCTTTGATTGTGGGCTTATTCATAGTATTAATAATTTTTTGTTAGTTATTAATACGTTGTTACCTCCATGACAATCAGTTTCTTTTAGTTAATGCTTTTTAAAGGGATTGCCAACATTTCTTAATACCTCTAAGGTTTTCATTTTCCCAAAACTCTGAATTTGAAGTTCATAAAAAGATAATATTTTATCCATCAATATTCGACGGGTATACAGGTTAAAGGAAGGAGCTTCGTGATAATCTTTTACGATCAATTGATCTACCGCTTCCACTAATGCAGGGTCAATATGTGCAGACACTTCCGTTTCTTCCAACAGCATTTTACCACTATGAATTCCTATGCCAAGAAAATGACTCATCCTAATCATAAACTGTAATGTAAAACAGTTATAATTTTCGTTCATGGCATCCAAACTCAATAAACTTTCTGTCAGAAAAGCGAAAAGCTCTGAGTTTCCAATTTCATCATCTTTCAATACTTTTTCTAAAAACTCTGTCAAAAAAGTAAGGATCATACTCTTTCTGGGCTGAATCCGAAAAGATAAAAGCGGATGATCAATCCTAACTTCTTTAATCATTTGAAGATTTTTATTGGGCTGTTCATAGACCTGCAGCTCTAGAAGATTGAGTGGCTGATAAAATGAAGCTTTATTACTTTTTTTACTAAAAGCTCCCTTTATGATATAGTCTCTTCTACCAAAACGTTCTGTATAGATATGAACAATCAAGGAAGATTCTTGAAATCTTACGCTACTTAATGTTAATGCTTTTGTTTGTTCAATCATCTTCTCTTAATTCTGAATAGTGAAGTTAACTTAAACTCTTAACTTTGTAAAAGAATAGTATGTTTCGCCACTAAAATACTTTTTTCTGACAAAAAAGTAGATAAAAATATATGATCCCTCAGGAAACCGTAGATGAAATAAAAAGAACCTTAGACATTGTTGAGGTTGTGGAAGACTTTGTCACTCTGAAAAAGAAGGGCAAATCTTGGATTGGATTGTGTCCTTTCCACGTCGACAATACGCCGTCTATGTACGTGACACCGAGCATGAACCTTTATAAGTGTTTTTCATGTGGTGCTTCTGGTGATGCAATCAAGTTTGTTCAGGAAAAAGAAGGACTTAATTATGTAGAGGCTTTAAAGTACCTGGCCAACAAATATGGGATCAAAATAGAAGAAAAAAAGAGATCTCCTGAAGAAGAAGAAAAGCACAAAAGAAGAGAAAGTATTTTCCTTACCATGAATTACGCAAAGGAGTTTTTCATGCGTGTCATGCAAACTTCTGATGAAGGAAAATCTTTAGGTCTCGGCTACTTCAAAAACAGAGGTTTTACAGGTGATACTATTAATAAATTCGATCTTGGTTACAGTTTAGACTCATGGGATGCATTAGAAAAAAGTGCTCTTGAAAAAGGCTATACTGAAGAAGCTCTAGAATTAGCAGGACTTCGATCTGCAAACGACAAAGGAAAAAAATATGATCGTTTCAGAGGAAGAGTAATGTTTCCTATTCATGATCTTTCAGGTAGAGTCATTGCCTTTGGTGCTCGTACCTTAAAAAAGGATGGAAAACCTAAATACCTCAATTCACCAGAAACAGAAATCTATCATAAAAGTGACGCACTTTATGGTATTTATTATGCAAAAGATGCACTTAGGGTAAAAGATCGATGTTATCTCGTTGAGGGATATACAGATGTTATTTCTTTGCATCAATCTGGAATTGAAAACGTAGTAGCATCCTCAGGTACTGCGTTGACCGAAGGACAGATTAAGCAAATCAAACGTTTCACAAATAACGTTACTGCACTTTTTGATGGTGATGCGGCAGGTTTGAAGGCGGCAATCAGAGGTGTAGATATGCTCTTGGAACAGGGCTTGAATGTCCGTGTCGTACGTTTACCAGAAGGAGAAGACCCTGATAGTTATTGTACAAAGTTAGGGAGTGATAAATTTTCTCAGTTTTTAAAGGATGAAGAAACTGACTTTATCCTTTTTGCAGCGAAACTATATAATGAAGAGGCTAAAAATGATCCTCTTAATAAAGCTGAGAAGGTAAGAGAAGTGTTGAAGAGTATTGTGAAAATTCCTGATACCATTCAACAAGAAATTTTTATCAAAGAATGTGCAACCGTTTTTGATATCTCAATTGATGGTTTAATCAAAGAACTCAATGCATTAAAGCAGAGAGAAATTGAGAGAATTGAGAAAGAGAAAACGAGAGCAAGAAGATCATATGAAAACCCTAACGGTGGTTCCGTTGGCAGTGGATATGTAAGTACTCCTCCCAATGATTTACCTCCGCCACCTCCAGAATTTTATTCAGAAGACCCAAGTATCCATGATGTTCCTCCACCCATTGAGGAAATCAATGGCCTTCCTCCTCTTGGTGAGCAAATTCCTGCCGAAAGTCAGCCTCAGCCAATATCAGTTCCAGAAAAGCGAATTGCCAAGCTTGGAATCCATGAGGAAGAATTTGTCAGAATACTAGTATTATTCGGCGCTGAGTATGTAGATGAAACTGTAGGGTACATCTACGAGTATCTTTTTGACGAATTAGGTGAAATGATGCTTGAAAATGAGTTTTGCCAACAAATCTTAGTCGATTACAAAAATGAAACGGCTATGGGTGAGATTCCTTCATTACATTATTTTACAGAAAAATACGCTAGTGATTTCGATCGAAAAAAATTACAACAAATTCTAAAAACGGAGAACGAGAAAACTCCAAGTGAAGAATGGTTTAAAAGACATAGAATTGTTATTCCAAAAAAAGATGAAAATATAGGAAAATTAGCCTATTCTACTCTTTTACATTATAAACTCACATATATCAGTGACTTGATAGAGCAGTGTAATGAGAGTTTACTGAAAGCTGAAAAAGAAGCAAATGATGAGAAACTAATGGAAGCATTTCAATTGCTGTCATTACTAAACCAACAGAGAAGCGAAATCGCTCAAATCCTTGGAATTACAATAAAAATCTAAATAACATCTTTTTAGCACGATTTTTTCATTTCCTAATAATATCATTTTATCTTTAGGGCTTTTGCGTAGATATAGTGTTTCTTACGTCATATCTTCTCTTTACTTAGATAAAATAAATAAATTACAAACATAGATCCAATGAGTAATTATCAACTTTCACACTTGGATGAATTAGAAGCGGAAGCGATTTACGTTTTACGTGAAGTGTTTTCACAGTTTCAAAATCCAGCATTGCTTTTTTCAGGCGGTAAAGACTCTATTACTGTAGCTCACTTAGCAAAGAAAGCTTTTTATCCTGCCAAAATTCCTTTTACCTTCTTACACGTTGATACAGGGCATAACTTCCCTGAAACTATTAAGTTCCGTGATGACTTAATCGAAGACTTAGGAGTTCGTTTAGCAGTAGGTTCTGTACAAGACGCTATCGATGACGGTAGAGTAATGGAAGAAACTGGTGCTAACGCAAGTAGAAATAAATTACAGATTACAGCTTTATTAGATACTATCGAAGACGAAAACTTTGATGTAGCAATTGGCGGTGGTCGTCGTGACGAAGAAAAAGCAAGAGCAAAAGAACGTTTCTTCTCACATCGTGATGAATTTGGTCAATGGGATCCAAAACACCAACGTCCTGAATTATGGAACTTATTCAATGGAAAATACAACCCAGGTGAACACTTCAGAGCGTTCCCTATTTCCAACTGGACAGAGTTTGATGTTTGGCAATATATCATGAGAGAGAATATTGAAATTCCTTCTTTATACCTAGCTCATGAAAGAGATGTAATTTGGAGAGATAACACTTGGTTACCAATGTCAGAACACATCGTATTACGTGACGGTGAAAAAGTGGAAAAGAAAAAAATCCGCTTCAGAACATTAGGTGACATCACTATTACGGGTGGTATTGAGTCAGACGCTGATACGATCGAGAAAGTAGTAGAAGAAGTTTCTGCTATGCGTCAAACTGAGCGTGGTAACCGTTCAGATGACAAGCGTTCTGAAACTTCAATGGAAGACCGTAAAAAAGAAGGTTATTTCTAAACATTAAGCCAAAACATCAAAGTGGAAATATTAAGATTTACAACAGCAGGTTCAGTTGATGACGGAAAAAGTACGTTAATTGGACGTTTATTATATGATTCAAAATCAATTTTTGAAGATCAATTAGATCAGGTTTCTGAAACATCTAAAAGAAAAGGTTTAGAGCATGTTGACCTTTCTTTATTGACGGATGGTTTGAGAGCTGAAAGAGAGCAAGGCATTACAATTGATGTTGCTTACAGATATTTTGCAACACCAAAACGTAAGTTTATCATTGCCGACACTCCAGGTCATATTCAATATACAAGAAACATGGTAACGGGTGCTTCTACTGCCAACCTTGCATTAATTTTGATTGATGCTCGTAAAGGATTAGTAGAACAAACTCACCGTCACGCTATCATTGCTTCTCTTCTTCAAATTCCTCACATGATTGTTTGTGTGAATAAAATGGACCTTGTGGATTATGATGAGGCTATCTTTGAAAAAATTCAAGAGGAGTTTAAAGAGTTTGCAGCAAAGCTGAACCTTAAGGATATTCGTTTTGTGCCAATTTCAGCATTGAAAGGTGACAACGTTGTAAACAGATCGGAGCTGACGCCTTGGTATAGCGGTGAAACTTTATTGCATACTTTAGAAAACATCTATATCAGCAGTGATAACAACTACATTGATCCTCGTTTTGCGGTTCAAACTATTATCCGTCCTCACTCTGACAAATTCCATGATTTCAGAGGTTACGCAGGCCGTATCAGCTCAGGTGTATTCAGAAAAGGTGATGATATTGTAGCTTTACCTTCAGGTTTCACTTCAAAAGTAAAGAACATCTTCAACGGAATGAAAGAGGTAGAAGAGGCTTACCCTCCTCAATCTGTAACCATCACTTTGGAAGATGATATTGATATTTCAAGAGGTGATATGTTGGTTCGTCCAAACAATCAGCCGGAGCAAACACAAGATTTAGATGTGATGCTTTGCTGGATGGATGATCAACCTCCAAGACCGAGAGCAAAATATATCTTAAGACATACTACCAATGAGGCAAGATGTATGATCAAGGATATCAAGTACAAGATGAACATCAATACCTTAAGCCGTATTGAAGGGGATAAGTCTTTACACATGAATGATATCGCTAGAGTACAACTTAGAACGACAAAACCAATTCTTTGGGACCCTTATAAATCCAACAGAATTACTGGTTCATTGATTCTTGTAGATGAAGCAACAAACAATACTGTTGCTGCTGGTATGATCAGAAGAAAGAAATAATCTTTTTTTATAAATGGAAGATGCTTGTTAGATACAGACACCTTCATTTCTTAGAAAAGCCTTTGCTCATAATGAGTGAAGGCTTTTCTATTTTCTTTAAAATATCCTAAAATTCCGTAACTTTAAGCTACTTATTAAGGTTAAGAGCATATTTGAAACATGCTCTAATGGTATTCTCTATTTTTTTGACTCTATAAAAAGGGTACTAACTCATAAAATGTTAGACCTCTTCAACCTAATTTTAATTGTAGAGCAGCCCGCCTTTTTAATTTTATGAATTCGTTAAAGCAAAACCATTTATTAGAAATGAATACGCTAAGCAACAAACTATTACTACTGCTTATAAGCAGTCTCTTCTTCTCTTGCAGCTTATCAGAAGAAGAAGAAGGTCTCACTCCAGAGCCAGAGATGAAGTTACCTAAAGGACTTTACCCCATTCATATCACACATAGTACATTAGGACAGACCACTAATGATATTGAATTCGGCTATAATTCCACAAGTGGACAGCTTACGAAAGTGATTTCTTATGAATATAAGGATCAAATTATGCTACCTGACACAGATCGTCTTCCTCTTTCACAAGTAGTTATCGATTCATTCATCTACGTAAATGATACTGTTCGTACAGTCATCAACGAAACCTTATCTGAAATTGATTATTACGGGCTTCAAAAGGGAGTAATTTCGGAAAAAGAAATCATAGACACTGATTCTTCCTTTTCACTTTTAACAAAGTCTCAATTCTATAATTACAATAAATTACAGATTAACACATTAGATTCAACTGGAAGAATTAAAGGGAGATGGTTAACTTCAAGCTACGATATAAAGAATGATAGCATTGAGAATTATCATCAATTCAGTCTCTACATTTGGGAAAATGAGAACATTATACAAGAAAAAGTATACCGTGGAAATGGAAGTAAGCCTACAATTGATGAAACCACACTTATATATTGGATCAATTATACTTATGATGATAAAAACAACCCTTATGATATCATTGACTACCATGTCATAAACTGTTCATTATTTCCATCAACTTATTTCCTACCTAAGACAAAAAATAATATTACATCAAGAGAATTAGTATGGAACTTTTCTAATAGTACTCCAGAGAAAAGTACTCAAACTTATGAATACAATGAATTGGGTTATCCTATAGAAATCAACAGTTCATCATTCGAAGAGAATAAAAAAGTAACTATTGAATACCACATCGAAAACTAAAAAAACATGACTTCTATAAAAAAATATTGCCTCTTATTATCCTTTCTTTCACTGTGGGGGTGTCAAATCAATAATATTGACACAACTATTAATGATGATAATTCTAATCGAAAAACATTAGATCTCAAGGATATAGAAATTGCTGCTCCTTATACCACAATAGAGCAACATGAAGATGCTTTCTATGTTCTTTATCATCTACTATCAAATGATTATTATAATAGTAAAATACTTTCAATTGATCTTATCGCTGATATTTTAGCAGGGGATGTTTACAAAGGAGGTGCGGTGGCTTATGACTGGTCAGAAGCTTTTGAATTTCAGAAACACACTATAAATAATTATAATTCAACTCTTAAATCAATTTGGAATAAGAATTATGATGGTATACGGGTTGCAAATGCTCTTCTTTCAAATTTCAATGATGACCTTTTCCCTGAAAATTTACAACAGGAAAAAGAGTATTACAAGGCTGAAGCAAGAGCACTAAGAGCACACTTCTACTTTGAACTTGCTCGATTTTTTGAACGACCTCCTATTATTCCTGCAGGAAAATTTGAAGGATATAATTACAAACAACCCTCTGAAGAAGAGCTCTATAGTTTTATTGCCTCTGAACTTTTTGAGGTAAGTGATCAAATGAGAAAACACCAAGATGATTTTGGCAGACTTGGAAAATATAGTGTTTTAGCAGAGTTAGTGAAAGTTTATGTCTTTTACTCTGGAGTTTACAGCAGGGAAAATCTCACGTTGAAGGATGGTAGTACATTAAACCGTAATCAAGTTATCAATATTATTGAAGAGATAATTCAACAATCTGGAGCCTCACTTTCTCCCAATTTTGGAGAACTATTTCAGAGTTTACTCGGTAAGAATAATTTCAATCAAGAAGTCCTTTTTGAAATTGTTCATGAAAAAAGACTACATTTAAATTGGTCTGAATATGCGATTGGTAATGTAAAATCTTTGGTGACAGGACCTAGAGGGTATTTCCATTCTGATTCATTTATCAATAACGGATGGGGATTTGGCATTCCAACTAGAAAACTATATGATAGTTTTGATAATAGTGATAAAAGATTAAACTCAACAATTATCACTGCTAAAACACTGATTGACAGCTTGAATATTTCAAATACATATCCTATGGATAACTCTTTCAACCATACTGGATTATTTAATTATAAATACACCACCCATAAAACAAATGATGGGTCAAATAAGAATATAGGCACTTCTGGTATGCATTATGACCAAAACTATCATTACATCCGCCTTGCAGATATTTATTTAATTGGTGCTGAGTTATATCTTGCTGAAGGAAATCAGGCTAAAGCAACTGAATATGTAAATATTGTAAGACAAAGAGCAGGTCTCTATTCAAAATCAACAGTCACCTTTGATGATATAGTAGAGGAAAGATATCATGAACTTGCTATTGAAGGGCATCGTTATTTTGACCTTATGAGATGGGGAAGTAATTTCCTTAATGAAATAACAGTTTCAAATTATACCTTATATGAATCCCAACATCATGATTCAAAGTACTTTAGCAATGGAAAAAATCTTACTGGAGATATTGGTGTAGAAGCCGATTTTGAAACCACTTTCTATGCTCCATCTAGAGGTTTCATGCCTATTCCTCAAGACATCATTGATCAAAGCGATAACCTTGTACAAAATCCAGGATACTAAAAAATACTGATTAGAATATACATTCAAGCCTTTGCTCATAATGAGCGAAGGCTTTTTGCATTTTATCAAGAAATCCATTTAATAATAATCCCAAACATACTCTCTAGTATAACTAAAGTCACAATTAATGCGTATTTTATAATATAACCCTAAAAAAATATACTTTACTGCTATTCACATTTACTGCATTAAAATACTATGAAAATGACTAAAGTGGCTCTAATTGTTCCCATATTTGATAAAACACCTGTATATTTTGACCTATTTTTAAATCAATTATCATATCAAAGAAATATTGATATTCTTATATTAAGCAACTTAAAATTAGAGAAATATCAATTTCTCCCACATATCGAAACAAAAATTATAGATAAGCCCCAAAACCTTGAAAGGTATATAAGTGAGAACCTTGAATGGTTTACTTCTACAAGAACCTATTGGGGAGTTGGAAGTAGTAATTTCCTCTATGGTAATCTCTATAAATTCATTCATCAATTAACTAAAAACAAACCCACACAGCTCACCTTATCTGGTATAAATAACAATATGACTTTTTACAGAAGTCTACCTACAGAAAATGAAGATAAAATTGCATTAGAAAATACAGAATTGGAATTAACTACTGATAATATTATCTCCTTCAACCAAGGACGAATTTTTAATTATTTCAATAGGAGGAGTTTTGCTTTCGTAAATATTGATAAAGCGATTCGAAATAATTTATTTTCCATTCCAAAATGGGAAGAAACACCCAACAAATTTTATTTATCCAATTCTGGTTTTTACAACGAAAAAGAATTTAGAAACTATAACCGTCTTCACTTCCAACAGAAAATTAAAAATAAAGGAATGAGGTATTTTATTTCAATCCGACATTTCCTAAAAAAACAAGTTGATGATGTTGAAGTTATTTCTCAAGAGAATCACCATGTATAAAGAATTTACTATCTATAGCTAAATCGATATCAAGATGAAAATTATTCGCAATGAGTTGTAAATAACTTTCCGCAAAGAGCTTGAACACATTTATTGGCATACTTTATGAAAAAAGTTCATTTTGTTAATTAAATGTGTATTCATTCGTCATTTAGTCTAAACCTAGACTTATTGATTAACATTTTTTATCTATTTTTACAAAGAGTAAATTGGTAATCAAGCTCAATTACAATGATTAAAATAACTACATTAAAATTCCTGTTTTTTTTCACATTATTTTTAGGGTCACTACAGGTTTTTGCACAGTCTTCAAATGTTCCTTATGATCCTGAATACTATCACCTTATTGATAGATATGAAATCAAGCAAAAGAATTTTGGTAAAATCTTCACTGCTGTAAAACCATATAGCAGACAAGAAATTGCCTCGTTCTTAGAAGGTTTTGACTCAACTTACAACGGAACTTTATCTGAAGCAGATAAATACAATTTATCCTATTTAGCTTTAGACAATTGGGAACACATGTCAGATTCTACAATTGCAGATGTCAAAAAGCCATTTCTAAAATATTTCTACAGAAGTAAAATTGACTTTGCGAATGTTCATGAAAAAGATTTTGATGTTCATATTAATCCAGTCGTTCTTTTTAGTGCAGGTGATGATAACCTTAATGCTTCACGCCCTTACGTAAGTCAAAGAGGTGTTGTTATGAGAGGTTCAATTGCAGGAAAAGTGGGCTTTTACCTTCAAGCATCTGACAACCAAGAAAGATTACCTTTCTATGCTCAACAATACTCTGCAATGCGTAATGGAACATTTCCAGGGCAACAATGGAATAAAACTGAAGGTGATGTAGCGGACTATTTTAACGCACAAGGTTATATTACTTTCCAGTTATTGAAAGATTATATTGGAACTGAATTTGGCCGTGGTAGAAACTTTATTGGAAATGGCTACCGCTCATTAATTCTATCAGATTTTGCCAACGATTATACATACTGGAAATTAAATACAAGAGTTTGGCATTTAGAGTATACTAATATTTTTGCTCAAATGAATACTAGCAACACAAACCCTAGAGGTGGACATTTACCTAAAAAGTATATGGCTATGCATCATTTAGGTTGGAATATTACTAAGAACTTAAATATTGGGCTTTTTGAACAAATAATATTTAGTAGAACTGACTCTATTGGTAATAATACTTTTGATATTTCTTACCTTAACCCTCTTATTTTCTACCGTTCTTTGGAACATGGTTTAGGAGATGTTGATAATGTTCAAATTGGTTTAGATGCAAAATGGAATATATGGAACAAAGTACAATTATATTGTCAGTTTGTTGTTGATGACATGAGTGTTGCTAATTTTGGTAAAGGCTTTTATGGTAATAAATTCGCCTATCAGTTTGGAGCTAAATACATTGATGCTTTTGGCTTACCTAACCTTGATTTACAAGGAGAAGTGAATGTTGTCGACCCTTACACCTACTCCCATAAAAATACTACAGGATCTAGTAATTTACCTAATGGACAGCTTTATACAAATACTGCTCATTATTACCAAGAATTGACACATCCAAATGGAGCTAACTTTTATGAGTTAATTGGTATCTTAAGATATAGACCTCATTTTCTTCCAAAAGTATCAGCTACCATTAAAGGAATGTATAGAGAACAAGGTATGAATGAATTAGATGAGGATGGAAATGTTCTTGTTAACCATGGTTCAAATATTTTCTTGGATTACAATACTGCCCCGGGAGGTCCTGATACTTTCGGTGTAAAACTACTCCAAGGAACAAAAGTAAGAACAATGTATGTTGATGCTACATTGACGTATTCACCTTTTCACAACATATTTATCGATCTGAGAGGTGTGTTTAGAAATACATCAAGTGACGATGCTAGATATACTCAGAATGAAAATTATCTAAGTGCTGCTGTTAGATGGAATATCGGGCAAAGACTTTATGACTTCTAAAGTCTATTTCTTAATATAACATGATGTAATATTTTATTACAGTATTCATATTTCAAGGAGGAATGGTTTAAAATCATCCCTCTTTTTTTGTTTACAAAACAAAATTCAAATGTTAAGAATACGCTTAAAATAATTGCATTTTCTTTATATATTAATAAAATATTACATGAAACACATCTAATATGAACTTAATGTTAACTAAATATTACAAGATTACGTATATTGTACTAACAACAAAGCTGTTAAAAGTACATGAGATTCATCAAAAGCATATATCGCCTAACCTTTACCATCATCATTTTGATGACAGTAAACGTATATGCTCAAGAAGAAAGCCTAACTTTATCTAAAAATCAATCGCATTCCATGCTGGAATATTATACCTTAAATCATTCAGAACAAGCATGGGAAAAAGATCCATTTTACCTTTATTTTTCACCGCAAGAAAACATATCTGGCGAGGAATTTAACTCAATGAAAAATGAAGTAAACGATTGGGTGAACCAATGGAAAGCTCTTGAGCAAAAAAATAACCGTTCAATCACAAAAAAATTATTTAATAAAACACGTCAAAAATTCTTGAAAGGATATAAAGAGTGCAGTACATTCTCAGATTTACTTGAGGATGGAACATATGACTGCCTTAGCGGTACACTTTTATTTGCTCATATTTTTCAAGAATTAGGGTACGAGTATTCAATCCATCAAAACAATAGTCATGTCTATATTATTGTAGAAGATCCTTACTTGGGAAAAACATTAATAGAATCTACAGATATATATGGTTATGTGATTGGTAAAAATAATATTGAAAGCCGTATCAAAGGATATGAAAAGAGATTGGAAAACTCTTTATTGTATAGTAGATATGGAATGAATTTAACGGAAACGTTAAGTATTAAAGATGTCGCTGGATTGCAGTATTATAACTTAGCTGTTGCTTCTTATAGAGCTAATGACCTTTATGAAGCAAAATTGTCATTGTACAAAGCGTCTATCATTACAGATTCTCCAAGAATCGGATATTTTAATTTCTATTTAGAAGAAAGCAACAATCTTATTAGTGCTATGCGCTAGTCATGAAAATAGATAGTTAAAAAAAGAATACCCTACCACTTTATAAGCGGAAGGGTATTTTTTTATATCTACAAGAGATCAATTAAACTACTTTAATCAAGCAGTAATTTTTCTTTCCCTTTTGAGCAAGAATATATTTACCTTGAAGCAATTCTACATCTTTTGGAAGTTCACTTCCTTGTAGTTTTGCTTTGTTGATAGAAATACCACCGCCTTTGATCATTCTTTTTGCTTCACCTTTAGAAGAGAATAATTGGTTATCAGTACCAGTTGATACTAAATCAGCCATTTCAGCCATTCCTTCCAAATCAGCCTTAGAAACCTCTGACTGCATTACACCTTCAAATACTTGTAATAAAGTACGCTCGTCTAAAGATTTCAATTGATCCGTTACGTTCTTTCCGAATAAGATATTAGAAGCGGCAATTGCTGTGTCTAATTCGTCTTGTCCGTGAACTGCACGAGTTACTTCTTCTGCCAAACGCTTCTGAAGAATACGTGTATGAGGTGCCTCATCATGATCAGCGATTAATTGATCAATCTCTTCTTTACCAATGAATGTAAAGATTTTGATGTATTTTTTCGCATCATCATCTGCTACGTTCAACCAAAATTGGTAGAATTGGTAAGGAGAAGTTTTCTCAGGGTCTAACCAAACTGCACCGCTTTCCGTCTTACCGAATTTAGTACCGTCAGCTTTTGTGATCAAAGGACAAGTTGCCGCATATGCAGTACCTTGTGCCTTACGACGAACTAGTTCCGTACCCGTTACAATATTACCCCACTGATCTGAACCACCAAATTGCAGTTTACAGTTCTTTGTTTTGTATAAATGGTAGAAATCCCAACCTTGTAATAATTGGTAAGTAAATTCAGTAAAAGAGATTCCATTACCAGTAGCTAAACGCTTCTTCACAGAATCTTTAGCCATCATGTAATTTACTGTAAGGTGCTTTCCTGCTTCACGAGCGAAATCGATGAAACTGAAGTCCTTAAACCAATCATAGTTATTTAAGATCTCTGCTGAGTTTTCACCACAATCAAAGTCCAAGAACTTTTCCAATTGTGCTTTCATTCCATTGATGTTCTTCTGGATAGTTTCGTCATCCAAAAGTGATCTTTCAGCATCTTTAAATGAAGGGTCGCCAATCATACCTGTTGCTCCACCTACAATCGCCAACGGCTTGTGACCGGCTTTCTGTAAATGTCTTAATAACATTACAGATACCATGTGACCAATGTGCAATGAATCTGCTGTCGGGTCAAAACCAACGTAAGCAGTTGTCATTTCTTTGTTCAATTGATCTTCAGTACCCGGCATCATGTCGTGCAGCATTCCTCTCCACTGCAACTCTTCAATAAGGTTTGTTTTTATATCTGCCATTTCTAATGTATTTCTAATTTGAATGCGCAATTTAACAGTAAAAGATCAAATGACCATTTAATGTTACCTAAGATTTTATTTTTAAGCGCTGTCCTACCTTCAAATTATTACTTTTCATATTGTTTAGTCGTTTGATTTCTGAAACGCTAACCCCATTATCCTGTGCAATTTGCCATAAGGTATCACCATTTTTCACAGTGTAATAACCACTTTCTGAAGTTGAGGTTGTCTGGGTTGATTTACCTTCATTCAAAACACTTGCCGGCGATGGAGGAATCGTCAATTTCTGTCCTACATTAATAGAAGAACCTGACAAATTATTAACACGTTTCAAATCCTTTACATACACTCTATACCACTTTGCAATCTCAGTCAAACTATCACCACTTTTTACAGTATGGTATCTTGTATTGGCAGATGGGCCATAACCGTTTGTATTGTTTGAAGATAATGAGGCTTTAGCCACTGAATTTGAAGATGCATTTGACGAAGTTGTATAAACCTTTAACTTCTGCCCTTTATAAATGGTAGAGCCTCTCATTCCATTCCATGATCTTAGCTGGGAAGCTGATGTATTGTATTTTTCTGCTATTCCACCCAAAGTTTCTCCGCTCCTAACTGTATGGTAAACCAATGATCCACTTGTAGAAACTGTAGGTGTTTTTACAGCTGTAGTCGCAGGTTGTGGAGTTGTTTCAGGAGCTTTGTATTTACCTTCTTTGATCAATAACTTCTGACCTACATTAATTCTTGTACTTCTTAGATTATTCAGTTTTTGAATATCAGCCACATAAACACGGTATTTTTTTGCAATTACGCCTAAAGTCTCACCACTTCTTACAGTATGATAAATACTCGCTCCACTTGTTTTCTTTGGAGTAGATGTAGATGTTTTTTTCGTAGATGTTGTTGATTTTTTTGCTGGTCCTGGACTATAGGCATTACCATAGATCTTCAACTTCTGACCTGGGTAAATTGTATTTCCTCGAATGTTATTCCATGCCCTTAAGTTAGATGTTTTGACTCTATGACGACTCGCAATTAATCCTAACGACTCCCCCCTTCTTACATAATGATAATAATAACCGTCCCCAATATTGGCTCCTTCTCCTGTATATTTTACATTGGCCAAAATCTCTTCTTGATGCTCCAAGTAATACTCAAAACGAGCTTCAGGAATTCTGATTCTGAAGTTCTTCACATAATTAGGAGCAAAACCAAAACGCAATGACGCATTCATCAATTGAAGATCTTCTCTACAAACATTCAGTTCGTCAGCTAATTTACCTAAGTCAATAGACTGACTGACAAAGATATCTTCCGCAGGAATCTCGTACATTGGTAGATCCTGAATCAGGTTATGTTCTTCTGCATAGGTCAGTACATAAGCCATCGCTACGAACTGAGGCAAGTAAGACCTTGTTTCTCTTGGCAATTTTCTATAAATATCCCAGAATTTCTTTTTACCTGACCTTCTTTGTGCTTTTCTAATATTTCCCGGGCCACAGTTATAAGCTGCAATAGCCAACTCCCAGTCTCCATGATATTCATATAAAAACTTCAAATATCTAGCAGCAGCTCTAGTTGCTTTTTCCGGGTCCATTCTATCATCAATCTGATAGGTCTGTTTCAATCCATAAGCTCTACCCGTACGAGGCATAAACTGCCAAAGCCCTTTTGCCCCTACTCTTGATAATGCAACAGGTTTTAAGGCAGATTCAATAACAGCTAAATATTTTAATTCTGTTGGTACTCCCTCCTCCTCAAAAATACGTTCGAACATTGGGAAGTACATTTGTTTTCTTTGGATGATTGACAATGTATAATCCCTTCTTCTCACTGAAAAGTAATCAATAAACAATCGTACTCTATCATGATATGTCAAAGGAATTTCTTGCTGCATTTTGCTTAACCTATCCCTTACTAAACTATCCGATACGTTGGGGACATAATCATAAGTCTGATCAGAAATATCTACAAGAATAGCTTCTGTAGTATCAAATTCATCAAAATTTTCAAACCAAGGGGCATATGGTGCAGCTTCCACAATTTCTAATGTATCAGAAGGCATTAAATACCCTTCAGGCAATGCTACAGTATACAAACTATCTTTCCAAGTAGGCAAAATACTACCTTCATCTTGGGCTGAAGCTACTGAAAATGATAAAGAAAATATGAATGCAAATGTATATTTAAAAATGCGTCTAAAAAGCATCACTTGTTACGTAAAGTATTAGGATTTAATTAAGAAATGAGATGATTATAAGCTTCACTTAATTTCCGACCGATAAAGATTTAGGTTACTAAAATGAATCTTCCCTACTCCTGTTTAGCAAATATAATCTATTAGTGAGCAAAAGAATAATCTATTAAGAGTTTTATACCAATTATAAAATAGAATGTCGCATAACCCCATCTTTATCATTTCAAGCTACTCTCTTCTTCATTTTTTCCATTAATGAAAAAACGAAGCAAAAAATCTAGGCTGTGAATACAAAAGCTAAATTTTATTCCATAAGCCTAAACGAATTTAAACTTTCTCAAAACTTCAGTGTTTTGAAATGCTCAAACAAACGAAGATTTTTTAATGGCTTATTCCACAAAATTCTTAACGCTTTTCCATTCAATGCCACTTGGGCGTACTACAAGTAAAACCTGATATACAAGAAAATAAAAGGAGTATTTGTATGTTACATTTATTTATAAGTTTGGTATTACTTTTCACCCCAAAGCATTGATTAAAAAAAATCCAAACACACTTTTCAATAAAGCATATTTGGATTTTTTATTTAGTCACCGAAGTAACTTTCTATAGATTAAAGTTCTTGTAAATAATGCGAGAACTGAAGCATTTTTTCTTCTTCAAAACGATTCGCCATTACTTGCAAACCAATCGTCAATCCGTCTTTGTCCTCTCCATTTGGAATAGAAATCGCCGGTAACCCTGCCAATGAAGCGTGAACTGTATATAAGTCTCCTAAATACAATTCTAATAGGTTGTTTTCACCATATTTTCCAATTTCAAATGATGGAGCTGAAGTTGTTGGCATTAAGATAAAATCATACTCTGAAAGGATTTTCTCCGTCGTTTCTTTAATCAATCGTCTTACTTTTTGAGCTTTTGAGAAGTAGGCATCATAGTAACTTGCTGAAAGTACAAATGTACCCAACATAATTCTTCTCTTCACCTCATCACCAAATCCTTCCGAACGTGATTTCTTATATAAACCTTCTAAATCTACTTGATCTTCAGTTCTGTAACCGTAGCGTACCCCATCAAAACGTTCTAAGTTGGTACTTGCTTCGGCAGTTGTCAAAATGTAGTATGTTGGGAGAAGGTAATCTAATAAAGGAAACTCTATAGCTTCCACTTCATGCCCTTCTGCTCTTAATTTTTCAATTTTAGCAAAAGTCTTCTCTGAAATATCTTTGTTCAAATGCTCACTCTCAACGGTTTCTTTGATGTATGCAATTTTTAACTTCCCTGAAGGCTTCTCTTCCACAGTAGCACTGTAAGAAGGTACTGGTTCTTGTGCCACAGTAGCATCCTGATCATCTTCACCCGCTATGATTTCCAATACCAATGAAGCATCAGGAACATTGTTCGCAATTACACCGATGGTGTCAAAAGAAGATGCGTATGCAATCAACCCCCATCTTGAAATACGAGAGTAAGTGGGTTTCAAACCTACTGTACCCGTAAAGGCAGCAGGCTGACGTACTGATCCACCTGTATCAGAACCTAGAGAAACCAGACAATGGTCATCTGAAACTGCCACTGCAGATGCTCCCGAAGAACCACCAGGCACTCTTGTTTCATCAATATTGTTTTTCACAGGACCAAAAGCCGAGTTTTCATTTGATGATCCCATTGCAAACTCATCACAACTTTGTCTACCGATGATTACGGCATCTTCAGCCAATAATCGTTCTGTCGCTGTTGCCGAAAAAGGAGAAACATAGCCATCCAACATGTTGGAAGAAGCTTGAAGCCCGTGATCCTTGTACGCAATTACGTCTTTTAGACCGACAACCATTCCTGCCAATCGTCCCGCATTACCCTCTTTGATTTTCTGATCTACCTTTGCCGCCTGCTGAAGAGCCTCTTCATTATACACCTCATTCCAAACGTTGAGATGTTTTTTCTCTTCAATTCTTGTCAAATAACCCTCTACCAAAGCCACACAAGTCGTTTTTCCTTCGCTGAGTGCTTTCTTTATATCATCAAATGCTTTATACATAAGCTTGTGTTCGTTTTATTAGACCGCTTTTAAGTTCCAAGACTAAAAGTACTTAAACCAAAGCTTTTAGTTTACTCTGAAAAACTTCATAAAAAAAGAGAAGTTTATCTTTTCTAATGACAAAGATAAACTTCTCTCGGTTATTACGAAATATTTAACGAAAAATAGATTTCATTAAAAATATATCAAGATATATGACAATTGGTTATTTTTCTTCCTTCTTGTCTTCTTCTTTTATGCCTTTTTCAATCTCATCTGAGATTTGGTTTTTTGCGTCTTTGAACTCTCTGATTCCACTACCAATGCCACGAGCTAGCTCAGGGATACGTTTGGCACCAAAAAGTAAAAGAACAACCAAACCGATGATTATCCACTCGAAACCACCCGGCATACCGAATAATAAAACTGAAATCAATTCCATGATCGTATTTATTTTGTTTGTTACGTACGTCGCAAAGATACGATAAGTATATTCAAATATCAATTAACGTCTTCAACTTCTTTGCATTGCATTTTATATAAACGAGAATAGAACCCTTTGTGTTTCAGTGTTTTTTTTTCAAAAAGGCAAATGGATTTACTTCATTAAGTTATTCTCTTTCGGGTGTTGAATATACTCCAGTGTCTTTCTTAGTATTGGATCATGCTCTTGAATAAACTCTTTCGCTACATACGGAATATAAATATCTGGATATACTTGACGATCCTTTGAGCGAGTATACTCATTATATTGCATAGTAGAAACAATCATATTTTGATATTTAGAAACTTTAGTGACATCTCCAAACATCAAAGCATTATGTGCTAATGGCTCTCCTACCAGTAAACCAATATTGTTATTTTGAATAATATTGGCGAATGAAGCAGCTGTTGAGCCCGTGGATTTATCAATCAGCACAAAATAATTCATATCTCCTTGATAAAGATCTTCTTGAAGAGGAATATGTTTGATGATTAAACTATCAGGCAATTGAACTAACTCACCTATTTTATGATTTTTCAAAAAATCATAATCATTGACACTACGTGGTGATACCTTCACAATTTGAGACTCCATATATAATAGAGAATCTTTCGGAGATAAAAGAGAAAGGATTTTCTCCAATTTATACCCTGTCCCTCCAGGATTCCCTCTTATATCAATAATGTAATTTTCATATCCGTTCTCTTTCGCCGCCACAATACCTTTCTTAAGATTTTTGAGAATAGTGGTATTTGAAGAAAACTTCAATATTTTAGTATACCCTGTTTTGTATTCATGAATTAATTTACTCTGATACAATCTTTCCCCTGTCCACTTCGCATAAGGTATAGGTTTTACAATTACTTCTTGTTCCTTTCCTTTTCGATTTATTTTTATATTAAAAAGCTCATCATAGACCAACTGAGATTGCATTTGAATAATATTACCTCCAACTGACCTCCATTCAGAATAAGTATATTTTGCAAAATCTTCTGCTTTATGCCCATTAATCTCAAGTATCTGATCTCCTTTCTGCAAAGGTTCTGCGTAACTTGTTTTGATGATCAGTGAATCATTGATATTGAATAGATCAAATGGAAACCGAGGTATTCTCTTTGCATATTTTCTAGGGTTATAATCACCTGGTCTCAATTGTATGTTAGGATAGTAAACAAGATGAGGATCAGCATAATGTAACAGATCAAGGACAGAACGAACTTCTAATGTAAAATCAGCATTATTTAACAGCACTCCTTCATTTCTTATTACCACTGCATTGATAGCCGAATCGATAGAATTCTTACCTACATCAGCATAAATATTAGGGTGTACCTCTTCGATTGCTGTTATGATTTCATTGATTTTATCTAAAGTCAATGTATCACTTTTGGTATTAGAGATGTATTCATAATTTACCTTATTGGTAATATTACAGGAGATAAAAATAGATACTGATACAAAAGATACCATCATCATAACAATGTGGCGTAATGTCAGTACTTCTTTTGGATTATATCTTTTAGTTTGCTCAAAAATAAAATGAATTCTTTGAAAATAAGACGATACTTTCATTTGTTGCTAGGTTTTGAAAAATAGATTGTAAAATTTAGTTGTACACTTTAAGCTGTGTTGGATAGTTTCTCTTAATTAAGAGTCGTCTGATGAAAAGCAATTGTAAATTAATTAGTCCACTAATTATAAAAAAACGGATTAACATTCATTACATTAGATAAAAAAAAGGCACAAACCAAAAAGTTGATTTGTACCTCTATATTTTAAAATTGGATTAATCCTTAAAGTTCTTCCACCTCTTTATATTGCATTTCGTACAATCTTGAATAGAATCCTTTCACTTTTAATAACTCTTCATGATTTCCACTCTCCTTAATCTCTCCTTTATCCAACACTATAATGTTATCAGCATTTCTAATTGTAGCTAATCGGTGAGCAATAGCGATACTTGTTCTTCCTTTCATCATGGATTTGATGGCATCTTGAATCAATACCTCTGTTTCAGAATCGACAGAAGATGTAGCTTCATCCAAAATGATAATCTTTGGATCGTAAACCATTGTTCTTACAAATGACAATAATTGACGCTGGCCAACTGAAAGTGTAGAACCTCTTTCCATTACTTCATAATCCAAACCACCTGGCAATTTATCTATAAAAGTTTTGGCCCCAACCAATTCTGCAGCTTCTAAAATTTGTTGATCAGTGATTGATTTATCACCCAAAGTTATATTCTCTCTTATTGAACTGGAGAAAAGGAAAACATCTTGCAATACTACACCAATGTGTTTTCTTAGATTATATAGGTCATAAGACTTAACATCACGCCCGTTGACACAAATACTTCCTTTATTGATTTCATAAAAACGGGAAATCAAATTGATGATCGAAGATTTTCCCGCACCTGTTGCTCCTACTAACGCCACCGTTTCACCATGATTTACTTTAAACGAAATGTCTTTCAAAACATAATCTTCATTCTTGTAAGCAAACCATACATTTTTGAATTCAATATCTCCATCAATATGATCTGTAGTATAAGTTCCTTCATTTGAAATCATACTCTTATCATCCAACAGCTTTAAGATTCTATCTGAAGAGACAATCCCCATTTGCAACGTGTTGAATCGATCGGCAATCATACGAATAGGTCTGAAGAAAAGGTTGATATACATGATGAAGGCTATCAAAGTACCAATTGTTGCATGTCCGTCTAATACACTGTGTGCTCCCCACCATACTAATAAACCTGTACCTGACGCAGCAATTACTTCTGCCACCGGGTAGTAAATAGAATAATATAAAACGGTACTTATATTGGCATCTCTATGCTCTTTGTTGATCTTTTTAAACGCTTCCTGTTCTCTTTTTTCAGCACTGAAAAGCTGTACTACATTCATACCTGTAATATGCTCTTGAACGAATGTATTCAAGTTGGAAACTGCATTTCTCACATCACCAAATGCTACTTTTATTTTCTCTTTGAAAACGTAAGTTGAGAAAAGAAGAAGTGGCAAAACTGATAAACTAATGAGTGTTAATCGCCAATCGGTGAAAAGCATGACCACAAAAATAAAGAACAACTGAAGGATATCTCCTAGCATAGCCGCCACACCATTGGTAAATACCTCAGAGAGCGTTTCAATATCTGACACCGCCCTTGTAACGAGGCGCCCAATAGGTGTATTATCATAAAACTTAAGCTTCAGTTTCAAGATGTGCTCATACAACTGCACACGCATGTCTTTGACAATGTGCTGTCCTAGCCACCCTGATAAATAGGTATGGCAAAATTGCACTAGCGCCTGTAATAACTGTACTGCTATGAGGATAATAACCATCTTATTCAATCCCGGCATATCGTCCACAACAATGAAGTTATCAATGGTGTACTGTATTAAATAGGGTCTAGTAGGTGCTAAAAGGCCCAATGATATTGTTAAGAAAACGAGTAGAATAAAATACTTGAGGTAAGGGTTCAAGAATTGCATCATCCTTGATAAAACCTCCCCGTCAAATATCTGACCTGTTTTTTGTTCTTTTTTCACTGATTAATGAGTTATTGCTTGCAAAGTGTTTTTATCACTTCCACAATCTTTATGTCTTATGTTCGAGTTGACTTATTTTTAATTCAATAAAGATACGGTAACCACTCTATTGAAATACAAAAATGCATTGAATGTTTTAATTTTTTTGAGATTACTTCCTATAAATTCAATAAATATAAATAAGATTTAATCTCATTATTAAATTCCAAATCATTAGAAATCGTAATTAAAGGCTTTTTTTCTAAAAAAAAGAGAGATTTTAAAATTCAATAGATTATTCTAAATAATAAATGGATTTATTCTATAATAATTCATATAAATTGAAAAAATTCAAATTATAAGTATAATATTTTGCAAACTCTAATAATTTACTTTGCTTCAATGCAACTTGCAATACTATTTTGAAAATGTAAATTGCCATCACATTTAAATTTCCAAGCACTATTTCACGAAATGTGAAGTGCTATTTATCAAGAATTAATCAAAGCAACAACAAAGTATAGTAATGGAAGATATCTCAATATTTGAAGAGGTCTCTAGCATGGGACATGAGCAGGTAGTTTATTGCCATGAGAAATCAACTGGCTTGAAAGCTATTATTGCTATTCACAATACAGTTTTAGGCCCTGCACTAGGTGGTACTAGAATGTGGATGTACGAGAATGAAGCGCAAGCTACGAATGATGCCTTACGTTTATCAAGAGGTATGACGTTCAAAAATTCTATTGCTGGACTAAATCTTGGTGGAGGTAAAGCCGTAATCATTGGTGATGCAAGAAAACACAAGTCAGAAGCGATGTTGAGAGCTTATGGCCGTTTCTTGAAAAACCTTAATGGAAAATATATTACTGCAGAGGACGTGGGAATGAATGCGAGCGATATGGAGCATATTGCAGCAGAAACTTCTTATGTAAGTGGTATGCCTGAGACGCGTGGCGGTTTGGGTGATCCATCTCCTTTTACTGCTTATACTACTTATATGGGTATGAAAGCAGCTGCTAAAAAACAATTTGGTTCTGACAGCCTTGCTGGAAAGAAAGTTTCTATTCAAGGGGCAGGACACGTTGGAGAATACATTATCCAACACCTTGTAAAGGAAGGATGCGAAATTTATGTATCTGACTTTTATGAAGACCGTGTAAAAGATGTAGTGAATAAATATGGTATCAAAGGGGTGGCACTAGATGAAATCTATGACCTTGATGTAGATATTTATTCTCCTTGTGCATTGGGTGCTACTGTTAATGATGAGACATTGGAACGTTTGAAATGTTCAATCATTGCAGGTTGTGCCAACAATCAATTGGCTAACGAAAAAATCCACGGTGATTTGGCCAAACAAAAAGGTATTCTTTATGCACCGGATTTCTTGATCAACTCAGGTGGCGTAATCAACGTATATGCTGAAGTAATCAAAACTTCTAAGGAGTGGTCTTGGAACAAATGTGAATTTGTATATGACCAGACTTTAAAAGTATTCGAGCAATCAGAAGCTACGGGCAAAAATGCTCAAGAGGTAGCAATCGACATTGCCCAGCAACGTATTAATGAAGTTGCTGCAATCAAGAGCACATATTAATTTACCAATTCAAGGTTATCATATAAACAACCATCAAAGCATTCTCTTTTGAGAATGCTTTTTTTATTTTCCTAAACAGTGATTTTCATTATTGAAAGACTAAAATTCAAACGACTGAGTAGCTTTATTCACCCTTAAAACTTATATTGTTAATGTGTGAAGACGAAAGACTTTTTGTGATTACTTCTTCTAAAAAAGATACTAAACTACCATTACTACTACACCTTTTGGGAAGATACTCACAATATGAAAAATTATTTTTTGACTTAGCACACTAATCAATTCTATCATTTTTTAAGCTGATGCTATGCAACCTAATGACAAAATCAAAAAATGGAAAAGACAACATAAGCTGATTCTAACAGGAATGATTCTTTTCACTTTTACAATCATCCTTCTCCAGTTAAGTTATACATCTGTCTTGAAAGGACCTTATGGGATTTTAATCACCATAATAGCTTTGATAGGAGGATATGCCTTAGTGATTTATCCATTACATAAACTCAAGTGGTTTTTATGGGCTTTTAAAGATGAAAAGAATAAAAAGGAATTATTAAAATTAGCCGTTGAGGCAAAAATCATCCTCCAATACAACACTGACTTTTTATATGCCAATTCAAAAGAGAAAGAATTGATTAAAAAGTATTACGATCAGGCTAAAGAAAGCAATCAAAGTAGTGTGGAAAGTAATCCAATCTTTAAGGAAACCATCTTCTATAATGATAAAGGAAAACTCATTGAAAAATCTACATTAGCATTTACAATTCCTGCAGTCTTATTTATCATTTTTCTTTATCTAGGTATCTCAAAAGAATTTAAAGATTTTAGTGACAATTTTAAAAATCTTATTCCTATAGTTGCTATTCTTGCCATATTCTTCTTTATCAAAGTACTTTGGAATGTTTTCGATTCTTCCATCAAATTAAGAATCAATGAACAAGGTATTCAGATCAGAAAAAATAGATTTCATTTATGGAAAGATGTAAAACGTATTGAAATAGAAGAAACAAGAATCAAGACCGGAAATAGTTCTAAATATGTTCCTATGCTTCACCTTTTCACTAAGGATTTTGAGGAAAGATTAGACATTTCATATTTACCTGTTTCTATGAAAGAACTTGAAGATTTGATTGCTCAGTATAAGAAATTGGAAGCAAGAAAAACGTCTTTTATCAATCAAGATTTTTAATGTTATTTCAGAAATAGATAAAATAAAAGCATCATCAAAAGTTAAAATATTAAGCATTCTCAATATGGGAGTGCTTTTTTGTTTAATAATTAACTATATACTAACTACTTCTTATTCATACATTCCTATTCATTTATAATTATTCACAGAAAAAGAAGGTTTGAGATTGGTGAAATAACATGATAATTATACATTTGTGACAGCTAATTTAAAACCAGTCTAAATAAAAATGGACAAAAAAATAAACAGAACATTTTTCTGTTTTATGCTAATACTATTATCAATTACTACAAATAACTTACTTGGACAATCAACAACAAACATCTCAGGTCAAGTAATCAATAAAACTACTGGAGAAGTAGTACCATTCGCATTAGTGAGCATTGATAATGAAGGGGCAATAACAGATGAAGAAGGAAAGTTTCAATTTCCACTCATAAACTTTAAACACAATCATTTGACGATAAATGTATCATGCACTGGGTATAAATCAACGCAACTGCATATTGATACAAAAGCTCAATCTTTTTATAAAATTGAAATCGAAGAAGATTTGGTCAGCCTTGACGAGGTTGTAGTCAAGGGAGAAAGCAAATCACAAGAAATTGAAAAATCGGGTTTTGCTGTTGCTTCTATTGACATGAAGGATCTTCAAATGAAATCTCTTGAAATCAACGAAATTTTGGACCAAACTGCCGGCTTAAGAGTAAGAAGAGATGGTGGGTTAGGATCTAGGACACAAATCAATATCAACGGACTTTCTGGTGATGCCGTGAGAATTTTTATTGACGGAATGCCAATGGAATCTTATGGTTCTTCTTATTCTATCAATAGTTTACCTGCTTCTTTGATTGAACGAATTGATGTTTACAAAGGTGTTGTTCCTATTGAACTAGGTAATGATGCTATGGGTGGAGCGATTAATATTATCACAAAAGATGCTTCAAAAAATGAAGAACAAGGCGGTTCTATGAATGTATCTTATTCTTATGGCTCATTCAACACACATCGTGCTGATATCAATGGCTCATTTAGAGATAAATCAGGAAAAACAGTTAGAGTATCTGCATTTTATAATCATTCTGATAATGATTACTGGGTATGGTCTGATGATATTAAAATTAAAGATTATAGAGAGTTCCTGCCTGATGGATCTAGAAACCCCGACTTTTTATCGGTCATCAAAACTGGAGAAAAAGTAAGAAGGTTTAACGATGCCTATAGGTCATATGGTGCTAAAGTAGATGTTGGAGTGACGAATAAGAAATGGGCGGATCAGCTTTTCTTATCCATCAATGCTTCTGAAGATTACAATGAAAGTCAACATGGAGCAAGGATGTTAACGCCCTATGGCGAACGTTATTCTACTGGCTGGACCATTGCTCCTAGTGTGAATTATCAAAAAAGGGATTTTCTTACTAAAGGGTTAAACATCACTTCTAATGTACAATTTGCCGTTTCCCAAAGAGCAACTGTAGATACAACTACAAATCGTTATGACTGGTATGGAAATGTTATTCCTCCCATTGGCAATGTTACTCCTCTTCCAGGAGAAGGTAACAATTCAACTTTAAATAAAGATCAGAATACCAATATTATCGCTAGAATTTCAGCTTCATATGCTCTTGCAGAAAATCATCAATTAGGATTTAATTATTCTTTCAACCAGTATAATAGATCTTCTGATGATCCTATGGCTGAAAGAGAAAGAAGAGATTTTAATACGGCCAATATTGTCAACAAACAAATCACTGGGCTGACTTATCAGAATTCTTTTTTTAATGATCGTTTAAAGAATTCGGTATTTGTAAAGCATTATTACAACCGATTGGAACAAGAAAAAATCGAGTATTTAGACAACACTCTAGATACTACTTTTAATGTCAGACCTGATGCAAACTGGGGCTATGGTGCAACTACCTCATTTGAAATTTCACCTAGAGCTCGTATCAGTGCTTCTGCAGAACAAGCTGTTAGGTTGGTCAGTACCAATGAAGTTTTTGGTAATGCTTCTAGAGAAATTTACGAATCCATAGACCTTCAACCCGAAAAGAGTTTCAATGTAAATTTAGGAGGACAATTCACTCTGATTGATCAAACAAGAAATGATCTAAGGTTGACCTCCAACTTCTTCTTCAGAAATACCTATGACAGAATTCGAAGCAGAATCATGGAGCAAAACGATCAAAGCTACACGATGTTTGAGAATATTGGACATGTTGTTTCTAAAGGAGTGGAATTACAACTGGATTATAACATTGACAACAAATGGGATTTTATGGTCCAAGGGTATTATCTCGATTCCCGATTTATGGAAGAGTATAACTCAGAGGGGAGGAAAAACCTTCATTACATGTCTCGTGAGCCTAATATGCCTTATCTCACATTTAGTGCTAGTGCAGGAAGAGGTTTCAATTCTCTTTTCTCTACTGGAGATCGACTTCAAATCAGTTGGTATTTGAATTATATCCACGAATTCCACTTTGACTGGGACATTATTGGCAACCAAAATAAGCCTATTATCCCTTCGCAATTATTGAATGATATTAATGTGTCTTACACATTTTCTAATAAGAGAGCCACTGTCAGTTTAGACTGTAAAAATATTTTCAATCAAATGGCATTTGACAACTTTGGCGTCCAAAAGCCTGGCCGATCTATTTTTGGCAAGCTGACTTATCGTATTAATTAACCTATTCACTTAAAAAGTTAAAAATGAAAAACCTTAAGTACTTTTTTTATGGAGCTATTGCTACTGCAATGCTTGCATGTACCACTGATGATGTAGTGACAGACCCAGAAAATGGTGATAAAAAAACTGTAAAAGCAGATCACGTTGTGGCTTATTTTGATGATGATGATGCACAAGTATATATCGCATCACCTGAAAGTCTTGAAGAAGGGAGCCTATCTTTTATCAACAATGGATATCACCTAAATCCCGTACGTTCTGCTCGTATATTTACAGACAATATTGGTTGGGTATACAGTTTTGATTACGGTGGAGGATTTTTGCAAAAATTGTCTTTCAAAGATGGAAAATATACTCAAGTAAGAGAGTTGGATATTGCTCCTGTAATGGGCGGTAACCCTCATGTTCGTCCTTGGAAAATTTCTGAAGAAAAAATTCTGATTCACAACATCAATACAGTAGATATTGAAGATACAGCAGGTACAGGTATTACAAAAAAAGGTACTATGTATGTAACAAGTGTGAAACTTCCGGAAGTTTCCATCGCTGATATTGCTGAAACTTGGGACGTTCCTCAAACGGAATGGGATATTGCCGAGCAATCTTATATGTTTAGAATTGATGCACCTACTGTAATGGGAAATAAGATTTACTATGGTGTAGGCAGAAGAGACGTTGTAGACGATAGCTCGGATGGTTTAACAGGTATGCATACTTTAGTATTGGATTATCCTTCTTTAGAGAACCCTAACTATATCCGTTCTGAAGCAGGGCATGGTAATACAAATGGTTACCGTGGTTTGAACATGACAGAGATCAACGGTTATGTTTATCAAGCCAATGATGCTAGAGATGGTAACCCTACAGTAATGACTCGTTTAAAAGATGGTCAGTATGACAATGACTGGTCATTTGATGTAACTGCTGCATTTGGAGGTGGAGAAATCAGAACAAACAAATGGTACCACGTAGGTAATGGAATTATTTTCATGTCTGTAGAGTACACAAGAGATTCTAACAACTGGGGGCTTCTTCGTATCGACCTTAACTCACAGTCTGTTACTAAAGTAGATGTTCCTGAAGCAGATATGTTCTCTTACCAAACGGCTCAAACTAGAGACGGTAAGTTCTATATGGCTATTGCTCCAAATGATACGAACATCACTCCAAAAGTATATATCATTGATATTGAAACGTCTGAAGTGGAAGAAGGTCTTCTTTTAGATGAAGGTAACATCAGAATTGAAGGTATCTTCTAAATTCTCTTTGAAGAAAGCCAAAACAATAGGAATTACCTAAGAGCATGTTTGAAACATCTCTGGTGAATAGTGTGATTCCTGTTTGTATAAAACCAATTAATGAAATGAAGAAAAGTAAATATTCTTTCAAACAGCTTTGTGCCGATTTACACCTTTGGTTAGGAATTGCTACAAGTATTGTTTTAGTGATTGTTTGTTTTACAGGGACTATTTATACCTATGAAGCAGAAATCAAAGCTTTTTATGACCGTCATGTATCTTCAGTAAAATCTACTGATGGACAAAAAGAGAGCGTGGATCAATTAGTAGAAAAATTATCTAAAGATCACACTGTATTTTCTATTAAAATTCCGGCAGAGGAAGAAAAGGCCTATGTGATCAATATGGCCACGCCTGAGGAGATTAAGGAAGCAAAAGACAGTAAAGAAAGAAGACGAAGAATTGGTGGACAATATTATGTCGATCAATATTCTTCTGAAATTTTAGGTTCACCTAATCCCACTGCTCAAAAAAGCATGATGACATTGATGATGATACATCGTCATATAGGTTTAGGTTGGGATATTGGAAGACCTATTGTGGGGTGGTCAACCATTATTTTTATCATCATTTCATTAACTGGATTTGTACTTTGGTTACCGAAAAAATGGAAACAGCTTAAAGGTGGTCTTACTTTTAAAAAGAATGCCGGTTGGAAAAGAATCAATTATGACCTCCACAATGTCTTAGGTTTTTATAGCTTGATTCTTATTTTACTGATGGCCATCACAGGACCTTTCTGGTCTTTTGATTGGTACCGAACGGGATTGAATAAAATGCTAACCGGGCAAGAAAAATTTAGTCGTGGAGAAAAACCGAAAGTAGATAAAGCTTCCTTAAAAGGACCTTCTACAGTGACTTATGAGGAAATTCTTGCAAAAGCCAACAACAAATTAGATTATAAAGGTGATGTATCATTAAGCTTACCTTCGAAAAAATCTCCTTTTGTTACCCTAAGAAAAACGAATAAGGCTTCTTTCTTCAGTTTACAATTTACAGATCAGCTTTACTTTAATCCCAAAAATGGAGAAATCGTGAAAGCTGAACTTTTCCAAGATAAAACATTAGGACAGCAACTGATGAGCTTAGTCAAAGCAATTCATTTGGGTTATGTATTCAGTGGTTTCTCAAAATTACTTTATTTTCTTTCTTGCTTGATTGCAACTACTTTACCTGTAACAGGTTTAATTATTTGGATCAATAAATTGAAGAAAAAGAATCAAAGAAAAAATAAGCAAAGTAAGGCCGTATTAGCCTAACTCATTTACACCCTTATAAAAACTGGTTTAGGGAATCAATATTCATTTCCTAGCCAGTTTTTGACTATAAATTGAACAAAAAAAATAAGGATACCGCACTGCGGTACCCCTAATTGTGAAAAATTTCGTGATTGAAACTTTTACCATTCTATGTTACTGTAATTTAAAATTGTAAGTTGTACTTACTTTTTTCTCCTTTTTAATTTTTTCACCCCTTTGAAACCGTACTCGTCGTACGCTTCTTTCAAGTCAACTGTTTCTGTTGTACCATCTGATAATGTGATTTCTACAAGGTAATCACAAGTACCGTCACCGTAGTTTACCGTAATTGTAGATTCACCTTTTGTCATCACCTCAATACCTGATACGGGTGCCAATACTGGCTTATCTCCACCACAATCTTTTACATATGATAATGGTTCTGTAATCTCTGTTGTAAAGCTTTCACCCTCTAAAGAACTTGTTACTGTTAATGAACCTGTGACAGTCTTCGTACCATCAATTGTTTCTACATCAACATTTCTAACAATTTGTTCTGTGTAAGCTTCTGTTGTATCTGTAGCAGCAAACGATAAAGATAAGTTTACTGACTTTGAGATATCTGAAGAAACTGGCTTTGGCTTGTCGTTTTCTTCAGTACCTTCTTCAAATACAATTGTACCTTCCATTGAAGTTGTACCGTTTACTACTCTTCCATTTTCAGTGAAATCTTCAAACGTTGTTGAATGACTCACTTCTCCTTCTACTCTTGTGTGAACCTCAGTCACTTTACCTGATACTGTTTCGCCATCTTTGCTTTCACATGCTCCATTACTGAAGTCAAATACTACTGTTTTAGTATCGCCTTCTTCCGTTTTTGTAACATCTGCACATTCTACATAATGTCTAAGATGGAAACGCTTACCACACTCACCTTTTCCTTTTTTAGGTCTTCCTTCTTCTCCTTCGCCTACTGATCTAGCATTAGAAGAAGTTTCCAACGATAGTCCTCTTTCCATTGCATCATCTGTTACATTATCTGTATAATCTTGCACTTCAAGGTTAACTGAAAGTCCTGAAGCTTCTGTAGATGCTTCTTCTAAAGCTGAAAACTGTGCGTCCGTTGTAGAGCCGTTGTCCATATCATTACAAGCAACCATTACAGATAAAAGAGCGATTCCGATTCCAATGTTTCTTAATTTCATTTCGTTAGATATTTTAAGAGTTAAAATAGATTTTTTGTTTTGGTGAACTGCTTTATT
Source organism: Flammeovirga sp. SJP92 (assembly GCF_001583495.1). Lineage (GTDB taxonomy): Bacteria > Bacteroidota > Bacteroidia > Cytophagales > Flammeovirgaceae > Flammeovirga. The sequence continues at coordinate 143,277 of NZ_LQAQ01000100.1, read as the reverse complement.
GCAGTGTCATTCATAGAAAGGGAGGCACCTCATTTTTGTACTCAAAAAATTTCATCTTTTTTCAAAAAAAAAATCAAAAACCCTCAAAACAGCTCAGAATCAAAGATTTTTTCTTAAATTAATTTCATCTTTTTTTATCATTATTTCCAATTCTATCTAAACTACACCAATGAGAAGAGTACATTTATTCGAATTTGAAGATCAAAAATGGTTTCCTTCCTTTTTGAGAAACTATGGAACGGACTTTCTGCAATTTCTGTCCAACAAAACAAAAATGTATGCACCTATTATTCCTGTTATTGAAAAAGGACTTGCAAAAGCAGAAGCAAAACAGATTATCGATTTGGGATCCGGCGGAGGAGGTGGATTGGTTTGGCTCAATGAAGAACTACTGAAAAGAGGAAATGATCTTAAAATATTGATCACAGACCTTTACCCCAACCTGCCTGCTTTCCAGAGCACAAAAGAGCAATCTGATAATTTTGAATTTATTGACCAGTCAATTGATGCCCGAAATGTTCCTGAGTCATTGAAAGGTTTGAGGACACAATTTTTATCATTCCATCATTTTCGACCTTCTGATGCAAAACTGATTTTAGAAAATGCAGTAAAAGCAGAAGCACCTATTGCCATTTTTGAAGCACAGGAAAGAAGTTTTCCAAGTGTAATTGCAATGCTGTTTTCTCCATTGACGGTATTATTTACTACACCTTTAATAAGACCTTTTACTTTTGGAAGATTATTTTTCACTTATATATGTCCTATTGTTCCATTGTTTGCCTTATGGGACGGAATCGTTTCTTCTTTCAGGACCTACTCTGTTGAGGAAATGAAAGACCTGATCCAACAAGTTGAAAACCATGAATCGTATGATTGGGAAGTCAACAAAGTCAAATCAGGTCCTGGGGTGATTTTGTATTTATTGGGTACTAAAAAGTAATCTACAGTTTTTTCACCCAAATCAATATACCTGTAACTGGAAGAGAACAGGCTATCATAGTTACAATGAAATAAAGGATAATACCTGATAAACCTAAAATTTCGCCGGTATGAAGTGGAAGAGAAACTTCCATAAACTGGTCTGCAATACTTTGATCAGAAAATAAGACAAGTTTTTTGAATTTACCATCTTTACCATATTTCACATGGTCAGGCACCACCGCAGAGAAAATACCCTCCTGTTTGATTTTTGTGATTTGATAAAGAGGATTATCCTCTGTTGGAAGCTGGATTGTGGTGATACCTTTATAAGGTAAACGTTGGCTGGCATCTTTCAGAAGAGTATTTAAAGAAACATTCGCCTCTTTTTTCTTTTCTTCCTGATTATCCATAGACTCTTCCAAAAAGGATGCAAATACATTCGACAGTTCACCTTTCATTGCTTCTGCATTGGATGCATTCAACACGGGTTGCCCTCCTAATGAGACAACTACCGCACTTTTTACCCAAGCGTAAGAAACATATAAACCGGTGATAGAAATAAAAAGTAGCAATAAGAATGTATAAAAGCCTAACGTGTTGTGAAGGTCATAAACCACTCTTGCCCATTTGGCTGACCATTTAATTTTAAAGCCTTGCTTCCATTGTTTTTTATTTTTTGGAAACCATAATACCAACCCAGAAATCAGCAATATCACAAAAATCAAAATCGAAATTCCTACCAGATGATTTCCCACTTTACCTAGTAAAAGGTTTTTGTGAATACTCTTCATCAAATCAAAAAAAGCTCCTGTAGACCGGCTGCTACTTCCTATGATTTCACCTGTAGAAGGATGTATATAATAATGTCCGTCAAATTCTTCTTCTATATCATGATAAGCTACCAAAATGTTTCTTGAAAAATCACTGGGGTAAATAATGTTGGTGATGTTTTGGCTTTTCTGCTGAAAATTGGTTTTAATTTGATCAGGTTGAATCCAATCTGTTTGCTTCGTTTCTTGATTGAAAACAACTTCATAATTGAGCAGTTCTGAAATTTGTGTTTTGAAGGAATACATTGCCCCAGAAAAACAAACTACAAAAACCACTACACTTGATAAAAGTCCGAGCCACAGATGTGACACGGACATAATGTATTTGAAAAGGGATTCCTTTTTTCTTTTTTTTCTGAATAAGGATTGTTTCAGACGCATTATCCTCTTTCGTTTTTACCTCTATAGTTTTCTTTCTTAATCAACTCCAAGTATTGAGCGTATTGCTCCTCAGTGAAGATTTTTTGAAGTGCTGTTTTACGGTCTTCATTAAATTGATTCCAATACATATTGGCTGCTTCACCATTTCCATGATAGTGATCATGAGCATCTCTGAATGCTTTTGCAAATGCCTGGTTAACTGCTTTATACTTTACAGTTTGAGCAGAATCTAAAGCAAGCGTCTGGATAATTTCTGCTTTCAACTCATCAGAGTAATCGGATTGACCTGGCATATTTTTCTTGATGAACTCATGCACAAGTACTTGTTGTTCTTCATTCAAGAAATCTTTGAACGCTGCCTCTTGTTTTGTGTAAGAAGTCTTCATGATTTTCATAAAACCTTTACGGTTCATCTTACCTGAAGCCTTCATTTCTTCCATCTGCTTTTGTCTTTCTTCATCACTTGAAGCAACTACAGCATCATATTTTTCAACTTGTGCATCTGTTAGATTAAGCTCCGCTTTTAATTTAGAGAAATCAATTCCTCTTCTTCTTTTCTCTTCAGAACAAGAAAAGAAAAGTGTAACTGCCATTAATAGTACTACTAGCTTTTTCATATTATTTTCTAAATTTTAAAAAATAAGGAGGCTTAAAAATCTCAAGACCTTTACCCTCCCTATTTTATTCTCTATTCCAAAACGACTTTTAAACTGATGGATAGCTCATCAACTTAAAAAACCTTTATTTTCTTTATTTATAAACGCCTTGTACAAATACGTTTCCTCCATCTAATTGAGCTCCTTTTACAGCATCAGTACCAGAGAATTCCCAGATGTAAGCATTTTCAGTTGATGGACTTACAGCCATATAAAACTTATCATCTTCAATGGCACCGCTTTGGTAGTACCACATATTTGATTTTGGAACTTCAGAAAGAACTTCAACTGTTTTAGCAGTCACATCAAAATAAGCCATATCATAAGTGTCTTCTACATCACTACCTAATGATAAATCATCTAATGCTACGTAACCTTTACCTCCACCAACATGATGGAAATTGATAGAACCTACAGCTCTTCCAATTACATCTGTGATATTGAACTCATAGTTAGCGTCATAATTACCATTGGCATCCAATCTTGTGATTACTGCATCTGAACCTCCAGTTGTCATATTGATTTGATATACATAATCTTCATGTACAAACATTGCAGTACCTCTATAACCATAAGTATCACCTTGAGAAGCATCAGTTGTTACAATTTTTGGATTTGCCAATGACGGCCAATCTAAAATGATAGAAGCCATTTCATCAGGACGAGGTGTGCTTTCGGCATCTGGCTCACCTACAGTTCTGTAACCAGTACCATAGTATACTTTATTACCACTGATCACTGGAGCATCCACTCTGAATACATAATCTTCACCAACAGAGAATGTACCTAACTCATGTTGTACATAATCTTCTGCCTCATTGAAAACCAAACCTGGCAAACCAACTTTTACAACTTGTAATGTCACTGTAATACTTCTTTGGTCTTCTGAAGTCTCACGTAATACATTGTGTGCTAAAATATAATCATCACTTACCGCCGCAAATCTTGGATATTCACCTACCCACTTGCTAAGGTTTACAGTTTGTACTTTCGTATAACTTGAACCGCCATCATGCTCCAACTCATATATTTCACCTGTACCATAATTAAGGTTATATACTCTTCCACCTGCAGTTGTTACTCTGGCAGAACGCACACCTTCCATTTGGTATCCATTATTGATAAAAGTAAGCGTTGTATCTACTAAGTTGGCTGTAGGTTGCATAAATACTGTTGCGTCACCATCAGGATCAGCTACATCTGCTGCAATATGAAAAACTGTTTTTTCAGTTTCTTCACCACCTGCTGAAGGCTCATCATTCTTTTCACATGAAGTTAAACCAAATAGAGCAGTTGCCACGAACAAACTCGCTAATTTTGAAGTAGTTGATAGTTTCATTGTATGATTTTAAATTATATGATTTCTAAAAAATGGAATAACTCACTTTGAAGTATACTCCTCTTCCAGGTTGTTGAATTGCGAAATTGTCAAACACCTGTTCATTAAATAAATTCTTGATATCTAAGCTTAACGCCAATTTGTTTTGAGGGAAACGATAGGATGCTCCTAGATCATTTACAAACTGCGTTGGAATGATGTCTTTATTGTCACTCCCTATATTTTCCCAATAGCGGAAGTATTCATATACATATCTCATGTTCCAATACACTTGTAATTGACCTTTTGAACTTAATAAGTCACTCAAGTCATAACGCATATTGGTATTGAATTGCAGATAAGGAGCATTTTTCAAACGTGAATTATAATGCAAGTTTTTATATCCGTCTGCTGTATATTTTGTCTTGTATCTTGTATCGTTGTAAGAGCCTGAGAAAGTGAAAAACAATTTTCTATTGTAGTCATAATCAACCTGCACATCCACGCCTTTTGACAGGATTTTCCCAAAGTTCTCATAGAAAAATAAATCACCTCGTGTATTCACACTTCTCTGAATCATATTGGTCACATCTCTATAAAATAAAGTAGTGGAGAGTGTTAAACTATGATCACCTAAATACAGTTCTCCATATCTAAACCCTAAGTTCATATTTTGACTTATTTCAGGCTCTAATCCTAGATTGGAAATTGCATTTTCAGCACCATTACCAAATATTTCATCAGGTACAGGTAATCTTACTGCTTGTTCTGCTGAAAACTTAATTGTCAATTTTTTAGTCAAGTCATAGCTTGAAGCAATACCATACCCATAATTAATATCCGAAGTTTGCTTTGGTAAAGGATGGTATTCTCCACCACTGTAAGTATGATATAATGCATCTACCGAATACGCATATTGTTTTACGAAAAGGTTCGTTCTTAATTTATTGGTAAACGCACTATTCGAATATGAAAGCCCTATAATACTTTTGTTGATTTTTTGATAATCATTACTTGTATCACCTCCTAATTGAGCTTCTCTATTAAAACCTGTTCTTTTGTAATCCGTGATGATTCCACTTAGGTTTAAAATATTATCATTATTGAAAGCATAAGATACATTAAACCTATTGATCAGTGTTCCCTCATCAGTGGTAGAATGAACAGGGCCTCCTGCTTCTCCTCCACCCGGGTTTTCTCCCCAAATTTCTCCATACCAATTATACTTGTTGGTCGTAGTATCTACTAATGTTCTAGAATTTATGGCATATGAAGAAAATAAATCCACATCCAGTCCTTCCGTAAATAAATCCTTCTTTTGATATGTAATACTTGGAACTATATTCCCTTGTGTATAATGTCTTTCGCCAAAAGGCACATTCATAGTGGCACCATGCTGTACTTCTTTATACATATCGGAATACACTAAGCTCACCAAAAATTGATTTGCCCATTTTGTATCAGTAAACCCAATATCTAGTTTTGTACCATAGGCCTCATAACCATCATTAAAACGTTTGGCTCTTACTTCTTCTACTCTACCATTTTCAGGGTTTGTCACTTTTACATCATCTCCCCAAACCTCATAATTATTATCTGCATAATTATAAAATAAAGAGCCTCTGAAAGTAAAACCATTATCTTTATTTCTATGAGCCCCATTTAATGCTACCTGATGTGTATTAAAGGAACCTATGGAGTAAGAAAAATCCAATGTATTTTCTTTTCCTTTTTTAGTTTTTATATTGATTGCTCCACCTAAAGCATCCGACCCTAAAGTCACAGGAACAACACCTTTGTATACTTCTATTTCTTCAATCAAATTGACAGGCAAAGAATTGATAGAATAAGATGGTCCATAATATTCCATGGGAATTCCATCAATAAAAATTCTTACTGCGTTTCCGCTCAATCCATTAATGCTGTACTTTGTTCTAGACCCTAATCCTCCTTCTTGTCTTACGTTAATCCCAGAGGTCTGATCTAATAAAGTATTGAGTTCAACAGATTGAATTGCTACTTTTTCAGTATCAATTTTTTGAGCTGAAAACCCTTGCTTCTCCATTTGAGTTTCTTCTGACTCCCCAATAACCATTACTTCATCTAATTCTACCTCACTCTCTGATAATGAAATAACTAAATTAGATATACCTTTTTTAGTGACATTTATGGTTTTCAAATAAGGCGAATACCCCATGTGCGTAACCATCACTTCATGCTTTCCTACGGGTACTTTAGGCAGCTTAAAAAAACCGTCTATATTAGTATAACCTCCTTTTTTGAGATCTTTCAATTGGACCGTACAAAAAGGAATATTATCGTTTGTTTGACTATCAATTACTTTTCCTGAAACGATTACTTTATTTTGACTAAAGGATAACGTGATTGAAATAAAAAGTAAAAAAATAAAAAAGAAGAAGCGTTGTATCATACAACTCACATTTGCTTTATTTAGACTAATTTTAAATAACAATACAATAATACTGTCTAGAATCATTCTAAACAATGTTGTTATTATTTATTTACCAAATTCGATGAAAAAATTTCCGAATTCGATATAACGAGAAGTGTTTTTAGTATTTCAAAGCAAAACGATTAACATACATTCAATAACAGCTCTCTTTTTAATAATTCTTTGAATTGTACTTTTTCAATTCGAATAATGTTATAACTTTGGCCACTTATCAAACGAATAGATAAATTAGATACGATTACCCCCTACTTTCATATGAGGGTAGGAGGTGTATCTATTGTATTATTTATAGTAAGTACTAAGACTAAATTATTTCATACTAACTCCAATTATTGTTTTATGATTCTAATGAAGAATTAATTAGCTTCAATTTTTAGCGAAGTACTTATTATTGTGATTACAATACCCTGATATCTAAGTCTGAACCTTACTTTTTGTTCATAGTTAAAAGAAATGATTAACTTAGCTGTGATAATAAGTTCTTCAGCTTCAAGTATAAGATTGACTTTTTAGCATGCAAATACATATCATTCTTGCTCATTTTTATACTTCAAGTATTTTTTTACTTCATCTTAGTTCCGCTTCAATAAATGTCACAGGACCTTTTACATTGGAAACAACTTAAGGAAAAAAATGATGCTTCAGCCATCAAGTACTTTTATGATCAATACATAAAATTATTGTACAAGTACGGTTATCATTTTTGTCAAGATGCTAGTCTTGTGGAAGACTGTGTTCAAGATTTATTCCTCCGTTTATGGGAAAAACGCTCCTCTTTGGGAGATACTGATAATGTGAAACTGTATTTAATGGTTTCTCTGAAAAGGAGTATTTATGAAAAGCTGAAGAAAAATTCTAAAACCACAGTTACAGAAGAAGTACCTGAGGATACATTTGATGTGACCTTTACAATGGAAGAGCAAATTATTTCTTCTGAAACGGATCAGCTCACAAAAGATAAGCTTCTAGAATGTTTGGAAACACTCTCTGGAAGACAAAAAGAGGTGATCTACTTAAGGTTTTACAATGGTTTTACGCCTGAGGAAGTCAGTGAAATCATGCAAATCAGTAATCAATCTGTCAGAAATGTTCAAGCTTCTGCATTGAAAAAAATGAGAAACAACATGGACGACCCTCTACTTATATTGTTAGTTGGAAAAATAATTGAAAGTTTTTTCACTGAAATATAGTACAAATCAATTTTATAGCTCTTTACTGAATATACCTCATTGAAAATAAGATGTCTGCAATTGATAAATATATAGAGAATAAAGAATTCGTCACTTGGGTTTTAGGAGATGTTTCTAAAGATGATTATTGGAATAAATACCTCGAAGAGAACCCTGAGGAGAAGGAAAATATTGATAAAGCCATAGATTGGGTCAAGCAAGTAAAAGTAAAAGATCATTATTTCTCAGCACAACGTGAACGTGAACTCTGGAAAGAAATTGATCAGAAAATTGCTGATTCAAATTCTCCAATCAAAACAAAAACCATATCATTCAAGAACACTTGGTGGAAATATGGTGCCGCTGTGATTGTACTGGGTATAATTATCAATTTCTATTACAGAAATTTCGTACCTCAGCATCACGTGGATACTGCACGTAAGGGATTCACTAATAATATCACCCTGCCAGACGGTTCAACAGTCAACTTAAATGCAGGAAGTTCTATTTCTTACGACAAGAAAAGTTTCAAAGCAGGACGTTACATCTCTCTGAAGGGGGAAGCCTTCTTTAACGTAGAAAAAGGACAAACTTTCCAGGTTAATACAGAACTTGGTACAGTTACTGTGCTTGGGACAAGCTTTAATATATTGGCGAGGAAGCAGAAATGGATAGTCAGCTGTTATACGGGTAAAGTGGCGGTGAAAGATAAGGATGGCAATCAAGTTATCCTGACCAAAGGAAAAGAAGCTGTTTATAAAAATGGCAGCTTTGTAACCAATACACATTCCAATACACAGCCGAATTGGCAGAAAGGATTGTTCAAATATTCTAATGCTCCGCTGGAAAGTGTATTTGAAGAAATTCAAAGACAATTCGATATCCGAATTATTTACAAAGACTCAGGTATTCAAAAATTACGCTTCTCGGGAACAATATCGAATAAGAATCTAGAAAAAGCACTTGATATTATATCCAAATCAATGGATATCAATTACAAGATCGACAACAAGAAAAAAGAAGTTGAAATCTCTTATTAAACATAGCTACTTATTACTTATACTACTTTTCTTGAGCCCATTGTTACTTTGGGCACAAGGACCACTCTTTACGGCTCAATTTCACGGTCAACCGCTCAAAAAAGTCCTCAAAGAAATTGAGCATCACTTTGGTGTGTACTTTTCTTTTAATGACAAATTACTGGATAATAAAGAAGTCAGTATAGCTTTTGATGAAGCCACATTAGAAAAATCACTAGTGCAGGCCCTTGCTGGCAGTGACTTGGAATATGAAGTTTTGGATGAGCAATTTATCGTCATTCGAAAAAGAGTCATTCAAAAAATCAATATTCAAGGTATAGTCAGCGACACTGAGCATAACACATTGCCATATACCACCATCGAATCTTTGGTGACCAACAAATATGCAGTTTCTGATGCTGATGGGAAATTTAGTGTTTCTGTCCCTGCCAATGACACTTTACTTATCAAATTTCTAGGGTTTGAAGATTTGGCTATTCCTGTCACAGATTTGGATACTTCCAAACCTTTGGACATTGCTCTAAGAGTAAAAAAGCAAAGCTTACCGGAGTTGGTCTATGAAACGCAGCTTGATTCTATTACATCACTGATTGATCAGCAAAGCAGAGGCAAGAATGTAAAAAATGCAGGTATTGGCAACCTTCCTACTTCAAATCAAGAGAATATTTTTTATGCATTAAAACTTTTACCAGGAGTGAGTACTACAGGCTTATCTTCTGCCTTGGAAGTAAGAGGAGGTGAGACAGACCAGAATCTCACGCTCATTGATAAATATCCTATGTATCAGCTAGATCATTATTTTGGACTTCAGAGTGTGGTGAACCCTGATATTACAAATTCGGCTACCCTTTATCCTGGTGGTTATGATTGCTTATTCGGTGCCAGAGTATCCAGTATTTTAGATATCGGCTTGAAAAATCCAACACTTCATCATACAGAAGGGAATGTTGGGGTAAGTCTTCTAGGTTACAAAGCGTATCTTTCAACACCTATCATTAGAGGTAAACTGGCTGTTTTAGGGACATTCAGAAAGTATCATGGAGCCATAGAAAGACTGTTGTATGATAGAGATTTACAAAGTGGAGAAAGTAAAGAATTTGCTGAAGGAGAAGAAAGCATCAGTATTCATAACCAAAGTGTAAAACCTGACATCAACTATCATGATGCTAACGCTAAGGTAATTTATCAAATTAATAAAGATCACTCGTTGTCATTCAGCTATCTTTATTCACAAGACAATTACTTCTCCTCTTTTGAAATTCCAAGACCATTAAGAGATCCACCCAGAAGAAACGGGGGCACCCCTCCTCAGCCAAAAGTGAACTCTGATACAAGAGAATGGAGCAACAATGCCATGTCTTTAGAATGGAATTCAAAGTATAAAAAAGTCAATTCAAGTGTTTATTTCACTTACTCTGATAACACACGTAGAAACGATAAAATCTTTTATAGAAGAGACACAACAGAACAAAATAGACTAAAGAAACAAACTACTTTCAGCTACCAGAAAATGCAGGATATCAGCTTTCATTCTGATCAGCAAATTTTCTTAAAAAATGGACGTTTGGATGTGGGAGGCATTTACACCTATTACTCGGTGGTGAAAGATTTGAAGCCAAACGGATTTCTAATGAGAGAAGTTGACAGTCTTACTCATTCCAATTCAGTAGGGCTTTATACACAATATAACTTCTTGCTCAATAAACTTTCACTGACTGTTGGAAGTAGACTTTGGTATTATCAACCTAGTGGAAAAAGTTATTTAGCACCAAGAATTCAAGGCAGTATGCCTGTTGGAAATAGTAATTTGTTTAGTCTTAAATTCTCTGCTGGTCGTTATTATCAATTTATAAGAGAATTGTCAGATGAGTTGACATATGATTCTTACTGGATCATTTCTGATGATGTCAATATTCCTGTCATCACTTCTAATCACTTTATTGGTGGCGGTACTTTCAAGTGGCTCAACCATGCTTTTGATGTGGAAGCCTATTACAAACAAAGTACTGGTGAAATGTCTGATCTCACTTTCAGAAATCCCGTCTATTTCAAAAAATACGTTGGAGATGGAGAATCTTATGGCATAGACTTAATGTACGAATACAATGCTAGACGCTGGTACTTCTACGCTAGTTATGGACACAATCAATATAACAAACAATATACACCAAAAGAAGCAGAAAAAAAGAGAACGGACATCCTTCAGCTTGCTAGTATGTATAAAAGGAAAAGATGGAAAGCAGGCTTCACTTGGGTAATTAAAAACACTTCTTATGATTTTAATGAATTATTAAATGTACCCTCAACTCCCAATCAGGAATTACCAAAAACCACTGATATAGAACCTTATGAGGTGCCTCTTTATCATCGTTTAGATTTTTCATCAGAATATCATTTCAGAATTGGAAAAAGAATGAAGGGTGAAATAGTACTCACTATCTATGATTTATACAATCAGCAAAACACAGAAGAACGACAAGTCACTCAAATCAGCCCAGAAGTAACCAATAATTATGAGTACGTACTCACAGATATCTCACAGCTAGGCATCACGCCAAACCTATCATTTAACCTTATTTTTTAATAAAATTCACATTTTGTTAAAAAAAACAAATAGAAATATGTGTAATTATTTGTATAAATAATATAACATTTTAAATTTGTGATATAAATCCAGTACGTGAATTACTTAATCTATTCAAAAATCTAATAACATTGTGGCCGTTTAGCTAAACCGGTTGCGTGTGTGTTTGCACGAGTATAACTACTTATTTTTACGTGTAAATATGATTTTTTACTACTTATAAATTCTAAATTAATGATGAAAAAGCAGAGTATTAACTATCCGAAGAACTCGCCTCAGGCCGATTTAAACAAAAGAAAAGTAACATTACTCGAACAAGGATGGAATGAATCCGATCGTCTTTACATGGATCGTCTTAAAAAAATGCTACTCGACAGCCAAGGGTACATCGACAAATTACACAAAACTGTCTATGACAAAAACAGACGTCTTAATGACATGCAAAATCACATCTACTTTTTAGAGGATGAGTTGTATGCATTAACTCAGGATAACAATGTTCAAGAAAACAATGCTCAAGAATTAAATACAATGGTTTACGACGAAGCCGTTTAATTATTCAAACAGCATGAACTAAAATCTTACAATGTCAATGGGCGTTGTAAGATTTTTTTTATGTCTTGATTTTTTTCTCAATCGCTTCAGTTTCTATATATTTAGGCTGGTAATATAGATGTATTAGAAATTATACATCAAACTTTATCTAATTTTTAACCTGAACTCAGGTTTTTACTTCCATCAACAATCTTTTAATATGAAAAAACGATTATCCTTATTAATCGGATTCCTATTTGTGCTTTTTCTATCGGCACAAGCACAGAATAAACAAATAACACTTGAAGACATCTGGAGAGACTATAAGTTTTACCCTCAATCAGTTAATGCTGTTCGCTGGATGAAAGCAGGACAGTTTTACACAAAACTTAAGGACAACAAAATCATTAAAAATGATGTGACTACCGGAAAAGAAGTAGAAACAATCTTAGACGGAAGTACATTATCTCCTCAAATCAATATTGGCGATTATTCTTTCTCGGCTGATGAGAACCAAGTCTTATTAATGACCGAAAGAGAAGCAATTTACCGCCGTTCTTATAAAGCAGAATACTTCGTATACAACTTTGAAACAAAGGTATTGACTAAGTTATCTGCAAAAGGGAAACAATCTTATGCTACTTTTTCACCTGATGGAAAGAAGGTTGCTTTTGTAAGAGAGAATAACCTTTTTGTAGTGGATCTTTCGGATATGAAAGAGACACAATTGACTACTGATGGCAAATTCAATCATATCATCAACGGTTCAGCGGATTGGGTTTACGAAGAGGAGTTTTCTTTTGCTAAAGCATTTTTCTGGTCGCCTGACAGCCGTAAAATCGCTTATCAAATCTTTAATGAAACAGAGGTACCAGAATACAATATGCAACTTTGGGGTGGCCTTTACCCTAATGACTACCGCTTCAAATACCCTAAAGCAGGGGAGAAAAACTCAGTAGTTGCTGTAGCTGTTGTAGACCTTGAAAATGGTAATAAGCATACAAAATTAGATATCGGTATAGCAACTGATATTTACATCCCAAGAGTGAAATGGACTACGGATGCTAACACAGTGTCTATTATCAGAATGAACCGCCTTCAAAATAAATTAGAAATCTTACACGCTAATGCTTCAACAGGTAACAGCAAAGTGATTTTAACGGAAGAAAGTAAAACATATGTTGACATGGATTACTGTGATAATCTTACTTATTTGAAAGACGGAAAACACTTCATCTACACTTCAGAGATGAGCGGTTATAAGCACATTTACTTATACAATACTGATGGTACTCAAGTACGTCAAATCACTTCTGGAGACTGGGAAGTAAGCGAGCTTGTAGGCATTGATGAAAACAGTAAAAAAGCAGTTCTTTATTATGTTTCAAATGAAGTAGCTCCATTAGACAGAGACTTCTACTCTATCGATATTTATGGTAAAAAGAAAGTAAAGCTTTCTACTAAAAGCGGTCAGACTCATGTTAATATGAGCAATGACTTCAGCTACTACATTGCGAAGCACAGTAACTCTGAAGAGGTTTCATCTACTTCTTTATACAAGACAAAGAAAAATCAGTTAGTAAAAGTTTTAGAGGATAATGCTGACTTTAAAACGTTGATTGAGAGCTATGGTTTTGTGAAAAAAGAGCATTTCACTTTCACAACAGAAGACAATGTAGAACTTTTCGGTTATATGTTGAAGCCTGCTGATTTTGATGAAAACAAAAAATATCCTGTTTTAATGTTCCAATACTCAGGCCCTGGTTCTAATCAAGTGGCTAACTCTTGGGGTGGCGGTAACTTTGCTTGGCATCAAATGCTAACGCAAAGAGGATATATCGTGGCCGTGGTTGACCCTCGTGGTACTGGTTCGAGAGGTAGAGATTTCAAACATGCTACTTACGCTCAATTGGGTAAATTAGAAGCCATCGATCAAATTCAAACTGCGAAATGGTTAGGAAAACAAAACTATGTGGATGCTGGTAGAATTGGTATCTGGGGATGGAGTTTTGGTGGTTATATGTCATCGTTATGTTTGTTTACAGGTGCAGATCAATTCAAAATGGCCATCGCCGTTGCTCCTGTTACAACATGGAGATACTATGACACCATCTACACAGAGCGTTTCTTAAAAACTCCTCAGTTGAACCCTTCTGGATACGATGATAACTCTCCTATTCAGCACGTGAACAAACTAAAAGGTAAGTTCTTCTTGATCCACGGTACGGGTGACGACAACGTACATGTTCAAAACTCATTCGACCTTTCTAATGCTTTAATTCAAGCTGGAAAACAATTCAGTGAGTTCTTCTATCCTAATAGAAACCACGGTATCTATGGTGGAAATACAAGACTTCACTTATACCAACAAATGACTGAATTTGTTGAGAATAATTTATAATTCATTCTTTGACTAAATTAAAAATCCCATTGAAATGCTTTTTCAATGGGATTTTTTTGTCATGCTAGTTTTCAATTTTAATTCAACCCTAACTCCTCCAACCTCTTCAAATCTGCTTTCAGCATCTCTTGCGTCAATTGATCAGAGTCTCCGTATTGCTTTCTTAAATCCTCCAATTTCTGATGCAATGTATCCTTTACCTCAGCATAAGAAGGATCTGTATATACATTTTGCATTTCATCAGGATCTTTTTCCAAATCATACAATTCCCACTCATCCACATCATAGTAAAAATGAATCAGCTTGTAACGTTTTGTTTTGATGCCGTAATGACGCTTTACGCCGTGAATGCCCGGATATTCATAATAATGATAATATAAAGCATCTCTCCAGTCGGTTTTCTTCTGTTCCATCAATGGAAGCAGTGAAGCTCCTTGCATATCTGTAGGTACTGCCACACCTGCCGCTTCTAAAAAACTTGGAGCGTAATCAATATTCTGTACTAAATCTTTATTGACTGATCCTGCTTTAATATGTCCTGGCCATCTTACCATCAATGGTGTTCTGAAAGACTGCTCATACATAAATCTTTTGTCAAACCAGCCATGTTCACCTAAGTAAAAACCCTGATCAGAAGTATAAACTACAATTGTATTTTCAGCTAAACCTGTTTGATCCAAATAATCCAACAGACGGCCCACATTTTCATCTACACTCACCAATGTCCCAAGATAATCTTCCATGTAACGTTGGTATTTCCAAGCTGTCAATTCTTTTCCTTTTAAATCACTGTTTTTAAAATCTTCATTGATGGGGCCATACACTTCTTCCCATTTTGCCTTTTCTTCAGCTGTCATTCTTTTCAAGTTCTTGGAATAGGCAAAATCATACCATCCCATAAAAGGCTTGAGACCTTTGGCATCTCTTATTTCGGGTTCAACTTTAGTATCATTAGTCAATCCCATATGATCTGAAATTCTCATTTCTGCCTCTTGTGCCGCTTTTCCCCTGCCCTTATAATCATCAAACAAAGTGGCAGGCTGTTTTATTTTCTGATCTTTGAAAGCTTGAAGGTGCTCCATGGCCACCATCCATTCACGGTGAGGTGCTTTATGATGAACCATCAACATAAACGGTTCTTCGTTCTCTTTTCTTTTGTCTAGATAAGCAATGGCTTTATCAGTGATAATATCCGTTACATAGCCTTTTTCATTGATCATTCCGTTTGGCGTTCTGAAATCAGGCTGATAATAATCTCCTTGATCTGGCAACACTTCCCAATAATCAAAACCTGTTGGCTGAGATTTTAAGTGCCATTTCCCCACAATAGCCGTTTCGTATCCCGCATTCTGTAAGATTTCCTTGATCTGGCAACACTTCCCAATAATCAAAACCTGTTGGCTGAGATTTTAAGTGCCATTTCCCCACAATAGCCGTTTCGTATCCCGCATTCTGTAAGATTTTCGGATAAGTGATTTGTGTAGAATCAAATACATCCAAATTATCTTTTACCGAGTTGAGGTGACTCATTTTCCCTGTCAAAGTCACCGCTCTACTTGGTGAACAAATAGAATTGGAAACATAAGCATGATCAAAACGCATCCCTTCATGGGCCAATCTGTCAATGTTGGGAGTATGAATCAACGAAGTGTCATAAGCACTGATAGCCTGATAAGCGTGATCATCAGACATGATATAAATGATATTGGGTCGTTTCGTTTTCTCTTCCATTTTCTTTTCCTGACAAGAAAACAGCAGGGTACTCAATGAAAGAGTGATGATAAGGGTCGTAATATTTTTCATTTCTTATTTCGTAGTTATATGTTGAGCATGCTTGACAAAATGCCAAACATGCTCTCTCTATTCATTTCAATTCTAAAATACTGATTTTCTTAATACTGTTGCCCCTAAAGGCTTCATCGTTGAAGTTACTTTTTCTCCTTTTGTATTTTTGAAATCCACTTCCAAAGCCACACTTTCAAAAGGGTTACTTCCCTCTACTTGATTGACTTTAATGGATGCATTAGAAACTAATTTATAAGTGGCTTTCTCATCTTGAGTGTAAGCATATTTTTGATCTTTGAAATCGCCTTTCCATACTTTCACTTCTTCTGCCGTTCCTTCTAAAGGCAATGCAAATAACAATGGCCCATAAGAAACATATTCTCCTTGTGACTCTTGATGGATTTCAGGTGAAAAGCCCATTTTAATAGTAATAGAGGACTTGTCCACACCACTAGGGATAATTACATATCCTTTATTATTGGCTGAAAATTCTTTTCCATTTACTTCAAATCGCTCTGCCCACTGAGGTACTCTTAATGCTAAATCAAAAGCAGTATTTCCCACTACTTTCAACTCCACCTGATCTGAAGCAGGATAATTGGTGACTTGCTGAACCTTCACTTTCTTTCCATTGACAATTGAAGTGAAAATTGACGGACCGTATAAATCCAAATACAAGGTATTACCATCCGTCTGCCACATATTTTGAATAAAATAAGGATAGATTCTTCCGGCATTCGGAGCACAACAAACTGCTATATCTTTATGAACTGGAGAATATTTAAAACGATTTTCTTTCGATTCTTTACATTCATGATCATTGATATGACCGCACATCGAATAAGAATTATCACTCTTACAATAAGCGATAGAAGAATGGTGCGGATGTCTTGCTCCTTGCGCCGCATTGAACAGCAACCACTCTATTTTATCGCCCCATGCACTGTTATGATCAAATTTATTCAACACCGCATAGCTGTCTAGCAATTCCTGCAATGAGCAATATTCATAGCCTGTGCTATCTGCATCAGCATGTCTGCCGAAAATCCATTCATCTCCAATAGGGCCACCACTTACACTGACTACATCCTTCAGCTTCTCTAAATAATGCTGTAAACCTTCTTTGTATTTAGGATCATCCGATGTATAAGCCGCTAAAGTCAAACTTCTCAAGTGTTCATAAGTATGTACCCCGTGACCTTTAAATTTATAACTTTTATCCGCCAGATTTTTCAGTAAAATATCCTCTTCCGCCATTTGATGAAGGTTATAATCATCCAGCAAGAATTTGGCAAAATCTAAATATTTCTGTTCTCCTGTGATATCAAATAATTGATCACAAACATCCGTAAATGTCAATCCATGACCTACTCCAGCAAAGGGTTTTACTGTTTTAAAAGGAGTCGATTTCCCAATAGGATACGCCTGCATTGTCACATCTACCGCTTTGACCACTGCTTCTAACACTTTTTGATCATCCGTTGCTTCATAATAGGCCAACAGTCCTCTGAATAATGAAGCTTGAGCCCATAATTCACCATTTTCTGTAGTATGATCATAGCGTAAATCATCTGCATATACACCAATATATCCATCAGGATCTTGAGTAGCCAGTTTTTCATTGACATACTTCACTACTTTGGCTATCGCTTCCTTGTCACCTGTCAGCAAAGCATTTCTGATATAGCCGTCCCACCAATTGGATTGAGTTTCTGAATTCCACCACAGAAACTGCACATTCCACTCACCTTCTGAGTTGACAGCCCCTACGTCTTTTGATTTTACTTTTTTGGTTAAACGGTCTTTACCGTAAATATCATCTTCTAGGATTAAATCAGGAACAAGTTCGTCTAAGTGTCCTACAAATCCATCTTTCAGGTCATACTCCATCTGCTGTTTGATCCAACCTTCCGGATGAACATCTCCAAACTGCACTGTTTTGATTGTTGAATTGATCTTTTTCATTTCATGACATCCGTTTAAAAGAAATACTAGAATGGGAAGGGTTAAGTATAAGTTCTTCATATTGTACATCTTAGTTTTTTTTCAATACTCAAAAGTAATGTACGAAACAGCATCAAACTTTGTATATTTTTTCAATTACTATGCATATATTGTCATTATATTATAATTCAGTAAATTTCAAGGAAAATATAATCTAATATCAAAGCAAAAAGAGAATATACAGAGCAATCTTCCGCCTCTTTTAAAATCTTTAAGGTGGAACAGCAAGCCTTCACGGCGTATTGGCATTATCACCCGGAAGTGGAACTCACCTATATTGCAAAAGGAAGAGGTTTACGATTTGTAGGTGATGAAGTAAGTACTTTTGAAGAGGGAGATTTTATTTGGGTGGCCCCCAATGTTCCGCATCAGTGGGTTTCTTCCAAAGAAGTAGAAGAAGTGGAAGCTTATGTAATTCAAATTGATATTCAAAAGCTCAATCAAATACCTGAGATCAAAAGCCTTCTGGACTTACTTGACCAAAATGGAAGCGGTCTTAATTTTACAGCCCTCAAAACTAAACTAAAGTTGAATTGTATTTCTCTTTTTCAAGAGGATAGTAATCCAAAACAGCTCTTGATTTTACTGGATTTAATACATCAATTAGGAAAATGTAAAGCTGAGGTCATTCCAATGATGAAAAACAGTACGCAACAAATTGTTGGGAATGAAAGACTAGACATTATTCATCGATTTATTTTTGAAAACTATCAACAGCAAATTGAATTAGATACTTTATCTACAAAAGTCAATATGACCAAAACCTCTTTTTGTAGGTGGTTTAAACAGGCAAAAGGCATCAGCTTTGTAACTTATCTTCATCAATTTAGAATAGAACAAGCTTGTCATCTGCTTAAAAACTCTACCCTTACAAAAAGTCAGATTGCCTATGAAGTGGGGTTTGACAGTATCAGTCAATTTAATCGTACCTTCAAAAAAATCAAAGGAGTTTCTCCATCAGAATTTTCTAAAAAGATTTCGTTATCATAAAAACTTTTTTTCTTCTCAATCTAAAACAAATCATCCTTAAACATGTTAGAATTCAGTATATTATGAAATGAATATTGCAACATGCTCAGATAATATTTAACTAACTATTTTCTAATTACTGGATGAAAAATAAGTACTTTGATTTGATTGATCAGACCTACTATTTTCCTCAAGAAGGTTTTGATCTGAAACAGGATTCTTTGGCTTTTCATGGAATCAGCCTGAAACATTTAATAGACAAGTATGGCACCCCTTTCCGGTTTTTCTATCTACCAAAAATCGGAGAACAAATAAAAAAAGCTCGAAACTTGTTTAACAGAGCCAGAAAAAGGCATGGATATAACGGAAGTTATAATTACTGTTATGTGACCAAGTGTAATCATTTCTCACATGTAGTATCAGAAGCCCTAAAGTTTAATGTAAACCTTGAAACTTCTTCCACATTTGATATCAACTTGATCCAAAGTTTACATGCTGAGGGGAAAGTAGACAAGGAAAGAAAGATCCTTTGCAATGGTTATAAGACGGATAATTATCTCAAAAAGATCATTGAACTTCAAGAATCAGGGTTCTCTAATATCACCATTATTCTAGATGGCAAAAATGAATTACAGCGTTTACTAAATCTCGTTAGTGATTCTGATCAAAACTTCAATATTGGTGTTCGAATCGCTATCAATGGTGAACCAGGTTCTCCTTACAATACTTCCAGACTTGGAATTCCGAGTAATGAAATTGTTGATTTTGTACAGAATGAAGTCAATCCATTGGAGAATATCCAACTCAAAATGATGCACTTCTTTGTAGACTCCGGCGTAAAGGACACCCTCTATTATTGGAGAGAGTTCCAGAATGCCTTGTTTACCTATGTCAAATTGAAAGAGGTTTCTGAATCTTTGGATTCTTTTAATATTGGTGGTGGTTTGCCTATCCGAAATAACCTTGGATTTGAGTACAATTATGATGAAATCATCAATAATATCGTCTCTACCATCAAAGAAACTTGTACTGAACATAATATTCCTGATCCACATTTATTTACTGAGTTCGGAAAATTTACTGTAGGTGAAAGTGGGGCTATTATTTTTCAAGTCCTTGACCAAAAGCATCAGAATGATACCGAATGCTGGTACATCATTAACAATAGCTTGATGAATACGATCCCAGATGCCTGGTCTATTCACGAAAAATTTATCCTTCTCCCAATCAACAAATGGCAAAATCGATACAGGAAAGTCATTATTGGTGGTATTTCTTGTGATCATTCAGATTATTATAATTCTGAAGATCTCAATCAAGAAGTTCTCTTGCCAGAATACAGTGATGAAGATGAAGAACCGCTTTACTTGGGCTTCTTCCATACGGGTGCCTACCAAGATGCCATTTCAGGTTACGGAGGAATCAAACACTGTCTTATCCCTTCACCAAAACATGTGATTATTGACAGGGATGAGAAAGGAAATATTGTGGATTATGTCTATAGAAACGAGCAATCTGTGGAAGACATGTTCCATTTATTAGGGTATAAAGGAACAAACGAAACGGAATAGTTTATGCCAAATTTTGCAGGTTTAGAAGATGAATTTTGCCAAAAAGACACGGCAAAAGTATGGTTGCAATCCATTCCTTATGATGGTACAAGTACATGGGGAAAAGGAGCTGACAAGTCCTTTGCTCCTTTTCTTGATGCCTTGGAAAATATGGAACTTTATGACATAGAAACGGACTCTGAAGTCTATCATGAAGGTGTTCATATTCTTGATCCCATCACTGAAAAAAGCACTCCCGAAGCGGTTTTTAAGGCCATCTATGAAAGCACAACAGAGCTTTTAAAGACGGATAAGTTTCTAACTTTCTTCGGTGGTGAACATTCCATTAGTATTGGAATTATAAAGGCTTTCTATGAAAAGTTTGACAACCTGACGGTATTACAATTGGATGCTCATACAGATCTACGTCCCTCTTATTTAGGTACGCCTTATAATCATGCATGTGCTGTTTATGATGCTAGTCTGAATACAAATTTGATTCAAGTGGGCATCAGAAGTATGGACATTTCTGAAATGAAATATCTTAATAAAGAGAAAACATATTTTGCTGAAGAGATTTACGGCACGACAGATTGGATGCAAAAGTCTATTGATCAAATGACGGATGATGTTTTTATCACAATTGATCTCGATGCATTCGATCCCTCAATTATGCCCTCTACCGGTACTCCTGAACCAGGAGGTTTACTTTGGAACCCAACCATTCAATATTTAAGAAAAGTTTTTGAGCAAAAAAATGTGGTGGGTTTTGATATCGTTGAATTGGCTCCAATCAAAGGCCTGAAAGGTCCTGATTTCTTGGCTGCCAAACTCTACTATAAATTGTTAAGCTATAAATTTAAATTCAATGGGAAATAAAGGACCAGTAACCGAATTCATGCTTGCCCACTACAAGCATTTCAATGCCGCTACTTTAATCGATGCTTCTGAAGCCTATGTCAAACATATCAGTGATGGGAAAAAAATGTTGGTTTCTCTCGCTGGAGCTATGTCAACTGCCGAACTCGGTCGATCTTTTGCTGAAATGATCCGACAGGATAAAGTGCAGATCATTTCTTGTACAGGTGCCAACCTAGAGGAAGATGTGATGAACCTTGTAGCACACAATCATTATGAAAGAGTACCCAACTACAGAGATCTTACTCCTGAGGATGAGTGGAATTTACTGGAAAGAGGTTTGAACAGAGTTACGGATACTTGTATTCCTGAGGAAGAAGCATTTAGAAGAATACAAGAACATATTTTCCAAATATGGAAAGAGGCAGAAGATAAAGGAGAGCGTTATTTCCCACATGAATTCCTTTATAAATTATTGCTATCAGGTGTTTTGGAGCAGTATTATGAGATTGATCCTAAAAATAGTTGGATGCTGGCCGCAGCCAAAAAGAATTTGCCTATTGTTGTTCCAGGTTGGGAAGACTCAACACTCGGTAATATTTTCGCCTCTTATTGTATTAAGGGTGAATTGAAAACTTCTACCATGAAATCAGGAATTGAATACATGACTTTCTTGGCGGATTGGTATACTGAAAATGCAACAGATTTAGGAATTGGTTTTTATCAAATTGGTGGTGGTATTGCCGGTGATTTCCCTATTTGCGTAGTACCAATGCTTTATCAAGATTTGGAAAGAACAGACACACCGTTCTGGAGTTATTTCTGTCAGATTTCAGATTCCACCACTTCTTATGGTTCTTATTCAGGAGCAGTTCCCAATGAAAAAATAACTTGGGGTAAACTCGATACCAAATCACCTAAATTCATTGTAGAATCAGATGCGAGTATCGTCGCTCCTCTGATGTTTGCTTATATACTGGGCTGGTAAGTACTAAGTTGAAGAAGTGATAGAAAATAAAAAAGAGTAATCCCATTTATTTAGGATTACTCTTTTTATGTTAATTGACAAGTTTATTCCAATTGGCATCTGCTTTCTTTTCCAACTTATCAGGCCCTTCCTCATGCCAATACTCTTTGGTATTCGAAAAGAACTTATTGTAAAAAAGCATCAGCCTGCCATTCTGTACAACGAAGGTTTCGTAATTCACACTTACTTTCTCTCCTTTGTCTGCCATGGCATAAGCACACCAACCACCATAGGCAGGAAGGTACTTTTCCGGATTGGCTAAAAACTTATCAACATGTTTCTGTGAAATAAATCGATATTCAGCACCTTTATACTCAGTTGTAAACTCTTTTTCACCTTCAACCGCTTTTGTATCGAAATAACTCACAACATCATATCCACCAACTGCCAATTTTCCTTTCGAAAGGTTCAAATCTTGTGTGGATTGTGAATAACTCCATTGATTAAAGCTGAAAAAACAAAAGAATACAAACAGTGCCTTCAATTTAAATTTCATAGTAGTTGATTATTTTGAGCGAAATATCAAATACCAACACTAATGTTGGCAACTTTTTAATTTATGTACTTATACTGCATTTGAAAGTGAAAAGTTGTTCACATTTGAAAAAAATATTTTTTAATGAATAGAAAAGGGATAAGATTTTATACTATAAAGTACAAAAACCTTATCCCATATTCTTACTTTTCTCCTTACAACTAGTAAATCACTTGCTTATCAAAAGCCTCTTCTACTTCTGAAAGGATATTTAATACCTCATCATGAGTCATTGCTTCCACCAACTGAGTTCTGAAAGGCTTGAAATGCTGTACACCTCTGAAATAAGTCGTGTAATGTCTTCTCATTTCAAAAATTCCTGTTTTATCTCCTTTCCACTCTACTGAGAAATTCAGGTGACGTTTTACAGTATCAATTCTTTCTTGCATTGATGGAGGATCAAGGATTTCTCCTGTTTCCATGTAGTGCTTGATTTCTCTGAAAATCCAAGGATAGCCAATAGAAGCTCTACCGATCATGATTCCATCGATACCATATTTCTCTTTGTATTCAACCGCTTTTTGAGGAGAGTCAATATCACCGTTTCCGAAAATTGGAATGTGAATATCCGGATGCGCCTTCACCTCAGCAATCGGGTTCCAATCCGCTACTCCTTTGTACATCTGCTGACGAGTACGGCCGTGAATTGTCAATGCTTGCACACCCACATCTTGAAGTCTTTTGGCAACTTCTAAAATGCGAATATTGTCGTGATCCCAACCTAGACGAGTTTTTACGGTAACAGGTTTTTTCACCTGCTTCACAATTTCCTCGGTCATCTTCTGCATCTTGTCGATATCCAAAAGAATACCTGCACCAGCTCCTCTACCTGCCACTTTTTTCACGGGACAGCCATAGTTGATATCAATAATTTCTGGATTTGCTTCTTCAGCAATGGCTGCCGCCTCTCTCATAGATTCAATTTTCTCTCCGAAAATCTGAATACCGATCGGGCGTTCATAATCGTAGATATCTAATTTCTGACGACTTTTTGCTGCATCGCGAATTAACCCCTCTGCAGAAATAAATTCTGTATACATTAAGTCTGCACCGTTTTCCTTACAAACCGCTCTGAAAGGAGGGTCACTCACATCTTCCATTGGTGCTAACAGTAATGGAAAATCTTTTATTTCTAAATCCCCTATTTTTACCACTTTTCTATAGCTTTTAATACGTTTAGCAAAGTATGAACTTCCTGATTCCAATCGTGCGATTACTACACTTATTAAAAGAAGTGTATCTTTGCTATCATTAGTGAACTCTATTAAAACACTTTAGGTTCCTAAATTCCTAATTATGAGTCAATTCATAACAACTATTAGGAATATTAGGTCTTATTTGTTTTAAAATACAAATGTAATAAAAGAACATGACAGACCATATTCAAGCGCAAAATCCTGGATATTTCTTTAAAAAATTTCTTTTACTTATCCTTTTTGTGATCATGGCCACGTTTGTTGGACAAGCTGTTATCGTTGGTGTTTTAATGCCTCTTTACGACTTTGACGTACAAGAAGTGTTTGCACAACTACAGCATAGAGAAAACAGAATGGTACTATTGACCGTGCAAGGGATATCAGCACTTTTCACCTTTATATTAGGGCCGCTTTTCTTCGGCTATTTTTATGACTCATCTTTCACAGAGAAATTAAGTAAAAGACTTCCTGAAAAAAGTCAATTACTTTTGAGTATGATTGTGATTTCGGTTTTTCTGCCGCTAGGGTCCGCTATGCTGGTCTGGAATCAAAATATTGAGTTTCCTGCCGCACTACGTGATCTAGAAATGGCCATGAAAAACACGGAACTCGATCTGGCCAAACTGACCATCTTTTTAGTTGACTTCCAAAGTTTTTCTGAATTTCTAGTAGGCTTCCTTGTCATTGCAGTACTTGCGGGCATTGGTGAAGAGTTACTATTCAGAGGGTATGTCCAAGGCTATTTGGAAGGAATGTTTAAAAATGCTCACGTAGCAATTTGGGTGACGGCCATCATCTTTTCGGCAATTCACTTACAATTTTATGGTTTCTTTGTAAGAATGTTCTTGGGAGTATTGCTAGGTTACTTATTTTTGTGGTCAGGTAAAAGTTTATATCCAGCTATATTAGCCCATATTACAAATAATGCAATTACTGTTATCAGTGTTTATGTAAATAAAGAAGAAATATTAAAAGAAATGGCAGATCCATTTTCAACGGAAGCTCCGGAATGGTATATTGTAATACTGTCTACAATTTTCGCCTTTGGAATCTTATTCTTATATAAGAAACGAGGTGAAAAATTATCTTTTAATCACTAATCTAAATTTCAATAAACAATAACATGGATAATTGGGAAAAAGTGTTCAGCAGCGAAAAGCTATACCAAGCTGAAATCGTCAAAGAAACATTAGAGGCAAAAGGTGTAAATGCCGTTATTTTAGATAAAAGAGATTCTTCTTACAATAACTTCGGTTATAGGGAAGTTTATGTTGAGAAATCTGTTGCTGAGAAGGCAACACAAATTATTAAACAAGATGTTCAATTTGAATAAAAGCTCTGAACTCACCCAACGTGTCATCGTTGGATTTTTAGGAGGTATTGGTATGCTTGGCGCCATATACTACGGAGTTTGGACCTATTTTATTTTATTTTTATTTATCAGTGTTGCTACCATTCTGGAGTTTTATCAACTGCTACGTTTGGAGTCACACTTACCTCTTCGTACTTATGGTACTTGCTTAGGGATTCTGATTTACTGTCTTACATTTTTTATTGAATTAGATATAATTGAATCAAAATGGCTATACCTCATCTTTTTGGGTTTTTCTTCCGCTTATCTTATTAAGCTTTACAACAAAAAAGATGATAAACCATTTAAAAACTTAGCTTACACCTTCCTTGGAGTGATGTATGTTGCAGTACCTTATTCGTTGATTCATGCTTATGTATTTTTTGATACAAAATACCATTATGAAATACTTATAGGCGCTATGCTCATCTTATGGGCCAATGATTCGGGTGCCTACTTCTCAGGTAAAACATTTGGACGAAGAAAACTTTTTGAAAGAGTTTCTCCTAAAAAAACATGGGAAGGAAGTATTGGCGGTGCGGCACTTGGCGTAACAGTCAGCTTAATTTTCTCTCATTTCTTTACTTCTCTAGAAGCATGGAGATGGGTGACTATCGCCATCATCATTGTAGTTACAGGTACTTATGGCGACCTTGTTGAATCACTTTTCAAGAGATCAATGAGTATCAAAGATTCAGGAAAAACACTTCCAGGGCACGGTGGTTTTCTAGATAGATTTGATGGGTTATTACTCTCTGCTCCCTTTATTGCGGCGTTTCTGAAGTTATTCCCTCCAAATTTATAAAAACCTATCCCAGGAGATAATTGGCAGAAAGAAGCATTCAACGCTATCAACTCTGCATTCAAAAGAGCATCAAATCTTTTCGGTTTGATGCTTTTTTATGTATCTTTTTCTGAACTTACTAGATTGTAAACTAAGTTTTAGTTATTTATAGTATTTAGAAATCAAGAGATTTCTGATGATCTGAAGGGCACGAATGATGCTAACGCTTAACATTCGTTCCAGTAGGCTTTCTACCTAATTCGTTTGATAGTACTTTCCCGGCCTTGAAGGGAAAAGCATTAAGATTTTTATGCAATGAGCCGTAATTCTCTTGTTTGAATAAAGCGAGTTTAAAAACATTGAGGTGAGAGAAATAGAATTTAGCTTTTGACTTCCAAGCCTTGATTTTTTTGCTTTGTTTTGTGTTAAGACAAAATGAAGGAAACTTGAAAGTAAATCTTATAAGCTCATGTAGAAAGATAGATTGAAAATTAACGAAAGCTTAGCTTACAATGTACTTACTCTTAAATAAAAACTAAAACAATTAATCAGTATGGGATACGGTATTATGCCCTACAGAATAGACTTAGGGTACATTAAAACATGCTATGGGGTAAATGATGATGACGTCAAAAAAGAACTGATTCAGAAAACTTCTTATGAACTGGAAAGGATTGACGATAACTTAGAAGTAGAAGATGGCTGGGAAAAGGCCGTTGATATCTTAACTGAGTTTCTAGACGGTAAAGCATCAGAAGCTTATAACGGAGCCAAGCATTGGTACATTCTCGAAAGCCTTATCAAAATACTAGGCTTTACCTGCAATAATTCTTATTGGTACCCAATAGGCATTGACCCTTTATTCAATTTGAATGAATTTAAGATGTATACCATCGATTCCGAAAATAAAATAAGTCTTCCTGCCTCTGATGATTTTCCTGTAGTTTTTACCGTTGAAAGAAATAATTTCAATACCGCTCTCCACTCTATCAGAAATAGTGACTTTGAGGAGGATCAAATCCTACAATTCATAAGCTGGATTGATCTGGCAAAAGAAAAAAATCAAGACTTAGTGCTTTTTTATTACTAATAAGCTAGGTTAAAATGCTGTCCTGAAATTAAAAAGAAGAAATATTATAATTTTAAAGTACTATAATACAGTGCATTAATAATTTTATTAAAAATTAATCCTCAATAGACTTGTCACTTTAAAAATAAACCTACATATTTGCACCCGCTATCACACAAAGATAGCACATAGAGAGTTGGCAGAGTGGTCGAATGCGGTGGTCTTGAAAACCATTGTACCGCGAGGTACCGGGGGTTCGAATCCCTCACTCTCTGCAAACACAAAGCATCAAATCTTACGGTTTGATGCTTTTTTTATGCCCAAATTTTAATAAAAAATACCACCTTGAACAAGTGATATTTGATTACAAATGTTATGTATAGTTCTACTCTTTAGACAGAATATATGACTTCATTTTCATTTTCTTCAACTAAAATGATAAAATCGATATATAAAGAAACTATTTCTTCGTTTTCATTGACTCCCCAAAGTGCCGGATAAGAACCATCTCCATCACCATCAGTAATAACACAGTCATTTTTATTCTCTAATGTGATCAATTGCGTTCCTCCAACTCTTGACCATTTATTAAACTCATATTCTTTTTGTGCAAAAGTGAGTTTCGTTAAATCTCCGGCATCGAAAATAGCTAAATTTCCAGCATCAACAGTATAAATTCCATAGCCATTCAATGTGTTTGCCGCATACCACTTCACGGCCTTTTCTTCTGAAAATAACACTCGTACGCCTATACTTTTACCAAATGCGGTTAACGATTCTACTTTGTATTGCCCCGGTTTTACTTTAATATGTAAGGGTTCAAAATCTTTAAAATCATAACCAATGTCTAATATCGACATGACACCTGTTTGCAGATTTAGATTACCTACTGTATTCATTTCTGTCACACCTTCTCCAAACCTTTTGGTTTCCACTTTTCTTCCATGTTGGAAAAGTATATTCTCATTCAGGTCAAGTTGATCTATAACTTTTACAAAAGGAGCACTCTCTGAACACTTAGAGAATATTTCTTGTTGATGTTCATCCGAAACCATCAGAGTATGAGGATGGTTTGCATGTACATCCATAGACTGAATCAACCAATTATTGTCTATGAATTTCAACTTAAAAAAAAGAAAACTATCTGAATACTTTGTTTCATATTCCGTCTTTGTGATAACATCTGCCTCATCTTCTTTTATTTTTACATCCAATATTTCTGTAAAATCTTTATGTATACGAGGTTGTGAATGAGTAAAAGATCCCTGTGTCTCTGATCCACAGTTTTCAAGAAAATGTGATTTATCAACCTCATTGACCATTTCTCTCCAAACCTCAAAATCAAAATCTTTTTTATCATTCTTTTGATGACTATCTGAAATGGTTTTCCACTGTTTGTACCAGTGTTCCGTGAAAAGTTTCACTCTAGCTTCTGGAGAAGCTACTATTACCTTATCCATAGTTTATGACATATAATTTGCTCTATTGATGTGTTCAAAGATAAAGCCAATACGCTTTAGCGAATAGTTTATGATGATTTTAAAGTTACCTGTTATTACTAATAAAAAAGTTCGTTATATTACTTCTGTATATTAAATAAGTACTAAGACAAAAATTTTGAATTACCACAAATGTTAAGCAAACTACTTCAATTCTTTAGTTCTTCTTCTAAAGAAACTACACCTAGCATAAAACCTATAGGGCAAAACCTTCAAATGACTGAAGTGGAGATTCCTGAAGACAGTGAGGCGGTTAGAATGCCAAAGATGATGGATGATATGAAATCAGGCGTTATTTCGAAATGGCATGTGAAACTTGGTGACATTGTGAAAGTGGGAGACATCCTTGCTGACGTGGAAACCGACAAAGCGACAATGGAATTAGAAAATTATGAAGCTGGTGAAGTCACTTATCTAAATCCCAAGAAAGAAGTTTTGGTCAATGATGTTATCATGATTATAAAATCTAAAAACCCAACCCTAAAAAAGACTTTTGAATACAAAGACCTTGAAATAACCGAAGTGGAGATTCCTGAAGGAAGCGAAGCTGTAAGACTGCCCATAATGCATGAGAATATGAAAATGGCTCGTATCATTCATGTCTTCACAGAAGTTGGTAAGACAATTAAAGCTGGTGATATTCTAGCTGAGGTTGAAACGGAAAAAGCCGTTATGGAACTAGAAAGTTATGATGATGGAGTAGTTACATATATAAATCCTAAAAAGGAATTATTGGTAAATGAAATTATTTTGACTGTAACAGGTTTTAAAAATAATCAATCAGACAAAAAGGTTGCTAAAGATATAGTAGCTCCTGAGAGCTTAGAAATGACTGAAGTGGAGATTCCTGAAGACAGTGAGGCGGTTAGAATGCCAAAAATGATGGATGATATGAAATCAGCCATTATTTCTAAATGGCATGTGAAACTTGGTGACATTGTGAAAGTGGGAGACATCATTGCTGACGTGGAAACCGACAAAGCGACAATAGAATTAGAAAATTATGAAGCTGGTGAAGTCATTTATCTAAATCCCAAGAAAGAAGTTTTGGTCAATGATATCATTATGGTTATCTATAATCCTAATCGTAAAAAAGAGAATGAAGAAGATCTTGTTCGTATTCCTGCATTAAGTCCTGATATCGACAAAGTCACTATCACAAAATGGCATGTAAAGGAAGGTGACCATATCAATATTAATGATGTTTTGGTAGAAGTTGAATCTGATAAAGCTACTTTTGAGATTGTGGCTGAACGTGAGGGTGTAATTAAAGCCTTAACTATCAATAAAGAGGTAAAAATAGGGGCTCCAATATTGAAATATAAGTAGAAACGTTGCCTGTTATATAACTGATCAAAAGAGATACAATATTACTGTTTGGTTTAGGTGATTGCATCAAAATACCATCGCTGGGTAGTACTAAAAAAAGCGTAGCAGGCTACGCATCTACGGGGAGTAGATACGTAGCCTGCTACGTAATTGCTTATTTATATTATTAGAAAGGAGGATTAGAATCCAATACCGACTAAAGTAATGTCATCTCGTTGTTCTTCATCTTGTTTAAAGAACTCAAATTCTCTTTGAATATTTTCAAACTGCGTATTAAAGTCCAATGCAGAATTGCTGTTGAGCATTTCTAAGAATCTCACTTTACCAAACTTCTTACGGTCCGTTCTATTTTGATCTACAAAGCCATCAGAAGCTAAATAAATACTATCATCAGGAAGTATGGTCAGCATATGTTTTTCAAACTTCAGGTCTGCTTTTCTTGAAGAGCCAATTGACTTTTTGGTTGTAGGGTAGACAGTGATTTCTTTCTGGAAATTATCATAATGGTATAAAGGCGTTTTGGCTCCTGCAAATTCCAAAATTGTCAATCCACCTTGAGGTGTGAATTTACAAATAATCAAATCCATTCCTGCATCCTTGAAGGTGTCATCATCACGGAAAGCATTGTAGATTTTATCATGCAGTTTATCAAGAATACTGCTCACATCCTCCATTTTTTGCTCTCTGATCAAGTTATTCAAAATCGATGAGCCAATCATTGACATAAATCCTCCAGGTACGCCATGCCCTGTACAATCTGCCACCACAAAATAAGTGTGTGCTTTTTCTTGATGCAACCAAACAAAATCACCAGAGACCAGATCTTTCGGAAGGTATAAACTGAAGATATTTTTAAAAGCTTTTCGTAAATCACGTTCTGATGGAAGAATGGCTTTTTGAATGGTTTTCGCATAACGAATACTATCTATCAGCTTATTATTGGTCTCTGTAATCAAATCATTCTTTCTCAATAAAGACTCCCTCTGCATTTCTAATTCTTCATGTTGCTCTTCTAATTTAGCATTATTCGACATGATTTCATCATGAGCACTTTGAAGATCAACCGTACGTTCTTTAACCAATGTCTGCAATAATTTCTTACTCTTTTTATAGGAATAAACTTTGTATTGATAGAAAGCTATCGCCAATATGATCAAGATAATAGCAGACATAAGTCTAAACCACGTCGTTTCCCACCATGGAGGTAAGATCTTAATCTTCATTTCCGTGATGACAGGGTTGAATTTACCGTCATTGTTTGATCCTTGTACCATAAACGTATATTCTCCAGCGTCAAGGTTGGTGTAATTTACCCATCTATTTTCAGCTGTTACTTCAAACCAATCCTTGTCAAAGCCCATTAATTTATAGGAGTACTTATTTCTAAGTGGAGAGGCATAATGTAAAGCTGCAAATTCAAGTGAGAAGTTTTTCTCATCATGATCAAGTACCAAAGAATTGGTTAGAGATATATTTTTCTCTAGAATCACTTCTCCTTTCACAGAATCTCCAACATGTACAATTTTATTGAAGAGTTTAAAATTGGTAAAAACAACAGACGGAACAAAAGTGTTTTCTTTGATTTTATCCGGTTCAAACATAGTGATACCATTCACTCCGCCAAATAGCATAAAACCGTCCTTGGTTTTCGATTTAGAGAGGTCTTGGAATTCATTGCCTTGCAATCCATCACTACGGTCGTAATTCGTTATTTCAAATGTCTCTTCATGTATTTTGGATAAACCATTGTTGGTGGAAATCCAGATGTGATTTTTGTCATCACTCAAAAGACCTTTAATTGTATTATTTGGTAATCCATTGGCGTCTATAAACCTGACAAATTTATTTTCTTTCGCTATAAATTTATTCAAGCCTCCACCCATTGTACCCACCCAAAGGTCTCCATTTTTTGTAGGCAATAAGTCTAGGATATAATCCTGACTGATACTGTTTTTATTATTTATATCATTTTCGTAGACCACAACTTGAGGATTGTCTTCATAAATTTGATCTACTGGAATTTTATTCAAACCACTCGCTGTACCTACCCAAATATTACCAAAGCTGTCCTCTTGAATACTTCTTATGATCTCACTATTCAACTGTCCTTCTTGTTGTGTAGTGGGCAATTGTACAACAGCTGTAAGATCTAAATTATCATTCATTCTGAACAAACCTTTGCCGTAGCTTCCCACCCAAACTAAACCTCTGCTGTCTTGAAAGAGTGTCATAATCGATGAAAAATCATATTCCACTTTATGTACTCTTTCAGCCAATGGAATATTTTTATCAGCATTAAGGTCTGTCACAAATAATCCTCCACGTGAACCAATCAAGATCTTTTTCTTCCCAATACACTCTGCTTCAATGATGGCATAAACCTTATTGATTTCTTCAAAATGCTGGAATTGATCATAATTTTGATTCGGAGGTAAGTAGTTTAATCCTTTCGTTCCTGTTCCTGCCCAAAGACCGCCTTTACTATCTCCCAGTAAACCACGTGTAGCATTGGCGAGTAAACTGCCTTTCGTTCCTACTTTTTTGATGTGGAAGAATGGTTTGCGGTAAACATCCAATTTATTAACCCCACCTTCTACTGTACCAATCCACAACGTACCTTGCTTGTCTTTATAAAGCTTAAAAATATCACTATTGTTTAGGCTATGTTCATTGTAAATGTTCTCCTTATATTTTGCTTTAAACTTTAAATTTCCCTTTTCATCATAATCCATCTCCACCAACCCTTCGCGAGTTGCTATCCACAGTACTTCTTTGTCATTGGTAAATTCTAAATCATTGACACCTCCATAAGCAAGTACTGAAAAGTAGGATTTACCTGTTTCTTTATCTTTAAACTCATAATTAAGACCCGCATTAGTTCCCAGCAAAAGTCTTCCGTTTTTATCTTCCTCAATATCACTGACCAATCCTGTTGCCTTATAAGTTTCGAAGACAAAATCTCCATTCAGCTCGCTTTTTAAGCGATACAAGGCTGTAGCACTACCACCAAACCATAATTCTCCAGCTTTTGACTCATAAACACATGACACTTTCTTTGGATATTTATCACTTGCATGAAGATTAATGGACCTAAAACTTCTTTTTTCTATTGGAAGATTTAAATCCAATAAATCTATACCCTTAGAGTGAGTGATCCATAATCTATTTTTCGAATCAATCAGTAAATCTGTGATATGATCACTTGTGATACTATTCGGATCTTCAGGGTCGTTCTTATACACCACAAACTCTTGCAATGCCTTATTGAACATATTAAGTCCTCCTCCTGATGTTCCTACCCAAAGGTTGCCGTCTATATCTTCATCAATCGCATAAATCAGATTACTGCTGATCGATGATTTGGAAGAGCCTTGATTGTCTTTTTTATAAACCTTAAAACTATAACCATCGTATTTGTTGAGTCCATCATAAGTGCCAAACCACATAAAACCTTGGTGATCCTGAAAAATTGTAGGAATAGAGTTTTGAGAAAGGCCATTGTTGGTTGTTATCTGTTCAAAAAACTTCAATGAACTGATGGAAGGTTGTTGTTGATAAAATCCTATTCTTTTTACCCACTGATCGGCAACGGGAGTTACCGCCATATTATTGATTTCAATCGATCCACCCTCTTCTGTAAAGGCAACAACATCAATTCCTTTGACCTCATTGTTTGTTGATTTAAAAACAAGAGCATATTGCTGATCTTCCGATTGATCGATCTCTATATGTAAATTATCAAGTTGAGCACCTCTTAAAGAAACAAGAGCTTTTGATGCCGTATTATGATTGGTGGCATTAAAAGTAACTTGATAATATTTGTGGGGTAAAATCGGTACTTTCTTAGAGGCAGATGCTTTTCCTTTCATTTTCAAATAAAAAGAACTCTCTTCTGTATTTGTAATAACATCGCCTTCTAAATGATCCCATTTTTTTTGATCGAAAAGATTACTTTGCCTTAAGTGGAAAGGAATTTTTTTCTTCGCAATAACATACTTGCGGACTAATTTATTTTGAGCCCATTTCTTATTCGGCTCAGTATAAAAGCATTCAATGTAATACCCTTTATTTTCTTTCAGGTTATTTTTTACCTGAACAGGCACGAACGTAATATTCTTTCCTAATTGTGCGTCTTGCCTTCCGTAACCTATAGTGTTGTTATCTTTATCCTTCACAGCAATGTTGATAAATTGCTTTTTTGAGCTGTGATATTCCACTGGGATAAAAACTCTATAGCCTATCTTGACGAGGTTTGATGTAGTAAAAAAGGCGAGTGAATCTTTACCTACATCTACTTTTTTGTAAGAAGAAAAACCAAGCGCAGTTAGAATAATAGTTACGAGAGCTAATAATTTTATTCTAGTTAATTTCATTTCCTTTAATAAGAGTATTTAAAAAATCTTTGTTAGTATTTGTTGAACAAAGTGCGTATAATAATTTAATAGTGTAATAAAAAGTTATGGTTTTAATCCCCCTTATAGGGGCGAATAAGTTTTTTTTCTTCGGATTCGAAATTATACCCCCCTTATTTCAAAATTTCTTCTCCCTTTAAATCGCGAATTGAACAGTATCCAGCATGAGTAGTAAGTATTTATAAAAGAAGATAAAACGTATCTACGATTGCTTCTATACTTATTATTCTCCCCTCATTCATGTACAAAAAAGCCTCTCACTGTATCAGCAAGAGGCTTTTCTCTATATCTCACTCACAAGCTTCACAACGCTTGCTTTATTTGTCTTAGAATTTCTTTCCAATTTCAATACGTGATCGTAAATCGATGGATCATTTTCGTTTGGTGAACCGAAGATCAAGCGGATATTTTTGGAGTTGGTATAATGGATCAGATCTCTTAGGTAACGATCTGATAATTTACCCACCTCATCAATCACGCAGTGTACGAAGTAATCCTCTTGTTCTTTGTAAGCGTTCTCTTGGAATACAGTCAAGAGCGTAATGTAAATCATCGACTTCACCAACACGTCCGTACCTTCCGAACCTACATTAGACAACTTCTCTACCCAACCTGTATCGTTATTATTTTCGATGACCCTAAAGCGTAACATAAAAGTATCTTCCAATGTGATCTGCTTTTGAGCGTTTTCTTTAATTACTCTACGAAGGTCTTTCAACAACTGAACTGAATAACGAGAATCTTTTGCTGAAGAGTTGACATTGACCTTAAAGATATCGCCTTGATCTGAGAATGATACATTCTCATTGAGCTTGTAGATTTTCTTTAAAGTGGTCAACAATGGCGTATTGTTCTCATTGTATTCCAATTCGATGGACTTCACTACACCCACGAAGTTACTTTTCGCAAACCCATTATTGATGTCTTTGACAATCTTCTTAATCAAATCTGAAGTATCCGAAAGGTCTTTCACTTGACGAGCAACAGCACTAATGATTTCTCTATGCTGTTTCTCTAATTGATCCCTCATGTGTGACAATCGCTCTCCATCCAATAAACTCGGAAGGACTTTCTTCGCCAAGTAAATAAATTCTTGCAAAGTCGATTGAGCGAAAAGTGCTGGAATCTTCAAATGATTGTCTCTTCTGAAGACACCTGTAAAGATTTGTCCTTTTGATTTAAAGGTAGAAACCAAACGTGCTTTTTCTTTTAATGACTTTCTTAGTTCTGTCAAT
The DNA here is from genome assembly GCF_001583495.1 of Flammeovirga sp. SJP92. Taxonomy (GTDB): domain Bacteria; phylum Bacteroidota; class Bacteroidia; order Cytophagales; family Flammeovirgaceae; genus Flammeovirga. The sequence continues at coordinate 107,367 of NZ_LQAQ01000100.1, read as the reverse complement.
AAGAAAGATAAATCGCTGTCGTTGATTTCTGCTTCATTGAGGTTTTCAACACCTTCATCAAAGTATTTTTGAAGACGTTCGTAGGCTTGTTCGTCTTCTTCTCTTGCCGCTTTGAATTGTTTTAAAAGATGATTGGAATGATCTTTCGTTCTGCGGTAAGCATCTCTTTTATCATCCAAGTAGTTGAGTTGTTCTTCGTATTCCTCAACTGCTTTGTCGTATTCTTCTTTAAGTTTTTCTAGCTCTCGATCTTGGAATTTCTTTCTACTTCTTGTCTCCTCTGCTTTGTCCAAATAGTACGTTTTGTCTTTTTCGTACCCTCTTTTTACAATTTGAGCTTCCTCAACCTGTTTCAGTTTGTGATTTAGAATTGTAATTTCTTCCTCAACCTCTGCTAACTTATCGGTATCAATACCTTTTTCCTCCAATAAACCTTTACGCTCTTCTTCAAGTGCAGTAATACGTTTATCGTGATCTCCTTGATATGCCGACCATTCTTTCTCTAACTTCGCTAGCTTTCCATCAATCTCTTCTTTTAAAGCATTGATTTTAGAGTTGAAAATATCAGAAATCTCACGTTCTTGTGCCCAACGGTCATCTTTTAAGTCCGCTAGTTTTCCTTCTAAAGTATCACAAGATTCTTGAGCAATTCTCAGCTTTCTTCTCAAATCTACCAAGGCTTCCTCTTTCAGAGTGTTTCCTTTTTCGATGATTGAGGCTTCCTGCTCTCTTGCTTCTTTTAGTTCTTTTTCCTGATTGACAATTTCTGAAGAAAGGTCTGAAAGCGTTTGCTCCAGCTTTGCGAGTTTCTTGCTATAGTTTCCTAATAGCTTTTCAACTTTCTTATCAATCACTTCATCCAATTCCGCTAAATCACTTTCAGCTTTCGCCAATGCTTCTTTTTTAGCTTCATAAGTTGATGAAATATGATCAGTAGCCGTCACTTTTGAAGTCAGTGAAGCGATGTCCAATTTCACTCCATAGAAAGATTCCCCTTCTAAAAGTGAAGGTTCTAAATCTTTTCTAGAAAGCAATTCTTCATCACAAACTTTACCGATATTTTCAGCCCAATCTGATTTATTTTGATCTAAGAATTCACGGAATGTACCTTCATAGTTCTCTTGACGAACTTTCCATTCTTCCACCTCATCAGAAGCGATCTTCACCTGACGTTCCAATTCGATTTGCTGATTTCTCGCTTCATTACGGATAATCTGCTCTTCTAATCGCTTACGTTCTTTGGTGTTTTTAATCGTGTTTTCTGTCTCTACCAAAGTGTGTTTATTTTCTTTGATAGAAGATGAAAGTTTAAATCTCAGGGTATTATTTTCTACTAAAAGGTTCTTTGCGAAATCTTTGTCTTGCTCCATTTCCAAAGCAACATCCGCTCTCGTTTTCGCTTCTTTTAGTTGATCTAATTCTGTTCTGTATTCTCCTTCCTGCGTAAAGAACTTGGTTCTTACTTCCTCTAACTTCTCCTGTTTTTCGCTTTGAAGTTTTTCTTTCTGAAGGTGTAATTGCTCTTTGAGTAATTGCTTCTGCTCATTGAACTCCCCTTTTCTTGAGGTAAACTTCTGCTCTAGTGACGCTTTTTGATCAGAAATCAAACGTTCCACTTCAGCAGTTTTCGCCACCAACATTTGCTTGATCTCCTGCTGATAAATCAACTGATCTTTCAAACGTGGTTCTTCCGCTACCAAGTCTACAACCTGCTCAATTGAGAATGTTTCCCCACCGATATTGATGGATTCATATTCCTTTTCTCTTCTTTCAATCTCCTTTAAGGTCGCTTTAATCTCCCCTAATTCTTGATTGACTTCAGCCGTTTTCTCTTGATAGTTGGTTTCTGCTTTCTCGTACTTCGCCTTCATTTCATTTTCCTCTTTCTGCATTTCTGCTAAGAGTTTTTCACTGTCGGCTAAGTGTTTTTCTGCTAAAGCAACTCCACCACCAATCTGCTTGGCGAGGCGTTGTTGGTAATCTTGCTGTTGAGTGATTTCAGCTTCTAATGAAACGATTTCCTCAGCATTACCTTTATTTCTTTCGAAGTCTTCAAAGTCGGTTAACTGATCATCAAACTCATGAATGAAATTGGCAATCGTCTCCAGAGAAATAGGTTGCATTTCATAATCTGCAGAGGCCGCTTCGCCAATCGCTCTTTTGATGTAATCTGACTTTAAGCCAGAACTTCTAAAGATGTTGGTAATCGCCTTCGGAATACCTTCTACGTGATGGCTTTTTACACCTGCAGATGGTTTTAATAGGCTGAATTGTGTATTGTATTTGCTTACACCATAGATCACTTTTCTTAAATCCGCAAACCTTCTGATCTCATCTGAGAAAGGAATTTCTGCTTTTTCTAAGTTCTCAACAACCTCATCATGCGTACATGCTTTTCGGTCTTTGATAAATAAATCTTTGTTGTAAGAAGCATCGATAAATCGGAATCTCAAACGACCTCCTGATTTATACACTGTCAGTAAATGCTTTCCTCTTGGTGTCTGAATTTCATAAATCAGACGTGCATTGAGGTCTTGAAAGTAATATTCAGAAAAAGACATTTGCTGTTCTTTGATCCCCAACTCCCTTTTTTCAGAAGTGGCGTGATAAAAGAATAAAACGGCTCTTAATGCTGTTGTTTTACCAAAACCATTGGATCCCACAAAGTGAACATTTCCTCCAAGATCCACTTCAGCATAATCAAAACCCGCACTTTTAATCAGGACGAGTTTATTTAAATATCTTTTAGGTGATTGTCTTGTATTCATTATTCGTTAGTTGGATCAATGTCTATTAAATCAACAATATCTTTCAGGTAGTTGTAAGAAGATAAAACGATATAACCTTCGTTTTCATCATCCTCACACTCCATAAAACCCTGTCTTTTCATTTCGTCTACAAGGTCTCTTACTTTATCATGTGTAGAGATCGATTTGTCGGAGCCAAAACGTTGAAGCTGATCATTCAAGTCGGTTTCAACATTGCATTTATGTACAATATCTTTGACATAAAAACGCATTCCTTCTCCAAATCCAGGAGCGAAGGTTGCAAAAAATGCCAATCGATCAATGTATTTATAGAAACGTTCGATTTTCTCTTCAATGGTTTGACGACCACCTTCACGAGAAAAATAGAAGTAATTATTTCCTTTCTTTAGGTGAAACCCAAGTGGGGCATAGACGCTTTCGAATGCAGAAAAATATTCCTCTACTTCATCGTATAGTTTTCTGAATTCCGGTCTTATGGTATTAGCACTCAAAAATTGTCCTCGACTGAGCATCTCAAATACTCGACGGGTACTATTATGATCTATATTCATGCTGTTTGTTATTTCTTTTCTGTTGATTTTGGACGAATAAAGGCAAACTGTTTTCCATTGAGTTCGATTTGTTTGGCATCATCAAATGGGTTTTTCGGTAATCCAAAATCCATTTCATCTTCAAAAATCAATGCCACCTGACAGTAAATTTTGATCAATTGATCTTCTGTCATTTCGTATCCATAATCATATTCTTTCACAAAGTGGAATAAGTCTTTGTCCTGTAAGAAGAACGCTCTTTTCAGCTTACTGAAATCGATATGCAACATTTTCTGCTGTTGAGGATCTAATAAATCCCCATCGATATCCAACTCCGCCTGCAATTGCATTCTCATTTTGTGCTGACGACGAATCGCTACTCTTTCAATAATGTCCAACCCTTCATCACCTCTTAGGTAATCCAAATCCAACATGGTTTGAAAACGTAATTGCGTATCGAAGAACAAAGCATTTTCATGTGTGAAGACTTCCTCCACATTGGTACGCACTTCCAACTCATACAAATCTCTGTATTTCTTGAGTTGTAAGATCTTTTTATGTTGACGATCAAGCTCTGCAATCTGATTGATAAAGCGGACAATTTCCTGACGTAAGGCAATCAAGTTATGACGTGCCATGGTCAGGTGATTTCCTCTTAGTTCATTGACGATGGTACGAAGTCCTTCGTCTTGTACTACTCTGAAGAATGGATTTTCCAGCAATTCCTCAGCGTTTTGAATCAATTGTAGAAGCTTTTCAGCTTGTTCGTTGTGGTCTTCAATTTTCACTTTTTTGAGTTCAATTGAAGATGCCGTTTTATATTCTTGTTTTACTAAAGCACTAAGCGTGGCCGCATTCTTACGAATTACCCTCCCAATACTGTTCAGGTTTCGTTTTACTCTATTTAAATAACGCTCTCTCTCCCTGCTATCCTCATCAATTTCATAAAGGTAAATCGTCTTCTTCAAGATTCTGATGCTCTCATCAATCTCAAAATTTCGGATATCCTCATTGATCTCCAGAAAATCCTCTACAAAATTAAGTAGACGTTCGTCTAAACGTACAGGTTCCCCTTCCTGCAAAGAGATAATCCCTCTTGCATTGGCCTGCAAGATTTCCTTTTCCTTACCATCAGCAATCTCCGTGAGTTCATCAAAAGAAGCACTCTTCTTCTTAAAAAGATGATTGATCACTTTCCGATGCCTGTAAAGTTCTCGTATTAATTCATCAGCTGTCTGTATATCTGCCACTTATCGTTGGTTTTGAATAATGATGAATGAACTTCATCAACTAGAACCTCATAATTAATAAAGACGGGAGAAGTTATGCAAGTAATTCACCACTTTTTTCTCACGTCCTAAAGATTGATAAAGTATTTATAAAAATTATTTAAATCAACCTGCGTATGGTTAAATGAATTAAAGGAATGATAATAAACAGAAACACCCTCTTTATTCATCAATAAAAATATTCATTTTTATACTACAAATTTACTAAAACAAGAGAGTAAATACCTCATAAATATAATTGATTGGCAATCTATTAACGTACCTAATAATTTATTAATTCTACAATTAAAAAAATGAAAACGACAAAACTGTCTATGATCCTTGCTGTGATCCTTTTTGCAGTTGGATGTAACAAGGAGAACGATCAACTAGTCCCTCAAGAGCATATCAAAAACATTGACCTGAGTTATGCTTCAAGCATCTTTATTGGTCCTAATGTGGTGGATACTGAAAACAGAAAAAGACTGTATAAGGTAACCAATGAAAATGAGATCGACACGGTGACTTATACCAATAATTTTGATGAAACTTTTATTCCTCAGTGGTTACCTACTGATCTTCATCAAATCAATAATGACCTACTCTACCTAGGGTTTCAAGGTGTTGAAAACTATATTTTAGACAATAGAAATGGCAACACAACTCCTATGCAGTCAGCTCCTCCTATCTCAGGGAAGTTTTTCTTTTGTGAGCAATTTATTCCTACTAGTGCAGGGGTAATTTACCTTGGTAATGATAGTAAATTGTACAGTATTGTTACAAGTGAAAATTCAATAGTTGAAGTCCCTATTTCTACTGCTCACGATGGTGCAATCACAGGTTTTGCTGCTGACCCAAGAGGTAATATCCTTTACTCGGCCTCTGTAGATAATTTTGTCGAAATTCATCTGCAAACAGCAAATTCATCAAAGAAAATTGACACCGTCAATAAAGTAGGATTTACTGTACTTTGGAATGGTTTAAATGAGAATGAACTTTTCTACTACAAACCTGTAGACAATGATAATGAAACGAATGTACAGTTAGTAGATACTGATCAGCAAACTTCAAGAAATTATGGAGACAACCGTTTTGTACTTTCTTGTGGTTTATCTAAAATAATGACATTTGAAAACAAGGTCATGGGTATTGGCTGTAATGAAATCTATGAGCTTGTTAATACAGAAGAGAGTGAAGAAGTTTTAATTACATCGCTGAGAGATTTTAATATTATCAATAACCAAACGACTGAAAAGTCAAAAGATAAAATGGTAATTGCTGGAATCAATACTACTGGTAATCCTCTGTTGCTTAAGATCGATCCAGTTGATTATTCATCACAACATATCATGCAATTTGAAGGTATTACTGTTTATGATATTGCTTCTAATGATTTAGGAGAAAGTATTTTCTGGGGTACTTCCCAACATAATGGTAAAACTGCGGTTGGTCATTTACACAATGATGGTACCTATACAATCATTGAACAAAATATTGATGGAACCATCGATGGAATTGGTAAAATGAACTAAAAATTACTTTTTCTCCATTGATCATGAACCTCCAGTAATTCAATATTACTGGAGGTTTTTCTTTTATCAATTCATAAAAAATTGATGTAGGTTAAAATCTTTCTTCAACCTCCATTTTTTTAAATCTTTTACTAGCTTTTCTTGAACACTTTAAGTAAATAGTTGTTAGAACACATAAGTAGTTGATGAATTGAAATCACAACTACAATAACCGCTTAATAATACATACTTAGTAATGAAAAATTTTGAACTTTGGAACCCAACCCGTCTCGTTTTTGGTGAAAACAGAATTGAGGAAGTCAACAAACATATTCCCGCTGATGCTAAAAACATCCTTTTAGTATATGGAGGTGGTAGTATCAAGAAAAACGGTATCTATGATGATGTGAAAAAATCACTGGCAGATCGAAATGTTGTTGATTTTGGTGGTATTGAGCCAAACCCTCGTTATGAAACCATCATGAAAGCGAGAGAATTGGCCATCAAAGAAAATATTGACTTTATTCTTGCTGTAGGTGGCGGATCTGTGATTGACGCTACTAAATTCCTTTGCGTTGCTATTCCATTTACAGAAAGTGACCCTTGGGATATTATCAAAAAAGGATTAGGTAAGAAAGTGACAGAAGCCGTTCCATTTGGCACTGTGCTTACACTTCCTGCCACTGGTTCTGAAATGAACTCTGGCTCTGTTGTGACAAGAGAAGGCACTAAAGAGAAATTAGCATTTGGCGGACCTCTTTGTTTCCCGAAATTCTCTGTTCTTGATCCAAGAGTTGTCGCTTCTCTTCCAGAAAGACAAGTAGTGAATGGTCTTACAGATGCTTTCACTCACGTATTGGAACAATATCTGACTTACCCTGCTCAAGCTCCACTTCAAGATCGTTTTGCTGAAGGTATTTTACAGACTTTAGTAGAAATTGCTCCTCAAGTAATTGCTAATCCAGGCGACAGTACTTTGGCGGGTAACTTTATGTGGTGCTGTACAATGGCATTGAATGGATTGATTCAGCAAGGTGTACCAACAGATTGGGCTACTCACATGATCGGTCACGAATTGACAGCATTGTATGAAATTGATCACGCACGAACATTGGCCATCATTGGACCTAACTTGTATAGAGTAATGTTCAACAACAAGAAAGATAAACTAGTACAGTACGGTGAAAGAGTATGGGGAATTACTGAAGGTTCTGAAGAAGATAAAGCACAAGCTACTATCGAAAGAACTGTAGAATTCTTCCACTCTATGGGCATCAAAACAAAAATCTCTGATTACACTGAAGATCACGCTGAAGTAGCAAAGACTATTACCTCTCGCTTTGAAGAAAGAAAGTGGTTAGGACTTGGTGAAAGAGGTGATATCACTTTAGAAAAAGTACAAGAAATTGTAGAAATGAGTATCTAATTTAGAATGCACAATAATGGGAAAGGGCTTGTGGAATTTAGTTTCTGCAAGCTCTTTTTTTATTCTTGAATTCTAATCACAATTCCAACTTCAAGGTTTATGGACGGGGAGCAAAAAACGAAACAAAAAAATCAAGGCTTTGAAGTCAAAAGTAAAATTCCATTTCTTTCGCCTAAATGATTATATACTAGCTAAAGCTCAAACCAAAAAATATTTTTAACGGCTCAATACGTGACGCTTTTCCCTTCAAGTCTGGGGTAGTACAACCAACCTGATAGGGTAGAAAGCCTTACCATCAAAACAATTGTAATGGGAAAGAAAATGGGATTGAAATAACCTACAATACTATTTATGATAAAAACGAGTGCAAGCAGAATGAGATAAAGCTTACAGTACATCTTTTTAAATTTTTCTTTTTTTGTAATCAAAATAAGATTGAAAGGCGATAACCATAAAAGGTTCAAATTATAATGAGTGGGAGTATGAAGTGAGAAAACGGCCAAATAGAAAAGAATCAACCCCACCAATGCAGAAACTCCAAACACTAATACATCTACCTTTGGAGCATAGTTTTGATTGAAGGCTAAACCTCCTAAAATCACAGAAAGTAAAGTCAGCAAAATGAAAGGATTAAACGTTTCCTGCTTCTTAGACGCGTTCATAAAAGCACCTGCTCTTGAAGAGTACAATACTCTTTTTTCTTTTACAAGAGGATGTCCATTTAAATAAGAATGATCTAATGCTTTCTCCAACTCAAAAGGAAGAAATAAGCTTTCATCAAATGTTGTTTTATGATCTGCAGGAAGTCCTAAACATAAATTTAATCCAATATCAACCCAAGATCCTTTTTTCAAATAACCCGTAAATAGTGTTCTGTAACTTTTACTTTCTTCAATATAACTGCTGTCTTGTACTAAATTGGAATAGGTCACTTTCTGAATAAAATCACGAATACGAGTGGTGCAATTGTCTTTAAAAAATTGATACCTGTAAAACCTGTTCTGAGGTTTTATATTTTCACTTAAAACTGTAAACAACTTATTTTTTTCTTGTACTGTTAAATCCAAGATTTGTTCGAATAAAGACCGATCTGTATAAGTATATTCTCTGATAAACTTGTCATAGGTTGTCACTGTCAGGTAATAGTTCAAGGACCCTCTTGAGAATTTTAGATAAAAATTGGACGTACTGAAATCAAAGGAGCCATAATTGAAGACAACATCCAATTTGTTTTTTTCATCTTTCACTCGCAAAGCTGTATGTCCGAATGAAGAATAAAGTTCTTTTCCAATATCACATGTGATAACACTGATTTCGCTTTCTTCTGATAAAATGATTTTTTGTCTACCGAATGATTTTAGTGTAAAAAGAGCTACAAAAAATAAAGTTAGTTTAATTATTCTTCTCATTTAGATGGTTAATTTTGGCAAAATACATCGGCAAATATAACTTAATTACCAATCACTTTTTAATAAAATGACTTTACGTGAACTAATTGATTTTAGAAATGAAAGAGAATTTCAGAGGAACGGCAGAAGCTATACAATAGCAGGTCTTAGTATAATAGCTATGTCCGCGATCTTAGCCTTTGTAGCTATAATTGAAGTTATCACGGATCCTACACTCCCCGAAAATGATTTCGTAACTATCACTGGAGAATTAAAACATTTTAAACAAATAGAGGTTGGGAAAAACAAGATTCCCAATACACTGATATACCTAAAAAATTACCCTCGAATTGAATTTAATCTAGATAATGATGTTTCTATTCATACTATTAATAAATACATTGAGAGTAATTCACAATCTGTTATTTTTAAATTAGGAATTCCCAAAAAAGAACTTTACAACAATCCGCCAAGAGTTAATGCTCACTTTATTATTCAAATCAATGATGATGTCATAAAAAGCTATGAAGATTACCTTGAAATACAACGATCAGGGCAAATAGGGTCATTTTTGTTATTTCTAGGAGTATTTGCTTTTGGGGCTCTTTTTATTGTAGGGAAGCTTGTATTTCCTAGATGAAGAATTTCCCTTAAAAATCGTCAAACGGTTACAACTATCAGTATATAAGTTAATTATAAATGAAAATAAAAGAGCTTGCTGAAGATTTTCTTTACAAGCTATTTTGTTTTTAACTATTCTAAACCTTTCTTCTCAGGGTTCCAAAAGGGTTTCGTTTTAATTTGAGAAGATTCCCAATTTAATTCCTTTCTGAAAAATTGAGTAAGGGCCACACATAATCGGCTATCTCCCGCTATGTAAACCATCCTTTTCCCTTCCAAGTCTGGTAAGATCTCTTTTATTTTCCCAATGATTTCTTGAGATGGATTTTGAGGTAATTCGTAGAAGTCGAAAGGAGTATTCCCATCCAAATCTTCAAACAATTCATTTTGATCATGACTATACACTATCCCTTTGACATTCTTATTTGCACCAATATTTTTTTGAATCATATAAAGGTGTGAAAGTGCCGAGAGGTCTCCAATCATCAAATAACTGTCTGCTGAATCATCGGCTAAGAACTTCCCTTTTTTCAACTTAAAATAAAGTTTTTCTCCCACTTCACAATTCGTCACCCAATGTGATCCAATACCATTGCTATGAGTAGCGATCGCAATATCAATAAAGCCTTCTTGATGATTTATGTCCCAAATGCTGTAGCTTCTGACTTTGTCTTTCATGGAAAGTTCTTCTTTTCCAATTCCGATACCCATTCTCAGAAATGCACCAGGGTGAAAGTCTAATCCTTTTATTTTTTCACTTTGAATACGAATTCTGTAAGCAGATTTTGATAGTTGTTCTTTTTCTGAAATCACGGCTTCGTCCAAAACGACAGATTTCAATATATTTTCTATGATTTTCATTTTTTCCTTTTCAATCTGAACCCTATGATGCGTTCCTTCACCGCAGGTATTCTAATGATAAAACCTACTCCTACCACTACAGCATAGATAATCCATGTTTTTTCTAAAAGTGCTACATGCACTAAACTTAAAATGATAGCGATATAAGCATACTTCTGAAGTTTCTTCCATTTGCTTTTTAAACGCTTCATCGATTTTCTATTCGATGTAAATAACAATGGTATTAATATCAATACAGCAATAAAACCAGCTACATAATTCACCTCCGTGAACGTTTCCAGAAAGCCTTCCATCGCTATAAAAATGACAAAATGAAGAATACTCCAAACGGCAGCCGCAATACCCATCGCTTGACGAACAAAAAGATTTGTGACTCCAAACAGTATAAAAAGTGGAGTACAAGTCAGAACGGCTGTCAACCATCGGATGGCAAATTCACCTGAGATATGATACAACATATCCAATGTGGTACGATCCCCTTTTCCTGCACTTTCTACCAATGACATTGATAGGCCATTCGTCCAGTCAATGTGAATCATTTTACTTAAAATAATCAGAGGTAATACCGCAAGGATCGTGACGATGATCCACCCGTAGTTTCGCTTTAAAAATGCCATTCTGTCTTTTTGTTTGTTAGATTTTATATTACTTATGGTTCTTGTTATGGTTCGTAAGACGCAAAGCATTGCGTCTCTACAACGGCACTCTTTCAATTAAATGTAGATACTAAATTGAAAGAGTATCGTTTTGTAGAGCCACAATGCCTTGTGGCTCACGAACCACCAAAAAACCACTAAAAATTATTCATTATTGTCTTCTTTTTCTTCAGCACATTTCGATTCTCTCGCCTTAAATTTCTGCATAAATTTCTCTCTATGCATCATGGCTCTACTTCCACCACGACCTTTGAAACGTGGTCTTCCACCCCTGCCAAATAAGATTTTAGACATTGCTAATAACCCTAATGACTGAAGGAATGAAATAGTAGTCAACCCAAATATTACAGGCATCAACCAATTCCATAACTGCATAAAAATAAAGGTAATGGCAGTAATGATGACTGCTCCAAATACGATCTTTTTAGCTATAAACTTTTTCTTTGAAAACTTTTCCATGTCTTTTTATCAATTTTGACCACCCTGTAGTGATCTGTTGTACTATTAATTTTGACCAATTAGGACTTCATCAATTTGAAGAGACTATCCAATTGTTCTCTTAGATACAATACAGCATATCGCTTTCTGCTGATTAATGTATTCACCGTTTCCCCTGTCATCTCTGAAATCTGTTTGAAGCTGAGTCCTTCAAGTTCATGCCACTCAAAAACTTCTTTTTGTTCTTTGGGCAACTCTTCCAACCTCAATTGTATTTCCTCCCAAATCATGTCTTTCATCAATTGATCATCAGGCATTGTTTCTAGCGAAGGCAATAAATCCATTAGGTTCAATCCTTCCTCTTCATCATTTACTTTTTGATCTTCAATAGAGAGCGGTTTCTTTTTCCTACGGTAATCCACAATCTTATTTTTCGCGACAGTATAGAGCCAGGAGATTGATTTGCGCAAATCAGAGATATCATCAAATCCCCCTACAAAACTCAAAAACACATCCTGAGCAATGTCTTCAGCGTCTTCCATAGAACCAACCTTTCCTTTGATGTAATTCTTCAAACGGCCTTGTTCCTGCTGGAATGTGTTTTCTATATTTTGATTTTTCTCTGCCATAATTATTGTATCTATCTCTTAAGTCGGATAAGGGCAGATTATATTTTAAGAAAAGTGATATTTTTTTGATTTTTTTTCATGAGAAATAAAAAATATGGGTTTAACGGCTTAAAAAGACAGTTTTCTGAAGAATAAAAAAGATGGGTATTTTTTCTTTTGAATACAAATAGCCCCAACTTATTATAAACAAGATGGGGCTTCATATAAGTACTAAGTCAAAAATAAATCATAGTTAATTCTAATTTATTTTTTGTGAGTACAACGCTAAAAAACGTATGAATAGTGGTTCTATTTAAAGTTTTTTGAAGGCAGTACTCACAAAAAATAAATAGAATTAGTATGAGATAATTTTGACTTTGTACTTATAAACCTAAAATACTATTTCAATCTTATAAGAAAGGGAATGGCGTAGCAGCTGTAAAGTGTTCAGAAACTTCTCCTGCATAAACTGTATCTGAATCACAATCTAATGCTTTAATTTCCGCACCTTCTGAAAAATCTACTTTATCCAAATCCACCCAGAAAATAGTAGGCTTTAATGCCGACTCAAAATAATATCTGTTGGTTTGGTTGTCAGAAATTGTTCTCCAAAGTGTCGCTGAGATATTTGGACGGTCAGGGTCTTCCATTCCTAAAGGCACACCAATTGCTCTCATTTGAGACATTACAGAAGCTGTAGCCATTGCTTTATCAGCATATTTTGGAGAAGATTCCAAAGCATAACTTAATCTCACGAAACGGTCAGCCGCATTAATCGTTCCTGGCAACATTTTGCTACCACCAATCAATTTCCAATATTTATCGATGGCAATCTGCTCCGAATATATTGGTGAATTGGTCATCACTCTATATTCTCTGCTATGATTAATCACTAATTCTCCATCCAAGAACTCTAAAATGGCCGAATCACCTGTTTTATCTGAAATAGAAAGGTGGACTGTTGCTCCTCTACCGTTAGGAAGAATTGGTGCTACAATAATGAAAGGTACATCTTCCATCGCCTCTACGGCTTCTTCTACAGTTGCATAATTATCTAAGAAATATTGAGCCCAAGCTCCTACAGAAAGTGTTGGCTTATTGCTTGTTGCCACATCACCATAATTTGATTCTGCTAAGTAAAGAAGATTTGCTGTCAAACCTGCTTCATTCATTCCATCCGCAGTACCTGCATTATAAAAACTAGCTCCTATTGATCCATATTTTGAAGTCCATTCGATAGGGTTGTTATTCGTTCCTCCATCTTTTTGCATTCCTCTAGGGTAAATCCATAATGACGTCTGAGCTGTTGGATCATTCCAGTCCATACCACGACCTACGATAAATTCTTGATTTCCTGTTTCATAAATAATTCTTGAACACATAATAGCAATATTTTGATTGATAAATAATTAATTTCTGTAATCAAATAGGCTGATAATAAATAGATTGATTTCCTTATTGATCACATTACAAATGTCGCTGGTTCAAAATCAAATGATATACAAGATTTGAGTAAGTAGTTACAAAATTTCGGCAATCCAATCCTCCAGTATAAAAGCTGATATGCTAACACTTACAAGGTGTAAAAGCTAGGACGTACAACATGTACATGCTAGCACTCACAAGGTGTAGAAACTAGGACGTACAACATGTACATGCTAGCACTCGCAAGGTGTAGAAGCTAGGACGTACAACATGTACATGCTAGCACTCGCAAGGTGTAGAAGCTAGGACGTACAACATGTACATGCTAGCACTCGCAAGGTGTAGAAGTTAGGACGCACAACATATACATGCTAGCACTCAATAAAAAGCCCCATTAATGAAAAATTCATCAATGGGGTAAAAGTTAAAAGTCTAATCAAATTATTCCATCTTCTATAAAAAAGGAAATGCTTCTTTAGGGGTAAATTCTTTTGATACTTCACCGGAGTAAATGGCATCTGAACAGCAGTCCAATGTTTTTACTTCTGTATTCTCAAAATCAATATTATCAAGGTCTACCCAGAAAATAGCAGGTTTTACTGCTGACTCAAAGTAGTATCTATTGGTTTGGCTATCAGCGATTGTTCTCCAAAGAGTAGCTGAGATATTGGGATGCTCCGGATCTTCCATCCCTAGAGGTACACCAATTGCTCTCATTTGAGAAATTACTGAGGCTGTTGCCATATCTTTATCTGTATATTTTGGTGATGACTCTAATGAATAGTTCAATCTCACAAATCGGTCTGCCGCACTGATCGTACCTGGCAACATTTTACTGCCACCGATCAATTCCCAGTACTTATTGATAGCAATTTGCTCAGAATAAACCGGTGAGTTGGTCATTACTTTATAGTCCCTGCTGTGGTGAATTACTAATTCTCCATCATTTAGGTATTCTAAAATTGCGGAGTCTCCTGTTGAATCAGAAAGGGATAAATGCACTGTAGCACCTCTACCGTTAGGTAATAATGGAGCGGAAATAATAAATGGTGCATCTTGCATTGCCTCTACAGCTTCTTCAACTGATGCGTAATTATCTAAGAAATATTGTACCCAAGCACCAACTGACAATGTAGGTTTATCGCTTTGAGCAACATCACCATATTCTGATTCCGCTAAGTAAAGTGCGTTGACTACCAAGCCTCTTTCGTTCATACCATCTGATGATGCGATATCATAGAAACTTGCCACAACTGAACCATATTTCGAAGTCCATTGAATTGACTTATCTCCTGCTCCTCCATCTCTTTTCATATTCTTAGGGAAAATCCATAATGAAGTTTGAGCGTTAGGATCGTTCCAGTCCATTCCACGTCCTGTAATAAATTCTTGGTTGCCTGTTTCATAAATAATTCTTGAACACATAGTTGTACTATTTTTTTGAATGATAAATAATTAATTTTTGTAATCGGTGAAGGTGAATAGATTGATTTCCCTTTTGATTACATTACAAAGGTAGAGGGTTGGTATTCCATTTACTTTCACGAATTAGGCATCAGGTTGTACGTTTTCGTTAAAGTCAAAAACACCCATTTTGTATAAAAAAAAGACCAAAGTGGGTTTCACCTTGGCCTTATTGCGGATAATACTAATAGGCGATGATTAGTTTCTTTATGAAAGTTTTAGCTGACTGAACTGATGGAAGCTATCATATTTACTTTCCTTTGTCTCCACTTCCAATAACTTTGAAAGGTCTTCAAATTGTTGTGTTCTTACTGGGCTTTTTAACCACTCCACATAATCTTCTTCTGAGTGCCATCCACATAATATCATGAATGCACTATCATCTTCTGATGACAACATCAACTCTCCATATTGGAAACCATCAATTGTAGCCGCACATTCTTCAATAGCTCTTCTTTGTGTATGATAATCCGCCGCTTCTTTTGCTGTCCCGTTTAATACTTTTACCTCTAGCTTCGACCAGAAATTGATTGACTTTTCGTTTAACATAATTCTTTGATTTGATTTTTGATAAGGCAAAATTATAGGTTAGGTGAAGGAATTATTGTCACGGTTTGGTTAAGTATTTATATGATTTGAGCATTTTACCTTAAGTTTATTTCCCTACTTTTTTGACAAAATAACCTGTAATTCATTAGATTAGTACATTGCTATTTATAATGTTTTTAATGATCCTATAGCTCAAAATCAATCATAATGCTAGAAAAAGATAAATACACCATAGATCCTAAAGGAGCACATCCACACGATGCCTACCAACAGTTTGCTGATGACTTAGGGGGCACTTGGGATGGAGAAGAGCTTAGAATCAAAACAGATTGGTGTGATATAAAAGGATATTCTTTTGAATTTTTAGACAAAGTCATTGTTGCTGTTTTTGAAATGGATTCCGATCGCCCAGTCATCACTAAACATACCGTACTACCGGATGATCATTACATTACTATCCGATTAGGGTTAGGTGCTACTTATAAAAGAGATGGTACTGTCAAAAAGTTTAATAATGCAGGTATCTTGATCTTAAACTCTACACAAGTACATGACTTCGAATTTCCTCAGGGTAAAGGCAGTCAATGGGTTTCTATTCGTTTTTCACTGAGCTTCTTTCTGCAGTTTGCTAAAAAAACTGATTTCAAAATGAAAGAGCTTTTTAAAAATGACAGTCCATGGATCAATTATTATTCACAAAACGCTGAAATCGAAAGTAGAGTAAGAGCGATCATTAAGAATGTGGATAAAGAAAAAAGAAAACACGCTTTCTTTTTCACAAAGAGTATTGAAATTATTGAGCTATTAAAAACAAAAATTGAAAAAGACGCTGATAAGCATAAAAGTAATATTCATCCAGAAGATCTAAAATTGATGATTGACTTAAGAGATAGTCACTTATCTGATTTTACAGAAATTCCCAACCTTACTGAATTAAGTGATAAATACGGCATGAGTGTTTCAAAATTAAACCGTCTCTTCAAATCAATTTTTGATAAACCTATTCTTCAGTTTTATAATCAGCAAAAAATAGAAGAAGCTCACCGACAAATTATTTATACCAATAAAAGCTTAACCGAAATATCCATGGACTTAAATTTTAGTCATGTTGGACATCTGAGTCAAGCTTTTAAAAATCACTTTGGCTATGCTCCTTCTGCCTTAAAAGGGAAGAATATTGATTATTTCAATTAATTTTATTTTTCATACAACTCAATCGGCAGTTCATCTGGATCATCAAAGAAACAGAACTTTTTACCCGTATGAGGATCTACCATAATATCACCAACGGGTACTTCATTTTCTTTTAGAAAAACGATGCTGTCTTCTATACTGTCTACCTCAAACGCAATATGTCTTAGACCTCTCGCTTCTGGCCATGAAACTCTTGGTGGATTATTAGGGAATGAAAATAATTCAATTAGGTATTGTCCATTAAAAGACAAATCTAGTTTCCATGAATCTCTTTCTTCTCGGTACACTTCCTGAAGAATCTCAAAACCCATGATTTCTGTATAAAACTTTTTTGATTTGGGATAATCTGAACAGATAATGGCGATATGGTGTAATTTATTTAGCTTGAGCATTTTTATTTATATACTTAATAATCTTTTAAAAGCGACACTTTGTCTTTCACTGACTTCTACTTCATTTCCACAACTCAGCTTCAATTGTAATTTCCCCTTGAACCATGTATCGATATCCTTGATATGATTGACATTGACCAACTGCTGTCGGTTTACTCTAAAGAAAAAGTTCTTATCTAAGCGGTTTTCTATTTGATTCAAAGACTTATGAAGTAGTGGGGATTGATCATTAAAATAAACTTTAGTATAATTTCCTTCCGTCTCAAATAATGATACATCAGACAGTTTTGTCACATAACATTGGTCTGAATCTTTGATAAAGATACTGTTTTCTAAACTTAATTCTTGAATATCTTCTTCTTCAATTCTGATTTTTTGAATGGCTGTACTTAAACGCTCCTGTGTGATGGGCTTCAGTAAATAATCGATCGTATTATAATCAAACGACTTGATGGCATATTGATCATAAGCGGTAGTGAAAATGATATGAGGAATATGATTAATGGTATTCAACACTTTAAAACCATCCATATCCGGTAGATGAATATCTAGAAAAATCAGATCAGGGTTTAATTCATCAATCAGCTTGATCGCCTCTTCCCCTGTGTCGGCTTCGGCTAGGACTTCTATTTCTTTATGTTTTTTGAGTAAGTGCTTTAGTTCTAGCCTCGCCAAATGAGAATCTTCTACGATTAAAGTTTTCATGTTAGTTTGTATTTAGAGTGATTTGAGAAGTGACAATATTCTGAGTTTGAAATATGGCAAAATTTACATTTTCTGACAGTTCAGATTTTAATCTTTGTACTAAGTTTTTCAGACCAATTCCACTATTTAAATCTCCCTTCAACTCTCCCGCATTTTTTACTGTGATCACAGCTTTACCTTCCTCTTCAAAAACATTGACTTCAATCTTGTTGCCATTTTTTATTTCGCCATGCTTAATCGCATTTTCAAGTAAAAGCTGAATAGAAAGCGGTGGAATTTCAATAGAATCTAAGCTTTCATCTACATTCAAAATAAAATCTACTTTATTCCCAAAGTGCAATTGATTAAGCTGAATATAGCTTTTCACCACTTCTACTTCTTCCCCAATACTCACCAAGGTTTTATTCTGATAGTTTAAAATGTACCTCAATAACTCGGATACATTTACAAGGGAATCTCTTGCTCCTTCAGGGTCAATCAAGATCAATGAGCGAATATTATTGATGGCATTAAAAAGGAAATGAGGGCTTAATTGATCTTTTAAATTGGAAAGTTCCAACTGTTTCAACTCTAGAGATAACTTTAATTTATCTGTCTCTATCTTTTTCTGGTTTTCGAAATATTTATAATTAAAATAAATCAGAGACCAAATCGAAAGCACCATCAACATACTGAACATATAAGTAGGAACTTCGAAATTACCTTCAAGATAATTCAACTCTTCAAACCCAAAAACAATAAAAAAACATGGGTCAATAACCGTCTTTAAGAAAGATATTATCATTAACACTGCTATACCTTTTAGTATTGTGATGAGAATAGGTGCATTTTGAAGAATAATTTTTGAGTAAAAATACCTCAAGAACAGACTTATTAATAAGCCTGTTCCTGCGATAACTATTGTATAATATATTGCTTCAAAATTGCATGTAAAGTATTGTGTTTGGAATGTAACATTGATAACGTACAGTATTACCCAACCTATCGCGTTTGTTACCCAAAACTCTTTTCTTGCTTTAAAGAGCTGATTTATTTCTTTTGAATTCGAATCCATTGTAGTATAAATTACCGTTTTCCAGTACCATTAGATAAGTACCTGTATTTCTACCAATTCCTACTTCCTGAGCAGAGTTATCACCTTTGATTACAAAAAATGGTTGAGGTAGAGCGTCATTCGTTTGTGATTGAAGAATAGCTTGAAGAGTTCCATCCGTTTCTTTAAGTTCTAATTTAGCAGTTGAAAAATTGAAAGTTTTAGCATCACCACTTGAGAAAGCATTGATAGCCTCATACTTACCTAATCGGCTTTTCCATGAATTGGTCATTTTTATATCATCAATTTTCTTTCCAACATATTCCTCTCTACCAGTATATACGCTTACAGATTTCACTAAAATCTCATTATCCACCTTCACAAATCTATATTTCTGATTCAATTGAGGTATAACGTACTCCAATGAATCATTAACCTTTTCAAAATCTGCAGTAAAGTTTCCGATCGTTAAATGAAATCTTTCCACACTATCTACTTCCACCATATAAGTTCCAACACTATATTTCCCCAATAGTTCACTTTCAGTTGGAATCTCAGACACCCCCGCTTGACGAAGATCTCGGCGTACTACACTAAGCTTTGCATTAAGTTCTTTTTCTGAGTTTAAATATTCTAATAATAACGATCTAGCACTCACATATCCTCTATCTGTATTTGATAGTACTACTACTCCTACTTTCAATTCTGGAATGTATTTATAATCTGCATGAAAAGTTGGTGTATCTCCACCATGACCATACATTTTCATTTCTTTTTTTGATTGATCCTTATCGTCAAAATGTACTTCTTGAACCGCCAATCCATAAGCATCACCTTCCCAATCACCTACCAACTTTATTTTAGATGATCTGTCTTCTTCCATTTCATGGATTGTAGATTTTTTAGCAATTTTTCCTGATGGATATTTGCCTTTATTGATCAGCATCATCATGAACTGACTCATGTCTAATACATTTGAATTAATACCTCCAATAGACGAAATCACATTTGCCTCTTGAATTTGCTCATTATTCAAATAACCTACTGGTATTTGTCGGTTGATTGAAGAATTGATCATTCCCAATGGAGCAAATATTTCTTCGTTGATATATTCTTCATAAGACACCCCGCTTTCTCTTTCTATCAATTCTCCCAAAAGAATATATCCAACATTAGAGTAAGATGTAATATAGTTTCTTGGGGAAGCCATTCTTTGCTTGTTCAAAGCCTCAATGATCCATTCATTGCTTGGCAGATCCTTTGCAAACATGCCATTTATAATATCATTTGGAAGTCCAGAAGTATGCGTCAAGATATCTTTGATATAAATATTCTGATCTTGCTCAAAATCATTTTGAATTGTCAGTTCTGGGATATATTTCTGAAGAGGAGCCTCAACACTTAATTTATTTTTCTCTTGAAGCTTAAGAAGAGATAAAGCCGTAAATGACTTTGTAACTGACCCAATTCTATAAATACTTTGATCATTGGCTTTGATTTCTTTTTCTCTGTTGGAAAAACCATAGCCATTAGAGTAGACAATTTTTCCATTATCAACAATTGCAATACTCATTCCTACAGCTTTCTTCTTTTCTATCTTAGCATTAAAAACACTGTCAATGACACTTTTCGTTTCTGTCTTGATGGAATTGAAAGTCTGAGAGAAACCTACTTGAGATGCTAACATCAATACTAAAAATATAACTTGCTTTTTCATTGTCGTTTTTGTTTAAGTGATGAATGATTACACTACAATGATCAGGTTTATTCTCTCAAATAGATATCAATATTTGATGAGTGCAGATTACAAATGATGAATGCGGAAGAACATAAAAAAGGTACAGCCTAAAGAGTATACCTGAGAAAATTACAGCACAAAAATATATTTTATATAACACAAAAAAGGATCAAGCTTAGCTCAATCCTTCCTCTAAATAATTACATTCTTAATGAAACACTGTACTTCCAAAATGCCTAAATACACAACTCACTAACAGACTGTTTCATATCTTTAAGCTTTAAATAGATGGTTTAATTCTTTTAAATTCAAACCCGCTACAATATAAGTTCCCATTTTCAAGTACCATCAATGAAGTCCCCGTATTTCTTCCAATTCCAGTCTCAATAGCAGAGCGATCATCTACTATATTTAATACATGTTCTGGCAAACCATCTTTAGAAAGAGGAATTAATTTTACTTTCAATACACCTTTTCGTTCTTTCAGTTCTAAAGTAGCTGACGAAAAATTGAAAGTTTTAGCCCCCTCACATGATATCGCATTGATTGCCTCATATGTCCCCAATCGATTTTTCCATGAATTACTAATTTCTTTATAGATGGTTTTCTTTCCGACATAGGATTCTCTTTGGGAATACCCACTCACCATCTTTAATAAAATTTCATCCTCTACTTTCACAAATTTATAAATGTCTTCAGCTTTTTGTAGTGTAATAAAATTAAAGACTTTTACCTTCATCGTATACTCTAAAGAATCATTTTTCTTTTCAAAAACGACATCAAACCTGCCAATTTTCAATTTAAATTTCTCAGTACAATCTACATCTAATTTGTAAGGCCCAAAACCATAGCTCCCACTTATTTCTTCTTCTTGTGGCAAGACCGCTAGTTCTTTTTGCTTTAAAAATCTCTTCGTTGTTAATAATTTCAGCTTTTGGTCTTTATCATATTTTAAATATTTAAATAATAATGACCTCGCATTTACATATCCTTTATCTGTATTTGATAAGACCACTACCCCTACTTTTAGTGCTGGAATGTATTTATAATCTGCATGAAATATTGGCGTATCTCCCCCATGTCCATATATTTTCATCTTTTGGGGTGAATTATTTTCAGTCTCTACATTTACTTCCTGCACCTTCAATCCATAAGCATCTCCTGTCCAATCATCCACTAATGTCATTTTAGAAGACCTTTCTTTTTGCATTGCATTGATTGTAGACTCACTTACTATTTTTCCTGAAGCATGCTTTCCCTCGTTAATCATCATCATGATGAATTGGCTCATATCCAATACATTTGAATTAATTCCTCCAATACAAGAAATAATCCCTGACTCTTGAACTTGTTTATTATCTGCGTACCCCACAGGAATGTCAGTATTGATATTTGTATTTTTCATTCCTAATGGATTAAAAATCTCTTTGCTGATATATTCTTCGTAGGTCAATCCACTTTCACGTTCAATGAGTTCACCAAATAATGAATAGCCAGCATTTGAGTAAGAACTTAAATAATTTCTAGGCGAAGCCATTTTTTGTTTATTCAAGGCTTGTATGATCCATTCGTTAGTAGGCAAATCCTTTGCAAGGGTTCCATTAAATATATCATTGGGTAAGCCTGAGGTATGCGTTAAAATATCTTGTATATAAATAGAATTATCTGTATCAAAGTCAGAAGTAATGGTCAACTCTGGTATGTATTTCTGAATGGGATCAGCTATCGATAATTTTTGTTCTTCTTGAAGTTTTAATAATGAAAGGGCAGTAAAAGACTTCGTGATAGAACCAATTCTGTAATTACTTTGATCATTTGCCTTTATTCCTTTTTCTCTGTTTGAAAAACCGTAGCCATTAGAGTAAACTATTTTTCCATTATCAACAATTGCGATACTCATTCCTACCGCTTTCTTCTTTTCTATCTTAGCATTAAAAATACTGTCAATGACACTTTTCGTTTCTGTCTTGATGGAGTTGAAAGTTTGAGAGAAACCTACTTGAGAGACTAACATCAGCACTAAAAATATTGTTTTCCTTTTCATCGTTGTTTTCGTTGGAGTGATTAATGATTACACTACAATGATCACATTTATTCTCTCGATTCGGTATCACTATTTGATAAGTGCAGATTACAAATGATGAATGCGGAACGGGCATAAAAAAAGGCACACCCCGTAGAGTATGCCTTAAATTGGACGACTTTGTATAAAGTTATTTTTTCAACATTTCAACCTGATCTTTCAACAGTTGAATAATGTCTTCTTTGTCTTTTAATTGAGATTTTAATTGTTTTACCTGCTCCTTCAATTGGGCTACCTCATCCGAAGCGGTGACTTCTTCTTGAGCTTCCTCAACTTTTTTCTTCTTCTTTTTCTTTTGTTTGATGTCCACTCTGATATTTCGAGTTTCTGGATCATCAGTATTAATTTCGTTTACCTCCACATCAACTGTTTTTGATGCTTCTTGTGCTTCTTCCACTGCTCCTTGTACAGCTTCGAAAACGTTTTTGATCGTTGACTTCACTTTCTCTTTTTGGAGTTCATCCGTCATACGTGGGAAAACAAAATCTCTAAGAATATCCTCAAATGGATTGTCTTTTCTACTCATAATTGATTTAATTAATTTGACATGTTGATTGACTCAACTTAATTTTTTAGTTCAATAAATAAGTTAACGAATTTAAATGATAAGTGTTTCAAGTGAGCTTATTTTTTAACATTCCTAATTCGCAATTTTGTAATCCAAACTTCCAACCTCATAAACACTTTTACCCGCCTTCTTCAATTGTAAACTTAGTTCTTGTCTTTCTTCCTTTGAATTACTGTAAGAAGTATACAAGAAGGTTCTGAGCGTGACAGGCCCAAACAACGACTGCTTAGAGCTTCCAAAGTAATTGACCTTAATGATATATTGCCCTTCGATAGCGTGTTTCAAACGAAACTCTTCAGGTCCATAACCTCTCGTAAAGTCATTGGACATTCTCCCTCCAATTCTAGTATTTTTATGAGAATAGAAACACTTTTCATTGATAGGATCAATCACCCATAAATCAATATCTGTATCCAGCATATCCCAATCAATCACAATTCTGACATCTAAAGGCATGGCATGAATAAAACGAGCATCAATTTTAGAGGTATCAATCTGTTTTGGATACTTGGTGATTAAATTATTCATTTCATGTAAAATGATTAACTCTATATTCCCAAAACGGGAAATAATATCAGCATCCCATTCACTCTCTATGATACTGTAATATTGATCCACTGCTTTTTGATATTCTCCTTTATCGACATACAACAAAGCCAAATCTCTATAATTCTGAGGTTCAAAAGGTCTTAAGTCAATCAGCTTCTTAAAGATATATTCCGCTTCTTCATAACGTTCAAACTCTTGTAGTTTCCTTCCTAGATTTCTTAATACTTCATGGTTTTCCAAATCAATCTCTGCCAAATTACTCAACACTTGAAAGGCCATTTTCTGGTCCCCTTCGCTGTAAAAATAGGAAGCGACATCATAGTAGAAGGATGGTGCATTTTTATATTCCTTCTTCAATTCATAATACTTGGACGGCCTTCTACTTTTTTCTGTCGACTTTAATGCTTCCAAGTACTTCGCATCTGACTCATAAGGAATCAAAGTAGTTTTTACAGTCTTCTTTGGTTTGCGTTTCCTTTTCACATCGGCAGCTTCATCTGCTGAGCCTCCCCATGAATCCGACATCTCCATTTCTTCAACCACTGTTTCCTCTGCAAACTCTTCTGTAATAGCAAAACTCTCTACCGCCTGAGTACGTGCAGGTGCTTGCCTAGAAACACCTACTTCAATCATTTCCTCATCTAAAAATTCATCAGAAAACTGTATTGTTTCTACCATAGTCACCAAAAGTTCCCTGCTAAGTTGATGCACATCTACTTCTTGACTATCAAAACCTTCAAAAGTAAAAACCAATATCCCATTGAGTGGCACTTCAATACTAAATTTCCCTTGATAATCCGTCACTACACTTTGAGAAGTTCCTCTTAACTTCACCTGCACACCAGGTAATACTTGATTCACTCCGTTTTCCTTTACTATCCCAGATACAATCTTCTTTTGCGAAACATATTCTCTAGGAGGAAGAGGTTGACGATTGTTCTGCCCAAGAGATTTTGGCTTATTCAATTTTTCCTTTCGAATGACTTCACTCATGTCCTTAGAATTCTCCCACCATTTTATATCCTCTTGAAAAGACGCATAAATACGATCCTTGCGAGTCGTCATTTCTTTTGTTTTGTGCTCCTGTTTTTCTTTCAGCTTCGCATAATACTCCTTTCGCATAGAAGCAGGAGGAACGATCTCATGTGTTACATAATCTTCTAAATTGTCCAATACAATAAAAGAGGTAAAATCAGTTACAATACCATATTTTAAAGCCAAATTAGTGATCACTTCCTCATTCTGTTTTGATAACTCACTCAACTCATCAATCTGTTTCTGTGCCCAAAGTTTCTCAACCATTTCATATTTTTTATCAGATGACTGAATCGTTACCTGCTCAGAACCCATGACTTTTCCACCAATACCGTAATTGATTTTTAATGTCGCTTCTTTCGACTTCAATTTTCCTGCAATTGCAAAATTCTTCTTCACCAAAGCTACCTTACTAGGATATACCTCTGCCACTTCTCCATTAATCACTTCAATGCCTAAAAAACGGATCGCAGGTTGTTTGATTTTCTCTAAAAGGTCTTTTTGTGAACGAGAAGAAAGGTTAAGATAATCGCCTGAATTTTGATTAGCCAAGGCTGATAAATAAGCTTGATTCACACTACTGCTTGAGGAAATTGTATATAAAGGTTGATTGAAACTGAAGAGTGCTTCCATTGATAAATTAGAAATACCATCAGAAAACAACCACACCTCTTCTGAAACTATACCTTTACTTAAATATTCACCTAGCTTACAACCACCATCGTATTCTAAACCCTCAATATATTGAAGCAATTTTGATGTATTCCCATCTCTGATTTGAAACTTTTTAGAAGTAGTCACTTCATAATTGAAGGTCTTTACCTCAACACTTACATTTTGATTCCACTTGAAATATTCATTAATCAATTCCTTCTCTTTCTCAAGATCTCTTCCTTTATAATGTGCCGAAACATCCCAAAGGAAAGTTATACTACTCGGTTTCTTTTTATCTTTTGAAACAGCCTTGGGCTGACTTTGTACATAGAAAAACTGATCTGCCGAGAACTTCCCTTTAGTAGACTTGGTCTTTTTGGTTTTTCCTTTTTGAGGTAATGTAAAAGATAAGTTAGATTGAACGAAAGTATCTTTAGCTGTGTAATTCGCAATTGTAGATTCGTGTACATCTTGGAATTGAATATCCAATGCATTGTCACTATCTACTTCCACATCTGATTTATTGATGATTTCTACATGCACCTCAAATTCTTTTAGTAGGTTCTTGTAATACATTGGAAGATTGTAAAGAATATGTCCTTTATCATTCTTACTTAATTCTTGATCAAAAGCGACAATACACTTTTTATATTCTTTGGGGAAAATAGGATAAACTCTTGTCTTAAAATTATTACCGACAGTCTTTTCTAATATTGCCGGATCCACATTTTGCCTTACAATGTTCTCAAAAACTTCAGTGGCTTTCTCTTTCTTTACCACCACTCCTTCTCTCCATTCTCCACCAATATCAAGTGAAAAAGCGGAGACTGTAGCACCTTGTTCCAAAGGAAAATTAAGTTCTCCTTCCAGCACCCTGCTACCATAATTATAGAAGTGCATTTCCATTTTAGTAGTAGCGATATTGTCTAAGACTACCACATCAATGTAGAGTTTTTTCAACGCGACTGAGTCTCCTTCGCTATTATTGATAAGGATAACTTGCCCTTTTAGAGTAGCGGATACCAGCAAGAATAGTAGTAATAGTTGAACTTTCATGGAAGAGTAATTTGATTGAACATCGTTTTTATCAATATAACGACCTAAATCCATAGTTGGTGTTGTGTAATGTTAAGCTCTCGATTAGACATCGTTATACTATGTTAATGACACCTAATAAAGATTAGATCTAATACAATTAGTACATTAAAACTAAGCTTTCTTAATTTTGATGAATCCTTTGATGAAAAAAAGTTATGTATTGTGGTTCGCGATGACAGTACAAATTGCAAAGAAGAGGTTGAAAATAATGAGCAAAAAAAAAATCCTGTCTCATTTCTGAAACAGGATCTGTACTCCGTACGGGATTCGAACCCGTGCTACCAGGATGAAAACCTGGCGTCCTAACCCCTAGACGAACGGAGCGGGGTATTGATTTTAAGTCTCAATCAGACCTGTACTCCGTACGGGATTCGAACCCGTGCTCCCAGGATGAAAACCTGGCGTCCTAACCCCGAGACGAACGGAGCGGGGTATTGATTTTAAGCCTCAATCAGACCTGTACTCCGTACGGGATTCGAACCCGTGCTCCCAGGATGAAAACCTGGCGTCCTAACCCCGAGACGAACGGAGCGGGGTATTGATTTTAAGCCTCAATCAGACCTGTACTCCGTACGGGATTCGAACCCGTGCTCCCAGGATGAAAACCTGGCGTCCTAACCCCGAGACGAACGGAGCGGGGTATTGATTTTAAGCCTCAATCAGACCTGTACTCCGTACGGGATTCGAACCCGTGCTACCAGGATGAAAACCTGGCGTCCTAACCCCTAGACGAACGGAGCAACTGTTTTTTGCGAGTGCAAAGGTATTTGAAAACCCTATTCACTCCAAACCTTTTTCAAAAAAAAAGAAGAAATATTACAATCATTAAGAAAAAAAGGTGATTTAGGGCTATTTTTCGGGGTCTAAACACTCAAAAATATAATTTTGACATGTACGAACTTCTTGAAAACAGTTACGAAAAATATAATCAGCCTAATTTTATACCAGATGATCCTATCTGTATCCCTCACTCTTTTTCAAAAAAAGAAGATATTGAAATCATGGGATTCTGGGCGGCCGTATTAGCTTGGGGGCAAAGAAAAACCATCATCAACAAGTGCAAAGAGCTAGTGACTTTGATGGACAATGCTCCTCATGACTTTATTATCAATCATACAGAAAGTGATTTAAAACCTTTTCTGAATTTCAAGCACCGCACCTTCAATGATGTGGACACGTTGTATTTCCTTTCTTTCTTCCAAAAGCATTATCAAAAATACAATTCACTAGAGGATGCTTTTCTGATTGGTTATTCTGACAAAGATGAAAATGTAGGGAACTCCCTTATCGCCTTTCATGATTATTTCTTTGAAGACGAAGATGCTCCACAGCGTACTAGGAAGCATATTGCTACGCCTGCTAGAAAGTCGGCTTGTAAAAGAATCAATATGTTTTTGAGATGGATGGTCAGGAAAGATGATCAAGGCGTAGATTTTGGAATTTGGAATACCATTCAGCCTCATCAGCTGATCTGTCCATTGGATGTTCATGTAGAAAGAGTGAGCAGAAAGTTGAAGTTATTGACCCGAAAACAGTCCGATTGGAAGGCGGCAGTAGAACTGACTGATAATTTAAAAAAGATTGATCAAAATGACCCTGTGAAATATGATTTCGCGTTATTTGGGTTGGGTTTAGAAAAGTTTGCGTCTTCTTAAGAAATACTTTTCAATTCACTCAAAAAGCCCATTTTTCAAGAAGAAAATAGAATATTAACCCTTAAAATTCTTCTCAGAATATTGATAATTATCACTTGTGGTAATTGTAAAAAAGAGTACATTTGAATTATAATTGTAAAATTAACACCTAAAGATATTCATCATGAAAAAAATCACACTATACCTATCATTATTAACTGCCATAACCTTATTTTCATTTATAAATTATAATCCATTACAAGAAAGTATTAAAAGAGGTCAAGGGGTATATATGGTTAACTGTATGCATTGTCATTTAGAGCAAGGACAAGGAATTGAGCCACAGGTTCCCCCATTATCAGGCATTAAATATTTAGTTGAAAATAAGCATCAGGCCATCCGTCAGGTTTTGCATGGGTTAGAAGAACCGATCACGATCAATGGAGTGACGTATACGGGAGCAATGCCTGAACAAGGTGCATTATCTGATCAAGAAGCAGCTGATGTATTGAATTATATTAGAAATTCTTGGGGAAATAAAGCACCGATAATCACTGCCGATGATGTGGCAATGGAGCGTTAATACATTGTAATTAATTTAAAATATAAACGAAAGTCAGCCGTCAGATAGATTTTCTTACACAAAACATTTAATAATCCCCGCAAAAAGTATAATTTTGCGCCATCAGCCCATTCCCATTGAATATTAAAATAATAACAGGGTATGGGCTTTTCATTTTCATTACAACCTATTGAATCTCATGCAAGAGCGATATGCACAGCGCGGTGTTTCCGCCTCAAAAGAGGACATTCACAATGCCATCAAGCAATTAGATAAAGGCTTATTTCCAAAAGCATTCTGTAAAATCGTTCCTGATATTCTAACAGGCGATTCAGATTACTGTGCAATCATGCACGCTGATGGTGCGGGTACTAAATCATCTTTGGCTTATTTATACTGGAAAGAAACGGGCGATATGTCGGTTTGGAAAGGTATAGCTCAAGATGCAATCATCATGAACACGGATGACCTGCTTTGCGTTGGTGCAACAGGCAGTACACTTTTATCTTCTACAATTGGTAGAAACAAAAACCTTATTCCGGGTGAGGTTATCTCTGAGTTAATCAACGGAACGGAAGAAGTATTACAAATGCTTCGCGACAATGGTTTTGATATTCACAGTACTGGCGGTGAAACTGCAGACGTTGGAGATCTAGTGAGAACTGTTATTGTAGACAGTACAGTAACTACAAGAATGAGACGTGACGAAGTAATCGACAACAGCAACATCCAAGGTGGTGATGTGATTGTAGGTTTAGCTTCTTACGGTCAAGCAACTTATGAATCTGAATACAACGGCGGTATGGGAAGTAACGGTCTTACTTCTGCTCGTCACGATGTATTTGCAAAATATTTAGCAGAGAAATACCCTGAAAGCTTCGATCCTCAAGTTCCAAATGACTTGATCTACTCGGGTACGCAAAAACTTACAGATGCCATTGCTGATCTAACTTTAGATGCTGGTAAATTGGTATTATCTCCTACAAGAACTTATGCTCCAATCATCAAAAAGGTATTGGACGAGTTAAGACCAGAAATTCACGGTATGGTTCACTGTAGCGGTGGTGCTCAAACGAAAGTATTGCACTTCGTAGACAATGTACATGTTGTAAAAGACAACTTATTCCCTATCCCTCCACTTTTCGAAATGATTCACAAGAACAGTGGTACAGATTGGAGCGAAATGTACAAAGTATTCAACATGGGGCACCGTATGGAAATCTATGTTGCTCCTGAACATGCTCAGACAATCATCGACATCTCGAAGTCATTCAATGTTGATGCTCAAATCGTTGGTCGTGTAGAGACAAAAGAAGGAAGTAAGTCATTAGACATTCACTCTCCTTACGGAACATATTCTTACTAAAGAGGTAAGAGGTAAGTTATGTACTTCACTCTTACCTCCTACTTTTTTTCAATAGAAAAAAGAAAAGGATAGATTAAATTCAAACATTTAATCTATCCTTTTTTTATGGTTTCCAACCTGATTAAAAAACCGAGGTTTTCTGCTTTTTCTTTTTGAATCCCCAAGGGCAGTGTTTGCACTGATTCTTACAGCAATATCCCCTTTTCAAGTGATACTCCTTTGTGAAAACATATAAGCCGTTTTCAATGTAATAATCTTTCCCTTCTTCGAGAGGAGTTTTACTCATACCTTTAAATTTATTTTTTGTGCAAGTTACTAAACTTAAGAGCACGGACTTTCAAAATACGCAACATATTTGAGAATACAATAAAAATGGGGTCAACTTTTCATGAAATCTGATTTAGGAAAAATCCAAACTCACCTGCCCTATCCTATTACAAAGAGGCGCTCACCTTCAAAAAGTGCATTTCTCCTTTTTTTTTCTTAAATTATATGTAAGTGCTTGGCACTCTAGTTACTTATCTATTTTTATCATCGACGTGCAAGCTCTAGACGGGAGACTGTGCGTTTTTTTATTTTCTAGCTTATATGTTTATTGAAATCAGCACCCATGCCTATAATGCGATGTCCAAAAGATGTCGTCATTGGCGAAAAAGAGATTATCTAAACATCGTGTACCAGGCGTATAAATCAGAGAGCTATGGTTCACACTGCCGAAGGGATAAAAGGAAGTACAAATCGTACATATTTATCTTTGAGGACACCCGTCTCATTACCGTGTACCGGTCTAGAAAAAAGTCAAAAAACTATGTAAACAGAGCCTCATGAAGCATTTTATCAAACCCCGCGTTACGGCCACTGCCCAAGGAGACAGTTATGAATTTAATGTTTCCATCCGTGCTAATTCAGAATTTGAATTAGGTGTATGTGCTCAACTCATTCAACGCATGAAAGACATCTTGATCAAAGATGAGATTCAGCGCAAAGGTCTGAAAGATCTTTACCAATTTGCTACTGAGGAAGATGAAAGAAATTTCTATGAAATCGTAGAGATGAACATCTGGGATGATCTCCTTGCACAAGGAGAAGTTGTCCGCGACCTTGGACGCAGAGGGTATAAAGATATGGACGGCACAATTAACTCTATTCTTAAACCCGAGTAACGTTATTTGAAAAAAATCAAGAAATTATCAGATAACGAAAATTTAACACAGAAATTTGTTCCACCCTTTAAATAACAACAGGAGATCTTACAATTCGTAGGATCTCCTGTTTCGTATAATTTCGATATGTTAGGTCAAAAGGGTCAGCTTCTAATACCCTGAAGGTAAACAGAAGCGGATGTGTTGTGCTTCCACGCTACTAATTGATGCCACAGATTGAAGTTCTTCTGATCTTCTCGCTAGGGCCTCTTCTTCACGTAAATAATCTACAACAGGAGATACAAATCTCTCCATTACCGCAGTTACCAATTGCTGGTACTTTGGGTTTGTTGCATATCCACCTTTCGCAATTGATTCGATTTGCATGTTTGGATCTAAGGTCTCAAACAATCCGTTTTTGCGGTAAGTGTGGAAACTAGTTAGCACTTTACAATAGTCCTCCACCGCTTGTTCTAAAGACGTATATACTCTATAGCGTCTGAAACGTTGCTCCCCGTTGTCGTAAACTAATTTACTTCTAGTAGGGTTTGTGGATGCAATGTTGAAAATTCTGAAGTCTTTTCTCAGTTCCCAACCTTGCTCAGCTATTGCTTGGGATATAGCCACTTTTGTATTGATGCCGTATTTTCTACAGATTGGATCGAAAGCTTTATATAAAGTTCTTATATAATCTTCTCTCTTTATTGTATCCGTATCCTTTACACTTGTAATAGAATTATTTGAAGATGCTACTGCAAAATCAGTGGTTCCTATACTTAATACAAACGCGGTTAAAATAAGTAAAAACTTTCTCATTAAAAGTTTATTTCGTAAAAAGATCAAGTGTCCGTCTGACGCTTGTGCTGATTATCAGCGAGTTATTCTAATAATTTTCGTTTATTAAAATATTGGATGCAAATATAACATACAATTGTAATATAACAATAGTATTTTAACACTTATTTGAAACCTATATTTTATACAATACAAATCTTTTATTGTACTATTCTAAGGTCACATGATTTAACGCATATAAAATTGCATTTTACATAGTACGATAAGCAGTTTTATAAGTTTCATTTCGAGGTTTTGAAGCAAAAAAAATCGAGTTTTATTATTAAATTTGTGTAACAAATAAGGGATTTGTATCTATTTTTAAGTTAAACACCTCATTAACAGTACTAATTACACTAATTATTGCAGGTGATAAGCAGGTATAATGAAAGTATATTTTGCCTGTGATTTTTTTATTTTTATTTTGAATACAAATTGAAAATCACAATATTATAATTCAACTTAAAGTACATTATTCCTTAGAGGATGTTGATCACATTCTGTTTAAAATTCAGGAAATTTATCTTAGCTTAATTCAGTTATTTTTCCTCTATATATCTGTCATATTAATATTTATTGTTCGCGAAACAGTCAATGAGAAATAATACAAATGGTTTCAAAGAAGAACTCGTTCAACAAAAAAGTTGGGTAAGAGTGGGAGTCATAGGACTACTAGTCTGTGGGGTACTTGGTGTATATGCCGCTTTTTCTGGTGCCGACGGTTCTAAACATCAAAGAATGCGAATCAATGAGTTGGAAAAGAAAAATGCTCAAATTGAAGCTGAAAGTGGTGCTTACCTTTCTAAGATAAAACATCAGAATGACCGCATCCTTGATCTGAAAGATGATATTCTCCGATTAGAAAAACGATTGAATGAAAGAGAAGCGGAACTCAATACCAATGATCAGAAGCTGGACATGAAACAAGGGTCTATCCGATCACTGGAAATGAGAATCTCTGAACTGAAGGATGATAAATTCCGTCTTCAAAGAAATATTGATGAAAATAACCGCGTGATTCAGGATATGAGTCAACGTGCCAAAGAACATAATGAATTGCTGAAAAGTACACAGCAACAACTTGCTGAAACGCAAGAGTCGCTGGAGAAAGCTCAATCTAAACATGTACAGTCTTTAAAAGAACAGAAATTAGCGGAGCAATCTGAAATTGCAGCACAGGAAGCGTTGAGAAAACAAAAAGAACTTTCAAATAGTCTAATGCAAGAACTTGCTCAAACAAGAGGTGAACTTAACTCTGCTGTACTTAATGCAAATGATAAAGACCTTCAGCTTCAGCTAGCACAGCAAAAGGAATTGCAACAGCAACAAATTCAGCTGAAAGAAAAACAATTGGAAACACAGGCCAATACTGATATTTATAAGATTATGGCCGCTACAAGCATTGTACTTGTCATTGCACTGATCATCTTCGTTGTTTTTGCACTTCAAAGAAATGGCACAGACTTGATGGTTTTCCAAAAGTCTCAGGATAAAGATTAAACTTTTTTCAACTTAAATCATTCCATTATTTTTCAATTAATAGCAGACAGCGGATCAACTAAAACAGACTGGACTTTACTGAATGTTTCAGAAAAAAAAGTAGTCTCCACCTTCAAATCAGCAGGGTACAATCCTCTTTTCTGGGATAAAGAAGAGCTGAGCAAAGCATTTCAACAAGATCTGAATGCTTTACAGGAAACTATTGAAATCAATGAAATAGAGAAGGTGTTTTTCTATGGTGCTGGATGCAGTACTGAGGAAAGACAATTGAAAGTCAAAAATGCATTGTCTATTGTATTGCCTGCCACTGATATTACTATTGATACAGATTTAATGGGAGCCGCTAGGGGTTTGCTGGGTAAACAGTCTGGTGTTGCTGCAATTCTAGGTACAGGTGCCAACTCCTGCCTGTATAGACAAGAACAAATTATTGAAAAGCCGATTTCATTGGGATATATGTTGAGTGATTTTGGTAGTGGTGCCACTTTAGGCCTCGCTTTCCTCCAAAAACTCTTGACTACTCAGCTGTCTATGGAAACGATCAGTCACTTCATAGATACTTTTAATCTGACTACTGAAGACATATTAGAAGCACTTTATAAAAAGAAAAACCCTAATACCTTCTGCGCTTCTTTTGCTCCTTTTATTATTGAGCATCATCAATATGATGAACGACTAAAAGCATTAATTTTAGAACAGTTTCATCAATTTATTCAATATTACATCCTCCCTTTTTTCAACAAGAATACAACCCAAGTAAAAATCACTGGCTCTATTGCTCATCATTTCTCTCCTTTACTTCTACAAGCTTTTGAAAGTTGTGAATTAGAAGCCCCAGAAATTATTCAATCGCCTACAGAAGGATTAATTCAATATCATTTGTCGTAGTAGTTAAATGCTGTATCTTCATGGCTTAATTGATTTTACCAACAGACATGAAGCATTTTTTACAACTTCAACTTTTTTTTATTACTCTTTTATGTACTTGTTCTAATCTTTTAGGCCAAAGTAATAGAGAGTTTCGTGGTGTATGGATTGCCACGGTGAACAACATTGATTTCCCTGCCCCTAACCTTACGACTACGGAAGAACAAAGAGAAGACTACGTCCGTTATCTTGACAAAATTCAAGAACTTGGTTTCAACACTGTTATTGTTCAAGTAAGACCCGTTTCTGATACTTTTTACCCATCATCATACGAACCTTGGAGTAAATACCTTACCGGAAAGCAAGGCAAAGCACCTTCCCCTTATTTCAATCCGCTTCAATTTATGATTGAGGAAGCGCACAAAAGAAATTTGGATTTTCACGGCTGGTTCAATCCTTATAGAGTGACAATGAATGCCGATACGACAGCTTTAGCTCCCGGACACCCTTTTTTCCATCATAGAGAATGGTTTGTAAAATATGGTAATAAATACTACTTCGACCCAGGACATCCTGAAGGGCGGAAATTTGTATTAGAAGCTATTATGGAAGTAGCAAGACATTATAATTTAGATGGTGTGCACTTTGATGATTATTTCTACCCTTACAAAATCCAAGGTGAAGAATTTCCTGATGAAGAATCATTTCAAAAATATGGAAGTCAGTTCCAAGACAAAGACGCTTGGCGAAGAGATAATGTAGATTACTTTGTACAAAGCTTATCTATGCAACTGAAAGCAGAACGACCTGATGTTCAATTTGGCATCAGTCCTTTTGGTGTATGGAGAAATAATAATGTAGATCCGAAAGGTTCCAATACAAGAGCCGGTATCACAAATTATGATGACCTGCACGCTGATATTGTAAAATGGATGAAAAGAGGATGGATTGATTATGTGATTCCTCAAGTATACTGGCATAGAAAATTAGGTGCTGCTCCTTATGAAGAAGTGGTGATGTGGTGGAACAATAACTGCTACAATACCAATTTATACATCGGTCAAGCGCTATATAAAGTAGGCACTAAGTGGGAAGATCCTAAGGAGATTTCGGAACAAATGTACATCAATAGAAAATATGACAAAGTAAAAGGAAATGCTTTCTTCAGTGCGAAGTACCTGTTTGAAGACCCCATGAATGTTACGACTTCCATCAAGGTCAATTATAAAAACTATGTCCTTCCTCCTTCTGTGACAACTAAAGAACTGGAAGCTCCTTCAAAAGTAAGAATTACGGGGAGTGACGGGCACGTTGACCGTGGGGTTACGTTGCAATGGGAAGACAGAGAAAGAGGATCTGACATCAAAAAATATGTAATCTACCGCTATGAGGAGGGTGGATTTGGGCATTTAGATGGTAAGTATATTCATGCTATCGTAAAGAAAGAACCTTATAAAACGCAGGTTTATGTGGACCGCGACCTTCAAAAAGGAAAAAAATATACTTACATTGTTACAGCATTGGATGGCAATTATAATGAAAGCGGTATAAGCAATGCGATTATGCTTAAGGCAGGTGGCTTTTTATCTAAAAAAGTCAAAGTACTTCACTAATATAAACTACTCTACAGATGCAAAAGGAAAGAAATCCATGGCAGTGGTTACCAAGTCTATATATAATAGAGGGCTTACCTTATATTATGGTTAATGTGGTAGCATTAACCATGTATAAAAACTTAAAGATCAGCAATGCAGAGATTGCTCTTTATACGTCGTGGCTCTACTTGCCTTGGGTGATAAAACCGCTATGGAGTCCTATTGTGGATGTATTACGCACTAAAAAATGGTGGATTTCCATGATGCAGATTATCATTGGAGGTGGTTTTGCAGGCGTTGCTTTTACACTGCCCATGGAAAATTTCTTCCAATATTCTCTTGCTGTTTTTTGGATTATAGCCTTTGCATCAGCCACCAATGATATAGCGTCAGATGGTTTTTATATGATAGGTTTAAGGGATGACCAACAAGCTTTTTTTATTGGAATAAGAAGTACTTTTTATAAAATAGGCATGTGGGTTGGTCAAGGACTGATTGTTACACTTACAGGCGTTTTATATAAATATGATCAAAACTATACTAGCATTTGGAGTTATTGTTTTCTTGGTTTAGGAGTTGTAACCGTCTTATTTGCTTTTATACATAAATTTATTTTACCCAATAAGGAGGCGTTAAAACCACAAAAAGAACAAGACAAAGGATTAAAGGAAGTAGCCATTATAGCAAGCCAACTTTGTATTATTGGTCTTGGAGGATGGCTAACCAATAAATTCTTGGAGATTGAGTCTACCATTCCATATCTAGTCATTGGAGGTTTAGTGATTATTTATGTTTACTTTGATTTAAAAAAGAAAGCTAAGAAAGACTCTAAAATCTTAAACTCACCCATTATTACTTTCTTCAAAAAAGAAGACATCTATATCGCCATTGTATTTATTCTGTTATACCGACTCGGTGAAGCACAGTTAGTCAAAATTGCAACTCCATTTCTAATAGACAGTATCGAGAATGGAGGAATGGGATTGAGCAATGAAGACTTAGGTTTTATGTACGGCACCATTGGTTTTATCTGTCTTGTGGCTGGAGGAATACTTGGCGGAGTTGCCATTTATAAAAAAGGATTGAAGTTTTGGCTGATTCCAATGTTAGTCTGTCTCAATTTACCCAATTTAGGATATTGGGCGTTGGCCTTTTTTGAATTAAAAAATACCATAGCCATTTCTTTTGTAATTGCTATTGAGCAGTTCTTTTATGGTTTTGGTTTCACCGCCTTAATGATGTATATGCTTTATATTTCAAAAGGTAAAAATGAAACTGCACATTATGCAGTCTGTACAGGTTTTATGGCGTTAGGAATGATGTTGCCAGGAATGGTTTCGGGGTACATTCAAGAGCACTTAGGGTATAGTACTTTCTTCTTGTTTGTTGTCTGTTCTGGAGTTCCTGCTTTCCTATGGAGCCTGAAACTGAAGATTGACCCTACATTTGGAATGAATCAAAAATAATGAACAGGTTTTGTTCAGCTCTCTAGTTGTTTACATTAAGAAAAGTTGAGATGGATAACCTTTTTTTATTTCACTGTTGATTCACATATCTTTTTAACTTTGTGAAAAATAAATAAACTATGAAAAATCAGCAGACCTTATTCATTACTGGAGCATCTTCAGGTATAGGTAAATCTATTGCACAAGCGGCAGTAGAAAATGGATATAATGTCATTGGCACTTCTCGTAATCCAGACAGAACGAAAGACAAATTAGAGGGAGTTCGTTATGTAGCATTGGACGTTTCCAGTCCTGAGAGTATTGTTCAATGCTGGGAAGAAATAAAAGATGAAAAAATTGATGTACTGATCAACAACGCAGGTCAATCGCAGATTGGTCCCGTTGAAGAAACCAGTATGGAAAAATATAGGTACTTATTTGAAGTAAATTTCTTTGGTTTGATTGATTTAACTCAAAAGATTTTACCTCAAATGAGAGAAAGACGTGCAGGAACTATTATCAATATTGGATCACTCAACGGGCGTTTTGCTGCTCCATATTATTCTGCATATGTATCCACTAAATTTGCTGTATCAGGTTTTACACAATCACTCAGAAGTGAGATGAAAGAATTCAATGTAACAGTAGCTTTGGTAGAACCCAACCATATTGCATCCAACATTGTACCTGATTTTAATTGCTCTGAAGGATCTGAATACTTTCCTTATGCTGACAATATTCGTCAAAGTGTAAAAGGCAGTATGTCTGAAGCTGAATCTTCAAAAGTAATTTCAGATACTGTCATGAAAGTAATCCAAAAGAAGGCACCATCACCAATTTATGTTTCTGGTGGCAATGCCGGATTATTAGCATTCGCAAAACGCTTCCTACCAGACAAAGTAGCGGAGAAAATGATACGTGGAGCCTATGGCTTAAAATAAAAACTTAATTAGGGTGCTGAAAAGGTACCCTTTTTTGTTGAACATATAACAATGTAAAAGCTTGTTATTACCCCTCACCTTTCAACTTTCTTTTTATAAACATTTATTAATAAAAAATATCACTTAACACTGCGTAATAGCTACAAAAGTGTCATATTATTGCTACATAATTTATTATCACTTATATATACCAAACAAACCTAATGCATTTTTCTTCTATTCATTGATGTGATCTACTGCAGAAGGTTTCATGATTACTTTACTAAGATATTTTTTTGATGAATTCTACCCCTCATACTCAATTATTGTACGGCAATAAAATTGAGCTAGACAAAGAGAAAAGCTTTTGGAGAAAAGTGAAGTATAGTTTTTTACTTTTTACATTCTTTGCATTCGCTGGATTTTTCTTTATCAGTTTTATTCCTGGCACTATCATTTCATCCTTTGGGATATTGGCCATTATCGGTATCTTTCTTCTAAAAGAAAAAGTCAATTGGGAGGCACTCTGTACATTCTACTTATTCTATATTAATGTCATGCTGTATGTTCTGGCATTGACAACTGGAGGAATGAAATCTCATGCGGTTGCATGGATGGCCACTACCATTGTCACCTCCTATTGGTTTCTAGGCAAAAAGAGAAGCAGATACATTCTTCTCTTCAGTTTCATACTGCTTTGTAGTCTGTTAGCCATAGAGTTAATTAATGGCGGTCCTATCATGGATAGTTTATCTCCTGCACACCAAGTGATCTTTAACTGGACAATCGATTTAGGAATTCTTTTGAATATCAGTAACGATGTTAAAGCTATTGATCTCCAAACTTCCATCTTCCAGAATAAGTTACAGCAAAATACAGATGAATTAATTCAATTTGGGGAAGAGCTTTCTCAAACCAATGAAGAGATTAATGCTCAAAAAGAGGAAATAGAATCACAGAGGGATAAAATTGAGAAAAACCATCTCGAATTAGCCAAATCACTGAATAATGTGACTGATTCTATCCGTTATGCGAAAACCATACAAATGGCACTGCTGACATCTCAGGAAGAATTGAAGAAGATTTTCAAAGAAGTCAATATCTTATTCAGACCTAAAGATCACGTTTCAGGTGATTTCTATTTCGCAAGAAAATTTGATAACAGAACACTTATAGTGGTTGGGGATTGTACAGGCCACGGAGTACCTGGTGCCTTGTTATCTATGGTAGGTTTGGAAGCGTTAGACCGTTTGGAAGAATTGCCTAATACTCCTGCTGAATTACTGGAACAGTTGGATCATTATTTCTTTGAAAAATTACGTCAGTCCAACATAGATGGAAATAATGACGGAATGGACATTTCTGTGGCATATATAGACCACGATTATCGTTTCCAATATGCTGGTGCAAAAGGTAAAGGTTTACTGGTAGATAATAATGGTATTGTTCCTTTAAAATCCACGAACAGATCAATTGGCGGACGTATTAAAAAGAGCAAAGGTTTTGAAGTGACGGAAATGCAAATACAGCCAGATACACTTATCTGTTTGTATACGGATGGATATGTAGATCAAAATGGTATTGATGGTAAAATTGGATCTCTACGCTTCAGAGAGGTCTTGAAGAAATACTATTTAAAATACACCAAAGATTGTGTAAATGAACTGGAAACTTTACTGGATAATGAAACTGAAGGTTTTGAACAAAGGGATGATATTACTGTTTTTGTAGCAATTCATCATTAATCAAAATATCAATTATAAATCTACTAAAAAGAGTTTTGTCACATTGGTGAATACAAAATAAAAAGGTACTTGCTTTTTCTAAAACAAGTACCTTTTTTGATTTAATATCTTAGGTTTATACTTAAAGCAATTCTCCCACTTCTAATAATCCTTCTTCGGTAAGTGGTTTTGTTATAAACTTAATAACATATTCATTATTGACAATTCTTTCTATATCTGACTCGTTATCTGAGCTTGAAAGAATGGCGATCTTACATTGATTTCTTAATTCCTCAGGAAATGCCTCAAACTCATACAAAAATACAAACCCATCCACAATTGGCATATTAATATCCAAAAGGATTAAGCTTGGCAAATTACCTTTGTAATCAAAACGTTCTTGAAGGAACTCTAACGCTTTTTTACCAGAGTTCTTAATGACTATTTCCTCAGCGAAATCAGTTAGCTCTATTATTCTATTGTTGATAAAATTGTCCGTATCATTATCATCAACAAGTAATATAGTTTTTATTTTTTTACTCATAATTGGACCCCTGATAGTAGTTTGATTTTTTAACTAGCTTGGTTTAATATTAAAGATTCAATTCTACTTTAAAATACAAAAATTATAATAAGTATTGCACCAATTTCTCAATTAAATACTATTAGCTCTTTTATAATTTAAAGAATTTCTTAAACTGTACTTTTTTATTCGTTCTGAAATCGAAAATAAAAAAAATCTCCCAATAAATATTAGCTTTTATTGAGAGATTGCATTTATTTTTTCCATTCAACGATCTTATCAGCAATTTTTCTGTCATTTGCCAATCTAGGAACCTTGTTTTGACCACCTAGTTTACCAATTGATTTCATGTATTGCTGGAAAGCATCTCTTTGAAGAGGTGTAATTACGATTGTCCTTGTGATACTACCCGTAATCAGGTCATCATAATAAGTGTTCAGTTCTCTGAGCTTATTATCCAGTGTCAGTGCAAAAGCATCTAAATCATTAGGGGCATTTTCAAAGGAAATAAGCCATTCATGATAAGGCAATCCATCTGCAGGATTGACTTGAGGAGCTACTGAAAACTCTGTGATTTTCACT
Organism: Flammeovirga sp. SJP92; assembly: GCF_001583495.1. Taxonomy (GTDB): domain Bacteria; phylum Bacteroidota; class Bacteroidia; order Cytophagales; family Flammeovirgaceae; genus Flammeovirga. The sequence continues at coordinate 66,111 of NZ_LQAQ01000100.1, read as the reverse complement.
TCAGGATGTTGTTCTAAAGCGTACTTCATTGTTTTCTCCACTTCCTCACCAATAACGTGCTCTCCAAATGCAGAAATGTAATGCTTGATTCTGCCTGATACAATTACTCTGTAAGGATCGGTAGAAACAAATTTCACGGTATCTCCAATGGAATAGCCCCAAAGTCCTGCATTAGAATTGATGATCAATGCATAGTTTTTACCTACTTCTACTTCATCAATTTTCAAACGTGTCGGGTTTTCATCAAAGTATTCTTCTGAAGGAATAAATTCATAAAAAATACCTGAATCCAATTGCAGCAACATACCTTCTTCATGTTGAGAATCCTGAAAGGCAAAGAAACCTTCTGATGCAGGAAATAACTCAATAGAAGGTAAATTCTTACCAATAGAGTCATACAGCTTTTTACGGTAAGGTTCAAAATTTACACCACCGTAAATAAACAACTCGAAATTAGGAAAAACCTCTTGAATAGACTTTCCTGTTCTTTCAATAATACGATCAAAATACATCTGAACCCATGGCGGAATACCCGAGATCAAGGACATATCCTGAGCGATTGTTTCATCTATAATTCGCTCTAACTTAATTTCCCAGTCTTCAATACAGTTGGTCTCATAACTTGGCATTTGATTTCTTCTCAGATACCCCGGTACGTGGTGATTGACAATACCTGAAAGTCTACCAGAAAGAATTTCTCCTGATTTTCCTAATACAGGACTGCCAGAAAGGAAAATTAATTTTTTATCTAAAAACTTCGAATTGCCCGTTTCATGAATGTAATTCAGCATAGCATTTCTAGCCGAATTAATATGATTAGGAATTGATTCTTTTGTCAGAGGAATATATTTGGCCCCGGAAGTGGTACCTGAAGTTTTTGCAAAATAAGCAGGTGCTCCTTTCCAAAGCACGTCACTCTCACCTTTGATAATTCTATCTATATAAGGGCGTAAGGCTTCATAATCTACTATAGGTACATTCTTCTTGAAGTCTTCATAATTTTTGATATCTCCAAAATTATGATCTCTCCCGAAGGCTGTATTTTTCGCACCTTGAACCAAAGATTGAAAAACTTTATCTTGAGAACGGCTTGGATTATTGGCCCATTCATTTTGTTGCTTTACAATGTAAGCGGCCAATGGCTTACTTAAAAAAGATTTAAAACCCATAATAAGAGGAAGTCTTAAGTATATTGTTTGTCTTGTTGTGGACTTGGTTCTACATGAATAAGAATATCAGCAATTTCATTAAAATCAGCTTTCAATGAATCTTTGACATTATGTGCAATATCATGACCTTCTCTCACTGATATATCACCGTCAACAATAATATGAAGATCTACATAAAATTTAAAACCCATTTTGCGAATAAAACACTTTTCTGTGTCAATTACTCCCTCCACTTTCACGGTTTCCTGTTTTACTTTATCAATAAGATCGTCATATAGATTTTCGTCCATTATTTCTCCAAAGGCAGGCCTAAACAACAAGTAACTGTTGAAAAGGATAATTCCTACTGCAAAGAGTGCGGCCCAAGAATCTGCCGCTTCATAACCTTCACCACCATAAATAGAGATTCCAATTCCGATAAAAGCCGACAATGAAATCAATGCATCGCTTTTGTGGTGACCAGCATCTGCCTCCAATGATGAGCTATTGAGAATTTTTCCTCTGTATTTTACAAAACGATACAGAAAATATTTAATCAAAATAATCACTCCCAATACAATTAATGTATAAGAGGAAGGCGTCTCAATAGCACCCGACAAGATTCTTTCTATACTTTGCTCTGCAATAATCAAAGCTGAAGCAACTAAAAAACCTACAGTAATGAAGGTTGCAATAGGTTCAAATTTTCCATGACCATAGGGATGATTATCATCAGGAGCCTTGGTTGAGAAATTCAAACCCGCTAAAACAACAAAAGAAGAAATAATATCTGCACAAGATTCTATGGCATCGGCTATCATCGCCTGTGAGTTTCCAAGAATCCCTACTGTACCTTTGGTTATGGTAAGGATGATATTCCCGAATATGCTCAGCCAAGTCGTCTTAAATGCAGCTTTTTTTTCTTCTTTTGAAATCATATTTAAAGTTTCTTTTCCGCTTCTTCCAGCAACGCCACTTTATCAATTGGCACTACTCCTACGTGCTCACACACCAAGCCACCGCCTAAGTTAGCTAATCCTGCTACCTTATCCATAGGCAAACCAACTGCTAAAGCTAATGACGCAATACTGATCACTGTATCACCTGCTCCAGAGACATCTGCAATTTCTCTTTTATGAGCTGGAATATGCACATCATCGGAATGATTAGAAATAAATACACCATGTTCAGATAAAGTGACCATTGTGTGTTCATTATCCATTTTATCTTTCAGAAGCTTAGTCGCTGCTTTTACTTCGTCAATAACATCTCCGTCGAAATCAAATTTCAAACCTTCTCTCATTTCTTTAAGATTGGGTTTGAAAAGCGTTACACCTTCATACGACAAGAAATTTCTCTTCTTAGGGTCAACTGTTGTTGGAATACCTTTTTTACGAGCAATTTCCACGACTTTCTGAATTAACTCCGGTGTCAATACACCTTTGTCATAATCTTCAAAAATAATTACATCGGCTTGGTCTGATAATTCTTCAATTCTTTCAAGCAACAAAGCTGTATCATCAGCATTGATTGGAGAACTGTCTTCATTATCAATTCTCAACACATGTTGAGCACTAGCTATCACACGGTGTTTTACAGTAGTCACTCTTTGAGCACTTTGGATCAATCCTTCTTTTGGAATACCTAACTGATCACAAAGTTCTAAAAAAGTATCTGCCTGACTGTCTTTGCCAATAACAGCACATAAAATAGGTTGAGCACCAAGGTAATGTAAGTTTTTGGCCACATTGGCCGCTCCTCCCATTCTTGATTCTCTTTCTTTGACATTAACGATTGGTACAGGAGCTTCTGGAGAAATACGATCTACAGCCCCCCATATGTAAGAGTCAATCATTACATCTCCAATAACTAAAGCTTTTAGGCCATTAAATTTCTCTAAGGCCTCTCTTATACTTAGTGCCATTTATATCAATATTTTACAAAAAGAGATAACTCATATAAAATGAGTAAGAACATGCTGTTCACATGTTCTTATTCTCTTCCAATTATTTCAAATTTGCTAATGCAACTTTTAATTTTTCACAAGCTGCTACCAGTTCTTCATCAGAAGCCGCATAAGAAATACGGATGCAATTTGGTGCTCCAAAAGCTGCACCTGCTACTGTAGAAACATGTGCTTCGTTTAGGAAGTATAATGCTAAATCTGATGAATCTTTGATCACTTGGCCGTTGAATGATTTACCGAAGTAAGAGCTGAAATCAGGGAAAATATAGAATGCTCCTTGAGGAAGGTTTGTTTTTATACCTTCAATATCATCTAACAATCCTTTTAGTAAGTCTCTTCTTCTCAAATAAGCTGCTCTCATTTCTTCAATTACCGAACGGTCACCTTTTAATGCCGCCAAAGCCGCACGTTGCGTAATCGTATTGATACCCGAAGTCACTTGACCTTGGATAACGATACACGCTTTTGCTACATGAACTGGAGCAGCGATATAGCCAATTCTCCACCCTGTCATTGCAAAACCCTTTGAGAAACCATTCACTACTACTGTGCGATCTTTCACGTCATCAAAAGAAGCAATACTCACGTGAGGGCCACCAAAGTTAATGTATTCATAGATTTCATCTGAAACTATGTAAAGGTCGTCGTGTTTTTTTACTTCATCTGCAATCTCTCTCAGCTCATCTTTTGTGAATACAGTACCTGTAGGGTTACAAGGTGAAGAGAATAATATCGCTTTTGTTTTAGGAGTAATCGCCGCTCTCAATTGATCAGCGGAAACTTTAAAATCGTTTTCAATCTCTCCTTTCAAAATAACAGGCTTACCTCCTGCCAAAACAATCTGATCTGTGTAAGACACCCAATAAGGAGAGAAGACAATCACTTCATCACCTTCATTAAGAATACTGAGCATCACATTAGCGATAGAGTGTTTTGCACCCGCAGATACAACTACATTTTCCATCTTATAATCCAAACCGTTTTCAGTTTGTAATTTTTCAGCGATTGCTGTTCTTAACTCAGGGTAGCCTGGTACAGGAGGATATGAAAAGAACTTACCATCATCGATAGCCTCTTTAGCGGCGTCTTGAATATATTGTGGAGTGGCAAAGTCAGGCTCTCCAAGGTTCAATTTGATCACATTGACACCTTTAGCTTGAAGTTCTCTTGCTTTTACAGCCATCACTAAAGTAGCTGACTCTGTAATATTATCAAATCGGTTTGATAAGGTAAGTTTTGTTTCAGTATTTGATTCCATTCTAATTACTAATTTTTTATCCTCGAATCTAGATTGTAGACTGCGAAATTAAGGTTTAGAATGAATACTTCCTTTCTTTTCAGGTATTAAATGCCATTACTTGTGATTATTTACTGAATAGTAAGTTTTCTTTACAATTTTTCTCTCCTACTACGAACACTAAATGATGGCTTTGGGCACTTACTTCTTTTTTTACTTTAAATACATCATTGCAATAATACAGGATAAACTCATATTCTTCCTTAGGTAAGGATATAGAAGTAATGTTATGGGTATTGATACGAGCTACTAATTTTTCTTGATCATAGATTTCAAGTTCTAGTCCATTAAGTTGTTTTGCATCATAATTAATGACTTCAAAAAGTACTTTGGACGTGTTGTTTTTTTCTTTTTCTTGGGGTAAAAAAAAGGAGAAAATAGGAAGGGTAACTAAGAGTACATAGAGCATAGCATGAGATGTTTTATTGTTAATCGGGCGCTCTATAATATACTGAAAATTAAGCACAAAAAAAAGAGACGCTTAAGTGCATTAAACGTCTCTTTTGTATTTTATATCAATCTAAGTACAAATTCAAAATTAACTATGATTTATTTTTGACTTAGTACTTAATTAAAGATTTGTTGTATCTCTAGGAGTATCAGTGAAAGTACCTTCTGTAACTTCAACAGATTCATTATCTGAGTTGAAAGCCTTGAAGCTAAATGTACCTGACAATTTATCCGTTGAAACTTTTGAGAAACTGAAGTTAATGTATCCTTCTAAGATATTTGCAACTGATGCTTGCTTTACATCTACATCTTTTTGTCCAGCTATTTGGATTACATTTGTAATACTTTGGCTGTTATTGTATTCTGATACTAAATCATAAAGATCTTTTGCTGAAACATTTGATAAATATAAGATACCAACACCCGCCATTTTAGGATTTAAACCAATTTCTACAATATTCGAAATCGAAATATTGACGTTACTACCTTCTGTCACTAAATCAGAATGTAAGAAGCAAAGGATTGCCTCACCTTTTAAATCCGTATTTGCAAGATCAAACTTAATGTCTGAAAAATAAATTGATGTGATGTTATCAGAAGTTCTATACCCTGCATAGTTATTCAATTCAGTAGAAACACCATCAATTTTAGCTGAGGCTTCACCAAAAGAAACAATAGCATCAATGATTTGATTAGCTAAATCATCAGTAGAACCACAAGAAGTCAATAAAGCTAAAGGTAAGACGAATAGTATTAAAAGCTTTTTCATATTTAGTTTTATATGTAAAAATAAAAAATCCACAAAACCTATTAGGTTAGGTTTAAGTAAGACAAACGTTAAAAGATGTTAGACAAATATTATGCAAAAATTTATCTTCTTACCGCTGCTATTGAAAAAAACTCTGTACCAGAAATACGGTAAGAAATTGTCAATCGTCCGTCATCGCTAATAGCACCAGACAATGAAGCGTTAGTGTCATAACTTGTGATCTTGGACAGCTTGAAAGATCCATTCTCTCTATTTCCCTCCACAGTCACTTCTGGATACGTTGTTTTGAGGAAATCTGTTTGAGAAGAGCCTAATTTTACAGCTACAGATTGGATTGCAATCTGAACATCAACCAAACGATCATCCACCTTTTTCAATATAATAATATCATTGTCAGAAAGTGTCTGCAAAGTGGATTGGCCTTGACCTGTTTTTGCATTAATAGAGGTCACAAGGTAATTTCCTTCTACTGCTGAAGCAGTGTTTGCAATGTCTGCTTTTTCACAACTAAAAAAACATAGAAGTGAAAATACGATAATAAGCGCTTTGGGTATGCTATTCATAAGTGTGATAAGGGTTTTTAAGTATAAGTGTAGTTGATACATGAAATATACACTAAAACATTGTAACTTTATAGGACTATTTCAAGAATAACTTCTCTATTTATTCTAGTGTAACATGTTTGTTTGTCATATTAACTTTTCGAAGACCTTAAAGGTTTTTTTGACACTTTAAAAAGCCCCAATCTTGCACCTACATTGTGATGAATATCATTTATAAAAGTGCTAACAAACTGTATATTTGCCACATTCATTTTTATTATAAAAAGAAGACGATAAAATTATCATCATGAACAAGAAAACAATCTTAATGATCTTAGACGGATGGGGAATTGGTCCTGATCCTAAAGTGTCTGCTATTGCACAAGCTAATACACCTTTCGTAGATTCATTATATGAAAAATATAAGCACAGTAAATTAGAGGCTTCTGGTTTGGCAGTAGGTCTTCCTGAAGGTCAGATGGGTAACTCTGAAGTAGGTCATATGAACCTTGGAGCTGGCCGTGTGGTATACCAAATGTTGGTAAGAATCAACCAAGCTGTTCAAGATGGTTCTATTGCTGATATTAAAGAATTACAAGATGCATTTGCTTACGCGAAAGAGAACAACAAAAAAGTTCACTTCATGGGTCTTGTTTCTGACGGTGGTGTTCACTCACACGTTGGACATTTAAAAGGATTATTAACTGCAGCAAGTGCTGCAGGTTTTGATAAAGATCAAGTTTTCGTTCATGCTTTCACTGACGGTCGTGACTGCGACCCTAAGTCAGGTAAAGGTTTTATTGCTGACGTAGAAGAGCATATGGCTAAAACTACTGGTCAAATTGCTTCAGTTGTAGGTCGTTACTATGCAATGGATAGAGATAACCGTTGGGAAAGAGTTGCTTTAGCTTACAACGTAATGGTTAACGCTGAAGGTGAAAAAGTAACGAACATCCAAGACGCTATCCAAGCTTCTTATGATGCTGATGTAACGGATGAGTTCGTTAAGCCATTAGTAAATACAGTGGACGGCGAGCCTGTAGCGAAAATTGAAGAAGGTGATGTAGTGCTTTGTTTCAACTTCCGTACTGACCGTGGTCGTGAAATCTCTCAAGCTTTATCACAAAGAGATATTGAAGAGGGTGGAACTAAGAAATTAGACATCAAATACCTTACAATGACAATGTACGATGAGACATTCGAAGGTGTTGATGTATTATTCCATAAAGATAATTTATCACAAACATTAGGTGAAGTATTAGAAGGTGCGGGTAAAAAGCAAATCAGAATTGCTGAAACTGAAAAGTACCCTCACGTAACTTTCTTCTTCTCTGGTGGACGTGAGAAAGAATTCGAAGGTGAAACTCGTTTATTAGCTCCTTCTCCAAAAGTAGCTACTTACGATTTAAAACCTGAAATGAGTGCAGGTGATATCAGAGACAAAATTGTTCCTGAATTACAAAAAGGTGAAGCTGACTTTGTTTGCTTGAACTTCGCTAACGCTGATATGGTAGGTCATACAGGTGTATTCGAAGCGGCAGTAGCAGCATGTGAGGCTGTTGACCAATGTGCTAAAGCTGTAGTTGAAGCTGGTTTAGATAACGGTTATTCATCAATCGTTATTGCTGACCACGGTAACTCAGATGTTATGAGAAACCCTGACGGTTCTCCAAACACAGCACATACAACTAACTTGGTACCTTGTATCTTTGTTGATCCTGATTTTGACGGTGAAATCAAAGACGGTAAGTTAGGTGACATCGCTCCAACAGTATTGAAAATTGTTGGTGTTGATCAACCTGAAGAAATGACAGGTGATTGCTTAATCTAATTAAGAATTAAGTAATTCATAAATAAAGTACAAAGAGGCTGTTCAGTGATGGACAGCCTTTTTATTTTGAAAATAAAATAGTTTGAACTTTAATTATTTAAGATTTTTTTCGAACTTCATCAATCAGAAAGAAAATTCATATAAAATTGAATCACTTAAGCGGGTAAAAAATATCAATCAAAGGAAGTAAGACTTTTTAGTATATGGGGCGTCAAGCAAAAGTTATAGCTATTGTAAATCAGAAAGGAGGTACAGGAAAAACCACCACCACCACAAACCTTGGTGTTGCTTTAGGAAAACTAAGCTATAAGGTGCTGTTAATTGATATGGACGCCCAAGGCAACATGACTTTTCACTTCGGAATTCAAAATGAATACAAGAAGTCAGTCACTCACGTTCTTACAGAAGAAGCTAATCTCAAAGAAATTGCACTTAAAAAAGAAAAAGTATACATAGCACCTTCTGATGTTTCATTGGCAGATGCTGAAGTAAACATGATCAATGCAGAGCAAAGAGAGTTTATTTTGAAAAACGCAATTGATAAAGTACGTGATAAATTCGACTTTATATTAATTGACTGTGCTCCCGCTCTTTCTATATTAAGTATTAATGCATTAACCGCCTCTGATCATATATTTGTGCCATTGCAAATGGAGGTATTAAGTATGCAAGGGCTCTCTCAAATCCTTGAAACCGTGTTCCAGATCAAAGAATCGTTGAATAACAAGCTTACTATACTTGGAATTCTTCCTGTCATGTTTGATACAAGAAGGACCGTCACACATGAAATCCACACTCATATTAAGGAAACATTTGGGATAAGAGTTTTTGAAAATTACATTGGAATTGATGTAAAATTAGTAGAGGCTCCTTCATTTGGACAATCTATTTTTGAATATTCACCTCTTTCTGTTGGAGCAATGGCTTACATGCGCGTAGCCAGAGAATTGATATCAATACTACCTAAAAACTAAAACTTAAATAGGATTTTTAAAGTATCTATATAAATATTCCTAGCTGGACAAACTGTACCATAATATTGTTTTGAAAAAGTCGTAATTTGATTGTAGAAGTTGATCTATAGTTTCTAAAACCAAGTTGAGAGATCACTAGACTTTCTTTATAACCCATAAAATTACCCGTATCAAAAATTAGCTCTACTATGGCACTAGGAGATAACATCAAAAAGGATCGTTTGTTAAGCCGTGACGATTCTTCTGCTGGAAATGAAAGACCCAAAAAGATTCAAAATGAAGATTGCGATGACTTGAAGAAAGAAGTCCTTCAACTTCGTGAAAAATCAAAAGCTTTAAACAAAACAATTCTGGTTGCTGAGACCGAATTAGATGGCACTATCCTTTCATGTAATGACAGATTTGCACAGTTATTAGGATACAAACCCAAAGAGCTGTTCAATCAGCCTTTATCAAAAATCCTTTCACCAGACACCCCAAAGAACTTTTCTGAAAGTGTTCTTAACATTGTAAAAAAGGGAGAAACGTATACTGGCACAACGAAAAACCTTACAAAAGAAGGAGGATCAACCTGGATGGAGATCACTATTTCACCGATCTACAATGAGAACAATAAGCTCTACAAATACCTATTACTAGGTTTAGATGTTACAGACATTGCAATGAAAGAGCAAGAATTCTCAAATGTAAAAAGTGAATTAGAATCTACTGTTAACATCTTTCACACGGCGGCTTTAGTTTCAGAAACTGACCTTTATGGAACCATTACTTTTGCAAACGAGACTTTTGCTAAACTGTCAGGTTATACACCTGAAGAATTAATAGGAAAACCACACAGTATTGTAAGACACCCTGCCAATCCTAAGTCATTATTTAAAGAGCTATGGGATAAAGTTCAAAATGGGCAGATCTTCCAAGGCACCTATAGAAATCAAGCCAGAGATGGGAGTCACTATTGGGTACAAGCCACTATTGCACCAGTGTTGGATGCAGAAGGAAAGCCTGTCAAATACATTGGAGTTCGTTTTAATGTAACGGATCAAATGGACAATGAGAAAGAGAGAGAGGCGATAGAGGAAGTGATTTCAAATTCCAATGGTATTCTTGAGATGGATTTAGAGGGCAATATCAATATTGTCAACCAAAAGATCTTGGATTACTTGGGGTATAGAGAAGATGAATTAGTTGGCAGAAGTCATGACCTGCTGGTTCCTAAAGAATCCGACCATATTAGAGTAGACAACAATCGAAAAGAGAAATTAAAATCAGGTAAAGCGGTCAAAGATACTTTTAAGAGAATTGATGCCAACGGCAATGTGAAATGGCTTGAAGGAACATACAACACCGTAAAAGATTATGATGGGAATGTAGCCAAAGTAATTGCTCACCTTCAAGATGTAACTGAACGACGTTTGGCCAATGCTGATAACAGAGGTAAAGTGGCTGCGATTGACTCAAGTTACATGAGGGTTGAATTTGACCTTAACCGTTGTATTATTGACTGCAATGACCTGTTTGCTGAAGGTGTAGGTTACTCCAAAGAAGAACTGATTGGTTTTGACCATATCAATTTTGTAGATGACGTTTATGGCAGGTCTCAGGAGTACCAAACTTTCTGGGATAAGCTAAGAAGTGGAGCATCAGATAAAAGTGTCTACAAACGAAAGGATGCCAATGGAAAAGTAGTTTGGTTGCAAGCTACTTACAACCCAGTGAGGGATCATGATGGCAACATTTATAAAATCATTAAAGTAGCGGAAGATGTAACAGCTCGTAGAACCGCCAACTCTGACAACCGTGGTAAAATTGCAGCGATAGATGCGAGCTACATGCGTGTGGAGTTTGATTTGAACCGCCGTATTATTGAATGCAATGACTTATTCTCTGAAGGAATGGGTTACAGTAAAGATGAATTGATCGGTTTAGACCATATCAACCTTGTAGAGAAAATTCATGGTGAGTCACTAGAATACAAAAACTTCTGGGATAAACTTAGAAATGGCAACTTTGATAAAGATGTCTACAAAGAAATTACCGCTGAAGGGAAGGAAGTTTGGTTGCAGGGTACATTTAACCCTATCCGAAATCAGGAAGGTGAAGTATATAAGGTAGTGATGATTGCTGAAGATGTTACAGAAAGACGTTTGAGAAACTCTGAAACTAGAGCAAAAATTGCTGCACTAGGAAATGTTCAAGCTGTTGTTGAGTTTGACTTGAATGGAATAATGCAAGACTGCAATGACCTGTTTGAGGAAACTACAGGGTATTCAAAATCAGAATTGATGGGCAATCATCATAGGATACTGGTAGAAGAAAGTTATAGCAAATCTATTGAATATGAACGTTTCTGGGATAAGCTGAAACAAGGTGTTCATGATGAAGGCGTCTATAGAAGAGTGAGAAAAGATGGAAGTATTATGTGGCTTCAAGCGACATACAACCCCATCTTTGATTTGAATGAGAAAGTATTTAAGGTTGTAAAATACGCTACTGATATTACGGAGCAGATTGAAACACAACGTAGAGCTGAAGCTTTAAAAAACGAGCTTGAATCAAGAGTAAATGCCTTCAACTCTGCTGCTTTAATGTCAGAGACAGATTTACATGGTAATATTACTTTCGTCAACGATGCTTTTGCTGAGCTTTCTGGCTACACTAAAGAGGAGTTATTAGGAAAACCTCACAATATTGTACGTCACCCTTCTACTCCAAAATCGGTATTCAAAGAACTTTGGGAAACAATCCAATCTGGAAGAATCTTTAAGGTAAAATATCGTAACCAGAAGAAAAATGGTGGTTATTATTGGGTAGAGGCAACTATTGCTCCTGTATTGGATCAAGAAGGCAAGCCAGTCAAATATATTGGTATTCGATTTGATGTCACTGCTCAGATGGATCAGCAAGTTGAGAAAGATGGTGTAGATGCTGCGATCTCTAAATCATCTGGTGTACTTGAACTTTCGATGAATGGTGAAATCATGACTGCCAATGATACTATTCTTGAAGCACTTGGATACAACGAAGGCGACCTTTTAGGAAAAAATCACGATGTATTGTTGACTTCTGATCTAGATACCATAACTAAAAATAAAGAGCTTTGGAATAAATTATCAAAAGGCCAATTCTACGTGGATTCCTTCAAAAGGAAAAAACAAGATGGAAGTGATGTATGGTTAGAAGGTTCTTACAACCCAATTCAAGATTACGATGGCAACTATGTGAAAATCGTTGTCTACCTACAGGACATTACTCAACGTCGATTGAATAACTCAGAAAACAGAGCCAAAATCAAAGCAATTGGTGAAGTACAAGCTGTTGTGGAATTTGATATGGATGGCCTCATGATCGAGTGTAATGACTTATTTGTGCAAACCACTGGTTATTCGAAGAATGAGTTGATGGGTAAACATCATAGAATATTAGTTGAAGATAATGTTTCTAACTCAGTAGAATACGAACGCTTCTGGGATAAGTTAAGACAAGGTGTTCACGATGAAGGTGTCTACAGAAGAGTGAAGAAAGATGGAAGCATTATTTGGTTGCAGGCGACTTACAATCCAATTTTTGATTTGAACAATAAAGCAATGAAAGTAGTGAAATATGCTACTGACATTACAGAACAAATCGAAAACCAACGAAGAGCTGAAGCTTTAAAGAACGAGCTTGAATCAAGAGTAACAGCCTTTAACTCTGCTGCGCTGATGTCGGAAACAGATTTATATGGTAATATTACTTTTGTAAATGACACATTTGCTGAGCTTTCTGGATTTACAAAACAAGAACTGTTAGGGCAACCTCATAATATTGTACGTCACCCTTCTACTCCAAAAGCTGTATTTAAGGAACTGTGGGAAACGATACAAGCGGGACAAATTTTCAAAGTAAAATACCGTAACCAAAAGAAAAACGGCGGTTATTATTGGGTAGATGCTACAATTGCCCCTGTATTGGATCAAAGTGGTAAACCTATCAAATATATCGGTATTCGATTTGATGTGACCGCTCAAATGGACCAACAAGTGGAGAAAGATGGTTTGGATGAAGCGATTTCAAAATCTTCTGGTGTAATGGAACTTTCTATGGAAGGTGAAATTACAGCAATGAATGACACATTGCTTGAAGTAATGGGATACAACGAAGGTGAAGTGATCAATAATCCACACGATGTGCTGGTGGGAGTTGATCAGGATACAGTTCTTAGAAATAAAGAACTATGGGCCAAGTTGCAGAAAGGACAGTATGTTGTAGATTCTTTCAAACGTATCACTAAAGACGGCAGAGAGATTTGGCTAGAAGGTTCTTATAACCCCATTCAAGATTACGATGGCAACTATGTAAAGATCGTCGCCTACCTCAATGACATTACTGCAAGAAGAATTGCCAACGCGGATAACCGAGGTAAAATTGCTGCGATTGATGCTAGTTACATGCGTGTAGAGTTTGACCTTTCTGGAAATATTCTTGACTGTAATGATATTTTCTGTCAAAATACACAATACAACAAAGAAGAATTAGTGGGAGCTCACCACAGTAAATTAGTTGCAAAAGAATATGCTCACTCTCAAGAGTATAAAACCTTCTGGGATAAACTGAGTCATGGAGAGTTTGATAGAGATGTCTACAAACAGTTGAATAAATCAGGAGATGAGATATGGCTACAAGCCACTTATAACCCAGTGCAAGACCACGAAGGAAACTACTATAAGGTGGTACAAATTGCAGAGGATGTAACCGCAAGACGTTTAGCTAACGCTGAAAACCGAGGTAAAATCAATGCGATCTTGAAAGCACAATCTTCTGTAGAATTTGACCTTCAAGGCCATGTTACTGATTGTAATGATAATTTCCTGACCACTACTGGTTATAGAAAAGAGGAGATATTAGGCAAACACCATAGTATTTTTGTGGATCCAGAGTATGTAACCACTTTTGAATACAAGAACTTCTGGGAGAAACTGAGAAATGGTGTATTTGACAGCGGTGAATACAAACGTATTAATAAAGCGGGCAAGGAGATATGGTTACAAGCTACTTACAACCCGATTGAGGATGCTGAAGGAAAAATTTTCAAAGTAGTGAAATATGCTACGGATGTGACAGAGTTTAAAACAGCTTATAACGCCCTATCTGATTTCTTAGATGAGTTAGCAAAAGGTAATTTCGATGCTAGAATAGATCTCGGTAATATCAATCTGGATTCAGATATTGGTAGAATGATTGAAAACAACAGATCATTGAGAGATAACCTGAAAAACTTCATCACAGAAATCAACCGAGTAGTACAAATTGCCGGAGAACAAGGGAAGCTGAGTGAACGTCTTGAAATTGAAAGTGCTCAAGGTGCTTGGAAAGAATTAGCAGATGCATTCAATAACTTATTGATTTCTATATCACAGCCAATTCTCGAGTTCCAAGGACTAACTAAATCAATGGCTCAAGGTGATTTGTCTCAAAGATTTACAGGGAAAGCAGAAGGTGATATCGGGCAGATGGCCCAAGGTCTGAACGAAGCCCTGGATGGGTTACAAAACCTATTGCTTGAAATTGAGCAAATGTCCAATACAGTGGCAGGATCTTCGAATCAAATGAAGTCAAAATTCGGCATCATGGATAAATCAACTGACATGGTGGTATCTGCCATTCAAGAAATATCATCAGGTATGTTGGAACAGGTAGCAAGAACAGATGAATCATCGAAACTAGTAGATGAAATTCTCTCTGCTGCTGAAGATACCGGTAATAAAGCTCACGTCATTAACCGATCTGCTGAATCTGGTATGGAGTCTTGTCAGAATGGTATGATGATCATCAAGCACTTGGTAGAAAACATGAACGCCATTGAAAACTCTGCCGGATCTACTTCAGAATCTATTGAAATTCTGGCTAAACGATCAGAAGAAATTTCAAGAGCATTGACAGTGATTACAGATATTGCCTCACAAACCAACCTACTCGCATTGAACGCCGCTATTGAGGCCGCTAGAGCAGGTGATGCAGGTAGAGGTTTCGCAGTTGTAGCCGAAGAGATTCGTAAACTGGCCGAAGATTCAAGGCAATCTGCAGGTGGTATTGAGAAAGTAATCCAAGATGTACAAAAAGACGTTGGATTAGCCACAAAAGCCATTGACAAAATGGAGGAGTCTGTAAAAGTAGGTAATGATGCAACAAAAGATGTATCAGAGGTATTTAAAACCATTTTAGACTCTAGTGAGGAAACCTTGAAACTTTCTAAAGATGTATTGGAAGCAACGGATACACAAAAAGGTTCAATTGATTCGGTAGTACAAAACATCGAGAAGATTGTAGTAGTATCAGAAGATACTGCGGCAGGAACCAAAAACGTGGCTGGTGTTGCCGACGAAATGTCTGGATCAGTAAAAGAAATGGGTGAAACATCCGAGGAACTAAACCAAGTAGCCTCTCAACTGAAGGAGGGTGTTGGTAAGTTTAAATTAAAATAATGAAACCGGGGCGCTGTACTGCAGTGCCCCTCCCCAATAAAAAGACCTCACTATTATGAACGTGGAAGAACCAAGCAATGCATCTCCATCAAGAGAAGAAAGAATTGCTGAGGCTGTAGATATGGCTAAAGTGACCATTGATGATGAGCAAGAAAAGAAAAGTAATATTATTGTATTTCGATTAGGAGAGGAAGAATATGGACTTCGGATAGATCAAATCAAAGAAGTGGTTATCACTCCCCGAATCACAAAAATACCTTTAACGCCCTCTTATGTGCGTGGAGTAGCCAATATCAGAGGTAATATATTGGCTATTATTGACCTGGAAGATAAGTTTTCTCTCAATAATACAATCAACGAAACAAGTGGCTATACTCTAGTAGTAGAAAGCCATGAATTCAATATGGCAATTCTGGTAAAGGATGTACCTAATACCTTATCTGTTGCCGATGCTGATATAGATTACACTCCGGCTGTTGTTACTGAAATGCACGGAGAGCAAGATTATATTAATGGTATTATCAAGATTGAAGATCGACTGATCATCTTGATTGATATCTTTAAGATTATCACAAAAGACGACCTAAAAACTGTTTTAGGATCTAAGATTTAAAATTTAATGTTTATTTACCCATGGCTAAAAAAGTATTAATTGTTGATGATTCTTTGTACATGCGATCAATTATCAAAGACGCACTAGAAGAAGCAGGGTTTGAAGTAATAGGACAAGCATCAAATGGTGAAGAAGCAATAGACCTAGCATTAGACTCAGAACCCGACTTAATCACCCTAGATAATATCCTTCCGGACATGCTGGGGCTTGATATTCTAAAAACTCTAAAAGAAGAAGACCTGACTTCTAAAATTATCATGATCAGTGCCGTTGGACAACAGGCCGTGATTGATGAAGGTATGAACTTAGGACTGGACAGTTATTTAGTGAAGCCTTTCACTACTGAACAGTTAACTGAAGCAATAGGACAGATTATTTAATCTTAAGTAGAAAATCAAAATTACTTTACACTACTTCATATGTGTTGTTTTGTGAGTCGCATTTGCTAATAACGTTGAACCAATTTTCTAAGCAACCGTTGTATGTCTTTTACTCACAATAATACCTGAAAAACTAATTTTGACCTACTACTTATCATGTACTTACCCGAATGAAAGAAGAAGAACTTAAACAGATTTTTCTCGCAGAAGCTCAGGATAGTTTTGAACAGCTCAACAGGTTATTTACCCAGTTGGAAAAAAATCATGCTGACAGAGAAGCCACGGAAGCAATTTTTAGAATAATCCATACACTCAAAGGCAATGCCGCCGCTATGGGTTTTGAAGACGTAGCTTCAGTTGGGCATCTGTTGGAAGATATTTTCAGTGAAATTCGAAAAGGGAATATCGCCCTGACCTCTATGGTTTTCAATGATCTTTTCAAAGCGATTGACAAGCTAGGAGAAATGATTGAAGGGGTGAAGGTGAACAAAAAAGTACCTTATAAAGGAATGAGAGCTAAACTGAAAGTTATTCTCAGAAACCTTAAAGGGGAAATTGAGTTTGAGGCAACCCAAGGAGGAGAATCATCTGAAAAGAAAGATAAAGAGTTAGATCAGTCGCTCCAACAGAAGTTAGAAGGTGAATTGACCGAGAGTCAAAAAGAGGCTCTGGCTTCTGAACATCCTGTACCTCTGGGGGTACCGCTGGCTGATGAGTTTTCTGATGATGAGGATAAAAAATCGAAAATAACCTTCTCTGATTTTGTGCAAGTACCCGTGGCTAAGCTGGATACTTTATTGAACTTGGTAGGGGAATTGGCCATCGAAAAAGATCGAATTATTGCTCAAGGTGCAAGCTTGGGAGCAACCAATGAATACACCCGCCTTTACCGAATCACATCTGATTTACAATACTCTGTAATGGGTGTTCGACTAGTTCAAGTAGGTGCTTTGTTCCACAAGTTTCATCGGATAGTCCGTGATGTTGCTTCCATAGAAAACAAAAAAGTAAATCTTGATCTTCAGGGAACGGAAATTGAAATTGACCGAAATGTACTTCAGATTATCAGTGATTCAATGATTCACTTGGTCAGAAATGCGGTAAGTCATGGTATTGAAGGGCCTGAAGAGAGAAAAAGAAACGGAAAAAAAGAACAAGGTTCCATCCAGCTCAAAGCCACTTCAGACAAAGAATATGTCATAATTGAAGTGATTGATGATGGAAACGGTATTGATGCTGATAAAATCAGAAAAAAAGTTGTTGAAAAAAGGCTGGCAACTCCAGAGGCCATTGCATCGCTTTCTGATGACGATGTAGTGAAATTTATTTTCGAACCTGGTTTTTCCAGTGTTGACAATGTTACTTCTGTTAGTGGCAGAGGCGTGGGAATGGACGTTGTAAAAAAAGCGGTAGATGCTGTAGGTGGTAAAATCAACATCAAAACAGTATTAGGCCAAGGTACAACTTTCAGTCTGAGCTTGCCTTCTTCTATGGCTGTGAAATCTGCCTTACTTTTCATTATTAATAATACAGAGTATGCTATTCCATTATCCTTCACAGAAGCTGTAATTTCGGTCAAAAAATCATCGATCCACAAAGTGGGTGGTGGTTTGGTTACAACTCACTTGGATGATACCATTACGGTGATGTTTTTGAGAGATATTTTTGATTGCCATACTTCAGATGAGCTACAAAATCCTCAATTACTCCATCGCTCTTTTGATCAAATAGAAGACCCAGAAGCCAAAATCAATATTGTTGTAGTTTCTGTAGATAATAAGATGATTGGCTTTGTTGTAGACCGATTATTGCAACAGAAAGAAATAATTGAAAAACCACTTGGTAAACCTGTAGAAAATGCTCGTTTTATCAGTGGTGCCACAATTTTAGGTAATGGAAATGTCTGCCTTGTTTTAGATGCTAATGATATATCAGAATTTTTATTCAAACCAACTTTTGCAACAGTATAATTAACTTAGATTAGAACAAAGATATCATTATGATTCAGTCCCAATTTTCAATAGAGAAATCTTATTTAATAAATGATATAACGAATATTGCATTAAGAAACGTAGCCAATGCTTTGTCTACTGTTTTGAAAGATGAAATATTAGTTCGGAATGTCACTGAAGTAAAAGACTTAGATAAAAAACGACTTTTACGTCAAGATTATAAAGAAGATGTGTTTGTATTGACTACGGATATTATTGGCGATATGAAAGCTGAAACCATGCTGATTGTGCACGGTGAAGATGAACAAAGCATTATAGAAAGTACACTGCCAAGAACAGAGTGGGGCAAAAAGCAGATGAGAGAAGCAATGCTATTGGAACTGGACAATATCTTAATTGCAGCGTTTGTGACAAAATTTGCCAACCTCTTCAATAATATGATCTATGGGCACGTACCTAGCGTACAAGAAATGTCATTGGAAAACTTCGATAAATTCATTCATGAAAGAGAGCAAGAAATGAATGTTTCCTATGCACTGAAAGCAGAACTTGGTGCTTTTAAATCACGAGTCAATTTAGAATTGATTTGTATGTTTGATGAATCTCTTATTCCTTTTGTAAGGAATTTTGATATCGAGCATGCATTTGTTGGTCAGGAAGAGCATAAGAAAGAAGATAAAAAAGGCTTTTTCAAAAGTATATTCGGCTAAAAAAGGCTGAGCTGTTCTTGCCCGTATTTAATATACCCTTCGTGCTGTAATAACCACTTTTTTCTACCTAAACCTCCAGCGTAACCTGTAAGCGTGCCATCACTACCAATGATTCTGTGACAAGGAATTGCCAGTGCAATAGGGTTTTGCCCATTGGCAGCACCAACAGCCCTGATCGCTTTAGGATTACCAATTCTTTCTGAAATATCTAGATAAGTCGCCACGTTACCGTATTTGACTTTGCACAACTCTTTCCAAACTTGTTTTTGAAAAGTAGTACCCGATAAATCAATTGCAAAGTCAAATCCCAATTTACTATTGCCCTGAAAATAATTATCAATCCATTCAATAGCATCCATCGTATGCGGGTTAGGCATATCATCAAGGATTTCTTCGCCTTCCTCCTGAAAACGAATTTTTGAAACTCCTCTAGGACTGGCTTCCACCATCATAAGCCCTAGAGGAGTTTCAATATAATCTCTGAAAACAGTTTCCATATTTTTTAAATAGGTAAAGCGTTTTTTCTTCGTGACCACCCAACAAGAAGCATTGTCACCGCTAAGGCACTTGCCACTCTTGCAATGTAATCACCGTATAATGTATAGAAAGTTTCTTCTTTATTGATTCTCACTTTTCCAATTTCAGCGCCCATTTCACCGTAGGCAATTGGCTTCAAAATATCACCTTTCTGATTAATAAAACAAGAAATGCCCGTGTTGGCTGATCTTGCAATATCCTTTCGGGTTTCAATCGCTCTCAAAGATGAAAAAGCGAGGTGTTGTGTATGTCCTGGAGTATCATTCCACCAACCATCATTGGTCACTACCGTAAGAAAATCTGCTCCTGCTTTTACATATTCGGTCACATATTCTCCATACACAGACTCATAACAGATAATTGGTCCAACATTAATGTCTCCATTAGCAAAAACGTCTCTCTCTTCTTGTCTTCCTAAACCTCCTGAACTACCACCAAAGTTGAGAATGATTGCTTTTAAAATAGTAGGAAATGGAATGGTCTCCACACCAATTACCAACTGTGATTTATGGTAAAAAGTAATAGGATCTTTACCCTTCACTCTTAATGCTGTATTGAAAACATCATAATAACCTACATTTTGAGAATGTCTTGCTGTAGATGTCAATGAAGAGTCACCATAAATTTTATACGTATCCGCACCCGAAACCAAGGTGGTATTTGGATACTTTGACATCATTTTTTTGATCTGTAATAAATCAGGGCTTCTATTCGTGTGGTCCTCATCTATATTGTTACTGATGGATGTTTCAGGCCAGAAAACAAACTTTGTATTTGGAGTAATAGTTTGTTCTGTAAGATCCATCATACGCTTCACTTGCTCCTGTGGAGGAATATAAGTCTTTGTATTTTGTTCTCCAGTTCTAGCGTTATATCTAAACTTCTCCGAGTAACAGTCAATGTTAGGCTGTACTACCGCTACTTCAATTTCTTCACCCACTCCTTCATAAGTGTAATACATATACAATGAAGTAGAAATTGGAATCAATAAGTAGAAGAAAATAGAAACAATTTTTCGCCCATTGACCATGAAACTAAAGAAGTAGATATTGATCAATGCAATCCATAATGTACCTCCAAATGCACCTGTGTATTCATACCATTGTGCTAAAGAAGGCGTAAAACTTAATACATTACCAATGTTCAGCCAAGGCCATGAAAACTCCCAGAACATATGGATATATTCGAAAGTGATCCACCAGCATACAAAATCAATATGATGGAATTTACCTTGAGAGATTCTCTTGGTATGATAAAAAGCTAAAAACGGCAATGCCATCAAAGCAGCATTAGCTCCCCAAGCACCAAAAGTAGCCCAATAAGATGCATACCAAAGCCACCAGTATCCAACAATATTGAAGGTAAAAAAGGCTAGGAAAGCAAAACCATAAATTCTCCATCCTTTGAAACGTTTGCTGTCAAGAGAAATCACTCTTTCAATTTCCAATAAAGGAACAAATCCTATAAATACTAAAGGAAGAAATCCATGCCAAGAAAGCCCTAGAAAAGTACCACTAAGCAATGCTAATAGCCATGGGTACCATTTCTTCTCACTGTTTGTTGTTATAAAGTCGTAAATAAATTTCCTCATTACTGATCTTTGTATTTATACTTATTGCCTTTTGGTTTCTTCTCAATTTTCTTTCCTTCCACCACTGCAACAATCTCGCCTTTTGGAGGATTTTCTGTATAATATTGTGCTAATTCTGAGAGTGTTCCTCTCATAGTTTCTTCATGAAACTTTGACAACTCCCTAGAAACACTCGCTCTTCTTTCACCGCCCCAAGCTTCAGCCAATTGCTCTAAAAACTTAACTAAGCGGTGAGGTGATTCATAAAACACCATTGTGCGTTGTTCCTCTTCAAGCTCTTTGATTTTAGTCTGTCTTCCTTTTTTGTGAGGAAGGAAACCTTCAAACGTAAAACGGTCAGCCGGCAAACCAGAGTTGACTAAAGCAGGTACAAAAGCCGTCGGTCCAGGCAACGTTTCCACTTTGATGCCAGTCTCTCCACATGCTCTCACTAAAATATAACCCGGATCAGAAATAACAGGTGTTCCCGCATCTGAAACCAAAGCAATTTTTTCCCCTTTCTGAAGGCGCTGAATCAATCCTTCTACCGTTTTATGCTCATTAAAAGCATGATGACTCTGCAAGTTGCTTTTAATGTCAAAATACTTCAATAATTTACCCGTATTACGAGTGTCTTCTGCAAGAATTGTATCTACTTCATTCAGTATACGTAATGCTCTTGCAGTTATATCTTCAAGGTTCCCGATAGGAGTTGGAACTATATATAATGATGTCTCTTCCATAATTCTTTTTTATCGAAACAAAGATAATAATATGACGTGACCGATCATGTCTTATTGAGGTAAGTTTATAAAAAAAGCTATATCAATATTCATGATATAGCCTCTGAAACTTTTCTTTGATACCTGTTATAATAAAAATCACATTGAATATAAGTAAACAAAAACCTTATAATCATAAGTCACAAAGAAAAAACCATTGAGATAGGCACCTTTATAAAAAGGTTGTCCCTGATAGACATTTGACTTCAATTTCAAATAATTACCATCGCTGTAAAACTGTTCTTGCACTGAAATAGGGTACCATTTCTTGATGAACTTCTTATTCAGAAATTTGGCTTCACTTAAGTCATCATGATTTTCAAGCGACTGCATCAGTTTTTGGATTTGAGTAGAATCATAATCCAAAACACAGTAAAGTTGATAATCTGTAGGGCCAGGAGTAAAACCATCTGCATTTGATTTTGAATTGACCTCCCAGATTGCACTATTGGGAACAACAGTCAGGTTTATAATTTTAGATAAGGTGGAAATATCATTATTGATTGTTTCCTTCTTTTCTTCATTGCATGCAATACAAATCAGTGAAATTATAAAAACTAAAATTGTATTTATTCTGAATTGAAATATCCGCTTCATTTAATATTTTGATAGATACTCTGGATCATCCTTATACCTTTCTTGTATTTTTTCAGGGATTTTAGAATTCCAATAATCTAATCCTTTTTCATTAAGAAATGTAACAATTTTCATTTTATAGGTATAATCTTCACTGTCAAGAGAAAAATCAAGAAAACGAAGCTCAGTTAATATCATGTTTTCTTTATAAATAGGTTTTGCTTTAGATACTTCCCTTGTCTCTTCATAATTTTTCGTGTAATTAAAAATTTTATAATCTGAATTATGTTCGGTAAGTAAAAAAATAGGCAACGTCCATTTGCTTATGTAAAAAACTGTCTGTAAGACCTGACCAAGGACTTACCTTACTTGTATCTCTTGAAAAGTAATGAACGAAATTAGGATCTGCTCCAGCTTCAATTAGCAATTTGGCATGTTCCAAAGCTTTATGACCACTTAGAACTGCCATTAATGGAGTTAGGTCATTTGGTTTATCTGAAAAAGAATTAACATCACCTCCATTATTAATTAAATATTTCATATAACGATCATCAAGGAATGCAAAACTAGAAGCTTCCAACATAGCATTATTATCAGATACATAGTTATAAAGGTTGGGATCTGCTCCAGCTTGTATGAGTAATTTAAAGGCCTCAAAATTATGGAACCAAATAGAAAACATAAGAATTGTCATTCCCATATTATCGTTTCTATAATTTAAATCGTCTTTATTTAATTTAGAAAGATGTTCTTTTATTTTCTCATTACTTTTTTTCTTTTTTATGGCTACTGCCAAATCATAAATATTAGACCCATAATACATTTCAGCGCTATTTCCTCTAAGTGCGTGTCCCCATACTCTTCTCATATTTTTCTCGGAAAAGCGAGATTCAGGAGGGAGTTTTAACCACTCTTCTTTTTCTTTGGTAGAAGGTCCGAAACAACTATTACAGATAATTAGTAATAATAAGATGATTATTCTTTTATTGATATCCATTTCAAAATACACCATATATTTAATCATAGAAATAATGATCTCTTAAAAAATGAGATTTTTATGCATCCTAGGTTTATCTGACTTTGAAGATATTTTGTGTTTTTGAGGTAAATTGATTGGATTGTTTTTTGGTTCTTATCAATAAT
Organism: Flammeovirga sp. SJP92; assembly: GCF_001583495.1. Lineage (GTDB taxonomy): Bacteria > Bacteroidota > Bacteroidia > Cytophagales > Flammeovirgaceae > Flammeovirga. The sequence continues at coordinate 42,410 of NZ_LQAQ01000100.1, read as the reverse complement.
AATAGCGTATTTGAGTTTATTGAATGAGTAATGAAAACTCTTCCATATTATCAGTAGGTTCTGCTAAAAAAGAAGAATTTTCATTTAAAGGAAAATATTACATTCTTTTACCTGTATGCATTGCTAATCTACCTAATCTATGAGCTAACAATGTAGGACCAGGCATTTGATCTGTACAAACACCCATAGGAGCATCTTTTTTATAAAATTCTCTTTCTATATAAGGTTTCAACATATCAAATGTGATGGAGAATTCATCTTCTAAAATACAATCAATATAAACTTCAGAGATAATATTCTTGATATTTGCACCTGTCAACTGATAATCTCTGGCCAATACAGTCAAAAGTTCATTTTCATATTGATACCCATCCACTAGAGCTTTCAACCATAGCTCTTTTCTTTCTTTCTCTGATGGATAACTGAATTCAATAATCTGAGAGATTCTTCTTAACATTGCTTGGTCCATATTATACCTGATATCTCTTACATTACTAGCTAATATTATTATCCCTTCAAAACTTTCAATACGTTGTAAAAGATATGACATCTCTTGATTAGCATATTTATCTTTAGAATCTTTAACATTGTCGGATCTTTTTGAGAAAATGGAATCTGCCTCATCAATAAATAGAATAGAAGGAAAACCTTCTAATTGTGAAAAAATCTTTTCCATCGATTTCTCAAATTCTCCAATATATTTAGAGACTACTCGTGATATATCTAAGGTGTAGGTCGGTATATTATATAGATTTCCTAATGTTGTAGCTGTTAATGATTTACCTGTACCTGGAGCTCCTGTAAAAACAACTACGTGGCTTTTTCTAATTTTTTTATAGATCGGGGAGTTTTTAGAGAGTTTAGGGTAAACCTTTAAAATCCTCTCAAAATGTACTAATTCGTTTCTAGTATTTTCAGAAAGCACAATATCTTCATAAGGAATCGATGAATTACTTCTGTTAGCTGGAAAGTCATGGTTTTGATCAGGAGAAGGGAAATTCCCTCCTAAAAGGAAAGTTTGATAATTATCTGAAACTGTAATTTCTGCATCATATCTATTTCCATTATCTAAATTATTTTTATTAAACAGGATTACCTCTTTCTTAATTAGAATATGATTATTGCTTGAAAGAAAAGATAATGCTTTATGCTTGTCTTCTGAAGGAAAAAATAAACTTACAAAAGTATACAAAGTAGGTATATAAAAATGTCTATCCCCCTCTAGTTGACCTCCAAATGTAAATCGAACATCAAGCTGATCGAAAATTAAAGTAAATGGAGAAAAAAGTTGAGGGTCTGTTTTTGCAAGGTAAAAAAAAGCGATCAACATTTCTTCTTTCTCACTTAACCCAAAGGTGTGAGTCAGCTGTCCTAAATTACTAGATTGTGGAGCAACAGGTTGTTCAATGTTTATTTTTTCATGTTTATAAACCAGAATACCCTCTTCATTAACCTGAGGCAGATTTCGTTCAAAGAATTCTTGAAAAAATAAAGCATAATTACCGATGGCACTTTCGTGGATACATCCGCTATGAAATGTATCGCCGAGTAACAGTTTAGTTGTCATTAATTAAATAGTTTACTTTATAAATCGTGTTAGCAACTAAAATATTAGTTGAGTATAGTTTCAAAGTAGTTGTAAGTTAAAAAATAAAAGCCAAAGAATTATAAATAACACAACTCTTTGGCCTTTTTAAAGAATAAAAATCAGAACTACTTACTAATCTTCACCTTATTCAAGATTGCATCAATAACTTGTTTTGTACTCACCTCATCTGCTTCCGCCTCATAGTTAAGGATGATACGGTGGTTTAATACATCATAAGCAATTTCTTTGATATCTTCTGGAAGAACGTAGTCTCTGCCATCGAAGAAAGCGATTGCTTTTGCTGCTCTGTGCAAGTTGATTGAGGCACGAGGAGAAACACCAAACTGAATGTATTGTGCTTCCTCATTTAATCCGTACTCTTTAGGGAAACGTGTTGCGAAAACAAGGTCAATAATATATTGCTCTAAGCTTTCACTCACTTTCACGTCATTAATCGCATCACGGATAGCGAAAATATCTTCTTTTGATAAGATAGAACGAACAGAATCATCAAACGACTGATTCGACATTCTTCTCATCACTTCTAATTCGTCTTCTTTACGAGGGTAGTTGATATATACCTTCAACATGAAACGGTCAACTTGAGCTTCAGGAAGAGGGTAAGTACCTTCTTGTTCTACCGGGTTTTGAGTCGCCAATACCAAGAACGGACGGTCTAACTTAAATGTAGTTTCACCAATCGTTACTTGCTTCTCTTGCATGGCTTCCAAAAGTGCCGCTTGTACTTTTGCTGGAGAACGGTTCACCTCATCTGCTAATACTAAGTTAGAGAATACAGGACCTTTCTTCACTTCAAATTTACCTTCTCTCTGATTGTAGATCATTGTACCAATCAAATCAGAAGGTAATAAGTCAGGCGTAAACTGAATACGTTGGAAATCCAAATCCAGTACGTTAGACAAAGTGTTTACTGTAAGGGTCTTTGCCAAACCGGGTACACCTTCTAAAAGTACGTGACCGTTGGTAAAAAGTCCAACTAATAATCTATTAACCATGTAGTCTTGACCTACGACTACTTTTCCTACTTCCGTAATCACTTCATGGATTTTATCATGAAGTACTTTATGATCTGCCATATTATTGCTTACAAAAACTTTTCTTTGTTTTAATACTGACATATCAAGCATAATCGATAAAATGCTCACTATGTACAGATATGCAATTTACACCCTGAAATGAATTATTATTGATATTCATTTGCACCTAAACAAAATTTAACTTTTACTAACAGCTTCACAACTGAAATGCTATTTTAAACCTCCATCAAATGCTGTTTTAGTTCCTTTATTGATAAAATTTGAAGGTGACACTCTTCTTTTCAGAATTGCATTTCTCAGAAAATAATACACACGAAAAGAGGTTATCTTAAAAAGACAACCTCACTCCAGTACTCAAGCACTGATAGTTTGTTGTTAGCATATGCTGATGACAGAATTTATGATAGTCCAAATTCTCAGGCTTGAGTTAATCTTGGTATTAATCGAAACATTGGGTAATCAACTAAGTTGTCACAAGTATACCCTGCTAAAATATACTTTTTTCAATTGCGTTTACTCTTGTGCATTATGCACATCACTCGTGTGTTCTGTCTTTACTTCTTTGTTTTCTTTTTGACCATCCTTGTTATTGCTCAGGTTAGACAAACCTAGTAGCGTCACAACAATGATAAGAACAAAGAAAGCATATAATTTATGCGATTTCATTTTTGTCAAATCTTGGTAAGTGTTAATAACATATCCAAATATGCGTATTTTATACACTTTAGTTAATGATATTCATCAATAATTGTTAATGATTATAATCAACAGCTTAACATTTCAACAAATATTTACACAATCAAAAAGGCATTTTACATGTTATTACAAGCTATAGTATTGATAGTGAATTAAAAAATACTGTGCTTCTACCTATAATCATTCGGATTAAAACTGATGCATATAGAATACTATTGTCCATCTTATAAATTCCAATATCTCAAACCAAACAGCTAACTTATATAAAGCGTACGATATATATTATTTAAAATTAAAAGAAAGATTTAGATACAAAAAAACTCCGCATCATATGATACGGAGCTTAATTACACTAAGAGTTTATTACAAATTATTCATCCTATTTATTCGAATTCAATAAAAATAATTTCATTGAATTTAAACTATTAGAGCATGTTTGGAATGTATATTTTAGAAGTAAAAATTGTCCATTTTAGGTTGTGAGGAAATGAATAAACTCACGTTCTGAAAGGATAGATTTTTACTAAAAGAGATGTTTCAAACATGCTTTTAGTTTTTCGCAATGTAATCACCACCTAAAGCAAGATAAAGATTGATTCTCTGTGAGATCTTTTCATACTTCAAGTTCAACTGATTTGTCGCTTCATTCAATAGCTGTAATTGCTTTTGTAATAGGGTAAACATATTTTCATTACCAATCTTGAATTGCTTCTCCGACAATTGGTAAGTACGTTCTAAGTTTTCTAATGCAATAGACGACTGAACAAATCTACCTTCCACTGCATTGATACCGTTTAAGCTTGTCTCCACCTCACTTAATGCAGTCAGGTACGATTTTGCGTAAAATAAAACTGCTTGTTTCTGTGCTTCATTCTGGATCTCAATGTTCGATTTGATTGCACCCCAAGTGAAGATTGGTGTAACTAAGTTTGCACCTACAGTAACCAATGGATTCGACAAACCAAATAGTGCCTGTGTCGTTCCGTTTACCGCACCAAAAGAAGAATTAAGGCTGACTTGTGGCCAACGTGCTGCTTTTGCTACTTCTGTATTGTAGAATGCTCTTTCAACCGCAAATTGACTGATCATGATGTCAGGACGATTCTCTAACATACGCATTGGCAGATTTTCTGGAACCTCAGTTGTTAATACAGGAAGAGCCGATGCTACTTCAATCTCCCCTTTAGGGTATCTACCGATTAATAACTCAATTGATCGTTTTGTATCTTTTTCAATCTGCTCCAGTTTCACTAAAGTTTCTCTGAACTTTGCTTCTTGAGCATTCATTTGCAATACATCCGACTCTTTTGCTACACCAATCTTCAATCTAGCGGCATTTAAAGTCGCCATTTCAGAAGTTGCTTCAATAGCCTTATTGACCAATTCTTTCTGTTGATTAATAAAGACAGAAGTATACCAAGCTTTTGCGATAGTAGCCGCCAATACCTGTTCTAATTTCTGCTTGCCATACTCGGCAGAATAAATCATCGTTTCAGTGCCTTTTTTAGCATAACGAAGTTTCCCCCAGAGATCCGCTTCCCATGACATGTTGACCATACCAAATCCGATGGTCTGATTACCGCCGTTGAAGTTATAACCATTCTGAGCACCAGCTCCAATCATTGGCAACAACCTTGAGTTGGCGATTTTCAAAGCACCATTGGCTTGTTCAATTCTAGAGGCTGCAATATTAATATCAGCATTGAAACGATATCCTTCTGCGATGATAGAATCCAATTCGGCTGTCTCCCACTCTTTTGCCCAGCTCAAATCAATAGCCGAAGAATCAATTTCTTGAAATACCCAATCATCAGGAATCTGCATGTTCTCCAATGCTTGGTTATCTTCCTTCATCTCATCAGCTGTGGGGGCATCTTTGAGATTAAGACATCCACTAAGTACCATTGAGGCACTTAGCGAGATGATTATTTTTTTATATAAATGCATAATGAAGGTCTAGTTTTAGTGAGCTTTCAAGATTAAGTAGTTCACTTTCGCTGAAAGACGGATCATTACTTTACGAACCACATAGAAAGGTTGCATTGTAGAAGTATAAACCGCTACAGATCCATTGGCACCCATTGGAATATTATAATCTTCTTCTGTAGAGAATTTCACCAAATATTTTCCTCTTTTCTGTAAGTTCTGATCAATCTCCGGTACTCTACCGCTTGGCAATAACTGACCTCTGCTTGATGCCCAAACTACAGACTCTACTTTTGCAGGAATAATCTCCCCTGGACGAGTCACGAAAGTTAAATCAACCTCATTACCTTCTTGAATTTTATGCAACTCATTTTGATCAAATGATGCAATGATATTTTGACGGCCTTCTACCAATGACATCAAATCCGCTAAAGGAAGTGCCATTGCACCTGGACGTAACTGTAAATTGACTACAGTCGCATCAATCGGAGCTCTAACAATTGTCTGATCTAAGTTCCATTTTGCTTGCTCCAACTTCGCTTCAAGCTCTGCTACAGAAACTTGTTGACCATTGTATTCAGCAGTAATATTAGCTAAAATAGATGCTTCCTGAGCTCTTACTTGAGCTAACTGTGCCTCTAATTGTTTTACATTATTTTGAGCTTGTTGTAAATCAAATTTGTTACCTGCATTAGCATCTACCAATTCTTGGAATTGACGCTCACGTGTTCTTTGTAATTCCAACTGAGCTTCCACAGCTCTTCTGCTTGCTCTTAAAGCATCAACATTTTTATACTGTACACTTACTGACGCTTCCGCTTTTTTGATTGAAGCATTCAATCCTTCAATCTGAGCTAAGAAAGGTGCTTGTTCAATAACAAATAAAGTATCACCCTTATTCACTCTTGAATTTTCTTGTACTAAAACATCTTGCACACGTCCACGAACATTGGCTTTGATCTGAACGGTTTTATTATAAACCCTCACATCATCTGATGAAGGCATTAGTACGTTCATTGCTAAAATCAGGAATGAAACCCCAATTACAGGAATGATGAAAACGATAATTTTTGATGTAGTGTTCCAGGCTAGTAATTTGAATTTGATAAATACTAACCAAACGATAAGACAATAAACAATTAATATTAAATCTACCATGATTATTGATTTTATAAGATTTTGAAGATTAGGCTTTGATTAAGCAACGTCTGTTTTATTAATTTCTTCGGATTCATTTGTACCTGAATCTGCTCCAAAAGCTTGTTTATCAGTTACATGAATTTGATGTGGATTAGAATAAGCCCAAATCAATGCTACAGGCCATAACATACCGCCCATAACTAATGAAAGTAAACACATCATATGAATTGAATCCGCTTGAGGGTGATTTCTTTTTTTGGCAATTTCTTCAGGAATGATATGAATTTTCCAGAATATAACAGCCGCTACAATAGGAACAACACTAATCACTACCCAAGCCATAATATCAGCAAAGGCATTTACTTTATCAGGGCTAATCATAGCAAATGCAGAAGTAGGCATTGTCACCAATACATACATCAGGAATAAAAACGAAAAGGTAATTTTCTTCTTCATCTCAAATAAGAATTTTATTAGGTATCAATTTCAAGTACCTCTCCTCGTGTATTAAAAGGTACTTTGATAATGGAATTAAGAATTTTGATTAATTAAGGATAATGAGAACATTTATATACAATCGTTCAAATGACCTTATGCATTAATCATTTATTAGTATAAAATTAGGTACAAACAACTCTTTGAAAACGTGCAACTTATTTAATTGATACGTCAAATATAGTTTATGGTTTAACAAAACTATTATTAGAAAATCCATTTATAATTATGCGATTGTTCATTTCAAAATTGTTCACACTTAAACAAACTTATTAATGATAATTATCACCAAAAACACCAATAGAATGGGTAAATGATGTAGAATTTCTTTTTGAGTGATGAATAGAAGAGAGATAAAAAGTTGATTTTTTTTAGATTTAAATAGTCAAAAGGTCTAAAAAATTGAATATTAAAGCATTTCTGTATTATAACCTTTTCTAAATTGAACGGGTGTGACTCCAAATTCTTTTTTAAACCTATTAGTAAAATGAGGGATAGATTGATAACCAACTTGTATTGAAATCTCAGATATTGGTAAAGTTGTAGTCAACAATAAGGATTTTGCCTTCGATAATCTCAAGTATTTTATGTAATCATACATCGAATAATTAAAGTAGGACTTAAACAGGTTATGCAATTTTGTCTTAGAATAACCAATTTTTTTACAAAGCATCTCTATCGTTATTTCTCTATCCAAGTTACTCTTAATATACTCTTCCAAATCATCCAACTCTACTTGAACTTCTCTAGAAAATGTAAACTTCTTGACAACTTCAGTAGACGTTTGTAACTGATTCAAGATGTCTGCTACTATGATTAAAACTAAACCCTTATAAACCGGTGTCTTGATTTCATCAGGATATTCTGTAAACATCAACTCTTCTAATGATCTTTGATGTTTTAAAGTATAAGATTGGCGAGCTAAATAGGATCTATTTGTGGTAAGACCTACATCCACATTGGGGTTTTTATTTATAAAGTCCTTATAATTACGTTTCAACCAATCCAATCGAATGTGTATTTCAATAAACATCCTAGGCTTATCCACTGGAAACCGACCAATCATTGTGGAATTATCTGAATAAATTAAAACCTGCTTTTCCTCACCCAAAACTTCTTGTGGATGCTCTACAAAAACAGTCCCTTCTGGAAACCCTTGAAATGAAAAGCTAATAATTATTGTCTGTTTGTTTTTTCTAGCTTGCTCTTTAAATAAAATCTCCTCATTCAAAGTGAAACTAATACTTCGAACCTGAATTCCATCTTCAATATTATAACAGCTGAAAGTCCCTTTACCCACCTCATTATCGAAAGTAAAACGGTCATCACCTTCTTTAAGATTAGCCTTTAAAGATTTTGCAATTGTTGCCAACCATGCATCTCTATCTGTAATTTCTACTAACATTATAATAATGAAATAAGGATATTAAGCGTTCAACTAAAACAAAAAAGGTGAAAAGTAATTGAAATAACTACTTTTCACCTTATATATTTTAAGAAGAAGAATGTGATGTATTCTTCTGATTAACTCTTTACAAGTTCTGTTTCAGTCAACAAATATTTCTTGAATTGTTTGAAACTAGCAGGCATTAATGTTGCCTCTTTCGGTCTGTCAATGATTTCTTGCAAACGCTGAGGAATTTCGATTTTCTTGTTGATTACTGGCTCAACAATTTCTACGAATTTCACTGGATGTGCTGTAGATAAGAAAACACCTGCTGTCTTTTTACCTAAATCATTTGAATCCATATATTCCTTCAATGCCTTGTAAGCAATTGCTGTATGTGGACACATTACATATTGTGTTTCATCATACACCTCTTTCATTGTTTCTTCCGTATCATCATCGCTATACCAAGCTCCAGAAATTCTTTTTGTCAATTTCTCATAAGAATTTCCTGTCAATTCTAATAAACGAGGGAAGTTAGAAGGATTTCCAACGTCCATGGCATTTGAAATTGTTGAAATCGAAGTTTTCGGTTGGAATACTTCTGTTTTCAAGTAAACAGGAACTACTTTATTGGAGTTGGTTGCTGCAATAAAGTTTTCAACCTTCAATCCCATTCTGTTAGCGATCAATCCACCACAAAGGTTACCGAAGTTACCACTTGGTGTACAGAATACTACTTTCTTAAAGCCTTCTCTCTTCAATTGTGCAAATGCATTGAAGTAGTAGAATGACTGAGGGATCAAACGGCTAATGTTGATTGAGTTGGCAGAAGTAAGGTTCAACGCCTCACTCAATTCCGGATCAAGGAACGCTTCTTTTACCAAACGCTGACAGTCATCAAATGTACCTTCAATCTCAACAGCTTTGATGTTTCCACCATTTGTTGTCAATTGTTGCTCTTGAATAGGACTTACTTTTCCTTGAGGATAAAGAATGGTCACTTGAATACCTTCCACACCAAAGAAACCTTGTGCTACTGCACTACCAGTATCACCTGATGTTGCTACTAAAATGTGTAGATTTTCACCTTTGTCTAAGAAATACGACATCAAACGAGCCATAAATCTTGCACCGAAATCTTTAAATGCTAAAGTAGGACCATGGAATAATTCAAGTGAGTAAATTTGATCTACTACTTTCACGATTGGCGCGTCAAAGTTAACGGCATCATCTACAATTTTGCGAATTTCTTCTGAAGGAACATCTCCACCCAATAGAGCATTTGTCACCTCAAAAGCAATGTCTTGAAATGATAAGTTCTCAATATTGTCAAAGAATTCTTGAGGTAATTTCGCAATTGTCTCAGGCATGTAAAGACCATTGTCTTCTGGTAACCCTTTGAAGAGTGCTTTCTTTAAACTCGCCTCTTCAGCTTGTCGTTTAGTGCTATAATAGATCATCTTACTTCTTCTTTTCGTTCTCGCATCACATTGATATATCCGTAAAAGATAATCGTGTTTTATTGAAAATATTACAAGCAAATATAGTCATTTAATAAAATATTTCAATAAAATAAGTGATTTACATTCCTTTTTACAATGATTTAATATCTGAGGATGTTATATATTTTAGTATTTTTGATAAATAGTACAAACAATACCTTTTCTGTTGTATTCCTTTTTTATGAAAAAAACAATTTTACTCGTCGTCTTTGCCATTACTTGTCTTTTACAAGATGCTAATGCCAAGAAAATTGCACTTATCATTGGCATTGACAAATATGTACCTGATACTCCTACAGGGGAGACACTAACTTGGAGAAACCTGAATGGTGCCGTCAGAGATGCTAACGCCATGTCTAATGTATTGAAATGCAAATATCAATTTGATGTCATTAAAGTATTGGACACTCCTGAAGAAACAACCACCAAAGGATTGAAGGAAGCATTCAAATGGCTTCAAGATAATACCAAATCCAACGACATTGTATTTTTCTATTATGCAGGACATGGTTCTCAAGTAGAAAACAGTAGACACTTTGAAGCGGATAAAACACAAGAATGTATTGTCCCCTCAGATGCCTACAAAGGAAAGCAGAATTATATTCTTGACACCGAGATAAATGCTTTTTTACTTTCTTTGACCAATAAAAAAGCAACAGTTACGGCTATTTTTGATAGCTGTCATAGTGGTTCTGTAAGTAGAAATGCCATTACTGCAGAAACTCCTGTTACAAGAAGCTTGAATCATAAATTTCCTGATATCAAGACTTCTGTTCCTAAAACTATTCCTCCTTCTACAAGAGGGGCATTGATTATTTCTGCCGCTCAAAATAATGAAACTGCTTCTGAAACTGTAAATACAGAAGGGCTTCCTCAAGGTGCATTTACAGATGCCTTTCTTCAGGCTATCAACGCTTCACCTTCTGTAGAAAATGTTGCGACATTAGAAAAAAGAGTACGTTCATTATTAAGGTTCAACGGAAAAGTACAGACTCCAACATTTGAAGCACAAGAAAACCGTATGAATAAAGCTTTATTCGGTGAAGATGTTTCTACTTCTGACAATCCTCTATTGTTTGTAGAGAAAATTAATGCTTCATCTGGAGAAGTAAAACTACTTGGAGGCGCCGCTTTAAAAATCAATAAAGGAACAACCTTGAAAAGTGATAAAGGCATTGAACTCGAGATTTCTACTTTAGATGGGATGACAAGTTCTTATGCTAAAGTAATCAATGGCAACTTAAATGATATCAAAGAAGGTGATGCTTTTGAAGTGAAGGTTTGGGCACATGCCAATCACCCAAACTTGGTAGTATATGCAGCTAAAAGCTCGTTAAGTGATATTCAAATCACAAGCATTGGCCATGAATTGCAAACTTTGAAGTCCTCTTCATTTTCTATCATAAAACCTTGGGAAGTGGGAACACATACCCTTGCGTTCAATGAAAGTACGTCACAATGGATGATTTCAAATACTTGCGGTCAACAAACTGTCATCAAGGACCCATCTCCAGCTGTAGTCCAAAAAACAGTAAATGGTATGCTTTGCAATGGACAGAAAAATGTAAAACTGTTTATCAACCTACCTCTGTCAAGTGATAAATATAAAATGCTTGAGGGGGAATTTGGAGAGTCAGCAACTAAGCTTTCTAAAAGTAGTCTTGATGCTTCATATATTTTAGGCGGTTTTTATGAAGATGGAAAATTAAAATATGCTTGGACTTTACAATCTGCCAACGCACAAAGCGAAGAGACAAAAACACTCCCAACTTACGCTGAACCTGTAAATGTAAACAGCCAATCTTTCAAGTATAATCTGACTGATCAAGCTCAAAAAATTGGAGCATTAAAAAAATGGATGACTTTAAGGTCTCCAGCAAATATGGCCTTTCCTTATAAATTATGTCTACAAGACTTGGATAACGGAAATGTTATTGATGGAGGTAAAATTTATGAAGGCCAAAATATGCGTCTGGCATTCAAAAAAGACCCTGCCCTTTTTGCCCGCTGGAAGAAAAGAAATATGTTCTTGTATGTTTTTATGATTGACAACGATGGGCAAATGCAACTACTACTACCTTTTGATTTTTCTGATAATAAATCTGACAATATTCTTGAAGGGTATGAAAAGGATGTAGTGCCAGTTGATCTTGAAGGAAACTATATTGAATTTACTGTTGAAGGTACTGGTGTTGATAAAATGTTTGTTTTAGCTTCAGAAGAGGCTATTCCAAATCCAGAACAATTGTTTAATGTAAACGGTGTTCGTTCTACAAGATCAGGTGTAGGTGGAGATCCTTTAGTCAATCTCCTCAATAGTATCAATACGAATACAAGAGGGCTTTCAATGAAAGAAAGAAAAGTAAAATCAGTTTGGAGTATCAGTTCAACTACTTTTGAAAGTAGCTTGAGATAAGCTCATTGTATTTCATGTGTAAAAAAGCACTGCTTGGTTCTGAACCAGCAATGCTTTTTTCTGTTAAAATTTATAGTTAAACCTGATTAATACTTTTGATGATCTATCATAAGCACTTAAAAATACCTTGTAGATAAACCATAAGATAATGTAATAGATAGTCTTTCTCATGATTGAAATTGGTTTGCTTCACAATAACGTTTCATCTATCAATAAGATACTTAATATAATCAATAAGTCCTTTGAATTGTTTCAGAATATTGATAGTATCTAATTTTTCATTAGTTATTTGAAAATCTAAAAGCTGGTTTTAGAGCATTTTTGAAACATTTTTTAAGTAAAAATTCCAAACATGCTCTTAAAAACCAAATCTATAATTCACACCAGTCATCAAAAACTTACTGAAATCAGAAACTCCATACTCTCCTCTCACCATCCATCGGTCATTGATTTCATAGTTGCCACCAAACTGGAAAGTCCACTTTTTGATCAAATCTTTTTTGATGGAATATGAAATCGGTAAATCAGTGATTTTGTCGTAAGGTGTATCTCCTAAACGTTCTTCTAGTTTTTGCTCTACCTCATCTACCAATCTTTTTTGAATTGGTGATAACCCATCGTACCAGTTTTGATATTTCTCTTCTATATTAGGAAGTGCCTCTCCAAGAGTAATACTACCGGTGTTCCCTTCATGATTAATAAAGTTACGGTACATGGCTCCTACATAGAAGGCGAGCTTGGTTCCATTCTTAAATTGAAACCTTCTACCAAAACGATAGGAAGATGTTATCACTCCTACATTTTGGTTGAGCAACGCACTTTTAGAAGAAGAGATGTTAGCATCGGCACTGATAAAAAACTTTTTGATGGCATAATGCAAGGTCATTCCTCCCCCAAATGTTGTGGCGTTGAATTGTACATCAGAACTAAACTCTGGAAATGTAACACCACCAATCTGAGGTTGCAGATTTACAGCAGTTCCGCCATAAGAATAGGAAAATAATCCGTATACATTAAGAAAAGGTAAAATGAACAAATCAGCTCTAAAATTTCCGCCATGAGCATAAGCTCTTGTCTTTTTAAAACCTAATTCCTCCACCCCGATAGACTCTAAAGGAACACCTCCTATAGCCATTTTAAATTCTGAAATATTGAGGTACATTTCATTAAAAACATAATTGAATCCTATACCTGCTGGCTTGGGCATCTTGATTCCTCTATCTAGTACTTTTTGCCCCCATATAGGAAAAGTATAAGGATATACTTCTTTTTCTACATTAGATGAATCAGATTGAGCAAAAGAAAATAACGGTAAAAGAAATAATGCTGTAAGAATAATTAGTAGTTTTCTCATTTTAAATTGGGTTATTGAAGGAGCTTTAAGCAAAAGGTGCATTCCTGTATAGAAACGTCCTTTTCCGAACTCAATATAGTAGATTTTTCAAAATTTCAATTTAATTTGACTTAAAATAAAAAAGGTCAATCAGATTATAATGCTCTGATTGACCTTGCTTTATAATGTCTTTTTATAATTACATTTCAAGCTTCTGTACACTGCTAAGTGCCTTACCGGTCGTAGAAGTTATTCCTCCAAAAATATACAATTCATTGTTGATATACGCACAACCACCATGACGGCTGACTTTCATATTGGAGTTGTACTCAATATATATCTTATTGATCGGATCAATAGAAGCTAAGTAACTTTCTTCATTGTAATTGCCTACAATCCAAATTTTACCATCGATAACAGCAGTGGCATGTGCTGAAACTTCTACCGGCAAATCAAATACATGCCCCCATTTATCTGTTGAGATATCATATACATCCACACTGTTTGACGCTTTTTTCCCATTGTAACCTCCTATCGTATACAATTTACCATCTATGATTTCACCTTTAGTGCTTTTCTTTGACGGCATATCGGTCAGTGTCTCCCAAGTGTTTGCTTTGGGATCATATCTTTTTAATGACTTAGAATAAAATGTTTTATCATAGGCTCCTCCGAAAACATAAATATGTCCACCCCAAACAGCAGAGCCACAACTATATATTGGAGATGACAGTTCTGTTCCCTTTGAGAAGTCTCCAGTCTTTAAATCATATATTACTACTTTTGAACTGACCCTGCCATTCTTATTGACACCGCCAATGACATACAATTTATCATTACTCAGTGACAGGCTTGAATATTGAAGCGGTGAAAGCTTCTTTGACAGCAATTCCCATTGATTTTCTTTAGGATCATATCTTTCTATTGTATTCTGAAATTCTTTATTCACAGTAACACCTGAAGTGACGTAAATGTAGTTAGCATCATTGGCATAACCGAAACCTAACCTTGGAGAAAGTAATTGATTCTGATCTTTAAACTCCAATACCTGTCCTTTTTTTGATGATAATGTATTATGATTTGTATTGGCTAATTGAGCTACTGCAAGCAATGAGGACATAAGGTAATAAAGTAAAAAAGTAAGTCGCTTTCCCATGAAATTTTGAATTTTGTATCGCTTGTAATTCTATCTATTGTAGTAGAAAATTATAAAAACTAAGAGTATTAATAATACAATATAGAAAAAACCCAATCTAAAAGCATGAACATGTTCAATAATTTAATTGGATCTTTGGGCCTCCCAATAAACTTCATACCCTATTAACATCTTCATTGAAAATACTTTACAGCTCTTTAAATATTTCTGAAAAAAGTATTTTTATTTCTTCCAATTGAGCATACTTAAATGTTTTTATTTCTTTACACCCTGAAATCATAGCTGAAGTTTTTTCAGTTCTATGAAAACAATAGATCGGCTTTTTCATCTCCAAACCTCTTCCTATCTCGTAACCCACACCTAATGAAGGAACCGTCACTTCTGCAATTATTATATCTGAAGCCGTCAGCCAAGCCATATCCTGATTGTGAATTTGTTCATCAGTGATTTCCTCTTCTTGAAGATCCATTTGGCCAATATGTTCTGTCAATACCTCACCGTATTGCTTTAGTTCTTCAATAATTTGGGCATACAGCTCGGCGTCTTCCCTACCACCTCTGATTGAACCTGAAAAATATATCTTCATCTTATTTATCTATAAATTAAAAGCAGTAAACCCAAAGTTAGAACCTCATTCTATACTTAGGATTTACTGCTTAAATCTACACTTATCTTTCTGAATAAAATAGACTTTTATCTATTTACTTTCTACTGTTGCATTCAATTGATTATTGTAATTGATTGTGTTCAATAAAAAGAAAGCCCAGTTCTGCTCACTGTATTTACTCACAGACGCTTCATTCCCTTTCTTTAGGTTGCTTACCAATTCAGCATTCTCATAAACCGATGACACATACTCACCATTCGATTGTTTATATGATTTTTGAGAAATATGAATCACTTCGTCAGTGGTGTTATTTTTCACATAGTAAGCATCAGGTACAAATTCCATCACTGCACCTTTGTAACGATATCCTTGCTCTTTGATGTCCAAATTAACCTTTACTTGAGTAGGTTTTGACTGAGGATCAAAATATAACGTCACTTGATTATAGCCCATACATTCATAGTTCACAGCCTGCAGTAAAGCTTCTTTTTCTTTTTTCCCTTTTTTGATCTTTATTTTCTCAAAATAGGTTACTTGATTTTGAGCAAATCCTAACTTCTTTACTCTAGAAATATCTTTATCGCCCACATAGTTGATGGATTTATGCTGATTAGAAAGCTGTTCTACTGAAATTGTTTTTTCTCCTGTAAGAATGATGGACTTAATGTCTTCCAATTTCAACTTCACTTTATCTCCAGTCAGCTGATCTTTCACATGAATAACAGTAATAAGGTTATTCGTTCCACCTTGAATGAACTTGATAGTACCATAGATATAATCTTCATTTTCAGTCAGCACAGATACAGGTGAAGATAGTTTGATTTGATCTAGGTCATTGATCACTGACGGCATATCCTTTGGCAAAAAAGGATAAGTAGGATTCTTTTTGGAAAGGTCGATTTCTACTGGAATCAGTTGGGCATTTGCAGTAGAAGACATGAACAGTATAAAAGCGATGTATAATAATAAATCTCTCATTTTGGTTTTTGTTTTAGTAATTGTAAGATGAGTTTTAATAATGATTTAAAACGCAACCTTTTACTATTATGCTTTCCGTAATGAGGTCATTTACTTCCGAAAAAGTATCAAAAAAGGCTAGCACCCTTAAAGAATGCTAGCCTTCAATATCTATGTTTTGAGGATTTTCTAGTAATTACCCCACTTGATGTACGTCTCCAAGTCTTTATCTCCTCTACCAGAAAGGTTGACTACTACCACATCATCTTTCTTGAAATCCATTTTTGCTAATGCTGCAAAAGCGTGTGCTGATTCTACGGCTGGAATAATTCCTTCCAAACGTGACAACTCAACACCTGCATTCATGGCCTCATCATCTGTCACATATTTGAACTGCGCTCTACCTGAGTCAAACAAGAAAGCGTGGATTGGTCCGATACCAGGGTAATCCAAACCTGCAGAAATAGAATAAGGCTCTACTACTTGACCGTCTTCTGTCTGCATTAAGATCGTTTTACTACCATGTAATACACCTGGAGTACCTAAAGCTGTAGTTGCTGCAGACTCACCAGATTCTACACCTAGACCGGCTGCTTCAACGGCTACAAGATTTACATCCAATTCATTTAAGTAATGATAGAATGCTCCTGCCGCATTACTTCCTCCACCAACACAAGCAATCACGTGATCAGGGTTTTCTTTTCCTTCCTTCTCTTTTAATTGCTCTTTGATCTCCTCAGAAATCACAGACTGGAATTTCGCTACCATATCAGGGTAAGGGTGAGGTCCTACAACTGAACCGATGATATAGTGAGTATCATCTGGGTTGTTAATCCAGTGACGCATTGCTTCGTTTGTTGCATCTTTTAAAGTCTTTGAACCACTTGTGGCAGGAATTACTTCTGCTCCCAACAAACGCATGCGCTCTACATTTGGACGCTGACGAGCAATGTCAATTTCACCCATGTACACGATACATTCCAATCCCATCAACGCACAAACTGTAGCTGTTGCCACACCATGTTGACCTGCACCAGTTTCTGCAATGATTTTCTTTTTCTTTAATCTTTTCGCTAAAAGAATCTGACCAATTGTATTGTTCACTTTATGTGCTCCCGTATGGTTCAAGTCCTCTCTTTTCAAATAGATTTTCGCACCATATTTTTCTGAAAGCTTCTTTGCGTGATACAAAGGAGTAGGTCTACCAACATAATCTTTTAATAAACCATCAAACTCTTCCTTAAATTTTGGATCGGCCATCATAGCCTCATAATTATCCTTCAATTCTTTCACGTTTGGATAAAGCATCTCTGGGATATATGCCCCTCCAAATTGGCCATAATAGCCATTCTGATCTGGTTCTTGATATGTCATCGTATTATTTGTTTTTGTTGTTGATAGATTTCACCCAATCGCTTAGAGAAGTCAACTGCTCAATATCTTTGAAAGCAGGTGATACCTCAAATTTACTATTTACATCAATTCCTTTGCAAGGTAAATGATCTAACTTTCTGATATTCTTAATATTTCCAAGTGAAAGCCCTCCACTTAGAAGAAAAGGTTTTGTGGAATTATATTGTTCTAATACTCCCCAATCAAATGTTTCGCCTGTGCCTCCATGTTGAGGTGACTTTGTATCGAAGAGGAAGTAATCCACATAAGGTTCGTAAGGAGTCAATACTGAAAAGTCAAATTCATCTTTGATTCCAAACACTTTGAAAACTTCCAACCCTTCTTCTTTCAATTGTTTTGCTTCTTCCGGTGTTTCACTTCCATGTAATTGAATCACATCAAAATGATACTTCTTCGCTGAAGCTAGAATATTCTCAACCGTTTCATTCACAAACACTCCTACTCTTTTGGTTGAGCTGTTCCATTTTTGCTCTAAAAAAGAAACGTCTTCTCTTTCAATATACCTGCTTGAAGGTGGATACATAATAAAGCCTAAATAGTCTGGTTTCAATGTTAAAACATCAGAAATATTCTGCTTATCGCGCATTCCGCAGACCTTCCAATTGACTACTTCACCTATTTTTTTGTCAGTATTCATGTTACGAAACTTATAACTTATACTTTATTAAAATGAAAACAACTATTGCAAGCATCTTCATTCTTTGTCTTTCAATTATTCCAAACATCATATTTGCACAAAATAATCTAACTCCAAAGTTCACATCAGAACACTCCTCTTTTGATAAGAAAACAGAGATCTACTTACATAGTGGAAATGTTCAAACTGAAATCAGCCATTTCTTAATTGTAAATGACAGTGTCAAATACAATGCTTTTGATGAAGTGATCATTTTTTATGCTTCAAAAGCCAATCCTATTAAAATCATTGATCTTAATGATGAGTTTGTAAAACCAATATTTTTAGATTCAGACTATAAATTGGACTTACTGATCAACCCTAATATCTTACCTCAAAAAGATGAACAAGATATTAGAATACCTACATACCCAATCTCCGAATCAGATTCTTCTACTTTTGAAAGTAATAAACAATACATTTCCCATTACGGTAATGTATCCATTACTTTTGAAGATTTAATTATCAAGAGTTCTAAAGTAAAACAAAATATTACTACCAATGAGCTTATTATTTATGGATCTAAAGAAGATCCAATCACAATTCAAATTGTTAACCCCTTGAACATACTTTCTTCAAATTCTACCTCAATCGTAAATAAGCTTTCCAAAAAAGGTGAATTCAAGATCAATAAAAACTGTGTGTTCAATGTATTAGATAATAGATTGGACTTAATTCAATAAGATAAATCCTCAAGATTAAATATCTTTGTGAGCACAAAATGTATTCATTGAGAACATGATCAAATCAGCACTATATTCTTGTTTCATTTTACTAATTATTAGTTGCAATCAACAATTCTATGATCGTGAAAGATCGCTAGAATACAGTGCTGATAATGCTTACATTGATGCTCCAAAACACCTGTTATGTCTAAGAGGAAAGGCTTACTTTATTGATCCATCTATCGAAATCAAAGCGGACTCCATTGATATTCACCATAAGTCTGGGAAAGTAATCGTTTATGGAACGGAAGACTCTCCTGCTGAGATTTACTTGAAGCAAAGTAATGTCAAAGTACTTGGTAAATATGAAATGTCAGGAGCTAGAGAACAGTTTTACAGAAGCTTTGATTATTACCCTCAAATCAACCGTATCCGTTTTCATACTGACAATCAGAAATGGAAAATATTTTAAATATTTAAAAAATATTTCGGGTAGACACATAGGTCTACCCCTACAGTTGTTTCATAAAATCAATGGCTGCTTTGGCAGGATCTTCCGTTTTCATGAAGTTCTCACCGATTAAGAAACCTTGATAACCGTATTTCTTTAATTCTTTGATATTTTCAATATTGCTGATACCGCTTTCTGATACTTTTACGTACTCATTTGGAATCAATTCAGCTAACCTTTTTGACGTTTCAATACTTACTTCGAAAGTCTTCAGGTTTCTGTTGTTCACCCCAATCAAGTCCATTTTATCACAAACGTGAGCTTCTAATTCTTGCTCGTCATGTACTTCCAAAAGAATTTGTAAACCTAAGTTTCTTGCTACTGTAGCATAATGCTTACTTTCTTCAGGAGTCAAACAAGAGGCTATCAAAAGAATAAAATCTGCACCGATTGATTTAGCTTCAATGATTTGATATTCATCTACGATAAAATCCTTTCTGATGATGGGCACTGGAGAAACAGATCTCGCTGCCAATAAATCATCCACTGTTCCACCGAAAAACTCTTGATCTGTTAAAACTGACATGGCAGATGCACCTGCTTTATAATACCCTTCAGCTACATCAGAAACTTTGGCAGTTCCGTTGATCAAACCTTTTGAAGGAGATTGTCTTTTGAATTCAGCAATAATTCCTGATCTATTCGGACTTGTAATCCATGATTTGGCAGAAACAGGTTCTTTGTCAAATAATGGTCTTCCTTCTAAATCTTGAACACTTAATAACTCTTTTCTTGCTGTTACTTCGATTTTTTTATGGGCAACAATTTTATCTAGAATTGTCATTTCTCTTTTATTATTTAGACGAATAGTCCTTATGAATTAATCAATTTTTTAAATGCATTCAGTGCCGCACCTGATTCCAGTGATTCTTTGGCCTGTGCCACACCTTCTTCAAATGCTAAACCTTTACCTGTCGCAATCGCTACACCGGCATTGGCTAGTACTGCTTCTTTTTGCGGAAGTGTACCTTTGTTTTCCAATACATCAGTGAAAATTTTTGCTGATTCCGCAATTGTTCCTCCACCGAAAAGTGATTCTTTTGTCTGGTAATGCAAACCTAAATCTTCCGGCTTCAATAGACGCTCACTTTCTTTTGTGATAATCTTAAATGGAGAAGTCAATGAGATTTCATCGTACACATCCAATGAATGAAGGATGGCAAATTGCTTGTCAGTTTGTTGATACAAGTAACCGTACAAACGTGCAATTTCTAAACTGAATACCCCTACAATTTGCTTTTTCGGGAATGATGGATTCACCATTGGTCCCAACATATTGAAGAAAGTTTTCACTCCTAATTCTCTACGGATAGGCGCTACATTTTTCATTGCTGGATGAAACAATGGAGCATGAATAAAGCAGATCCCTGCCTCGTCCAAATTGCGTCTTAGTGTATCAATGTCGTTTGTAAACTCATAGCCGAAATGAGCCATTAAGTTTGATGATCCACATACTGATGAAACACCATTGTTACCGTGCTTTGCCACATTTTGACCAGCACCTGCCACTATAAAAGAGGATAGTGTAGAGATATTGAACGTATCTTGACCATCACCACCTGTACCGCAAAGGTCCATGGCATCATAGTCATCCAAATCAATTCTCAAGCACAACTCCAACATGGCATCTCTAAAACCAGTCAACTCTTCTACCGTAATACTACGCATAGAATATACTGTCAAGAAAGCAGCAATCTGACTAGGATTAAACTCCCCTTGTGCTAGTTTAGTAAGCGTTTCTTTTGCTTCTTGTTCCGTTAAAGAACCGTATTCAAAAAGTCTGTTTAATATCTTTTTCATGGTTGTTTTATTAGTTAGCCTTGAATCCAGTTTTTAAGAATTGCCATCCCGTGTTCTGTCAATACAGACTCTGGATGAAATTGTACACCTTGTACATCAAATTCATTGTGTTGAACAGCCATCACAAATCCATTTTCGTCACGTGCTGTTACTTTCAAAGGTGTTCCTTCTAAACTGTCTGACTGAATCACCCATGAATGATAATGCCCAATCTTAAAAGTATTGGGTAAGCCTTGGAATAATCTCGCATCTGGCGTTACTACTTGAGCGTTATCCTGAACACCATGTAAAGGATAATTGTTTTCCAACGATGCTCCAAATGCTTCACCAATCGCTTGATGTCCCAAACAAACGCCCAAAATACTTTTAGACGAACCGTATTCTTTGATCACCTCAGGCATAATTCCCGCTTCCGATGGAATACCAGGACCTGGAGAAAGAAGGATTTTATCATATTTCCCTACCTCTTTCAAAGTGATTTTATCATTTCTATATATCTCTACCGTCTGCCCTAATTCTCTTAAGTAATGTACTAGGTTGTACACAAACGAATCATAATTATCTAGAACAAGTATTTTCATTGCCTTCATCAAATTTTCTTCCCTGTATTATAGTTCTTCTGCCATATCCATTGCCTTACGCAATGCCGCTAATTTATTATGCACCTCCTGCAATTCACTTTCTTCAGAAGATTGAGCGACTACACCTGCACCTGCTCTGTAGTGTAATTGATTGTCCAAACTCAAGAATGAACGGATCATAATGGCATGGTTGAAATCACCTTCAAAGCTCATAAAACCAATCGCTCCACCGTAGAAACTTCTTCTTACGTTTTCGTATTTATCAATCAATTCCATGGCTTTGTATTTCGGTGAACCCGAAAGTGTTCCTGCAGGGAATGTGTCAGCAACCACTCTTAAAGGATCAGTTCCTTCTGATAATTGACCATTTACTTTAGAAACCAAGTGAATCAGGTGAGAGTAATATTGAATTTCTTTGAATACCTCTACTTCTACATTATCGCCATTTCTACTCAAATCATTTCTTGCTAAATCAACAAGCATAACGTGTTCTGAGTTCTCTTTTGGGTCATCATAAAGCTTTTGAGCAATTTCTGCATCAGCTTTATCATTACCTGTACGTTTGAAAGTACCCGCGATAGGGTGAATCGTCGCTTTTTTATCTTTTATAATAATCTGAGCTTCTGGAGAAGAACCAAAGATTTTATATGTACCGTAATCGAAATAGAATAAATAAGGAGAAGGGTTGATAGAACGTAATGCTCTGTACACATTGAACTCGTCTCCTTGGAAATCCTGTTGGTATCTTCTTGAAAGTACAATCTGGAATACATCCCCTCTGAAACAGTGATCTTTTCCGCTTTTTATTACTTTCAAAAATTCCTCATCTGTGAAGTTTGTCGTCTCCTCTCCTGTTCTTGAGAAATGGTAAGCAGGGAAGTTTTTACTTTTGATCAAAGACTTAATTTCCTCAATATTGCTTTCCGAATCAGCCCCTTCAGGAATATGTTCAAAAATATGCAACTCATTCTTAAAGTGATTTATCGCAATCACATATCTAAATGCTTGATATCTGATTTGAGGAATACCTGTATCTGTTTTATCATCATCAAAAGTAATTTCCTCAAAGGACTGTACCGCATCATACGTCATGTAACCGAAAAGTCCATGAGAAGGAAACTTCTGATCTTCTTTTTGCTCGTATTCAAAAGATTTTGAGAAAGTCGATAGTTCTTTTAATGCCTCTGCATGTGTTGTTAACTCTCTTTTTTCCTCTTCTTTATTCGGGTATTGAACCCTTAATAATTTATCCTGAACTGAAAATTCTGCGATGGGTTCACAGCAAATAAAAGAATAACTATTATCCGCTCCATGGTAATCAGAACTCTCTAATAATAAACTATTTGCGAATCTATCTCTTACTCTAAGATAGATGCTCACTGGTGTCACCGTGTCTGCCAGTAGTTGTGCATGTGTGTTATTAAATCGATACATGACGTAGTATATTAATTTTGTTTTTTAGGTACTCATTCCAATTTTTTCTTTGTTACCTTAAAATAAGGCACAAAAAAAGCTCACTGAGTGAACAGCGAGCCTTCAATATATATTTTAAAATAAAGCCTATACGCGTCTGCCACTCAATTTGATTTAACTGAGTGCCACCACCATGACTTTACGATATTTTCTACTGAATTTCTCATTTCGCAATAAAACTATGAATAATGGACGAATTTCACAATTAAATATGAAATTTTATACAAATTATATTTCATTAAGTTTTTGATGAACTTAAAAATATAACAAAGTATGTGATCACTTTTTATCTCTATATTTACGGCAGTAGTACTTTAAAGCAACTTTTTAATACTTTATTTTTTTACAATGAGAAATCATATTTTTTATCAATTATCAATCCTCCTTTGCATTCTATTTACTGCTGACATCTGTAATGCTCAAAAAAAATTCAAGGCGTCTAAAAGCTATATCAGCTGGGAACTAGAAACATCGCCAGCCAAAACAATCGACTCAGGAGGGGAATATTATTCTGTTGAAATTGAATCTGGGTTAAACCCTATTTATCAGAGTGACTGGAGGAATCTAGAGGAAAAGTATAAAAGTCTACCTTATAATAAAAGAGGCTTGCAACTTGAAGAATGCCGTGTGGATACACTCAACAAAATTGCTGATAAATATTTAACACTGAAACCACTTTACACTTCAAATGAACAAAAACCAGATATTATTGTGAAGCTTGTTAATGACAAGTTTGAAGTCAATAATATTCAGCTGGACATTGATCCGTCTGATAAGGAAAGTATCATCTGTGAAACAAATATTTCATCTCTTCTTACAGTTTCTAATGCTCAAGGGGATGTTTATTTAGAAAAGAGAATTAAATTTTTAGTCAATGATCAACAGGAAGGTGATGTAGCCTACATCAAGCTGAAAGATTTTATGCTTAATCCTACTTTCAGACAACAACTTAGAATGACAAAAAAGCCCGAAAAACGTCAGAAGTTGATTGAAAGAAAATTAAGAAACTATCAATCAGACATTATCCGTGATATGATTAAGGATGCAAGAATCGAGTTAAAAGATCAGATTGTCGGGTACACACAAACGTTTACTGGTGTTATCTACAAAATCAGTGTGAAGGAAATCGCTGAGCTAGAAGCATCAACTGAAAAAGCTGCTAATGAAATCAGAGCTTTGCTGTCTTTAAGTAAAAAGAAAAGAAAATCGTTTGATGATGTAAAACCTGTATTGGCTGAACTGCAAAAAGAATGGGAAGCGGCTCTTTCTAAAGTAGACAATCCAGAACTTTTGGAAAAAATGCACGCCAACTTAGCGACTGTAGCTATTCTACAAAATAATGTTGAGGATGCTTTAAAATATTCCAAGCTTATTCCAGACTATGAAAAACTTGAAAACTCAAGTACTTTCACTAAAGGTTCTATGAAATATAATTTAATGCAAATTGATAGTGCCATCAAGAACATTCAAAAAACAAACGGTAGAACTAAAACTAGGTCTTTAGCAACACCAGTGAACTAGATCAAAAAAAGTACTACTAAAAAAGACTTTCTTTTCATGTAAAAAGAAAGTCTTTTTTATATATCTTGAAAATTTCACCAAGAACTACTTATAAGTGTATTATGAATTAAAGTAGATTATTTTAATTCCTTTTTCTCGTCTGAACACTCAGAGTATAAAAGAACATGCTTTGCTAAATCTCTCCAGTTCACATCTTCACCATATTGTTCTGCTACTTTAGAGCATGATTTCCACATTGGAACAAATTCTTTTTTGTAATCTTTCTTAGCTACTTTGTAAGCAGCCTTATCGTTGTTTACATTGATGTAGTAAGACTTTGCAATACCACCAGCTTTCATAGGACCTACACCTACAGATGTTGTTTCACCAGCTATTGGATCATGGTATACTTTCACTACTTTACTAAACATAGGGTTTAATAATTGTACTAATAAAAGCATTTCCTTTTTCTTTATTTTTACATTTGCTTGCTCAAAGTAAACCAAACCTTTGTTCAATAAATCTTGATCCAATTTCTCATCGTTCCATTTTCTAGAATCTCCCAAGAAATCCATTGTTTTTTGAAGCTTGTCCAAGCCACTTGGAGGTAAGTACATATACTTTACATCAGATGCCAATAGTTTGTGCTTTTTCCCTTCACCATCTTCAAACTTAAGTGCTTTGATGATACCCTTCTTTCTGTCTAAGTCTTTTAAAATACCTTTCAGTTCAGTACCATCATTTAATGTGATATAAGCCGTTTTTTTATGTGAAAAAGCATATGAAGGAGTTTGAAATTGCTGAGCCGAAGATTGAAGTGCAATGAATAAAAAAGTCATTGCAATGATTAGTTTTTTGTACATACTTTAAATGATTAAAAAATTTGAGGATTTATTTAGTAGAATACACTTTAAGTAAAGCAAACATAAGAAAAAATATATCAGAGCATCCTTTTTCAAAAAGCGAATATTCTATTTATTGAAACATTAAAAATCAATCTTTATATAGTACAAAAAAATATCTCTCGATTCTCATTCATTTCCGCTCTCTTTTATAAAAGTTCTTTTAAAATTATAAATCTTATCCAATATCAATCAGAATGTTATATTTAATCTTCCTTTCCTATTACTTTTGTCACAAAGTATAAACATAATGATACAAACGAGTCAACTGCAATACACTTATCCAAAAGGAAGTACTATCTCATTCCCAGATTTTGAGATTTCTTCCGGAGATAAATTATTAATATTGGGCCCTTCTGGGTGCGGAAAAACCACATTACTGCACTTATTAGGAGGTTTACTGCCTTGTACAGAAGGAAAAATCAGCATAAATAATATTGATATTTCTACACTGAAAAGTAAGGAAATGGATCAATTCAGAGGCGAAAATATTGGGATTATTTTCCAAAAACCTCATTTCGCACAGGCCCTTACTGTTGTTGAGAATCTAGCTTTTGCACAACAAGCTGGCGGTAAAAAAGTTGATAAAAATAGAATTGATCATTTGTTGACAAAGTTAGGTATAGTGAAACACAAGGACAGATCACCTAAAAAAATGAGTGAAGGTGAAAAACAACGTCTTTCTGTAGCTATGGCTTTGATTAATAAACCTGCCTTACTATTAGCAGATGAGCCTACTGCAAGTTTGGATGATGGCCATGCTTTTGAAGTCATTCGCCTATTAAAAGAAATAGCTTCTGAAGAAAATAGTGCTTTAGTGATTGTCACTCACGACAGCCGATTAAAAGAAGAATTTCAAGATCACATCCTAACGCTAAAAAGTATCCAATAATCATGAATATATTCAAATTTGCCTGGAAAAACCTTTGGCACAAACCTCTTAGCACTTCACTCAACCTTACATTATTCGCTTTTGGAGTAAGTATCATTTCTGCACTTCTTTTGGCTCAAGATTATTTTCAAACTACACTTGAGAAGAATAAAGCTGGCATTGGAATGGTTGTCGGAGCAAAAGGAAGTCCTTTACAATTAATCCTTTGTGCAATTTATCAGGTAGATAATCCGACAGGAAATATACTACTTGAAGATGCCATGAGATTAAAAAAGCACCCACTTATTGATAAAGCTATTCCACAGTCATTAGGTGATAATTATAAAGGTTACAGAATTGTCGGAACCACTCATGAATACACTGACTTGTACGAAGTTCAGCTTTTGGAAGGAAAAATGTGGAATGAAAAGAGTTCTTTTGAAGCTACAATTGGAGCGAACGTCGCCCGAAAGTTAGGGTTGAAAATTGGTGATGATTTCCATAGTTCTCATGGTATGGGTGAAGAAGGACACAGTCATGATGATGAACACTTTGTGGTGGTTGGAATTCTAAAGACAACGGGAACTGTCATTGATAATTTAATTATGACCAGTTTGAATTCAATTTGGGATGTCCATAAACATGAGCCAAAGAGTAAAGTAAATTATGGTAACCTGTCTGGTAAAAAGAAGGATAAACATCATAAAAAGCATGCTCATAAACATGATGACCATGGAGATGAGGATGAGGATCATGATGAGCACGACCATGACGGCCATGACGGCCATGAAACACATACCTATCATGACGATCATGAGGATGCTGAAAAAGAAATCACAACTTTGTTGGTTAAGTTCAGAAACCCAATGGGCGCCATAGCACTACCAAGAATGATCAATGAGCAAACTTCTATGCAAGCGGCTAGTCCTGCTTATGAAACTGCTCGACTATTAAGTTTGGTAGGCGATGTCATCCTAGCTTTACAATATTTAGCCATTGCTATCATTATTGTTTCAGGCTTAAGTATCTTCATTTCTTTATATAATTCATTAAAGGAAAGAAAATATGAATTAGCTTACATGAGATCACTAGGCACCAAACAGAGTTATATTTTTGGTTTATTATTGACCGAAGGATTATTGTGTGCTCTTTTAGGTTTCATCATTGGCATAACAATAAGTCACGCAACTATTGGGGTAGCATCTACTTCTATTGAAGCGCTCCAATCCTTAAATATTAGTAGTTTTACGTTTACTATTGGTGAATTGTACTTATTTATTGGCACTATTAGTATTGGTTTTATAGCTTCCATTGTTCCAGCCATACAAGCAGCTAAAACAAACATATCACAGGCATTATCAGAATAATATGAAATTTTTATATATCGCATCGCTCTTTTTTCTAATACTCTCCACTTCATCATGGGCACAAATTTCTCCTGAGGAAGTTTGGAAAACGCTCAGTCATGTTGAAATGAAAACCTACATGGATGAAACCTTAGGCTTTGAAGTTTCAGAACCTATTTTTGGTGGAGAAGTGGAAATGATTGATGGTTCTATGATCACTATCAGCGGGTATATACTGCCTGTTGATAGTGAAGACGGGACTAGTATCCTTTCCTACATGGCTTTTGCCAACTGTTTTTTCTGTGGAAATGCAGGCCCTGAAACCGTGATGGAATTGGACACTCCAAAACGACAAAACCTAGTCAACAAAAAGGTAATTGTAAAAGGTAGGCTAGAATTAAATAGAGATGATTTTTTCAGTCTTATCTACCGACTGAAAAACACGGAAATAGTAGAAGTTTTAAATTAATAAGAAATAGATAGAGCTAACACGTACAAACTTCAGATTGCTTTGTATGTGTTTGCTTTAAGTTAATCAAATGACTAACAATCAAACCAATAGACGCACCATAAGAAACAATAGCTAACCATAGCGGTTCATATCCCACATATTTTACCATCATACTGAAGGCGTAAACAGTGTAAAATAACCACATGCCATTTCTTAAGAGATCGGATTTCGTCTTTTTGGTAGCAAAAAAAACTGCCACGCCACTAATCAAAATCATAGTGATATCAAGCACGCCCCAGACGTCAAGCGTATGTGCATGATCATGATGATGTTCACCACTATGAGACACAGCAGAACTGATAACAATTATTCCTGAAGTCAGAATACAATGTATCAGGCAGAATAAAGATCCAGTGAATCCTATTTGATCTGCGTATTTAACGATATTTTGTCTCATTGTTTTAATCATACTGCAAAATAAATAGTTAGAAAGTTAATTTGCAAAAATGTTGCAAGTATGACGCTGTTGCAAAAAGGTAATAATTCCAAAGTAAGCAGAAAAAAGAACTTTTGAAGTCTAAATTAGTTTACTTAAAAAGTGACTTTTTTTCGAGCATTTTATTCCAAATATTAATAATTGTTCATATAATCATCTTTTTTTGCAATTATTTTATACGAATAGCTTAAGAAACTTGAACAAGACGAACTTTTATATAAAATTGCAACTTAATTAGAGTAGATTCATTCTAAATAAGAGAGAAAATGATTGATGTAGAACAACTTCGTAAAGAATTTCCTATTCTAAGCACTGAGGTAAACGGACATGCTTTAATATATTTTGATAATGCCGCAACAAATCAAAAGCCCAAAGTGGTAGTTGATGCATTGCAAGAATATTACGACGGATACAATTCCAATGTTCATAGAGGTGCTCATACTTTAGCAGATAAAGCCACTAAGGCATTTGAAGAAACTAGAACGCTCCTTCAAGAATTTATTAATGCGGGAAAATCTGAGGAAGTTATTCTTACAAAGGGAACTACTGAAGGAATTAACCTAGTAGCTCAAACTTACGGAAGAATGGTGTTGAATGAAGGTGATATCGTTTTGGTATCTACCATGGAACACCACTCCAATATTGTACCTTGGCAGTTGATCGCCAAAGAAAAAGGTGCTTCTGTAATCCCTATTCCTATTAGTGAAGAAGGTGAAATTATTTTCGAAGAATATGAAAGATTACTTTCGGACAAAGTAAAAGTTGTTGCAGTAAACCATGCTTCAAATGCTTTGGGTACCATCAACCCTGTGGAAGAAATTATCCAAAAAGCACATGAAGTAAACGCAAAAGTATTGATTGATGGAGCACAATCGGCAGCGCACCTTACTGTAGATGTTCAAGCTATGGATTGTGACTTCTTTGTTACTTCAGCCCACAAAATGTTTGGACCAACAGGCATGGGCTTCTTATATGGTAAAGAAGAACTTTTAAATGCTATGCCTCCTTTCCTAGGCGGTGGCGAAATGATCAAAGAGGTTTCTTTTGATGGTACAACTTTCAATGAACTCCCTTATAAATTTGAAGCAGGTACTCCCAATATTGCAGACACAATTGCATTTGGTGTAGCTGTTCAGTTCATTAATAAGTGGGGAAGAGAGAATATTGCCGCTCACGAAAAAGCATTGCTTGACTATGCTACTGAGAAATTAAAGAAAGAAGTTCCTACTGCAAAAATTTACGGCGAAGCTCAAAACAAAGTGAGTGTACTATCGTTTGTAATTGAAAATATTCATAATTATGATATCGGAATGATGTTGGATGCCCGTGGTATCGCTGTAAGAACAGGACATCATTGTACTCAACCACTCATGGCTAGATACGGACTTGAAGGAACTGTTAGGGCTTCATTCTCCGCTTATAATACGTTTGAAGAAGTTGATAAATTTATTGAAGGGTTGGTACGTATAGTTAAAATGTTTGGTTAAAATTTAAGATATACAATGGCAGTAATGACAAAAAATATAGAGGAGATCCAAAATGAGATCATTGATGAATTTGATCTTTTAGATGGAGATAGAGAATCAACAATTTTCTAT
This sequence comes from Flammeovirga sp. SJP92, assembly GCF_001583495.1. GTDB lineage: Bacteria > Bacteroidota > Bacteroidia > Cytophagales > Flammeovirgaceae > Flammeovirga. Next base: position 11,863 of record NZ_LQAQ01000100.1, on the reverse strand, counting down.
ATCATGGAATTGGGTCAAGACCTTCCTGCTATAGATGAAAGTGACAAAGTAGATGAAAACATCATCAAAGGTTGTCAGTCAAAAGTGTGGCTAACTACTGATTTTGTAGACGGTCATGTTATTTTCAATGCAGACAGTAATACAGACATTACAAAAGGTCTTATCAGCTTATTGATCCGTGTTTTAAATAACCGAACACCTCAAGAAATTATTAATGCAGATTTATTCTTCTTTGACAAAATTGGTATGAACGGTGTAATTGGTTCGCAACGTTCTAACGGTTTTGCTTCAATGATTAAGCAAATGAAGTTTTACGCTTTAGCTTATAGTGCAAAGGGTTAATCTAAAAATTAGACAAAAGTGGAAAATACAGAAGGCTTAAAAGATAAAATTGTTACTGCGATCAAAACAGTTTATGATCCAGAAATACCTGTAGACGTTTTTGAGTTGGGATTAATTTATGATATCAATATTATTCCTCCGCTCAATAAAGTGCATATTCTTATGACATTGACTACTCCTTCATGCCCTTCAGCGGAGCAAATTCCTGGTGAAATTGAACAAGTAGTTAAAGCTGTTGAAGAAGTAAGTGAAGTTGAAATCGAGTTAACTTTTGAACCTCCTTACACTACAGATATGATGTCTGAAGAGGCCAAATTAGAACTTGGATTTTTATAGAATAACGAAAAATTTAATTTATATAAATTATGTATCCTGAACATTTAACAACTCCTATGAAATTGGAGTTAACTGACAATGGTTTTGCTGATTTAACTTCAGCTACTCAAGTGGAAGAGACTGTTGCTAAAGAAGGCACTACTCTTTTAGTCATTAACTCTGTTTGTGGTTGTGCTGCTGGTACTTGTAGACCAGGTGTTTTACACTCATTACAAACATCAACTAAAAAACCTTCTCAATTAGCTACTGTATTTGCTGGCGTAGACGCTGAAGCAGTTGCAAAAGCTAGAGAATTAATGCTTCCTTATCCTCCTTCATCTCCATCAATTGCTTTATTCAAAGATGGTGAGTTGGTACACTTCATTGAAAGACACCACATCGAAGGACGTTCTGCAGAGATGATCTCAGAGCACTTAGTAGCTGTATATGATGAATTTGTAGACTAATCTACATTTCTTTAGACATAAAAAAATAGGCTTCCAGTATTTGGAAGCCTATTTTTTTTATCTATGCTATAAGATCTATTTAGCATCACCTGTATTAACGATACCAAATTTAAAGTGAATTCTTCTGTTCAGTGCTCTTCCTTCTCTTGTTGCATTACTAGTAAGAGGCTCTAACTCCCCTTTACTGTCAACATAAATTCTATTTGGGTTTTCAATATCTCTAAAGAAAAAAGCGACTGATTTTGCTCTTTCCATACCAAGGTACTGATTGTATACTTCAGGACCACTACTATCTGTATGCCCTGTGATTTTAAGAGACTTAGAAAGGTTAGCATTCAAATAGTCTTTGATTTTTTGAAGTGTATCATCTTTACTATGTCCAAAATCTTTAGAATCAAATGGGAAGATAATAGTCATATCTTCAATCTCCTTCTCAAAAATAAGATCTTCAGTTCCTTTAGCAATTGACGCAGTTTGTAAAGCTTTTTGATTCTCAGGGTTTACACTGTTATTGTTATTACCAGCAATCATCTCATCAGATGGTGATATAACAGTCATCCCATCATCAGTTGCAGTTTCATCTTGTGTAGCATTTAATATTGCAACAGTTCCTGCACCTGCATAATCATTCATTTCTTTATATCTCAAACGCATTGAAAGAGGAGCATCTTTCTGCATTTGCAGTGTAAGGTGTTCTCTCGGAATTCCATTATTTTCAAAATAAGTAAATATCTCATTCGAAAAATCTAAATACTCTTGATTAGCATCGGAAGCAACAACCAACTCCAAGAAAGAACATTGTCTTAACTCAGACAGTAAATAGCTGATTGACTCCTCATTTACTTTTACCACATCACTTACTGCTTCTGTTTCTTTCACCACATAAGTACTAGTGTCATACTTAGTTACACTACAATCAGATGCTCTTGAGGCTAATTTTGAATATCCTTTTGGTCTTACGATGTACTCCATTCGCTCATTTTTCCATGCATAATCACTTTCAGGTAAATACATAGGATATCTTATGCCATATCCAGTATTTTCATCCACCAATTGCTCATCTGAAATACCTACAGTTTTCAATGCCTCCAATGTTTCCATTGCTTTAGTTTTTGACATAAACTCTAAAACCAGTTTACTTTTCTCTGGATTATAATTAGAGTGTCCCACTATTTCAACACTGTAGTCTTCATTATCTTCAATAAACTTCTTTAACGCTTTCAATTCCATTGAAGATGATGACATATTGATGGTTTGATCCTCATCAAAATACACATTCATCAATGGCTCCGATCTGTTTACAGCAACTTTTTGAAGCTCATACGTTTCTTGAATATTTACTGTCGGCTTATTAATTTTCGCAAAATCAAAACGATCTGTTTTTAATAAATAACCATCTGCATAAACTTCAAGTGCATATTTTCCACTACATCTATGCATCCACTCCAATTTGCCTCTATTCGCTTTTAAGAGTTGTTCTTTTTCAACCTCTTGTGTTCTAACATTGATGAGTTTCACTAAGACGTCTACATTTCTTCTATCTTCAGTTTCAAATTCCAAATCAAAGAAAGATACGCTTCTGGCATTCGACTCATTATTTTTCACACAATAAATGTCATACCCTCCCATACCTTCTTCTCTCACTGAACTGAAGTATGATTCTGAACCGTCGGCCGACATTACATAAAATAAATCGTCGCTTGCTGTATTTACAGGGTAGTTCAATTGAATTACTTCTCCTAAATCTCCAGTTTTAAGGTCAATATCAACTTTGAATACGTCAAAGCCTCCTATACTATTATGCCCTTGAGAACTGAAATATAAAGTTTTCCCATTTGGGTGAATATAAGGTGATTCTTCATCCAATTCAGTATTAATTTTTTTACCCATATTCTGAGGAAGTGCCCAATCTCCATTTGGCAATTGACGAATGATGTATAAATCCATACCGCCCTGAGCATCTTCTTGCTCTCTGTTACTTGTAAAAACAATAACTTTACCATCAGAAGACATACTCATGTGTGTCTCTAATGCTGAAGAGTTGATAGGTGCATCAATAGGTCTTGGAATAGTCCATTTACCACTGTAATCATTGGATTCATATATATCACCTGGATTCAATGTACTGGCACCAACACTTCTATATAAAAACAAACGGTCTCCATCAGAAGATAATGCAATCGCTGCATCATGTTCTTCAGTGTTAATTTCATCCATTGGCTTAGGCGTTGACCAAAAGCCATCCTCTCTTCGCTCCATATAAAAAACGTCTTGATAAGGCAATTGATCATGTGGATCTAGCTCGTGATGACTTGAAATATCCTGTCTGTGAGAAGTGAAAAACAACTTTTGTCCATCCACCGTAATAATCGGTGTTATATCTGGAAGGTAAGTATTGGCTAACGACAAGTTCAATAAATTCTTATTGTCAGCATTAGCCATAAATGAAGGCCCTCTCTCGCACTGGTCAAGATAGCGGTCGAGTTCTGTTTCAGTTACTTTTACATAACCAATATTTTTTTCTTCTAATGCTTTTTGCTCCGGTTTCAAAGAAGCTAATTTCTTCTTTTCAAGGGAGTACATTTCACTCGCTCTTGTAAATTGATGAGACAACTGGTAGGTTTTACCCATCCAATAGCCCACTTGTCTGAAATCGGGATCTTTGTCATAAACAACTTGGAAATAAGGCAGAGCGTCAACTCTATTTTTTGTTAGATCATTGTAAATAGCAATACCTAAATAGTAGTTACAGAGAATGTTTTCAGGAGCATATTTTACTGCTTCTAACATTTCTTCCTCTACATAATGATATTCCTCTAATTGAAGATAAGTCTCTGCTTCTTTCAGTGCTTTTCTTAATTTATTTTTGTTAGCATCACTCTGAGCGAAAGAGGTAATATTGAATGCTAGCAAGAGTAATAAGAAGTAGATGGGAAAGGTTTTCATAATGTTAATCTTATAAGTCAGATTCATGATTAATTTAAAGTGATAAAACAGCGTTATGTTTTGATTACGAACCAAAACATGATTTATTATTGTTAGCTTATAATAATTACTAAAACAATATTATTTAAAGTGTACGACTCCAGTAATAGATGATTCTAATATAAAACCTCCTACCTTTCTTTTAGTTTATTGAGTTATTTTAAAGAACCGCTCTTTAAATAATATTGTCTGTTAATTATTTATTTAATTTATTATTTAAACATTAGAGGGGTAAAAGAAATTCTTCTGTTCTTTTTACGCCCTTCTTCAGTGTTATTGTCAGCTATAGGCATATCGAATCCAAAAGTTTTATATTTCAACCTTTCTTTTTCTATACCCATTCTTACAAGTTCTTGAACAACTATCCTTGCTCGTTTCTCTCCTAATTTATAGTTGAAAGATTTTGAACCTCTGTTGTCTGTATGTCCTCCTACTTCTACTACCAGATTTGGATATCTGTACATCACATCAAAAACTTGAGCAATAATTCTATAACTTTCTTCTGTAATTGTATTACTTCCAAAGGCAAAAGTAATTGTACCTGCAATATCCATAACCTCGCCTAAATGTGGGGTAAGTTGAGGCAAAGGTTCTTCTACATCTTCAATAATCTCTTCAAATACTACAATTTCCTCCGGTGTTCTTACTACATATTCAATTCTTTCATTTTTAAGTCTTCCTAGTTGTGAAAGGTTAGAAGTAATTGGATGTTGCCATCCATAGCCATGGACAGAGAGCTTCTCCATATCTACATCTCTGGTTACTAATTCTTTAAAAATATTTTCTGCATTTTTTTGTGACAATTTCAATACTTCTAAAGAATCTTTTCCTTCATATTTTGCAGAATGTACGTTGACATCAACTACATAACCTTCTACACTTTTTATAAATTTTGCAAGATCGTCCAACTCATACTCTGACGTTGGAGTGAGACCTTGATCTTCGAAAAAGATATTTTTTAATTTTTCTTTCTTTAAGTCTCCTATTTTTTGTAATGCAATATTTTCAGAGATTTCTATGTAATCTGTCTGTTCTGGAATGTAGACATTTTTAGAGTGAAATAAATAACCATTTTGCATTACTCTTATTCCATAGTTTTTAAATGGATCTAAATAAAACAGGTATTTTCCTCCTTCTGCTTTCAGATCTTGAATCACCTCTCCTGTATTATTATCAATAACTTTGATTTGTGCTTCTATAAGGTTATTCGTTTCTGCATCTCTAATTTCACCGTTCATCGCAATCAATGTGATTGTTTTAGATGGAATCATTGCCATATAAATATCTGGCCCTCCAAAACTGTCTTCCCTAATGGATGAAAAATACCCTCTTTCACCATCAGAAGAAATCACATAAAACACATCATGATCCGCAGTGTTTATAGGATAGCCAATATTTTTTGCTTTTCCCCATTTCTGATATTCTTCATCCCATTCAGAATAAAAGATATCATAGCCTCCCATTCCATCATGGCCTTTAGAACTGAAGTACAATACTTTTCCATTAGGGTGAACAAAAGGCCCTTCTTCATCATATTCTGTATTGATATTAGGACCCAAATTTTCAGCATCACCCCATGTGCCGTCTGCCTGTAAGTGGGAAACATATATATCCTGTCCGCCTAAAGCTTTTTTACCTTTTCTTGTACTTGTAAAGTAAAGTGATTTTCCATCTGCAGAAATCGTAGCATGTGTTTCAGAAAAAGCAGAGTTGATAGTAGATGGCAAAGGTTGAGGTTTTGACCAATCAAGACCATTCCATTTACTTTGATAGATATCTCCACCTGATTCTCCGTTTTTCCCAATTTTCCCATCAGCATGATATAAAAACAGTGTATTACCATCAGGAGAAAGACCTACAGCCGCATCATGGTGAACCGAATTAATGTTATTACTAATTGATGTTACTTTCTTCCATTCTCCTTCCTTATTTCTATGTGTTACGTACACATCCTCATAATATAATCCAGATAGCTCATCAATCTCGCCACCCACTCCTCCATCTCTTCTGGAAGTAATTACCATCATATTTTCATCCGCTGAAAGAACAGGTGCAATCTCCGTGTATTTAGTGTTAACGTTTTCACCTAAATTAACGATCAAAAGGTCTAAAGAATCTTTCATGAGCTGTTGTCCAACCACACATTGCGATTTGTATCTTTCAACCATTGCTACAGTTTCTTCATCAAGCTCCTCATAATCTCTCAAAAACTTATCAAATAATTTATGAGCTTCTTCAAAGCGATGATTCAGATGTAAAGCCTTAGCTACATAAAAATCAATGTCGTAATAGATTTCTCTATCTTGTATACTTTCAAAGTAGCCTAATGACTTACTCTTATTGAGGTATAAAGCATGCTGATAAGCATACCCCATCATAAAGTTCCATTCATCAAATTTTCGGCCTTCTTCTTCTACTTCTAACAAAGCATCAATGGCATCCTTGTATAAGTTGAATTCAATGGATTCTTTGGCGTATTTGAGATACTTTTTAAGTTCAGATGATTTTTTAAGTTTCTGAGCTGAAGTATGATGAGTTGAAAAAAGAAAAATTATCGAGACAAAAAATAAAATTCTACTACCGTAAATTTTAATAAAAGTGAATTTTGAAGTCATTTAATCAGGAATTTTGTCAACAAAATCATAGTATTTAAAGTTTATATACAAAACAAATTGATCTACACTCTAAAAGTTATAATTTTGTGGCACGTTTGAAGTTCTAGTTATGTTAAAAGTGCTTTAAACGAGCAATATAGATCATATCTATTATTCTAACAATCGTTAGATAAAAAAATAAGAAATCATGACAGTACTCCCATATAAAAACAGAGAAGAAGGAAAAAAAGAGCAGGTTGCAAACATGTTTGACAATATATCAGCAAAGTATGATTTGTTGAATAGAGTCTTAAGTGGCGGTATTGATATATACTGGAGAAAAGTTGCAATCAACAAGCTTAAAAAACAACAACCTAAAACAATTTTGGATGTTGCTACAGGAACTGGTGACCTTGCATTACAGGCTTGGGCTACTTTAAGTCCAGACAAAATCACTGGTGCTGATATTTCTGAAGGTATGGTAAAAGTAGGTCGTGAAAAAGTAGCGAAGAGAGGTTTATCAGACAAAATTGATTTGCAAATTGGAGATTCTGAAAATCTTCCTTTTGAAGATAATTCCTTTGAAGCTGTGACAGTTGCTTTTGGAGTGCGTAATTTTGAGAATCTTGAAAAAGGTCTATCAGAAATCAAAAGAGTTCTTAAACCTAATGGCACATTAGTTGTACTTGAATTCTCACAACCACAATCCTTCCCTTTTAAACAGCTTTACAGATTCTACTCGATGAATATTTTGCCTTTAATTGGAAAGATTGTCTCAAAAGATAACTCCGCTTATACTTATCTTCCTGAGTCAGTTGAGCAATTCCCGTATGGTGATGCTTTCACTGGTATCATGAAGAAGTTAGGCTATAACAAGGTAACATGTACTTCACTTACGTTTGGAATAAGCTCAGTTTACACTGGTCAAAAATAATTTTTTCAGCTTTTTTCCTTGTACTGACATTAGGACTTCAACATCACTCCTATAGTCAGTACACTGGAAAAACATTAGATACTGTCATAAACCTACCGAAATTCGATAAAAAGAAATTTCATTACGGTTTTCAAATAGGCTTCGTTTCCTCTCCTGTAGGATTAGATCCTTCCCAAAATGCCTTCAGTGTAGAAGGGACGGATACAACCGCTGTTTATATTACTCCACAAACTACAGCGAGTTTCCTACTAGGTTTTCTACTCAATGTCAAATTATCCAAAGACAGTCACTGGGCATTAAGATTCTCTCCTAATGTTTCCTTTTATTCAAGAAGGTTTACCATGGACACATTAGGTTACCAACTTCCTCCTTCCAGTATCATTGTCAAGCCTGAGGATTTGGTACAATTGCAGTCTAATACTACTTTAGAATTTCCAATCATGCTAAAGTACCAGTCGGACAGAAGAAAAAATCATAGATTCTATTTATTAGGAGGTATCACTCCATCATTTACGGTTGCCACAAAACAAGAATCCACTAGAGAAGAGTTTTTTGTTAATCTGCAAAGTTATAACGTCTCTTTCACATGGGGTTTTGGTATGCATATTTATAATCGAATGTTCTGTCTTTCACCAGAAGTCCGTATTTCCCACGGTTTAATGAATGTGGCAGATCACTCAGGAGAATCACTCTACATGCCGTTTGTAGACGCTATCCGCTTACACAAAATCTCCTTTATTATTAACTTTGAAGGATAATAACAAAGGAGATTTCACGGTATAAAATATTTCTTTGATTTTGGTCAAAATCACATAAAGAAGACCACTTTCCGCTTATTGCCAATAATTTCATCAATCTCCTCCAGGAGGTGGTGTATTTGGATCATCTTTGGATTTTGGGCTCCCAATTTCCACTCCCTCTGTAGTGATTATATTACTCTCATTGAGAGCTCTATCGGCAATATGAATATTGAACTTTACAGAATCACCTTTCAATAATGGAGATTCAAAAGTACCATCATAATATAATACGATTCCATATCTCAATTCACCTTCCAAAGGGCGTTCTCTGTCTGAGTTGTTCAGCATTGGAAATCTACCATTAAAATCTTGATTTGCTTCAAAAACAACAGGTCTATAAACGCCATCATTTTCTTTTCTCAATACAGTTACAAAATAATTATTATGGTATTTATTTTTCACTGTATCCTCCGGCAACTTATCTTCCTCATAAGGAGCATAAGGGCCCACAGTATCCATTTGTCCCAACCCTAAATCTCCATCACCATCTCTAAATTTAATTGCGAGATAGACATCGTCTTGTGTTGCTTCAGTATTACTATTTTCTATCCAAGCAAACTCGATTTCTGGTTCAAGAGGAAATTCAGGTTCACCAAAACAGGATATTAATATTGAAAGCATTAACATTCCAATCGGCAGCTTGATGAATAGTGTTCTATATCTTTGCGAAATCATATGATTAATAATTGATTTATCAGAGTGGTTAATATTATTATCTACAATTTTTGTTATTTTGCTTATCGAACTCAATAGGTAAAATAGTTTATTACCAATAGTTTAATCCAATATATATTAATGGAATTTATAGATCAATTCAAAAAGAAAATATTTACGATCAAGGACGAAAGAGATTTTGAAGAAGCAGCACTAGAAGCTTTTCATTTTCAAGCAAAAGAAAATCCTATTTATGCTCAATACCTTTCTTACCTAAACGTTTCATATAATAAGATACATAAGATTACTGAAATTCCATTTATGCCTATTGAATTTTTTAAGACACAACAGGTATTATGTAATAATTCACCTGTAGAACGTGTCTTTCAAAGCAGTGGAACTACAGGATCTGTCCGCAGTAAGCACTATGTTTCTGACTTATTACATTATAAAAATATTACAACAACCTATTTTCAAGAGATTTACGGCCCTCTTGAAAAAATACATATTTTAGCACTTTTACCGAGTTATTTAGAACGTAAAGATGCTTCTTTGATTTGTATGATAAGTGATTTTATGGATTCTTCAGGTCAATACTCTGACTTTTACCTAAATGACCATGAAAGGTTGGCTCATAAATTGCTTGAAATTCAAGCAAAAGGGGAGAAAGCTATTTTATTTGGTGTCACCTTTGCTCTTCTTGATTTCGCTGAGCATTTTCCATCCAACTTTTCTGATATTATTGTAATGGAAACAGGAGGAATGAAGGGAAGGCGAAAAGAAATGACAAGAAGTGAAGTTCATCAACTTTTAAAATCAGCTTTTCAAACTGACAATATTCATTCAGAATATGGTATGACAGAACTTTTGTCACAAGGATACTCATTGGGTGATGAACAGTTCCAGTGCCCTCCTTGGATGAAGGTATTTTTTAGAGAAATTAATGACCCTTTTTCGTTATCTACAACAAAAAGAGGCGGAATTAATGTTGTTGATTTGGGAAATATTGAATCTTGCTGTTTTATTGAAACAAAAGATATCGGTGCTCCCGGCGACACCCCCAATCAGTTTTACGTCCTAGGAAGGTTTGATAATTCTGATGTCAGGGGTTGTAATTTAATGATACAATAAATTAGAATTAAAACATAATGAAACGCTTTTTTATCTTTTGCATTGGCCTATTGTTATTAGGTCTTACATCTTGTAGAACTTATAAGACTTGCCCCACTTATGCTAAAAATGATATCAACAAAATCACACAACATTCAGCAAGGTAATTAAGTATCATTTCTTGATTTCAACTCAATGAAATAATAGTTTATTCTACTTGCTTTATCACAAAAAAACAGAAAGTGATAACTGTTTATAGTTCACTTTCTGTTTTACTTTAGCATTATTTCCTGCTACATTACTTTTTTTCTAAAGAAATTGCCTAATCCTTTGCCGGCCTTTGCATAGCCCTCTTCTAAGCGTGTACCTGTATCAAAATCATACCCTTGAACACTTCTACCTCTTGCATCCAATAATTCGATAAGCACTAATACTTTTTGTGTCTTTTTTTCAATAAAAGAAATTTCCATTGAGATGTAAGCATTTTTTCTCATCACACCTACATTAAAACCAGGTTCTGTGTCTGTAGTTCTCACATGCATTTCATAAGGGCAGTTTGAATCACCTTCCTTAATTTTCACCTGTCCATCGGAGCTTTTATTGAATAAAGTTATAAACTTAGGCTCAAACCTTTCATTTCGATCAGCGATCCACTTTCCCTTCCATTCATCTCCTCTTCCTTTTTCTTTCTTATTGTAGGCTTTTACTTTTTCGGCAACATAATCTTCTTCTGTCATCTTACCTACATTCATATTTTCATATGAAAAAACCACATCATACGAAGTCACTTTCGATAAAGCTGATAGTTTGCCTTTTTTCACTTTGATACTTTGCGCATTCATTAAAAATGAACAACACATTAATAAAGAGATACTAAAAAAAATCTTTCTCATCGTAGTCTATAATAAAAATTAAAAAATTGTTTGCTTGATGTAATATTAGTTTAAGTCCTTTTAATATAAAAAGATTTAAACATTTATTTTTTATAATACAAAAAAAGGTTAGTCAACATCTTGTGTTAACTAACCTTCTATATTTAATGAATGTGGCGCCGACTTACTCTCCCGGGGGTTAACCCAGTACCATCAGCACGGTAGGGCTTAACTGCTCTGTTCGGAATGGGAAGAGGTGAACACCTACGTCATTGGCACCATCAAGTTCTTAATGATCTAATGAGTTAGAATTTAATCACTATCATGAAGTTGTTTATAACTTCATTGACAGTGAAAAGGAAAAACTTTGCTGAGGTAGTATTCCTACTACCTCAACCGTAAAAGAAAAAGCTATTGGGCGATTAGTACTTCTCAGCTGAATGTATCTCTACACGTACACTTGAAGCCTATCAACGTCATAATCTTTAACAACCCTTATATGGAAATCTCATCTCGAGGTGGGTTTCGCGCTTAGATGCTTTCAGCGCTTATCCGCTCCACACATAGGTACCCGGCGATGCTCCTGGCGGAACAACCGGTACGCCAGAGGTGTGTCCAACTCGGTCCTCTCGTACTAAAGTCAGAGCCTCTCAAATTTCCTACGCCCGCAACAGATAGAGACCGAACTGTCTCACGACGTTCTGAACCCAGCTCGCGTGCCACTTTAATGGGCGAACAGCCCAACCCTTGGGACCTTCTCCAGCCCCAGGACGTGACGAGCCGACATCGA
>NZ_LQAQ01000099.1:130000-275400 GCF_001583495.1 Flammeovirga sp. SJP92 | reverse complement strand
CGCTTTCGCTGATCTTATAATTACTTTTTCATTACATCAAAAGAACGTTTGAACCGTAGTTCAATGATCTGTTTCTCAGATTTTTATTTCATTTAAACCGCTGTTTAAATGAGCTTCATTTTCCAGAAGCGAGTGCAAAGGTAAGAACTTTTTATTTTAACTTCCAAATCTTTTTTCAAAAATTTTTGAAGTTTTTTTCGTTGATTTTTTCTGACTTACAACACTCTGAATTTTCAACTTCAAAAAACAAGTTTTAAAAGCCTTTCGTTAAAGGCGAGTGCAAAGGTAAGAAGAGAGATTTAATTTGCAATGCTTATTTTGTTTTATTTAGAAACTTAATTTACATCGCTGATTTTCAACTGAATCAAATACCTTTTCATTATATCAATTACCCTGAATCGGGTTATCACAGAGGATAACCCCTACGTGTTTTTTCCTCAGCCGTTTGCTGAAGGGAGTGCAAAGGTAATAGAAGGTTTTTTAAATGCAATAGGTTTATTCATTTTTTGATTTAAATAAAAATTAATATGAATTCAAACAACTAAATTTCAACACTTTAGAAAATAAAAAAACTCTCATTAGGTTGATTTTTCTAACAAGAGTTTAATATTTTATGTTTGAAAGCCTTTTCTACAGCTAAAAGATTAAGGTTTTTGATTCAAAACATATTTCTAAAGCTGTTTTTCCATTCTGACGAAAAGGATCCCTTTTCTAACAAAAGAGGTGTCTGTTTGATGAAGCCCTTCTCTTTCGTATAATATAGTAGCAGTTGCTCTTGCATTACACCATAAGAGGTTTCCTCCATTTTCTTTGACCACTTTCATCACATGTTTTAATAACATGCTTCCAAACCCTTTTCCTTGTTGTTCTTTTAATGTGGCAAATTTTCTAAACTGCACATTTTTGTCTGGATCCATAAACAAGGAAATCACAGACGTTAATTCATTCTCAACAAACAACCCCAAATGTTGTCCTTTTTCATCATCTGGAATTTTCACATAGGATAGAGGCTCATTCGGCCACATTACCTTATGTCTTAACGCCCAAGTCTGCGGGGCAGTTATTTCTCTAATTTCAATTTCCATACTGCTAAAAAAAGCGACTCTAGAGCCGCTTATTCTCTTCTATTTTTCTTTGCTTAGAAAGCGAATTCTACTCTAATTACCCATGGAGAACTGTAGTAGGAGGTCTGCTCATCATATGAAAAATCATAAAGAGCAATGATATTCACTCCGCCTTTTCGACCTATACCCTGTGAAACACCACCACCTAATAAAAACTGATCTCTCCAGATACTATCCTTTATTGTTTCTCCATTTGCTATTTTATATTCTCTATTATTACTGAAACCATAATATTCCGCTTGAGGGAAGATTCTCAGACCGTCTTTTATGGGTATCATATAACGCATGAAAGGACGAATACCATAATTATTTTCTTTATAGGAAACGTCTTTTCTTTCAAAATACTCATACACAAAACCTACCCCTACTTGGAAATTTGGAGTTACCATATAACCAACCATTGGTAATACGGCGATTTGAGTATATATATTTGAAAAACCAAAACCTAAACCTCCTCCGAAAAATATTTTATCTTTCAATGGTAAATCCTTATGGCTTTTATCCTTGAAAGCATCCACATCTGAATCTGATGGCTTTTTATATTCTTTTGTTGGTTCTTTGGCCTGTGTTGTATCTTCTACATAATTGTATACTTGTGCTGATGCCGAAGTATAAACGAATATAGAGAGTAAAAGTGCAAGGGTGGTTATTATGTTTTTCATATCAAGTATTTCTATTTTTACTCAAATTAATTAAAATTTTATCCAATTTCATGAAGTGATCGACCAATTTTGTTAGATTACTTAGATAAAATAAACGATCTCCATGATGAAGACAAATACAACTCCACAATATACTCAAGATCCTTCTTTTAAAACGTTAAAAAAAATCAGCACTGTGATGGATGAAGCGATCAGAGTTCCAGGAACCAAATTTAAGATAGGACTTGATCCTTTCATTGGGATTATTCCGGGTGTTGGAGATACAATATCCATTATTATTTCAGGGATCTCTTTATATACAGTGGCTAGAAATGGTGTTCCTCCAAGACTGATTATGGCGATGACCTTTAACTTAATTGTGGACTATTTGATTGGTTTGATTCCTGGTGTCGGAGACTTTATTGATATCTTTTATAAAGCCAATAGAAATAATACTCAGATGTTGGTCAACTATTATGAGAAAAACCCTGATGCAATCAATCAGGTACAGAAAGGATCTTCTGGGCTGATTATTTTTGCAGGGTTAATGTTCTTTCTCATTCTCGGTGTAGTGGGGTTATGTTTTTATTTTATACGATTGGTTATTTTCCAATCTATGGGTTGGGAATAAATATTACATTTCTAAGAGGTACTCCACTAATTGGTATACATTAGTATAAGGTTCTCTTTCGTAAAACTTATAATGCATATTGACTCCGTGAACATACGTTTCCTCTAATTTTTTGGCCCGTTGAATAGCTACTGAGGTGTATTCCTTCAAGTTTTGATAATTCTTACCATTTTTATGATACCGGGTCACGTGATTTTGTTGGATATGCTTGATCAACATACCACATTTTGTAAAGTGCTGATTGGCATCTAGATCTTCAAAGTGAAGCAAGAACCATAATTCAAAACAGATATTTGAGATAATGATTTCAATATCATGTTCATTGGCTAACTTTATTACGTCTTCTATATGTTTATGAAAATCTCTGTCAAAAACCAGCCAAATGGTTTCGTAGGGATTTCCTTTTACTAAAGCTCTTTTTTTCTTGATAATTGCTTCTCTTACCAAACCCAATGGGCTGTGGCTTTTGGGCTGATATACTTCTACATCAACAGCGGTTAAAGCTCTTCTTTTTTGAGCGTCGTGTTTTAGTCCATTAAAGTAATTAGGTTCTGTTTTGGCTCCCTCACATAATATGAGGACTCTTTTTCGAAGTGATCTTGTTTTATCTTTTCTCCTATTCCTCATCTTCTGTTGGTTTAAAGTCAAAATCCAGGGCCATTTGATTGATAGAAGGCGTACCTCCAAACTTCCCTGTGAGATACCACTCTTCTAATGGCAATTCTCTTTTCAAATTAGGTATATCGGATACGGAGGAAATTTCTGTAATGCCTTCTTCTGACCTTTCGGAAATAAAAATCTGATCAAACCGGAAAAGTTGATCATTTAAAAGTGACGCATCATGCGTTGAGAAAATGAGTTGTGCCCTGTGTGGGTTTGTTTTAGGATTATGAAATAACTTGATTAATGCTCTTGTGAGATGAGGATGCATACTCTGATCCAATTCATCAATCGCCAAAGTATCCCCTGCCTCTAGTACTCTTAATATTAACCCACCAAGAGCTACTAATTTTCGGGTTCCTATAGATTCTTCTTTTAGGTCAAAAGAAATAGGCGGATCGTCTGAATAGGGTAATTTATGTATGGTTTTTATTTGATACCTTCTCCTTCCTTCAAAAAGTCCCATCAATTCACTGTCTTCTTGAAAGACTTCAATGCCACTCACTCCTGTATCTGCGTGACTTACTAACTGACAGAGATTTTTTAAAAACCTTTGAGAATCATCATTGACAATATGCTTTGCAATGCCTTGTAATAGTGCATCGTCATAAACTGAACGGTATAAAATATAAGCCCTCAAGTGATTTTTGAAGAATTGCCAAGGTGCTACTAATTGCTCTAATCCTAATTGTGCTCCTTTGGATAAAAATAACTGATAAGGTAAAACATGTCTTGCAATGGTCTGCTTATCTCCTTTTAATTTCTTTCCGAAACTTGTCAGCTGTCCTTCATTTCTTTCAAAAAACTTTACCCTTCTTGAGTTGGGGTAAGCGTATAATGCTTCGTGTGTGACTTGATCCACATCTCTCGACATCTCATATTCGTATTGAATACCATCATTGGCAATAAAACGAATATAAAAATCAGTGGGGAGTTCTCTTGATAGACGATCTAAACGAAAGGGAACATAGGCTTTTGCTCCTTCTCCAATGGCACTGTCATGTCCTTCTTGCACCATCACTGTCAACGCTTCCAATGCTCTTAATAAATTACTTTTTCCAGAAGCATTGGCACCAAAAACAACTGCCGTGGCTAATGTTTCCGTCTGTTTATAACTGGGATGAATCAGCAAACGATCTTCGGTCCCTGCCTTACGTACTCTTCCCGAAGGCAATAAGGATAACACCTGTTCTTCTTTGATGGACCTGAAATTGGAAACAGAGAATTCTATCAGCATTGTTTTTGAATGAATAATTAAGGATAAAAATGAACAATTAGGTTTTGTTCCCCCGTTAATTTACAAAAAAATAAGGTATAACGCTTCAACATTAAAGCATTATACCTTACCGTGGTTCTGATTGTGGTTCGGTGGGCAGACACATAGGTCTGCCCCTACGTGGGCTAATCTATGATTTCACCTAATAATGTACCACCTGTACAGTCGTGAATTTTCACTATTGCATACTCACCCAGTTTCGCGTTTCCTTTAGGGAATACTACTACTTTATTGTGTGAGTTTCTCCCTTGGAAATGTTCTTTTGAACGTTTTGAATAACCATCAATAAGCACCTTTTGTACTTCACCTACATTCAATGCGTTTCTTTCCGCTGAATGTTGTCTCTGTAAAGTAACAATTTCCTGAAGTCTACGTTTTTTGACATCCAATGGAATATCATCTTCGAATTTTTTCTCTGCTAAAGTTCCTGGTCTTTCAGAGTAGAAGAACATGTAACTGTAATCAAACTTCACATATTCCATCAATGATAATGTATCTTGATGCTCCTCTTCTGTTTCAGTACAGAAACCTGCAATCATATCTGAAGAAATACCACAATCATTTCCGAATACCTCACGGATTTTATCGATTCTATTGATATACCACTCACGGTCATATGTACGGTTCATGATATCCAATACTCTTGAGTTACCTGATTGTACTGGCAAGTGAATGAAGTTACAGATGTTTTCGTGCTTCTTCATTGTGTAAAGCACATCATCCGTAATATCTTTTGGATGTGATGTAGAGAAACGAATTCTTAATTCAGGAGAAACTCCGGCTACCATTTCTAATAGCTGTGCGAAGCTGACAATTTCAATGTCTTCTTCTTTAAGTTCTTTTTTCTCTAAACGAGCTTTATTGTTTTCCTCATCAGACCATTTGTAAGAATCTACATTCTGACCTAATAAAGTCACTTCTTTGTATCCTTGATCGAATAATTCTTGTGCTTCTTTTACAATAGAGTGTGGATCTCTCGAACGCTCACGACCCCTAGTGAAAGGTACTACACAGAAAGAACACATGTTATCACAACCTCTCATAATTGAGATCATGGCTGAGATACCATTAGAATTCAATCTTACAGGAGCAATATCTGCGTACGTCTCATCTCTAGATAAGAATACGTTTACTCCTTTATCACCTTCATCAACATCACCTACTAATTTTGGAAGATCACGGTAAGAATCTGGACCAGCCACGATATCTACCATTTTTTCTTCTTCAAGAAGTTGTGTTTTCAAACGCTCCGCCATACATCCAAGCACACCGATAATCATACCGGGCTTGCTCTTTTTGACTCTGTTGAAAACTCTCAAACGTTGACGAACTGTTTGCTCTGCTTTTTCACGGATTGAACAAGTATTTAAAAATACAAGGTCAGCTTCTTCTACGTTAGAAGTCGTTCCGAAATTGTTTTTCTGCATTACAGAAGCTACAATCTCAGAATCCGAGAAATTCATTTGACAACCATAGCTTTCAATGTACAGCTTACGTTGTCCTTCATTTGCCGTATTTTCTGTGACTTTTACCTCACACGACACTGATTTTTCATCAACCTGTTCACCGACAAGGTTGATATCTTTAATCAAATCGCTCATTCTTTAGGAATTTAAGACAGAAGGTTGAGGATTTTCAGTCCTCCTATATTCTGAGCTTAATCTAATTGTTATTAAAATGAATAGAAGAGATTGATTTACAAAACCTTAAAAGGTTCAAAAACCGACCTCTTTTTTATTAATTTCTTTAGCTTTAAATAAAGCTGAATGCAAAATTACTATTTGAAATGAGAAGTATCAATTATGTTTACAAATGATTGACTTTCAGAATAATTTAGAATTAGTATAAAATAGACAGCTTCTTATCGAACTATATAAAAGTTTATTATCATTTTTTTCATAACAAATCTTAATTGTTAAATAATTTTTCGAAAAAACAGGGGGTATTCCTCATAATTATAGGTACCCGTTGCTTTAAGGTATTAAAATTGCCAAATTTGAAATATAAATTAATAATAAACTACTAGAGCACTAATACTAACGTGAGAACCTTTTCCAACCGACTTATCATTAACCTCTTTATATGTATTTTCATTTCGACTTTATCACAAGCACAACATACTTTACATCGAATGAATATACACGCATGGGCGGCAAGTGAATCTCCAAAGATTGATGGAGTTTTGGATGACGGCATATGGTCTGATCCACTGCATATGAGTAACTTGACTGCAAGTGCTGATAACAACCTGTATATCGGCGACCCTGCCAAATATATTTCTGAAGGCTATTTCACTCAAAATAGTCCACATAATAATCAAGCATCAGCATTTAAAACAAGAGTACAGATTGCATACGATGATTATGCAATTTATGTAGCTGCACAGTTATACGACCCGGCACCAGACTCTATCCGTACGAATATGGGAGCGAGAGATTCTGGAGGAAATGGAGCCGATGTTTTTGTTGCTTCTTTTGATACTTACAATACACAGCAAGATGCATTTGAATTTGTAGTGAGTGCTTCAGGAGTTCAAAGTGATAGAAAGAGAGGGACATCAGGTTGGGATGGCAACTGGAATGAGGTTTGGGCTAGTGCCGTAAAAATAAATGATGAAGGTTGGGCTGTAGAAATGGCTATTCCTTACAGAGCGTTAAGAATGCCTAATTCAAAAGAACAGATTTGGGGATTAAACTTCGCAAGAGGAATTTCTCGTAAAGGTGAGACTTCATATTGGAACCCTGTAGATGCCAATAAATCAGGATATGTAAATCAATTTGGTACACTTAGAGGTATTTATGATGTAAAGCCTCCACTTCGTTTAACGCTTTCTCCTTATATCAGTAATGTGATGATTGGGAAACAAGGAAGTAGTAAAATTGCCAATACTTTTTCTGGTGGGGCTGATTTGAAATTAGGTTTAGGACAGAGTTTTACATTAGATGTAAGTTTGGTTCCCGATTTCTCACAGGTACAAGCCGACAATGATGTTCTTAACTTATCTGCCTTTGAAGTACGATTTGGTGAGTTTAGAAATTTCTTTACTCAAGGGACAAATATTTTTAATAAATACGGGCAATTTTATTCTAGGAGGATCGGTCAAAGTCACCACTCTGTTAGTGATGATCACTTGGAAGAGCATGAAGAATTTGCTTACAAACCTACTGAAGCTCCATTGGTCAACTCTATTAAACTGACAGGTATTACTGAAAAAGGCTTGGGAGTTGGAGTTCTGAACTCTATTACGAATGAAAGTTTTGCGATTATTGAAGATACTCTTTCTGGCGACACTAGAGAGGTAAAAGTTGACCCTGTCACGAACTTCAATATGATTTCAATAGAACAAAGTTTACCAAACAACTCAAGAATCGGTATCATGAATACCAATGTGATGAGGGGTACTGGTTATAAAAACTCCAATGTGACTTCAGGTGAGTTCAACTTATTTGACAGAACAAATACATTTAGAATCAGAGGTTTTGGTGGTTTATCACAAGAGTATCATCCTTATGATGATAATGGTTCTGCTGAGGATCAAAAGTTGACTACGTTGGGTCATAGAATTGATGCAGGTGGTGGTAAAGTTAGTGGTAAATGGAGATTCTGGACTTCTACCAATATTGAAACTGATACTTACAACCCCAATGATTTAGGGTTTAATGGCTCAAACAATGCCATCAATACACACGCTGATGTTTCTTATAACATCTTTGAACCAAAAGCTTTCTACCAACGCTTCTGGCTGAAAGTGGGTATGAAAGAAAACTGGCTCTACAATCCGCGAACTTTTATTTCAAGAAGAATGTGGACAGACGGCTGGATGCAATTCAATAATTTATGGAGTGTTTATTATGATCTCTCTGTACAGCCTGGATTGTCATATGATTATTTCGGCCCAAGGGAAGACGGGTACCGTTTTAAGGAATATCCTTCCAATTGGGGTGGCTTGACGATTAACACAGATGGTAGACAGAAATACTCTGTAAGTTTTAGAACAAGTTACTGGCAACGTCAAGAGTTCAATCAATTTGATACTTATTATAGATACGGTCAGACCTTCAGAGCATCTGACAAATGGGATATCAACCATTCTATATCATGGAACAACAAGCAAAATGAAAAAGGATATGCCACTACTGTAAAAGATGAAAATGACGAAGTAGAAAATGTTATTTATGGCGATAGAAATGTTACTACTTTAGAAAATAACTTCTGGACCCAATACACTTTCTCTCCTAAGATGTTTGTTAAACTTAGACTGAGACATTATTGGAGACAAGTTGCTTATAGTGATTTCTTTAATTTGACAAAAGATGGAGATTTGATGGATTCAGATTATTCTGATATCAATGAAGAAGGGGAAAAAGAACACGATGCCAACTTCAATACCTTCAATATGGAATTATCGTACAGTTGGGAATTCTTACCAGGAAGTTTCTTTACAGCAATGTGGAGAAATCAGCTAGGTTCTTCTTCTCATAATTCTCACTACAGTTTTAATGAAAACATCAACGAAATGTGGAAAGAAGCTCAAGTAAATACTGTTTCTGTTCGATTAATGTATTTCTTGGACTACCAACAAGTGAAGAAAGGATTCAGTAGAAATTAGAAATTATTTCCCTTAACATATATAGATAAGAAGCACTAAGTTCATATGAATTTGGTGCTTTTTCTTCTAAAAAAATCACTTCTTTCTTTTCTTAAACAACAATAATTTTTTCTGGTGTTTTTTTGAATTAATCTTCCTTCCGTTTTTTACTGCTATCCCTCCTTTAGCAATTATCAAGTTCTGAAATTCAAAATCATTAGAATGAACTAAATCAAGTACTGTTTGGCCTTTTTGATTTAATTTATTTAAAATATCAGTTCTAACTTGTTGAACCATAATCAGGAGTGACTCTCGAGCATTATCATAATAATTATTTCCTCCATATGGGTCGTGCATCTCATAAACTAACTCATGAATTAAAGGAACACCATTAAAAATTACATTAACATCAAATCCCATATCTAGGAAATACTTAATAAAAATCGGTTGGTCTAACATTGCATATAGAAAACATCCTTCCTCATAATACAAATCTACTCCTTCTTCAAGGAACCTATTCAACTCTTTAATTTGTATATCATCATTATCAATGATATAATTATATAGTGCTTCGGAATTATTCATTCTCTAAATGGTATCATCAAACTTTATCTACTTATTACTTTCAGTAATACTACCTTTGAATCTACATTAAGGACTTGAGATTTGTTTTCTAAGTTGGCTAATGATTTTTCCCAATGACAGTGTCCGCATACAAAACGATTTGAATCAATTTTTAAAATATGTTCTCGTATTTTTTTGTTACCAATCTCATGATATTGAGGATTATCTGGAGTTTCATGTATTAAAATCATGTCTAATTTTTGTTGAGATAATTTTGATAAACTCTTCAGAAAATCAAATTCACTTACCCGGTTTGTTTTGTCAGCACGGCCAATTATTCCACTTATCCCTCCAAACTTCAATCCATCTAATTCTACTGTATTTTGATGCAATAAATGTATACCCTCCTTTGCCTTAAACTGTTCTTTTTCCTCCTTCGACCCAAAAGTATCATGATTACCAGCAACTCCTACAACCCAATTGAAGTGATAATTAAAAGCATTCCAAACTTTCCTTACATCACCACTCGAACCTCTTTTAGCTAGCGAAGTGAATAAATCCCCGCACAAAACAACTCCAACTTTGTCACGTTGAATATTCTCTATTTCAAATAAAGTTTTTAAAAAAGCTGGAAGTTTTTCACCTAATAAAAAATATTCTCCATTCTCCACAGCAATGCCCTGAAGATCCGATGCAACAATTAATAAATCAATATTGGCTTCATTACACTCATATTCACCAATAATTATCGGTAAATCTCTTTGAAAAACTTCAAGAGTATTATGATCTGTCATCCTTGAACCAACCTCTAAATAAGGATAGGACTCTATAATATTATTTTGATCAATTGTTATTTTCATTCAAAAAGTAAAGTTTGTTTCTTCAGAATAGATTTATCCAATTACCTTTCTTTTTTTAGATTTAGCCCAAAAAAATCTATTATCATGATCCACCCCCATAGCTTCACCACTTTCAAAGACAAACAATGTATCAAAACTCGACCCATCAAAAATTTCATAATTGCTATCCGTCTCTAATTCTAATAATCTTCTACCTACCATATCACTATCACAAATAATTGGAATTACAGAATAAGATTCCCAATCATTTTCACTTACAACATCTGGAATAATCACACATCTACCTTCAGGCTTAAAACCACTATGAAGAAGAAGACGTTGATAAACTTTATCATTATCACCTATGAAACCACCTTTTTCAGACAATTCAAACTCTTGAACACTACCTCCATGCGTACATGACAAATCTAAGTTAAAGTCACAAAACTTCATTGATGTGATAAAGTTATAAATACCAATACCTAGTTCTTTTGTAAAAGTACTTTTCGACTCTGGAAAGTATTTATGAATTAGTCGGATAGATTCTGAATACGCTTCATATTTATTCATAAATGACATAACAGTTGATTTTTTTATTAATCTAATTATTGCCCAAAACCAACCTAGATATCTGATAAGGCACCACTTCACCTTCTAGTTCTAGAGAAGAGTTTTCATATAATTCATGTAGTTGTTGGACAGAGACAGAGTTTTTCATTTTATGAGGATAGTAATATAATTTTCCTCCTGCCTTGATAATTAGATTGCTTTGAAGGTCTTTACTATAATAATTGACAAATAAATCAGTTTGCTCCTTTAAAATAAACGTTCCTTCACTTTTTTCTAAAGTATCCAAACAACCTTCCTCTTCCAACTTGACATTGATTTGCTGAGGAAATTGAAATGGTT
Source organism: Flammeovirga sp. SJP92 (assembly GCF_001583495.1). Taxonomy (GTDB): domain Bacteria; phylum Bacteroidota; class Bacteroidia; order Cytophagales; family Flammeovirgaceae; genus Flammeovirga. The sequence goes on along the minus strand of NZ_LQAQ01000099.1, from coordinate 264,168 downwards.
TGTGGTTAGGTATAGAAAAACGTATAGTTGTAGTATAACAATCTGGAGCACCACAATCCATCTCATGCAAATCAAAAGGCAACTCAAAACTAATTTTATCATTTTGAATTGTGACAAATCCCACCTCTATCAGTTTAGATATGATATCTTCTGAGGTGAATTTTTCACGCTTCAGCGTATGAAATACGGTATTATTAGTAGGACAAGCTTCATTAAAGATAAAATGATGACTTGATGAGAGAGAAATACCTATGATGGTAAAAAGAATAATAATCGTATTCATAACATTGATTTGGAGTTTACTTTTCCTAGTAACACATTCGTTTAACTTTTGAAGTATGATTATTTTAATTTTGCTCTAAAAGAAACTACTGTGATTTTCTAGTTTGCAGAATTTATATTTTAAGCTATATTTTTTTTATTCAAAGCACTTTCTATAACAATTTTTAATTAAACAACATTTAAAAAGTAGCTTTTATCATATTCTAGTACCCTTGCAATTTCTAAATTTCTCACCATAAACAGTACAAGTCCCCTTGTTTATAGAAAAAAAACTATAAATTGAGAGGCCTTTTATACTCACGCATAAATAACGCACGTCGTTTTTATCAGAATCGATTATATTTTATCTCATAGAATAACAGATGGACGAACTCTCGAAAGTAGCTTTTGATGTAAGAAAGCGCTCTAAGAAATTACTATCCTTATTGGGAGAAGATCTTCATGAAAAAGAAGATGTTCTGTCACTCGCTTTGTTGAGTGCAATTGCCGGCGAAAGTATTTTTATGCTAGGCCCTCCCGGTGTTGGTAAAAGTATGATTGCTCGTCGTTTGAAATATGCTTTCAAAGGAGGTGATTCCTTTGAGTATCTGATGAATAGGTTCAGTACACCTGACGAAATATTTGGTCCTATTTCCATTTCAAAATTAAGTAAAGAAGATAAATACGAACGTCTAACAGATAACTATCTTCCGGGCTCTTCAGTCGTTTTCTTAGATGAAATTTGGAAAGCGGGTCCATCCATTCAAAATGCGTTATTAACTGTTTTGAATGAGAAAGTATTTAGAAATGGTGAGCAGGAAATTGAGGTAAAAGTACACGCATTACTTTCTGCATCGAATGAGTTGCCTGCCAAAGGCGAAGGCCTGGAAGCGATATGGGACCGTTTTCTGGTTCGTGTATACGTGGATAGAATCATTGATGAGCAGAAATTCTTTGATATGATCACTTCTTCAAAACTAACCAATCCGGTAGTGAGAGAAGAATTGAAATTTGATGAAACAGAAGTCGACAGCTGGAGTCCGTTGATTGATTCAGTCAAAGTACCTTTGGAAGTGTTGAGTGTGATTTCTATAGTTAGAAAATACATCGAGAGATTTAATCAATCTACAGGTACTGAAATCGAGAAAAACATTTATGTTTCTGACCGTAGATGGCATAAAATTGTCCGTTTGATCCGTACTTCTGCCTTTATGAATGGTAGAGAAAGAGTAGATCTTTCGGATTGTTTCCTGATTGCCAATTGTATCTGGCACTCTCCGGATCAAATTGATATGGTGAGACAATGGGTAACAAGAGCCGTACAGAAATACGGTTGGAGTGCAAAATACAGTATGGAGACAGTTCGCTCTCAATTAGAAACTTTTACAAGCGATGTAGAAGATCAAACGAAAGAAGAGAAAGAATTATACATGGAAGCCCCTACTGTTGTAGATGGGGAATACCATATTATTGAAGGGTTCTCAAGCATGAACAATAGAATCCTTGCTGATGATTTTGCAATGATGGGCAGAGGTTCTTCAGAAGTCAATTTATATACGAGTACAGGTAGAAGTGAAAGTTTTACTATCGGAAAATTCTCAGATACTGAGATTGAAGTACGTTTAGGTCACGACTATCATAAGTATAAATTGAAGTCTTCAAAAGAACATAGAATTGGTAAAGTTTCTAAGTCGATTACAGAAGACGTTAGAATTCAATTGAATAAAGAAGCGGATCTATTATTGAAATACCTAGATAAGATTTCACGTGAAATTGAAGAGGTAAGACATAGTAGAGAAGAAGGTGTAGGCAAGAATATTTTCCTTTCAGAAAACTGGAGATCATTGATTGACGAAAGTTTGAATGACTTATGGAAATTAGTCTTGAACTACAAACTACAAACCGAAAAATTAAAACGAAGCTATGGAGGCTAGAACATCCTTTGAAGAAATAGAAAAATTTAAAATGTTTTCTTCCCTGGGTGAATCTGAAGATCGTGAGATTTTAGCTACATACCTTTCAGAAATTGCCAAGGGTCATACGCCTGAGATTTTGAATTCCAATTTCTCAGATATGGCCCTTGGTTATAAAGATGTCATTGATGATATTCTAGACACTCCCGGTCTAAGAGATTCCATCCAAAGACATACTTCATTGCGTGAGCACGTGATCAAAGAGATTGTCACGCATATAGAAGAAATTGCAGAAAGTTCTTCAGAAGTTCCTCAAATCGAAAGACAGAAAAAACGTTTGAGTTTACCTTTTGGTATGCGTTCTGGTAATGCAAAAGGAGACAAAGGGCATAATTCCAAAGGTGTCATGAACAAACTGATGGAAACGATGCGTAAAATCTTGAGTGGTAAAACACAAAAAAGACAAGATCAACTCCGTCAGAAGCTAAGCGAAAACGCCAATAAGTTTGATAAATCACAACACTTGGTCAGTCAGTTGATGGACCACCTTGGACTTGGTTTTGAAAAAGCCAAAGGACAGTGGCAACATACCGGCTTTGAGGTTTTATCTCGTTATGACCGATTGTTGGAAGACGAGGAAATGCTCAAAGAATTGGTAGATCTGTTGGGACGATACGCAAGTGCGGAATTGGAGGAAGAAAGAGAACAATTACAGGAAATCACTATCAAACCTTTTAGAAGAACCTTTACACATGGTAAAGAATCGCTGATTGGCGTGCATGAAAGTGACGACCTTTCTCAAATCCTTCCTGCAGAAGCCGCATTACTCGGTAACGAAGACACTGAACTGCTTTTCTATAAAAAGTTTGTGGAACATAAACTGCAGACTTTTGAACTGAAAGCAGAAGATCGTCCACCTCAAAAAGACGAGAGCAAAGAAACGCAGAAGGCTAGCACAAAAGAAGACGTCATGGGACCTATGATTTTGTGCATTGATACCAGTGCCTCTATGCTTGGTAAACCTGAACAGATTGCTAAAACGCTATGTTTTGCAGTAATGAAAATGGCCCTTGAGAACAAAAGGAAGTGTTTGCTTTTCTCTTTTGGTGCCACTGAAGATGAAATCAAAACCATCGACTTAAGCAATCTTCACAATGGTCTAGAACCGCTAATTGAATTCCTATCCATGTCATTTAGTGCAGGTACAAATGCTGGCCCTGCTCTGCAATCAGCCATTGAGTATATGCAATCAGATGATTACAGAAAAGCAGATTTAATGCTGATCACTGATGGTAAAATTCCACCTTTGGAAACGCCTGTATTGCATAAACTAAGAAAAGCACAGTCGAAAGACAGTCGATTCTTTGCGGTTACTTTTGGCCCTGAAAACGCTCCAGAACTAAAACCTTTTGATGTGGTATGGAAATACAGAGCCAGTAGAAAGGATAGTTTACTGGAATTTGCCAAGAAAATTAAAAAATTCAGACGTAAAAAATAAGGAGCTTTACATCAATCATTTAACACAAAGCACAAGTGATTGAAAAGGCAACTTAGAAATAATATTAAAAATTGTAATACTTTTGTAGTCTAGTGATCCCCCCTTATCACTAGACTTTTTTATTAACATTTTAAGTGAAGCATGTGAACTATGAATCACCTGCTTATATTACTGCACCACAATTTTATGACAGCATCTAAGAAGATGCTTTTGATATTAGCTTTATGTTCGATTGTAATTACTTCATACTCTAAAAATATAAAACTAAATCAACAGCAATATTTATTAAACGAACAACCTAACAAACTGTATACTTACCAAGAGTATGTAGTCTCTTACGGGTACTTAGCGGTTCAAACGATGAAAGAATTTAAGATCCCTGCCAGTGTTATCTTAGCACAGGCCATGCTTGAAACTTCTTTCGGTAACAGCACACTTTCACAAAAATCCAATAATCACTTCGGCATCAAATGTGGTGACGATTGGCAAGGTCAACGTGTACAACACAGTGATGATGAACATCAGGAGTGTTTCCGTGCTTATCCTTCTGTAAAAGATTCATTTTGGGACTATGGCCAATTCATTACTTCAAGACCTTGGTACCTCCATTTGTTTAAAATCAACACAAATAATTATAGAAGTTGGGCCGTTGGTTTACATGAAGCAGGCTACGCTACAGACCCACAATACAGCCAAAAAATCATCGATTTAATAGAAAGATATCAGCTATATCAATTAGACGAGATGTAAATCTGAAGTTGTTAAAGAGTGATAAATTTAGTTTAATATGAAACTTATTTAAAATTTAACCGTTTGGTTAATTATCTCATTTAAATCAGAATAGTGACACGGATTAGGAAAGGCTACATTTCTAATATTCAGTCATTAAACATAAAATTCAACCATTTGGTTAAAAGTAAATATTAAACAATCATTTATTGTCATACACTACGATCATGAAAAATAAAATCTTGCTACAACTAGTCATCTTAAGCATTAGCTTTATCCCATTTATCAATGCACAAGACGACCAAGGTCCAAATCAATATAAAGGTGATTACAAAGGAACCGGAACTAAAGCCGCTGGCTATGTCAACAATAAAGAAACCGTGGCTACTGAAGATATCAATGAGTTCAAAAATCAAAATGATATTTTCCAAACAGATACCACACAATTAAAAGCTACTTTAACTTCAGGTGTACCTTTGGGAAGATGGAATGAAGGTTTGATGTTTGAAGGTATCGCTCCTATGGATCATATGGTATCGGCCGCCAATTGGTACCCCAACACAGAAGATTTACTAGAAGATGAAATTAGAATCATCTTTATGGGATCTTCCCCACTTATCCGACCTGGACAAGCCAATACGTCAATTTTAATGCAATTCGGAAACGGTAAAAATCTTGTTTTCGATATTGGAGAAGGTTCTGTGGCCAACTTTATAGGAGCCGGATTAGCACTTAATGAAATCAATGATATTTTCTTAACTCACCTTCATGTAGACCACTACGGAGCATTGCCTTATGTGTATATGTTTGGTGCTTGGAACGGCCGTTGGAATGAACCGTTAAGAGTCACTGGACCTTCAGGATCTGAACCGAAATATGGCACGGCACACATGGTAGAAGGAATGAAAATGATGACGGAATGGCACAGAGATGCCTTTGATGTCTTCCCTATTGGTAGAGGCTGGGAAATTGAAGTCAATGAGTTTGATTTCACAGATGACGGAGGTGTTGTGTATGACCAAGACGGCATTAAGGTCATTCACTGGCAACAAGCACACTGTAAAGATGGTGCTTCAGCTTACAGAGTGGAATTCAAAGGAATGTCGGTTGTATTTTCAGGTGATGGCAGACCGAACAAATTAACGGCAAAATATGGTAAAGATGCGGATGTATTGATCACTGAAATGCAAGTTGAAGTTGCTTCCATCTCGTCTCAAGTTTATGGTGTTCCTGCAGTATTGACAAGATATACGATCGATACACACCACAATCCTGCTTATGCCGCTGGTAAATTATACAGTGATGCCAATCCTAGATTAGCCATGGCTACTCACACTTTTGATGATTTGTATGCCAACAACGAAATGGTAGCGGAAGTAAGAGAGCACTATAATGGACCTTTCCACTTTGGTTTTGATGGTGTGGTGGTCAACGTCACAAAAGATAAAATATGGGTAAGAGACGGTCAATTGCCAGACTATCCTAACGCCACTCCTCCTCAAGCAGGATCAGCTGTTGCCGAAAATGGCGGTTTGATTGTGCCTGTTCCAAGAAAGAAAAGAGAAGATATGCAGAATCAATATATCAGAGATATGCAGTATCAACCTGAAGAGTATTATCCAGAAGGATATCAACCTGAATTAACCTACATATGGCCTTCTGATAAACCCATATTTGTTCCTACAGAAAAAATTCCGGCATCAATGAAGAGAAGAAGAACTGATTTTGATGCAGACGGTAATTTCATCAAAAAGAGAGATTACAAACTCGACAATGTAGAATAAAAATTCTTGAATCAATTTATTAATCCATCAGGTCAGTCTGCAAAGGCTGGCCACTCCATACAATACCATGAAAAAAATCGTTTTTACTTTCGCCTTATTCCTTTTCAATACCCTTTTATTTGCTCAAACAAAAGAACAAGCTATCATGGCTTTGAGAACTGAAGAACACACAAAAGTTTCCATAGAAGAAAATACAGTCATCTTCAATGATCACTTTGGAGCTTTAGAAAATATAGAAAGTTATGAATACCTCGCACTAGAACTGGCTGAAGGTTTATATCATCAAATGTCAGATCAAATGTTTACTCCTTATTTCAATGTCCTGTTTAGTGAAGGATATGTTTACCAAAATATTATTGACTGCAAAAACGGCATTACTCTCAATCTTAATGCAAGTCCTGAAGGAATTGGTGTAAAGATCACAAAGTATCCTGAAGGAGTAGTAGCAGATGAATATTATGAGTTTTGATAATTAGATATTAGGTAGTAGAAAATTAGTTTTTTAGCTGATGTATTATAAAAGACTTGGAAGATTTCCGAGTCTTTTTTTATGCTTCACTCTCTGTGTACTGTTCTTTTAATCGATAAAGGACTGCTTTCATTTTTCTTTCAATAAAAGCATACGGCTCCTTTTTTCTAGAAACATACACAAAGGCAATACTCTCCACTCTCGCATTAGGGTTTTCGGCCATAAGAATGCTTTTATTCAAGCGGTAACTCTCTCTTAGCTGTCTTTTGATCCTGTTGCGGTCAGTGGCATTTTTAAAGCCTCTCTTAGAGACTGAAAATAAAACTTGAGGGGGAACTGAAGCCTGCTCTACATCTTCTGATAAAGTATAGTACACCTTGCAAGGAAACACAAATACAGATTTCCCTTTCGCAAACATTTTGTCAATGCTGCTTTTACTTTTTAGATGTTCACACTTGGGGAAAGTGGCATTATCAAAAGTTGGTGTTGATGACGGCTTCATAAAATTTTGGATAAAAAAAAAGTGAAGGTTCGATGCAGTTGCTGCCGCCGAACCTTCAGCTTTTATTTCTTTGTGCGGGCTTCCGCGGGGTACTATCTGAGCACCCCGCAGAGACGCTTAGATAAAAGCTGCAAGACTTTGTTGTCAATTATGCGTTAGCGGCAGCTTTTTGTTTTTTAGCAACAAGGCGCTCAGCTTTTTGAACTTGGCCTTTGTTGTAACTCAATTTGTCTTGATTTTTCAAGATCTTTTTTGCGATACGAGTTTTCATCACATTAATTTTTTAGTGTTCTGAAACACACCCTACTTTAGGGTGCTATCTACGCCTTGTGTTTTCTAGAGTCAGAAACTGTAAGGCTCTTTCTTCCTTTTTTTCTTCTTGCTGCAAGAACGTTACGTCCGTTTGCTGTTAGCATACGTTGACGGAAACCATGCTTGTTTCTTCTCTTGCGGTTCGAAGGTTGAAATGTTCTTTTCATCGTACTATGTAAGATTAGAATTTTTCGGCTTGCAAAAGTAAGCATACTTCTGCTAAACTACAAGCCGAATTTAGCTGACTATCACTATATTTCCATGAATTACATCGAAATTTCAAAAGTATTAACAGCATTAACACTTAAATAGTGCCTCGAAAGACGTTGAAAATCAAATTTTCAGACTATAAAAATGCGATGACTATCAATGATATACCTTTAAAAATCAACCCTATAACTAGTATAGTATTCTTTGTAAAAATGGATACATCAGTAAAATTCGCATGCAAAGATACGGTTTTTATTAATCTTTCCCTCTTTATTCTCTATTAATTCACAGAAAGAAGAAATTATTCACAATTAATCTGTCTCATTTACAGGATTCTACCACTTATCAACATATGAAATAGTTTTTTTTTTATTAAGATTTTAAACTCAATACCTATTTTACACATCTTATTCACATCAAAAGTCAGAAAATGAAAAAATTTATTCAGAATTACCTCAATAGAATCAGTTATTCACAAGAAACCTCCCCTAATGTTGATACTTTAAAGAAATTACAAGAACACCATCTTTTTCACGTTCCTTTTGAAAACTTAGATATTCACAACCACAAAAAATTAAGTCTGAATAAAGAAAACTTATACACAAAAATTGTAGAACAACGCAGAGGTGGCTTCTGCTATGAGCTAAACGGATTATTTTTCCTGCTCCTAAAAGAGCTCGGATTCAATGCTAAAATGATTTCAGCTTGCGTCTACAATAACACTAAAAAAGAATACGGTCCTGAGTTCGATCACTTGGCCATCATTGTGAATCTCCCGCAAGGTGAATATTTGGTGGATGTAGGATTTGGTGACTTCACTTTACATCCTCTAAAACTTACACTTGAGGAAAAGGTAAATGATCCGTTTGGAGATTTCATTTTTGAGGAAACCCATCAAGGAAGTTTTACTTTATATAAAATAGAAGGCACCACAAAAACACCTCAGTACTCTTTTACAAAAACAGCTCGTCAATTGGAAGAGTTTGAAGGGATGTGTCACTACCATCAGACGAGTCCTGATTCACATTTTACACAAAAGCGATTAATTTCTATTCCTGTGAAAAATGGTAGAATAACGATTTCTGGTGATGTATTGATAAAAACGGAAAATGGGATAGTAAGCAAAAGCACATTGGAAAACGAGGAAGCCTTTCAAGATGTATTAATGCAATATTTTAAATAACGTAGTCCCATGAACCATATATTATTTCTTAGAAAATGCCACCTTCAATCCCATCAAAATAAAAACAACACCGGCACCTTTATTCATCCATTTTTTGACAGTGCTATTTCCTTGAATTTTTGATGAAAAGGTAGAGGCCAGAAAAGTCAATAATAAGAACCACAAAATGGCAATTCCAGCATATACAACTCCCAAAAGCAGGAAAGGCATTTTGTCTTCTACTGCTGAAGGAGCGATAAACTGAGGGAAAAATGAGAGAAAGAACAGGGCAACCTTAGGGTTGAATAATGTCGTCATGATACCGCTTGTAAAATGTTTTCTTCTCTTCATTTCAACATTAGATAATGCCACGTTGTCATCCTCCTCTCCTTTGGCTAGAATGCTTTTAATACCTAAATAGATAAGATATGCTGCTCCCAAGTACTTTACAATCATAAAAGCCATAGCAGACTGCGCCAAGACCCATGAGAGCCCTACAGCAGCAAAGAATGTATGAATAAAAACACCTACGTTAATTCCGAAAGTAGAGAACACCCCTGCAATTTTACCTTGCGTGAGTGACTTATTGATAATAAACATGGTGTCTATACCTGGAGATGCTATAAAAAGAAATGCGGTAATGATAAATGCCTCAAAGTGCACGATTCCTGTATTCATCATTTTGGTTATGTTATTAGTTAGCTGAAAGTTTGATTGATTAACTAAATATAAAAAAAGGCCTTGATTTTATAATTAAAACCAAAGCCTTCTTCAAAAATATTTTCTAGATCTACTTTTCTACGCTCAACATATTGTCAATCTTATCCACAATGCTGTAGAAATCTGCATTCTCTTCTACAAAATCGTGTTCTGACATTTTGATTCTTAAAAGCGGTCCTTCATAAGCATCAATCCATTCGTTATAAAGTTTATTGAGGTTACTCAAATACTCTTCCGGAATAGTTTGTTCATAGCTTCTACCTCTTTTCTGAATCTGAGTTTTCAAGCGATCCAAGTCAGTATCTAAATAGATTAATAGATCAGGCTTTGGCAACTGGGAGGATAGGGAGGAAAATAATTTCCAATACGATTCAAAATCCCTGTCGTCCATTTGTCCTGACACATGCAAATTTTTAGCAAAGATATGAGCGTTTTCATCAAAAGAACGATCCTGAATAATAGGCTTACCTGAAGCATTAATATCCAACATCTGCTGAAAACTGTTATCTAAAAATCTCACCTGAGCATGAAAAGCCCAACGCTTCATGTCCTGATAAAAATCTTCTAGATAAGGATTATCTGCAGTACTCTCAAACTCCGCTTTCCATCCAAAATGTTCAGAAAGCATTTTTGTTAGAGTAGTTTTCCCTGACCCAATATTCCCTGCTATCGCTACGTATTGCATATTTTTTTGATCCTAAATGGGGTAGTTTAATAGAATTGATTGATTTTTGGACAAACAAAAAGTGTCTGTTACTGAAATAACAAACACTTCTTATTTATTATCTCTTTAGATTAAACGCGCGCTTTTGCCGCTTGTAACTCCGCATCGATGTTGGCCACAATCTGATCAAAGTGCGCCTCATTTTCTACAAAGTCTAAATCTTCCATTTCAATGACAAGTAATTTGCCTTTGTCATAGTTTGAAATCCACTCTTCATAGAATTCATTCAAACCTGTCAAATAAGCTCTCGAAATACTTTGTTCGTACTCTCTACCACGCTTTCTGATATGATCCAGCAATTGTGGTACACTTGTTCTCAAGTAGATCAAAAGATCTGGAGCAGGAGCATGGTCCGCTACAGATGAAAATACATTTTGGAAGACCTCGTTATCACGATCAGAAAGATGTCCATCTTGATTTAACTGACGAGCAAAAATGTGAGCGTCTTCATAGATAGATCTGTCTTGGATAATTGGCGTATGTGTTTTTGATACTTCCATCACCTGACGAAAACGACTGTTTAAGAAGTAGATTTGTAATGGAAATGCCCATCTAGACATATCACCATAAAAATCTTCCAAGTAAGGGTTGTCGTCCGCACTTTCAAATCTTGGCTCCCAACCAAAGTGTTCTGCAAGTTTACTTGTTAAAGTTGTTTTGCCACTACCGATGTTTCCGGCTATCGCTATATACATACGATAAAAATATTTTCAGATTAAGATTAATAACAAAAGAGGATTAGACTAAAGAGCCTACATTTTTACGAATACGCATTGCTGATTCAATAGCAGAAGCGATTCTTTCGAAATCATTAGGGTTGTTGACAATGTCTACGTCATTGACATCTACCACTAATAAACCACCTTTTTCATAATTGGAAATCCATTCCTCGTACAACTCATTCAAATTTAATAAGTACTCATCTGGAATAGTTTTTTCATAATCTCTACCTCTCTTCTCGATGTTGGATTTTAATTTTTCAAGATCGGCTCTCAAATAAATTAATAAGTGTGGAGGTGTAGCTTTTGCTTCATATAGTTTTGATAAAGCAGAATAGTTTTCAAAATCGCGTTGGTGCATCATGCCAGAACGACGTAAGTTTTCAGTAAACACGTACGTTCCTTCATATAAACTACGATCTTGGATTACCGGATTATCAACAGTAGCGTCTTGAACTTGTTCAAATCTGTGGTTTAGGAAATAGGTCTGCAAGTGAAATGCCCATTTCTCCATATCCTCATAAAAATCCTCTAAATAAGGATTGTTGCTTGTACTTTCATACAAAGCTCTCCATCCAAAACGTTCTGATAATAAACGTGTTAAAGTGGTTTTACCACATCCGATATTTCCGGCTATTGCAATATACATGAAAAATGATTTCTGAAGTAATTGAAGTTTAACTTGCCAACTTTCATCAGCGAAGTCCTGCAAATATATAGTATTTATAATCGCTTCTTTACCTAAAAGTAGAGAAAGACTGTTAATAACATACCGAACAATTATTAACGGCTGATTATCAATATAATGTTATTTAAATATAACGTATAAGAGAGCAAATATTCCCACTATTACAGCGGCTCTGATAAGGATAGGTTTTCTTTCTGCCTGACGGCTTCTTTCTCTAGAAAAAGAAATACTTCTCCTTACACCTTCAGCACTTTCCTCGTTTTTTTCTTCTTTCTTTCCATACTTTTCATAAAGTGCCTTTATTCTGGCATCTCTTTCTTCTTTTTCTGCATCATAGTAACGTGGTGTAAAATCAAACGTTCTGTGTTGCAATAACTTAAAAAATGCTCCTCTTTTCATTCTTATCTCTTTTAATTGATAATTTACCACATTTTCAGCACCTTGGCAAAAAAAATCAATCAATATTGGACAGGTGCCTGTCAACAAAAATACGCAAACTTCTCAGTAATTAATTGATTGATTTTATTTTGTTTAGATACAAGTGGGATCCGTTTTATTTTTTTAGGAGGATTCTAAGTAACAAGACAAAAGTAATAGGATACTTTATCCTATCTTTTTATCTAAAATTACCGGATTACATCTGTCCTAATACTTACTTCTTAAAATTTTCTCATTCTTTCATTTTATAGAACTATTAATGACATTTTGTTAGTATCTCCTGCTATTCCCTCTTAATTTTTGAAAGAAACACAATAAAATTCCTTTAATAATTCACCTGAATACACTTTAATATACAAAGTGAAACCCTTATACGTTTTTATTTTATTGCTGAACCTTTATTTTTGTGTGGGAATTTTTACGAAATTGCCGCTCAAACAGAAAACGAAAAATTATATTATAACATTTTAATTATGTCAGCAACAAAATTTGACCTGATCGTCATCGGTAGTGGACCCGGTGGATATGTGGCAGCAATCCGCGCTTCTCAACTAGGTAAGAAAGTAGCCGTAGTAGAGAAAGCAGAAGTAGGCGGTATCTGCTTGAACTGGGGATGTATCCCTACAAAAGCCCTTTTGAAAAGTGGTCAGGTATTCCAATACATTAACCATGCAAAAGACTATGGTATTAATGTAGCAGGTGAAGCTGAAGCTGATTTCTCAGCAATGGTACAAAGAAGCCGTGGCGTAGCCGCTGGTATGAGTAAAGGTGTTGAGTTCTTGATCAAGAAAAACAAAATTGAAAAACTTTTAGGTTTCGGTAAATTAGTGGGACCTAAACAAGTTGAAGTAACTGACGCTGATGGTAACTCTACAGTCTATGACGCTGAGAGCATCATCCTTGCTACTGGTGGTAGAGCGAAAGAACTTCCTCATATCAAAATTGATGGCGAAAAAGTAATCGGATACCGTCAAGCAATGACTTTACCTGAGCAACCTAAGAAAATGGTTGTTATGGGTTCTGGTGCTATCGGTGTTGAGTTTGCTTATTTCTATAACTCAATCGGTACTGAAGTAACTGTAGTTGAATACTTACCTCGTATCGTACCTAACGAAGATGCTGACGTTTCTAAAGAATTAGAGCGTAACTTCAAAAAGCAAGGCATCAACGTAATGACTAACGCTGCTGTTCAAACTGTGGACACTTCTGGAGATGGTTGTGTAGTTAAAATCACTGACAACAAAAAAGGTAAAGAAACTACTATCGAGTGTGACGTAGTTCTTTCAGCTGTTGGTGTAGAAACTAACCTTGAAGGTATCGGTTTAGAAGAAGTTGGTGTTGCTCATGACAAGGGTAAAGTTTTAGTAAATGATTACTACCAAACTAACATCCCTTCTGTATATGCAATTGGTGATATCGTGAAAGGACCTGCTTTAGCACACGTTGCTTCTCACGAAGGTATTATCTGTGTTGAGAAAATCGCAGGTTTATCTCCAGAGCCAATGAACTACGGTAACATCCCAGGTTGTACTTATACAGTTCCTGAAGTAGCATCAGTTGGTATGACTGAAGAGCAAGCAAAAGAAGCTGGTTATGAAATCAAAGTGGGTAAATTCCCATTCTCTGCATCAGGTAAAGCATCTGCGGCAGGTCATAAAGAAGGTTTCGTTAAAGTAATCTTTGATGCGAAATATGGTGAGTGGTTAGGTTGCCATATGATCGGTTCAAACGTTACTGAAATGATTGCTGAAGCGGTTGTAGCTCGTAAACTAGAAGTAACTGGTCACGAAATTATCACTGCGGTTCACCCTCACCCAACATTATCAGAAGCGGTAATGGAGGCTGCTGCCTTAGCGTATGATGAGTGTATCCACTTATAAGATATAGGTTGATCTTGTAAAAGGTCAATTTCTAAAAGCCATCAAGAGCGAAAGTTTTTGGTGGCTTTTTTATTGATCAATGCAGAAAGTTTATATTTTTCTATTTCAATACTTATCCATAGAGTCTACCACTTCACAAAGGATGGTACATATCCAAAAATTCTTCTCATGAGCCCCTCCTACTTCAATTTCATAATTAATGCATTAAAATATCCTCATAATCATATTCTTAATTGTTTTTTATAAATAATTACTTGAAGTTAAAAAGGAATATTCAAGCTATTTCTTACATAAAACCTACTTTAGGTTCATGAACTTTTTAAAGGCTAAAAACATTTTAGTGACATACCCTTCATAATTAAAACTGTATCATGAAAACACTATTACTATCTATTATCCTTACTTCTTTTGCTAATTTGAGTACACATGCTCAAAATCATCTTGCTCAAGAAGCGTTTGATGCTTACTGGAACTCCTTATCAGAGGATAACAACACCTATTCACAACAAAAAATAGAACAAGAAAAAAGAGAAATTCAGAAAGTCAGGAAACTGATCCATGAAAGTATCAGACAAGAACTGGCAGAGGTGAAGGAACTAAGTGGTGACCTTCTCACAAATTTCGCAGTAATCGAAGATCATTTTCATCAAGAATTTGAGAAACTAGGCCTTTCCTATACTCATTACGCAAACAGTGACAGAAAGAGTGATATTGCTCTTGAAAGTTGGGTGGACAACCATACCAATATGATCCTCAAGCATAAATTATCGCATGCTGAAGAGGAAATTAATAATTTTTATGATAGAAATCATTAGAATAAAAGTATAGATAGAGATTCTTCACCTTTTTTATCATTCGCCTGTAGAATATCTTTGCACGAATGTTTATGAACTCTATCTATAAAATGAAAAGAATTTTATCCACGCTATTGTTAACTTTTGTCTCATTATCAATATTTGCGCAATCAGAACAAGAGGAAAACAGTGCTCCGGCCGTTGAAAAAACTCCCTATGAAAAATCTGTGGATGTTTTCAAAAGAGGATTACGATTGGACCTTAACAAAGAAAAGACCTCTTATTTCAAGACAATAATTGGTATTCAGGCATGGTGGAGAGCAGGTGAGACAAATCCTGGTACTACAAATGCGTTGTCAGGAGAGCCAATCTCTAATTTCAGTGATTTCTCAATGCGTCGTATCCGTACGATGTTTTATGCTAATATTGAAGATAAGTATTTACTTTTTGCTCACATTGGTGCAACAAGTAACGCGACCAACTCCAACATAAACAACAACGTTTATGTACACGATTTCCAAGGTCAGATTAAAATTGCAGACAAGAATTATATCGGTGCTGGTATTCACTTCTGGCAAGGTTTAGCTCGTCTTTCAAGAGTTGGATCTAACAACTACCTTACTGTTGATCATCCTTACTTCAACTATCCTGAAGTAAACCGTACAGATGCAATTGTAAGACAGATGGGTGTTTTTGCTAGAGGTAATGTGTTAGGCAAATTGGGCTACCAAGTATCAGTCAATCAACCTATCATTTCTACAGTGGCAGGTGATCCTACTGTTGGAGGAAGACCAATGTCAAAAGGTGAAATGTTGGATTTTGCTGAAAGTGGACATGCTGGAGCAACTGAAGGCATGACTTATTTACTGAAACAAACCAACTATAATTACAACGGATATTTATACTGGCAATTCTGGGATATTGAAGCACAATCTGTTTCAGGAGCGAGTCAAATGAATTACTTCGGACAGAAAAGAGTATTCAATATTGGTGCAGGTTTCCAATATCAACCTGGTGGAACGGGAACTTACAGAGAGGATGTGAATGGAGACATGTACATTCAAGAAAATGATATTAAGAAATTAGCTGTTGATGTATTTTTAAGTACTCCACTTGGAAACAGCGGCGGTGGATTTACAGGTTATGCTGTGTATTACAACTACCAATATGGTAATGATTACTTAAGAACTTTACATGTGATGGGTGGATTTGCTGGTACAGATCCTAATGTTCCTTCATCACCACAAGGTCCTGGTTTCTCTCAATATTCGCACGGTACAGGTCATATCTTCCATACGGAATTAGGCTATACCTTACCAAAAACCATTTATAATTCAGAGAAAAAATTACAGCCTTATGTAGCCATTTCTTATAAAAACCTTGAAGGTTTAGATGAGACTTCTTTCCAAAGTGACTGCGGTGTAAACTGGGCTATTATTGGTCAGAATGTAAAAATGACTGCCGCTTATCAATTACGTCCAGTATATATGATCAATGATCTAGGAAAGAATGTTGTAGATCATCATGCTGGGTTGTTCGTCGCTCAATTACAGCTTCGTATCTGATACGTTTGAAGATGAAGGTATAAAAAAGGAGTGAAAATGGATTTGACGAATTCATTTTCACTCCTTTTTGATTTATTTTTTTCTTGGCTTTTTATAAATCGGTACTGTACTGCAAGGCTCGCCATACATTATTGTTTTAGCAATTGGGCGAAGCTTTTCAGTGATATCAACATAAGCCGTAACAGGTACATCTTCTTTACTGCACCCTTTTACCACTACTGGCTTATCAATAAATTGATCAGTATCTAATTCTGAAATTGCCTTTTCGAATAATTTTTCCTCCAATCGAGATAAATCACCAAATACAATTGTTTTAGCGTACTTTTCTAATCTTGTGGTTAAAAGCATGTAAGCCCAAGTGGGGATCACTACATCCTCTGAACAAGTGACTGCTACATGTTTATCTTGGTACTGTGACCAATCATGCTCTTTTATGAAAGCTCTAAAATCTTTTTCACGTAAGATTAATCCCTGAAAAAGCTGTTCTTTTATATCAATAAGTACACGCTCGCCTTCTGCTCGGATATCTTCCAAGTCAACAGAAATCAATGCACTCTGTGCTACTCTGTTTACTATTTCGTCCATAATTACAAATTTCTATAGTTTCTATTAAGACTACAAATTTGCTGTGAGATCTTTCTCATAGAAATCACAGACTGATGCTTCTCCATTAAAGTAAAACTTAAATTTACTCAAACCTTCATTTAGGTATTTCCCGTCATTTTCCGAGGAATGTCCAAAATCAATATAAGATCTTTTGTTTTCATTGATAATAGATAAAAAAACAGCATCTAATACTTTAAACTCTCTTCCTTCTAAAGAGTTTACAGAATATTGAAATTTACAAACATAAGGTGTCAAAAACACAATGGCTCCTGCCAACATTTTCCCATCCTTAAAGCCCCCTATCAACTTTATATTTTCTGGAAATTGATCCATTAAGAATTGAAGTTCTTTCAGTGAATGTGTAGGAGCTACTTGATGTCTTGTTGTTAAATTATTATTCAATAGGTTCCAAAAAGTCACAATATCATCCGAAGGCTGTATTTCAATATTTTGATGGAGTGCTATTTTATTATTCTTCCTTCTTGATCTGTCAGGTACAAAAGGGGTGTCTCTTTTAATAATCGTACTGAAATCTCTTCTTATCAATTTCCAGTCATTCATAAAAAGGGCATATTGATCTTCTTCTCCTTGCTCTGATTTATAAATGTAAGGGATCACTTTGTATACAATTTTTTGAACACCCTCGTTTAAGCAAAATTGTTCTACCGCCGATAAAATAGCGATTACTTTCTGAACAAAAGTTCTCTTTTTGTATAACAATCCGCCGAAGGTCAAACCTGCATGAGAAGAAACTATGTTGTTCGCTATTGATGCAGGAAAAAGTGCTACAATATTATTATTCTGATCTTCGATGATAAGACTGAAATCTGTGAAGCGATCTCGGTGATATTCCATAAAGTCCCTCTGAAAGAAAAAATGTTGCTGCATGCAATTTCCAGCAAAATTATTCCATTGAGTCTTATCAGATAATGAATATTTCCTTATTTTAAGATCCTGTTTCAATTGTTAATTTTTAATAGAGGTACGATTTTTTATATAAATATGTTGAAGGACTAAATCAAAATTACTTTATACTATTTTTGACTTAGCACTTTTAAATATTATTTTCAATAAAGATAAGTGATTGACTGATATTCCTCAGAATAGAGGAAAAAATAAGAATTAAGTCATTTTTCTCCTATGAAGAAAAAGTCATTTCGACTCTTTGTGATTCACTTTTTCAGGTCTTGTATATAAATCAATTAATGAAAAAAATAGCTTTAATATTTTTAATAACATTTATCGCTCATTCCCTTTTAGCTCAGAAAGACATTAAATTAGCTAAAGATAAAATTGCAAAAACAAAGGCTATTTTAGACGATACTCAATATAAGAAAGAAGCTTCTTTAAGTGAACTCAATGATATTGAAGCACAAATTGAAGGGCGTGAACATTATCTACATCAAATTCAAAATAGAATCACAGAAGCACAAAATGAGGAAAAAGAAGCCATCATTGTAGCTGATTCACTGCAACGAAAAATTGAACTTTTAAAAGAAGAATACGCTGAACTCGTTTATGCTGCGTATAAAACTGGAGGCGATTTTCAACAACTTGCTTATATTTTTTCGAGTGAAAATTTTACACAATTTGTCCGCAGGGCCAATTACCTTGAGCACTACAAAGATGTCAGGAAAAAACAGATTTTAGAAATTGAAAGATCTCAAGAATTACTGATCAATAAGAAAGAGGAAATTGAAGCTAGAAATAAAGAATCCTTTGCTTTACTAGAAGAAGAAAGAGTTCAACTTTTACAACTTAAGTCTTTGAAAGAACGACAAACCAAAGTAGTCAGCGACTTGAAGCTTAAGGAAAGAGAATTAATCGTACAGCTTGAAAAGGACAGAAAAGCCTTGTCTGAACTTCAAAGACAGATGCTGGCATTGACATCTAATGTTTCAAAAGAAGGAAATATTTTTGAAGACGAAATAGAAGTTACTGCAACTGCTGAAAATAAAATCAACAATAAGAACGTCACAACCAAAAGCTTCCTAGAAACAAAAGGCTTACTGAAATGGCCTGTGGAAGGTGGTATGATTACAAATCATTTTGGCGTTCGTCCCCACCCCATTCTTTCTGGAGTGACCATTGAAAACCATGGTATTGACCTTAGAGTGAAACCAAATGCTATTGTAAAAAGTGTATTCAGTGGAGTAGTCACAGCTGTAACAAAAGTTCCCAACTTACAGAATGTGATCATGCTTAGACATGATAATTTCTTTACGGTTTATTCCAAACTCAACAAAGTCAATGTAAAGGTAGGCGATGTTGTTTCCATTAACTCAAAACTTGGCAATGCAGGACAAAATGCAGATGGTACTTTTGAAATACAATTTCAGATTTGGAATATGGAAGGGGAAAAATTAGATCCTGAAGAGTGGCTTAGTAAAAAGGAATAGTCTTATAGAGATTATAATTATTAAGATAAACACTCAATGTGGGTACACTATAATTTATTTTTTACCTTTCTTTTTAGGATATTTAATTAAGCATTTACCTTTATTAATACTCATTTAGGAACTCAGTGCGTTTTATAACGTTGATAAAAACTGAAAATATAAGATAACAAGATATTATGAAAAAACTTATTGGTACTATCGTCGCTCTTTTTGTATGCTTCAATCTGTATGCTCAAACTCCTTCTTATACTAGCAAGGTTCAAGGTCAGAATATGGACTTTGAAACGATAAAAACATTAATTAAAGCGGAGAAAAGAGGAGTTCTTAAAGAAAATATGAATTTATCGGAAGCGGAGGCAGAACAATTCTGGCCTGTTTATGATAAATATGAATACGAGCAAAGTCAGCTTTTAAATGAGCAATATGCTTTATTGAAAGAATATGCTGAAAGCTTTGAAACATTGGATGAGAAAAGAACTGAAGAGTTGATGAATGCCAGTTTTAAGCTGAACAAAAAAGAAATCACATTAAATCAAAAATATTTCAAGGCGATGAAAAAAGTAGTTTCTACTCAAACTGCCGCTCGTTTTGTACAAATTATGGGACAACTGAATACAGTAATTGACTTGAGTATGACACAAGAATTACCATTGGTCAATAATCTTTAGTTCTACCAAAAAATACAACAAACTGCCAAAAAACGGGCCATTTCACTTTCATGAAATGGCCCGTTTTTATATCAAAATATCAATCAATTATTATTGATTATCAAAAGTAGATATAAAGTTTACATCAAACCCGTCAGGTGTATCAGAAGCGTTGTCTTCAATTTTCACCCAAGTAAATTCTCCAGAATAAGTTCCTAAATCAAACTCATTATTAGCAATTGATGCATGACCAAGAGACACCCAATTTGGATCATTTAATAACTCATCACTGAAATATCTTGCATTGTTGCCGATAAGAATAGATACTTCTGCTTTTTCACCATAAGCATTGAAAGCATCCTCTATTGTAGCATACTCCGCTGATTTGTTCCAGGAAGTTTCAACCACTTGAAGAACTGTGTTTTCATTAATCATAACATTAGATGGGAAACGCATTAAAATTGTACCACCTCCAAGAGAAACAAACTTACTTCCGTTCTTACTGTAATCTGCAATGTCAGCATTTGCTGAATTACGTCTAGATTGTGTAGAGATGTTATGATTATCTTCTGATAAATCTAAAACTTCATACTGCTCCACATTAATTCCCGGACGATAAATTTTCACCTCGGCATATTGATGATTTGGCAAATCTCCTCTGTACCAAGCATTGTAATATTCTCCATTTAACTCTTTGTTGCTTAAGCTTGAAGTGTTAGACGTATTTTTATCAAAAGCCTGTGTAGAAGCCATATCACCCCAATTGTGAACCAAACCTGGGCTTCCATCACTCATCTGCATGGCAATTTCAGCATCTACAATTTCACCGTCCAGCGTTCTCAACTGTAAGTTGTTACTTTTATGGTGAGATGTCATCACTAAGTTATCGCCTGTTAAAGCAGCACCTGTTACCCTGCCTGCTCTTCTACTTCTGCTCTTAGTCTCTGGATCTCTTGCCTTGTTCAAACCTCCAAATATTTTTCCTGCATCAAAAGAGATCTCCATTGTTTCATAGTTCCATTGAAGCTCAAGGTAAATTGCAGTACCACCTTTCCATTGCGAGAAAGAGATCAATCGTTGTTGCTCAAAGCCATCTGTTTCAGAAGCATTTTGAGTAAACAAAATATCACCACCTTGGAAACGCACTTTTTTAGGATTAAATGGTGTAACATCTTCAAAGTATTCTTCACCATCTTCTGTTGATTCAACTTCTAGATTATTTGAGAACTTATATTCTAAAGCATGTACCCAATTTTCATTGTTGCTCAATGAAGGATCTTGTCTATTCCAGATTTCTGTCCAAATATCTTTCCCTGTATTAATACCTGAAGGGTCCACAGTTCCATTTCCTTTATCAGAAACTACTCTATAAAAACCAGCTTTACCAGCAATGAATAGGTAACCTTCCTGATCAACATCTACCTGCGTGATACCACCAATTTTTCTCATGTAATAAGCTTGAGGATTTGCTCTCACTTGATCAATACTTGTATTCAACTGATGGTGCTTATATCCCATCAGAATAGAAGATCTTACCTCACCTGTTTCAATATCTACTAAAAAGATTTTACTCTTTTTAGCCACCACAACAGTGATGTATTTATTATCAGGTGAAATACACATGTGGCCTCCGGCAGGAATTTGTTCTGAGGTCTCTAATTCTGTTAGAGTTGCCTCTCCTTGTAATCCTTGGAAATCATAATTCACTTCATAAATAATAGATTTTCCATTGGCTGAATTTAACAAAAATACTCTTTGATTGAACGGCATTCTCAAACTAGAATACAGTTCTTCACTTACATTAGTCAGCTCCTCATTTTTGTGTTGACACGAGAAACCAATGAATGCGAGTAATAGCAATAAACTTGCTTTCGTTAGCTCTTTCATAATAGATTTATTTAATAAAAATTTTGAGTTGTACCAGGCGAGTGTCCTAATACTAAGGCGAAAATTAAAAAGTAGAAAGTAGCAATGTTGCTTTATATTAGTGAACCAAAGGTAATAATTTAAAATTTACATAACATAGTGCTACACCGTAAAAAAAGAAAATCAGTAAGTGATAAATTGTTACATCCTATAGAGAAAGAACATTGATCGATATAAAAAAACAGCCTAAAAACCATAAAAAAGCAGATTATCTCCTTTAGAAGAAAGTTTCACTGAAAAAGATCTAACGCTATAAAAGTTACCTTTTTAAGATACAATTTTCTCAGTGTGAAATTTATTTCCACCTGTGATTGTGAAGGTTATTATGTGATGAGCATAAAAAAGGTTCTCTCATGCATCTTTTCTTTCAAAACAACCTCTTTATCTTTATTAGATTTCATTTTTATTTTGGTATATTAATGTTCTAATTTATCGGAATAAATAATCACTACTACATTGTAACTCCACCTTTTGTTATATGTTTTTTACAACTATCACTATTGCTGGCTCTGACACTTTGGGTGCTGAAATTTCTTGGTACATAGCCTTCAAAGGCTATTCCGTGATATTATATGATGCCTCAGATATTGGTTTAGAGATTGGCAAGGTACTTCATGAGAAGTTTGCATCAACATTTGTAGAAAAAAATATGATCAGTGAGCTTGAAGCTGAAAATATTTTAGCACAAATACGTTACACCAGCAACATTGAAGAAGCCATCACTGACTGTGACCTTCTTATTGAATCAATTCCTGAAAAAATGGAATCTAAAATAGATTTCTATCATAAAATTTCGCAATACATTTCACCGTATACTATTATCGCCTCCAATAGTGATTCTTTTGTTCCGAGCGATCTAGCTCCTCATTTCAAATATCCACAACAATTTGTCGGCGCCCATTTCACCAATAGAATTTGGGAGAATAGCCTTGTGGAAATTATGGGGCACCCTGACACTGATTTACTCGTCATCGAAACTCTGATCAATTTTATAAAAGCACTGGACATATTACCTATTGTATTACAAAAAGAAAATAGTGGTTATATTTTAAATTCTCTTCTTATTCCAATGTTGTCATCTGCATTAACCATGTTTCAGAAAGGAATTGCTTCTTTTGAAGACATTGATAGATCATGGATGTCAATTGGCAACAAATATGGACCTTTTGTAATTATGGATGCTGTGGGGTTAGATACGGTATATAATATCGAAAAATATTTAGGGGAAAAAGAGAACGATCCACAGCGTATTTCAAATGCTGACTTTATAAATAATAAATATATTAAAGAGGGTAAATTAGGTATTATCTCAGGTGAAGGTTTTTACAAATACCCCAACCCTACACATAGTCGGGAATCCTTTTTAAAAGTATAAAGAAACAAGCGTAAAAAAAACTCCTTAAGCTCTACTTGAACTTAAGGAGTTTTTAATTTGAATAACCGTCTTAGTCTAATACTTTAGGTACTCTGAAAAAGTCCGCATCTTTCTTCGGCGCATTTTTCAAAGCATCTTCGTGACTAAGCGTATATTCAGCTTTATCTTCTCTCCAAACGCTTTGCTCTTGTGTCATGTGAGTTAGAGGTGCTACACCTTCAGTATCAACCTCTTCTAATTTTGCTACCCATTCCACAATTTCATTCATGCTCTTCAGCATTTTTTCCTCACTCTTCTCATCCATTTCCAAACGAGCCAAATGAGCAATTTTCTCTATAGCTTCTTTATCAATAATCATAAAATAAATAGCTTAATTTTTCACTCTAAAACACTAATTACGTCATTTTTTAATAATTCTGTAAAATTTAC
This sequence comes from Flammeovirga sp. SJP92, assembly GCF_001583495.1. GTDB lineage: Bacteria > Bacteroidota > Bacteroidia > Cytophagales > Flammeovirgaceae > Flammeovirga. Next base: position 240,418 of record NZ_LQAQ01000099.1, on the reverse strand, counting down.
ATCAATATTTTACAAATTATATTCTTTTGGATAACGTAATTTTAGTTCTGATTCAATCACTTCCTTCACTTGATCCCGTAAGGTTGCCACATCATTAAGTGTCATTCCCTCCGTTGAAATGGGTTCGTGTTGGACAAGTATCAAAGGTGACCATGACAATCTTGGAGCTAATGCTGGCCAAATCTTCCAATTTGTTACAATGGTAATCGGCACCACAGGCTTTTGTGAACGAATAGCAATGATAAACGCACCATCCTTAAACTTATTCAATGTTGGCGGTGTTCTGTTTTGTGTACCCTCTGGAAAAACACCAATGCTGAAACCTTGATTCAGCTTATTGAGGCATTTTCTAAACATCTCTTCTGTTTTTTCAGGGTTACCTCTATCCACACAGATGTGTAGGTTTCTGAACATCCACCCAAACAAAGGAGCTGTGGCCAAACTTCGTTTCCCTAAAAAAACCACAAATTGATTTACAATCAACTGAATAGCTGGAATATCCAAGAAAGAAGAATGATTAGACACAAAAACATAAGACGCTTTGGTATTGAGTTTAGCTTTTCTAATACGTGTCACAGGAACAAAGATCATGAAGTAAGTAAACCTAGCCCATAATCTATTGAAATAATAAGTTGATTTTAGTAGTTTTTCATTGGAAGACCAGATAATGATAGCAAAAAATGGATAAAGCAATATCAATCCTAATGCAAAAATACTGACTCCCCAAATCAAATATAGTTTTAGAATAAATGCCATTCTTAAAAAATTATAGTAAGATGTACTTTCAAACACAATCAAGATATGCTCTTCGACAAACTAAAAAATAGGAAGAAAAATTTTCGCTTGAGTGTGTGCGGTAATTTATATAAAGTAACATGAATACTTAAAGTATGCTTGAAACACTTTCTCTGCACTTAAAAAACAATTGAATCCACATTTCGAATACTCAATTGTAGAAGTAACCGTTCAAAAATCATAAAAACTATTAGCATTTAAAAAAAACTGACATGATTTTTATTAGATTTTTTTCACCGTGAAAGAATTAAAGCCCTTTTTCAAAAAATGATGTAGATATTTCTTATTTGATAGTCAAAAATAGAGAGAGATCGCTTAATTTTATACTCTGTAGTTCAGTAAATATCCATTCTTATATGCAGTCGGTAGATCAATTAAATCCTAAAGATTTTATTATTGTTAAAGGGGCAAAAGTAAACAACTTGAAAAGTGTTGATGTTGCCATCCCAAGAAATAGTTTTGTGGTAGTCACAGGTGTTTCTGGGTCTGGTAAATCATCATTGGCTTTTGATACACTCTTTGCGGAAGGCCAAAGAATGTATGTGGAAAGTCTAAGTTCCTATGCTCGTCAATTTTTAGGGAGAATGGAGAAACCGGAGGTAGAATACATCAGAGGTATCTGCCCTGCCATTGCTGTAGAACAGAAAGTTTCTACCAAAAACCCTAGATCTACAGTGGGTACTACCACTGAAATCTACGATTACCTCAAACTCCTTTTTGCTAGAATTGGTAAAACCTTCTCTCCTATTTCTGGGCAAGAAGTAGCTAAATCATCCGTTACCGATATTGTGAATTATATCTATTCCTTTGATGAAGGGAGCCGATTTATAGTATCGTGCCCACTTGGGTTACAAGAAGGAAGAGCCATTGATGTAGTATTGAAATTATTACTTCAGCAAGGTTTCACCAGAGTGATTATGAAGGGAGATATTGTATATATCGAAGAGCTTTTGGATCAATTGGATAAAGGTGAGAAGATTGTTTTGGATGACCTTGAAATGCTGATCGATAGAAATGCTGTAAAAAAAGGGGATGAAGAAAATCAATTCAGAATTGCAGATTCTGTTCAAACAGCATTATTTGAAGGTAGAGGAGAGTGTAAAATCGAATTTGTAAAAAGAGGTGAAGAGAGTATTATCAAAACATTCTCTGATAAATTTGAGGCTGATGGAATGCTTTTCGAAGAACCAAGTGTCAATTTATTCAGCTTCAATAACCCTTATGGAGCTTGTAAAAGATGTGAGGGTTTTGGTAAAGTATTGGGTATTGACGAAGATTTAGTGATTCCTGACAAATCACTTTCTATTGTTGATGATGCCATCATTCCTTGGAGAACAGAAACGATGAAAAAGTGGCTGAAACCTCTCTTAGATACTGCACACGAAACCAATTTCCCTATTTTCAGATCTTACAGTGAATTATCTGTTGATGAAAAAGACATCCTTTGGAAAGGAAAAGGGAAGTTTAAAGGCATCAATGCTTTCTTTGATCATTTAGAATCAAAGAAACATAAAATTCAGTACAGAGTAATGCTTTCTAGATACAGAGGTAGAACAACCTGTCCTGAATGTCATGGTTCAAGATTGAGAAAAGATGCTTCATATGTAAAAGTAGATGGCAAGTCTATTGTGGATGTTGTATTAATGCCAATTGCAGAAAGTGAAGTATTCTTCAATAACATACAGCTCAGCGAACATGATCATAAAATTGCGGACCGCTTATTGGCGGAAATCAAAAACCGCTTAAAATACATGAATAAAGTCGGGTTGGGATACCTTACACTCAATCGACTTACCTCAACGCTTTCGGGTGGTGAGTACCAACGTATCAAATTAGCCACTTCTCTGGGTAGTGCTTTGGTAGGTTCTATGTATATTCTAGATGAACCTAGTATTGGTCTTCATCCTAGAGATACTCAAAACCTGATTTCTGTTCTTTTAGAATTAAAGAAACTCGGCAATACAGTGATTGTAGTAGAGCATGAAGAAGAAGTAATGAAAGCCGCCGATCAGATCATTGACATTGGACCTGATGCCGGTACTTATGGGGGTGAATTACGTTTTCAAGGTACAATCCAAGAAGCAATAGAAAACCCAGACACCTCTCATACCACTCGTTATTTGAGTGGAAAAGCGACTATTCCAACTCCTGAAAAACGAAGAAAATGGAATGAGTACATTGAGATCAAAGGAGCAAGAGAAAACAATCTTAAAAATATAGATGTAAAATTCCCACTAGGAACAGTGACCTGTATTACGGGTGTTTCTGGATCAGGAAAATCTACATTGGTTAAAAAGTGCCTTACCCCAGCTTTATTAAGAGCGATGGGACAGCACACAGATGAAAAGCCAAAGGTTGACCAGATTGATGGTAATATTTCATCCATCAACAGAGTGGAATTTGTAGACCAAAATCCTATAGGTAAGTCTTCAAGATCCAACCCTGTTACTTATGTAAAAGCCTACGATGCCATCCGAGAGCTGTTCTCCAAACAAGAACTATCCACTCAAAGAGGCTATAAACCTGCCTTTTTCTCTTTCAATGTAGATGGAGGAAGGTGTGAAGCTTGTCAAGGTGAGGGAACAACAAAAATCGAGATGCAATTTATGGCGGATATTTATCTTCCATGTGAAAGTTGTAATGGAGATCGCTTCAAGAAGGAAATTCTGGATGTAAAATATAAGGAGAAAAGCATCTCTGACATTTTACGCATGAGTGTTGATGAAGCTGTAGAGTTTTTCAGTGATCAAAAGAAAATTATCCAACGTCTTCAACCATTACTTGATGTTGGTTTAGGATACGTTCAACTAGGACAGTCTTCTAATACGCTCAGTGGCGGTGAAGCACAAAGAGTAAAGTTGGCTTCTTTCCTAGCAAAAGGAACATTGAAGGAAAGTGAAAAAGTATTGTTTATCTTTGACGAACCTACAACAGGACTTCATTTCCATGATATCGATAAACTAATGAAATCTATTAATGCTCTGATTGACAAAGGGCATTCAGCCATCATCATTGAACACAATGTGGAAGTGATCAAAACGGCAGATTGGGTGATTGATATTGGACCTGAAGGTGGTAAAAATGGCGGTACTATTGTTTTTGAAGGAAAGCCTGACGAGCTGATCAAGATCAAAGATGGATACACTGCACAATACTTACAATCGGCAATGCAAAACGCTTAGCAAAGTACAACTATGAGCATGACAATTTATCTTATCAGACACACTACACCTGATATTGATGCTAACACAACACTTTACGGACAAACAGACTTAGATGTGGTAGACTCATTCGATAAGGAGGTGGAAACCATAAAAGAAACAATTGAGCACGTGCAATTCAATTCCGTGTATTATAGCCCTCTCAAAAGGTGTAAGGTGCTGGCTGAGACATTAAAGTGCGACATGAAAGTAAGTGAGCCAAGGCTTATGGAAATTTCCTATGGTGATTGGGAAATGAAAAAGTTTGTGGACATTAAAACTGAATTAGCACAATGGTCGAAAGAGTTTGATACAGTTGCAGCTCCCAATGGTGAATCTCTGGAACTTGTAGAGCAACGTTTGATTTCTTTCTGGAATGAAATCAATAACTATAAGGAAGGAGAGAAAATTGCCCTAGTAGCACATGGTGTTGTGATGAGAATTTTCCTTGCTCATTTTTTAGAAATGCCACTTAAAAACATTTTCAGACTTCAATTTAACTTTGGGAAAGTCATCAAGCTTTCATTAAACGAAGCAGGTCGTATCCACTTACATTTATAATTTTTTCATGAGTTTCGAAATCAATCTCCCTATTTTCGAAGGTCCTTTTGACCTTTTACTTTTCTTTATTCAAAGAGATGAATTGGACATTCATGATATTCCAATCTACAGTATTACCAATGATTTTATGGAATACATGGAAGAAATGGAAAGGTTGAATATCGAATTGGCAAGTGATTTTATTGTTGTGGCGGCTACTTTGATGAGAATTAAAGCCAAAATGCTTCTTCCTAGAGTAGAAAAAGATGAAGAAGGAAATGATATTGATCCAAGAGATGAGCTTGTCAAACACCTCTTGGAATACATGAAATACAAATCTGTACTTAATACGCTTGAAGAATGGGAAGCAGACATGCTTGACCGTGAAAAAAGAGGAAATATTCAATCAGAAGTACAGCAATTAGAAGAAGAAATTGGTGTCGAACAGGAACTGCAAGACATTGACCTTTTCAAACTACTCAAATTCTATCAAACTGCATTAAGAAAAGCAGAGGCGAGAGAAAATGCTCCCCGACATCAAGTGGTTCCTTATCCGTATTCTCAAGAGGAACGTCAAGATACTATTGTCAAAAGACTTGAAACACGAAAGGAGTTTTCATTTATGGAGCTAATTCAAGAAGATTTCAATAATGTGGCTATTGTCTTCAACTTTCTTGCTGTATTAGAATTACTTTCTCAAAATAAAATCACAATTGTGGTCCATGAAGGCTTCAATAATTTTGATATAAAACGATTAGAAGAGGAGGCCGCTTAATACAACTACAAAACCAAGTCGCTTGTCTCAGATTTGTACTTATCGTCAATAAAAAAAGGATTAATATAAGTTTTTTTCAAAATGTGATGCTCTTCACATATCGTTGGTTTGGAATAAAGTATCTTTATGCTTAAGTACCAAAGTTCCCTCGTGTTCATTTTGGGACTTACAAAATTTAAATTGCTACAAAATTATATTATGAAAAACCTACAAATTCTATCTCTATTACTCATCGGTATTTTACTAAGCTGTTCAAATGATGATGATAATGTTCAACCACCTGAAGACGATGATCCTGTTACTGCAACTTATAAAGTAACTTACCAAGGAACATGGTCAGCGAGTTCGCATCCAACAGACTACCCCAGCAATTCACATTTTTCAGGGGTAATTGGAATGGCCCACAATACAGATACAACCTTATTTAAAGAAAATACATTAGCCACCAATGGAATTAAAGTGATGGCGGAAACTGGAAGCAAAGCTCCTCTTACTACAGAAATTTTAGATATTATTTCTTCAGGAGAAGCAGATTTACTAATCAGTGAGGGTGGTTTATCTTCTGGAACTTCAAAAATTGAATTTGAGATTACAGTCAACAGTGATCATAGTTATGTCAGTTTAGTTTCGATGATTGCTCCAAGTCCAGACTGGTTTGTCGCGGTAGAAAATTTAAATCTTTATGAAAACGATGAATGGATTGATGATGTAACAATAGATCCAACACATTATGATTCAGGAACAGATGATGGTGAAACTTTCACCTCTCCTAATGCTCCCACTACACCAGCTGTAAATATCTTCAAAATCACTAAAGCTCCTTTGGGTAATGGAACTGAAATAACACCAGCAGTTGCCACTTTCAGATTTCAAAAAATATAAAAAAAGCATGTTTGTAACTTCCCTGTTGAATGAAGTTGCAAACATGCTCCCCTTTTTATTAGTACACAGCTTTATTGAACTGTATAACCTTTACCACTCATACAAGCCGTAAATGCTTTATTGAAATTATCCTTTAACGCCTTTTCCTGTTGAGCCGCCGTCTCATTATGATGAGCTTGTTCTGCTGCATCGCCATACACTTTTGCTCTTCTTCCTTTTAAACCTCCTACAACAGAACCTATCGCTGCACCTTTTCCTGCATCGCCTGCAATAGCACCGATTGCCGCTCCTGCAGCCGCACCACCTGCTGCACCTACAACCATCGAACCATCTGCCGAAGTATCTGCTTGTTTTGCTTCTATTTTTGTAGGGTTCATTGGGTCATAACCTGTCTGTTCAATAGCCCATTTGTAACAAGCCATTTCATCCGCATCTAAAGTAGCCTGATCTTGACCATCAGATGGAAAAACAAATAAACCTAAGCTTTTAGCAATGGAAGTATTGGACGCTGTCTGAGCATAGATATTGAAAGATGATAATACGATCAAATTGATAAAAAGAAGTAACTTTTTCATATTAGAATTGATTTGTCTTTTTTGAAAAATTATACTTTGTTGAACGACCAACATTTTTATAAGACTATCAAAATATGATTGAAGTATATCAAATTATCACTAAAGTAGTATGAACTCTAACTTTTTGACGATTCTAGCTTTTCCCATCCATCTCTTAGGTTTAAGTCTCTTTGAGGGAAAGGAATCTCAATTTGCTCTGCATTAAATCTTTTAAAGAGGGCGTAATAGACTTTACTTTTTAATAGATCCGGTTGAGAATAATAATGGACTGTCCACACATTTAAGGTAAAATTGATAGAACTGTCTCCCCATTCTGTAAAGATCAACTCTGGTTGAGGATGTTTTAAAACACCATGTACTTTTAATGCCTCTTCCACGGCTATTTTCTCTATTCTTTCAGGATCTTCTTTATAAGACACACCAATAGGAATCCTCAGTCTCACCGTTTTCTCATTATAACTCCAGTTGATCACATTGTTAGAGATAAAATGAGAATTGGGTACAATAACTGTAATATTATCATTTGTTCTAATTGTAGAAGACCTTGAAGAAATTTCAACTATTCTTCCCCTAACATCACCCACCTCTACCATATCACCAACTTTAATAGGCTGTTCAAATAAAATAATAATACCTGACAGAAAGTTATCTGCAATAGTCTGTAAACCAAAACCAATACCAACACCTAATGATGCAATCAAGACATGCAATGAACTCAAATCAATACCTGTACTTTGAATAATAATTGCACTTCCAACAATAGTAGAAGCATATCTTACTAATTTACCAATGTTATAGCTCAGAGATTCACTGACATGATATTTCAGTAAAATTTTATTGACAAGTAGGTCTCTTACCTTTTTGGAAAAATAAAAAACACAAACAAAAAGGAAGAGTACTTGAAAGACCGAAAACGGTGTGAAAGTTTTCCCTCCTATAACGAAGGAGTAATTAAAAATCTCAAGGATGCTGTCTATGATATGATTATTTGCGAACATGATCGTTTGAATTATCCGAAGAGTCTAGCTTTGAAAAATAGAATTAAGAAACTGAAAAGTAGTTTGCTTGAGTTCTAATATAAGCAGGGATCTAAAATTTTTAAAAAATTTTGCAACAAAAAAAGGCTATCGTTTCTGATAACCTTTTCTTCATATTATAGATATTTCTTTTAGTTAGATGTCAAAATCTTCTGATATCTTTCTGTATCGTTCAGTACTTTCACAGCTTCAATCACATCAACATCTGCATTGAAAGTAGATTCAATCTCACCTGCTTCCAAATAGTATCTTTTACAGATTTCAGCTTGCAAGACATCTTTAATCTCTGACTTGAATTTGATAACATCAGATTCTTTATTATGATATATTTTTTTCTTCAATGTCTCAATTTCCTCCTGAATATCATCATAGTATTTATCAGCCTTAGCACTTTCCTCCAGTTCCTCAACTGAAACTTCTACTTTGGTTTGATAACCATAATCTTTGTCTTTCAACCAAGCAATAAACTCATCAAATTCTGCATCTGATATTTCGAAGTCTCTAGCCGGGGCAATAGACTGATGTTCATGATGGTATTTTGTAGCATAATCGAAGATCAAGCCTTTCAAGATCAAACTGATCGAAATTTGTGCAAAATTGAAAGGCTGAACTTTAATATCTGGAGCAACTCCTCCTCCATCAAGCACTACTCTACCATTGGCAGTTGTAAACTGCTCTCTTAAAGAATCTGCAACCACAGTCGCTTCTCCTTCCTCATTTCTATGGCTGTAATCAATAGCTTGAATACATCTTCCACTTGGAATATAATATTTTGCTACCGTTACTTTCAATCTAGAATTGTAATCCAACGGGCGAGTAGCTTGCACCAAACCTTTACCGAAAGACCTTGATCCTAATAAAACACCTCTGTCATAATCTTGAATAGATCCTGAAACAATTTCTGCAGCAGAAGCACTTCCTCCATTAATCAAAACAGCAATTGGAATATCAGTATCTAAAGGAGCATTCATTGCTTTGTAAGTTTTATTCCAATCCTCAATTCGGCCTTTAGTATATACAACATCAGAACCTTTCGGTACAAATAAGTTGACAATATTTACAGCCTCGTTTAGTAAACCTCCAGGGTTTCCTCTTAAATCAAGAATCACTTTAGAAGCACCTCTATCTTTCAACTCCGTCAAAGCATCCCCAACTTCCTGACTTGCATTTCTTGTAAAATCAGTCAACTGAATCAACCCAATATTATCCGTCACCATTCCGTAATAAGGAACGTTGTTAATTTGAATTTTCTCTCTTTTCACAGGAACATCAAATGATTCCTCTTTTCCATACCTTTTGATGGTAAGCACTACTTCGCTTCCTGCCTGTCCTTTTAGATATTTACTAATTTCTTCCGTTCCTTTACCCTTCATTTCTTCTCCATCCACTCTTTCTATGATATCGCCAATTTGCAAACCGGCTTCATAAGCAGGGTATCCTTCATTTGGAAGCAATACTGTGATATTCCCTTTTCTATTACCTACCACTACTCCAAGACCACCATATTCACCAGTAGTCATAGTACGGTAATCTTCAATTTTATCTTCAGGAATATAGTTCGTATAGGGGTCTAAAGTAGCCAACATTGCTTCAATACCTGTGGTCATCATTTCAGATGGGTTCACATCATCCACATAATACGTATTAACCTCTTGATATAACTGAGCGAATATTTTCATATTCTTTGCTATTTCAAAGTAATGGTTACTAACCTTGTTACTTGAAAAAGAAAAGAAAAAAAGCGTTAGAAAACTAAGGCCAATAAATACAACAAACTTTTTTCTTTTATTCATATTATATGATTCTTTTTTGTACGGATAAGGGAAGATAGCAATAGCAGTAATATTTTGATTTTACTCTATCTCTCAAAAGTAAAACTTTATTACCAAAAATTTCACCAAATTAGGCAACTAATATAAGTTAAGAAATCTAGACTTATTTTCATATTTCTTTAAAAATTATTGCTCGATTAATTATATTTACGTTTCTTAACACTAATGTTCGCAGTGTTCTTGGTACTTTCTATTCAAATAGGCCAAAAAACTATCTTCAGACTTTTATGAAAACTTATACAAAACATATATTTTTTTCACTCGCTTTCAGTTTATTATTGCTATTTTCGAATCATCTTTATGCTCAAAGTGAAGGAAGTGTTTATTCAGTGACTGGCCGTGGTGGGGTAGGTACAACTTTCGTATCCGACTATCAAGCTATTGGCATCAACCCGGCCAATATTGCCATCAGAAAAAATTACAGAGACCCTAAGTTTACTTTCGGTCTGCTGGAAGGTAATGTTGCATTCAGTTCTGAAGCAATCAATACCAATGAGCTCCTCAGTGCTATTACAGATTTCAGAACTGAGCGTTTTGATCTGGCACAAAGAGAAGAGGCTATCAGTAAGTTCACGGATAAAAGCACAACAATTGATGCAAACGTGATGCTTTTTGGTTTCAGTTGGACAATGCCTAAGAAAATGGGTGGTCTAGCTTTTAGTATTAGGGACCGAATGAGTTCGTATACAGTAACTAATAGTTTTACTTCAGAATTAATGTTCATGGGTGCCGCTACTAGCTATTTCCCAAAACTAGTAATGGCAAATGGAGACATTATTGATAACCCAAGACATAATGGCACTGGTAATTTAACTGATGATCAATTGAATCAAGTGGTTAGTGGTACTTTTGAAAATATGGATGATGCTCAACCTTTTTCATCATTATTGGATGGTACTAAAATGAAATCTACTTGGATTCGTGAATTCAACATCTCTTACGGAGTTCAACTATTAGAAACCTATGATTTATCCATTTATGGAGGTGTTGGAGTCAGGTATTTGCAAGGTTTACTAATTATGGATTTTGATGTCAATCAAAATGGAGAATTTCAAAGCCCCATTTTCTCCTCTTCATTTGTGAATCCCATTGATGTATTGGTAGATGGTTTAAATGATCCTACGTTTGATGATAGACCTATGGCTCAAAAACTTGTTAATCCAAAACCGGCTGGCAGTGGCTTCGGTCTAGACGCAGGTATCACCTTTGTTATCAAAAGAAATCTTAAACTTGGCCTTGCTCTTAATAATTATGGAGAAATGAACTGGACAGGTCAAATCTATTCTGTAGATGATGTAACGTTAGGAGCAGTTCGTGGTCAAGGAGTTGATAATTATAACATCTTTGTTCAGAATGAAGGTACAGTACAACTTGCAGGTAGTAACAACCCATTAGATTGGCAAATATTAGACGAAAGTCAAAGAATCGAGTTACCTACGACTATCCGATTAGGTGCTAGTTATGAGTTCTTCAGATTAGTTCATTTAGGTGTTGACGTTATCATACCTCAAAATGATGCTCCAGGCAACTTACAAGAACCTCTCTATGCTATTGGCGGTGATTTCAAACCCTTCAAACTTTTATCATTCTCAACTGGTTTCAACTTTGGAGGTAATAATGATGTGTTTAAATTTCCTATTGGTGTGACTTATACTTCAAGAAAAGGTTTTTATGAATTAGGAGTATCAACTCATGATGTTCTTTCTTACTTCTCACTTTCTGGCAACTCAAGTACAATTTCAATAGCTGCGGCAGCGTTAAGATTTAAACTTTAAAGGCGTTTTTTTATATTCTGCATAGTTGATTTGGATGGAAAAAAAGTTCTTGCCCAATATTTGCAGTATGCCTAATTAAATTTTCCAGATTGTCATGAAGTTTCAATTTAAATATATTTTTTCCTTTCTATTACTCACGCTGTTCTTTCAGTTTCATTCTTTTGCACAGGTTGGCGTAAACATTGAAGAAGGAGAATTAACGAACAAACAAGAGATTCAACTCAACATAAATATTCCAGAAGCTTACAAGATGAAAATCAGTGAAAACTTCGATTTCAGTGATTGTGAGTGGATTGGATATCAGAAAACTTATTTCTGGACCTTATCTGAAGGAGATGGGGCTAAAGAAGTTTTCCTAAAGTTCCAATTGAAAAGTGGTGCTACTACTGACACTTTTGTAGGTTTTATTTATCTAGATACTAAACCTCCTTACAGGGGACGTGTAAACTTCTCTAGGGGTAACTATACAAAATACAGAAGTGTTGAAATTGACTTCAAATGTGAGGAAGCCACATGGATGAATATCAGTAATACGGGCGTTTTTAATAATGCAGATTGGAGACCCTTCAGAAAACACTTGAACACGTGGTTGCTTCCAGCAGGTGATGGAATCAAAAAAATCTACGTGAAATTTAAAGATGATGCTGGAAATGAAACCAAGGTCTACACTGACCATATCAAACTAGATACTAAAGCTCCAATTCCGCAATCCATTGACATTGTTGCCGACTATGCTGTTGTAGATAAAGAAACAGGAATTATGTATGTCAATTCTCATAACAGGCAGGTGGCCCTTGAAATGAGAGCAAAAGGTGCTGAATATATGAAAGTCAGTAATAGCCTTAATTTCTATGGTCAGAAATGGAGAAGATACAGAGATTTCATGGAAGATTGGCTGATGGAAGACGATGTGTATGAAGGTTACAAAAGAGTATACATCCGATTCAGGGATAAAGCAGGTAATGAATCTGGTTTAATTAATACAGCAATATACATTGATACAAAGCCTCCTATTAACCCAAGAATTGCAATTAACAACGGAGATGAATATACAAAATCAACCAATGTAAGTTTACAATTGCATGCTACTGATGCTGTTGAAATGCGACTTTCTAATGACAAGGGATTTCATACGGCTGGCGGATGGGAACCTTTCTCTAAAGTAAAAATGTGGACTTTGGCCGAAGGGGAAACTGGAGACCGTGAAGTATGGGTAAAATATAGAGACAGAGCAAAAAACCAGTCTCGACCTATTATGACAAAAATCCGCTACGACAAAGATCCTCCCACCAATGGGATGGTTCAGGTATTTGGAGATGGAAAAACAACTGATAATAAAATAAGAGCTAGAGTTAGAGCTAAAGATGCTCTAATGATGAAAGTAGCACTTGCCGAAAACTTTGAAAATGCACACTGGAGAGAATTTTCTACAGTTCCTTTTGATGTTTTTATTGGTAATAAAGCGGGGTATAGAGTATTGAAAGCACAGTTTAGAGACCGTGCAAGAAATGTATCTGAAATCTATGCCGACTCTATTTTCAAAGAGGTAAGACCTTTGAGTCCTAGAATTTCGATAGATAATAATCAAGAATATAATACAAGACAAGACGGCAAGGTTGAATTAAGCTTGTTCTGTCTCAATGCCACTCACATGAAAATTGGTGATGATGAATATCTTGAGAATTCAGAATGGCAAGAATATACCAATAAAGTAATTTATCATCTCAAAGAACCAGATGGAATAAAAACACTTTATGCAAAATTTAAATCTGAAACAGGAACCATCAGCCAAACTGTACACGATAAAATCAATTGGGATAAAACACCTCCGTTCAACTCCTCAATTGAATTAAAAGTATTACCAACGGAATCTCGTATTTACTATACAAAGGATTACATTGCTAAGGTAAAATCAGAAACCGCAGTGGCCATGCAAATCACAGAGGATTCTACTTTTTATACTGCCTCATGGATGCCTTATACAGAAATGCCATTCTTTTATGGTATGAGTGTGAAAGGTGGACCAATTGGCTACAGAACTTTATATGTTCGTTTTAAAGATTTTGCCGGCAACATTTCGGAGCCATTGGTAGAAAAACTTTATTTTGATGCCACTTCTCCTCAGGATCTTCATGTCAACATTAATGTACCTGATTTACCAGAACAAATTGCGGTACCTAGTCAGTTTACATTTATCAGAGATGTAGCACTAGATATGAAGTTTAAAGCAGATTCGGCTTATTACATGAGAATTTCTGATCACCCTTACTGGGAAGGTGCAGAGTGGCTTCCTTATGAAGAGGAATATAATTACCCTTTAATGGGAGATGAAGGTAAGAAGAGACTTTACATTCAGTTTAAAGATGATCATGACAATGTCACTCGTATCATCAAAAAAGATATTGTTTGGGATAGAGACCCTCCTTCTCAGCCTCAATTAATTGTAGATAAAGGACAACACTACACAAGAGCTAGCAATAGAGAAGTTATTTTGAATCCAATTTGTATGGGAGCTGACTTTATGGTGATTTCTAACAACCCTGACTTTTCTGATGGTTACTGGACGCATTACCGTTCAAGAGTAAGGTGGTTGCTCACTGAAGGAGATGGAGAAAAAACAATTTATGCCAAGTTCTATGATTATGCAGGTAATGAATCCTTCGAAACAAGAGGGCAAATTATTTTGGACAGAACGGTTCCAATGGCTACTGAAATCAGCATTAATGATGGTGCTCCTTCAACCAATGAGCTTGAAGTATCTCTTAAATTGAATGCTGAGAATGCTACAGAAATGATCATCTGTAATGATTATAGTTTTGCATCTCCTTCTACTTGGGAGCCTTTTAGACGCACTAAAAAATGGAAAATCAATAATCAGGATGGTGTTGCAAAGGTTTACTTTAAAGTGAAAAATCAAGCAGGAACAGTTTCAGAACCTATTTCTGCATCTATCATATTAGATACCAGCCACCCTATTTTACATCATATTGAATTCAATGACCGTGCAACAGGTACTGAATCATTGACGGTTACAGTCAAAACGAAAGTATCAGATGATACCGTAGAAATGCAGTTGTCTAATTCCAAAGACTTCTCTTCAGCACAATGGATCAATTATAAATCTGAAGTAAAATGGACATTAGCAGGAAGAGGCAGACAATATGTTTGGGTCAGATTCAAAGATGAAAATGGTAATATCAGTCAACCAATGAGTAAAGATATTGTCGTATTCGAAAACGTAAAATAATACATTAAAACCAACTAAATTCATGTGATCTTTGTTATATGGATTTAGTTATTTTTAGGTTTTACATTCATTATATAAATTAACAACAATCACAATTACAGCGTTTTAACAGATTAACATTAACATCATACACAATTTTTTCAATTCATAAAAGCTTCATTTTTGGTATAAATCGGAGAGATCTATTTCGTCTACTTTTGCCGACGTAAATAAAACCGATTAACAAATGAAGAAATTTTTATTCCTGATTTTTTTAACTTCAATTGGACTGACATCTTGGGCACAAAAAGGTACAATCTCTGGTACTGTGCTTGATGCTGATACAGGTGAAGAAATTATTGGAGCAAGTGTGATTATCAAAGGAACAAACACTGGTGCTTCCACTGACATTTATGGACAGTTCTCTTTTCTTGCTGAAGCTGGACAAAAAGAAATTCTTGCAACTTTTATTGGTTATAAAACCATCTCTCAATCTCTCAATGTAGTTGCAGGCCAAAACCATCAATTAAAATTTACTTTAGAGGTAGATGCACAAGAACTTGACGCTGTTGAGATTGTTGCAAAAGCCAATACTGAAAGTGCTGAGGCTTTGATGGTACAACGTAAAAACGCGGATGTCATGATTGAATCTATTGGTGCAGAAGAGATGTCTGTTAAGGGTGTTTCTGATGTAGAAGGAGCCATGACAAAAATGACGGGCGTTGCTAAAGTGAGAGGCAAAGGACTTTATGTAAGAGGTTTAGGAGACCGTTATAATATCGCCACTATGAATGGGCTACCTGTTCCATCTACCAATCCTGATTTAAAAGTTATCCCATTATCAATCTTCCCTACTGATTTAGTAAAAAATATTGGTGTATCAAAAACAGCAACTCCAGAATTATACGGAGACTTTGCTGGAGCAAACATTGATATCACTTTAAAAGATTACCCTGATGACGCTTTCTTTACAATTGGCATCTCAGGAGCTTACAATACTTTGGCCACATTTAATGATTTCAAAACACATAAAGATGGTCAATATGAAGCTTTAGGTTTTAATGGAAATGCCAGACAAAGACCTGAAGGAGGCGTACCGACTATCACTCCAAACGGAGAACCTGGCGCTTATAATACATCATGGTCCCCAACTACTAGCAATGCACCGCTAAATATTGGATTGAATGCTTCTGGCGGAAAATCTTGGAATATTGGAGATGAAAGCGTATTTGGTATTATTGGGTCGTTAGCTCACAGTAACAAATATGAATATAGAGACGGTCGTTTTGCTGCATATAATGCACAAGCTACTCCTTATGTAGATTATGACCGTGAAGAATGGATCTACTCTACCAATACTTCTGCATTGCTGAACTTAACCTTCGAAGTGAATAATAAACATAAGTTTAAACTGAATAATATTGTTGTCAATGAATCTTTCAACTCTGTTGATGAGAACTATGGTTATAATAATGACTTAGATACTGAAACTTTATTTGCTAGAAGAAACACTTATCTACAGAATACAATCTTCGTAAATCAGTTCTCAGGTGATCACAAGTTTATGGAAAATGACCGATTACACTTTACATGGGGTGTTTCAAGAACGGCAACCATCTCACAAGAACCTGACCGAAGACAATTATTATTCTCGGATAAATCTGTAGATGGTAAAGAAGTCAACTTATTCTCAAGAAATGCATTTGACAATCACCGTTACTGGGGTGAAATGAACGAGGTAGAATATGCTGCGAGAACAGACGTTTCCATTGGTCTAGGTGCTTTGGATAATGCAAATGATGGCTTTAGAAGCACTTTGAGATTTGGATATCAGATGAAATCAAAAAACAGAGAGTTCGAATGGTTCCAAACGAACATCAGATCAAGCAGTGCTGTGGTGAGAGGAATTAATTCTGAAGACCCGAATGCAAGAATCAATGAGTGGATTCAGAACGAAACGATCTTCTACTCTCCTTTTACGATCCCAAATAATTATTTCCAAGCTAAAATGGATGTTCACTCCTTCTACACTGGATATGATTATGATATCATGCCAAACAAATTAAAAATGAATGTGGGTGTAAGGACTGAAATTGGTGAACAATATGTCAAATACAAAATGCAAGGTGATTTGATTGCTGATCCATACAGAGAGGACGCTTATGAATCAGTAGAATTCTTACCTTCTTTCAACTTGAAATATTCTTTGGATGAAAGATCAAATATGAGGTTCGCTGCAAGTAAAACAATTACAAGACCTGGTATGAGAGAGTTAATTCCTTTTGAATATCAAACTGTAGTTGGTGGTGAAGCCATTATTGGTAATCCTAACTTGAAAAATGCTCAGAATTATAACGTGGATTTGAAGTACGAGATCTTCCCTAATTCAGGAGAATTATTCTCAGTAGGTTTATTTGGTAAATACTTGGATAATCCAATTGAGAAAGTAGCTAGACCATCTGCCGGTAACGTTTATTCTTTCGACAATATCGGTACTGCAACAGTAGCAGGTATTGAAATTGAATTTGAAAAATCATTAGGTTTTATCATCAACAACGGTTCTGAAGCTTTAAGAAATACTACAATTGGAATGAACGGTACTTTTATGTACTCTCAAATGACAATTGGTGATGACATCAATACAATTGTAACAAATAGACAAAGAGCTTTACAAGGAGCGTCTCCTTACATTGTCAATGCCAACGTAGGTTATCAACAAGACTGGAATAATGGCAATATCCACTCCATCTTCACCTTAACTTATACCACATTTGGTGACAGAATATTTGCTGCTGGAGCAATGGGAGCTGGTGATATTTATGAGAAATCATTCGGTACATTAGACCTTATCGTAAGAAATAAAATCAAGGATGCATTAAGCTTTAATGTATCAGCTAAAAACTTATTAAATCCATCTATCGAACGTTATCAAAAATTCGAAGGTGGTACAACAAAGCAAGTTTCGGCCTATAAACTGGGGATGGAACTAGGTGTAGGTCTTTCTTACACATTCTAATTAAAATCAATTTTCAATTCATTTTTTCTAAAACCTTTCAATCAAATGAAAAACTTAGTACAAAAATTCGCAGCTATTTCAATGTTAGCTTCTGTTCTTGTCGCTTGTAACAACAACGACGAAACTACTGAAGGACCTTCACAAAGTGATGGAGAAATCCTTGCAGCAAAATTAACAGAGCAACAGCCTATCGCTATCGATGGTTCAGCTACAGGATGGACTCCAGGTGATTGGGCTGTAGATGTGAATTACCCAGGTACTGACGTTTCTGATGTAACTGCAGACAATGCAGACGGAACTCTTCCTAGAAACATCAATTCTGATCTAACATTAGAAGAAAACTCTACTTGGATCTTAGCAGGTGGTGTTCACGTTAGAAATGGTGCTACACTGACTATCGAGCCAGGTGTAAGAGTAGTAGACCTTGAAGGTGAAGATGTAGCTTACCTAATGGTTGAGCAAGGTGGTAAAATTGAAGCAAACGGTACTGCGGAAAATATGATTGTATTCACTTCTCAAGATCAAGTTCCTGGTTCATGGGGTGGTATCATCATCAATGGATATGCTCCTATCAACGTAGAGGGTGGCAAGGCGCATCCAGAAGTAGGTACTGGTATTGACGGTGAAGAGTTATGGTACGGTGGAGACAATCCTAGCGATGACTCTGGTTCATTATCATACATCCGTTTAGAGTTTGGTGGTAACGAAATCACTACTGACAAAGAGCACAATGGTTTTACATTCAACGGTGTTGGTAATCAAACTGAATGTCATCACTTACAAGCTCACAAAGGTGATGATGATGGATTTGAGTGGTTTGGTGGTACTGCAAACGCTTCTTTCTTAGTGTCTACAGACAATAAAGATGATCAATTTGACTGGACTGAAGGTTGGACTGGTACTTTAGAAAATGCTTATGCTCACGTAGCTGAAGGTTGTGACCGTGGTTTCGAAGGTGACAATAACTCACAAAACCACGAGGCAACTCCTTACTCTCACCCTACTCTGAAGAACATCACAGTGATTGCTGAAGAGAATGGTTCTGATTCACAAGGTTTCAAAATCCGTGTAGGTTCTAAAGTAACGATGGAGAACGTAATCGTGAAAGGTTTCCCTACAGGTGTTTCTATCGAGCATGATGTAACATTAGAGCACGTGGACAACACTTACAACGGTGATGCTGATGATTTCAAAGTTACAAACTTAAACGTATCTGAATCATTAGAAAAAGATATCGAATACAAAGCTTCGAGACAATAATTAGCTTTGGTTTAACATAAATCCCAAGAGCCTTTACTGTTTAATTAAAGTAAAGGCTCTTCATAAAAATCATATCAAATTTTTGGAACTCAATAACACTCATAAAACCTATTTTCTATTATCAAAGAAAGTTAAGCGTACGGCTATTTTTATTTACAATTCTTCATTTTAGTAATAAGCTGTACAAATAGATAGAGTTGAGAGATCTATCTACTATTAACTGTTCCAAAATCACATTATCAATAAAACCCCTTCTTGTAATTATACAGTAAGAGGGGGCTTTTTTATACTGTGTGTAAAGTCCTAAAATAGATTGATTGAATTGATTCAAATATGCTCTAATCCAAATCCTTCAAAGAATAAATATCCCCCCCTTCTTATAGTTACATAATGTTATAAGAAGGGAATATTTATTTGTTTTATTCCAATAAATAATATAAATTAAAGAATATTCAATTAACGTCAATTTTACCCTAATTCAATGATCCAACAAGTCAATACGTTCATGTCCAATTTGCTAATGCTTTTTTTACTATCCTTTTTACTGGAATATTTAATAGTTGAATCAAGCGAACTTACCTTATCAGGTTTTACAATAAGAGCAATGATTATAACGGTAATATACGGCATCGTGTATCTACCATTGTCAAAAAAGTATTTATAAAAAAAACACTCACTTCCTTTTACAGAAGTGAGTGTTTTCATTTTAGATTCAAACGAGCTTATGCGTTAGCTTGTTTTTTTTCATATTCTTGCCAAGCTAAAGCTGAAGAACCTAAGATTGCTGTGTTGTCACCTTCTAAGTTAGAAACTACTAATTTAGTTTTACCTTTGAAGATATGTAAGCAATTTTCCTCCATAGCTGTACGAGTTGGTTCAGTGATGTAATTACCAGCACTTGCTAAACCACCAAACAATACAATAGCTTCAGGGCTAAAGATTGCAATTGTATCTGCTAAAGCTTTACCTAAAATCTCACCAGTTACTTCAAATGCTTCTTTTGCTAATTCGTCACCAGCCTCAGCCGCATCGAAGATATCTTTTGCTGTCAACTCCTCAAACGTCTTGTCAGCTAAAGAACTTGTACCATTGCTGTCTGCTAATAATTCAAACATAGTACGTTTGATACCTGTAGCAGAAACATAAGTTTCTAAACAACCTCTACGGCCACAACCACAGATACGTCCATTTTCTACTACATTGATGTGTCCTAGCTCACCAGCAAAACCATCATGACCGTATAATAAGTCACCGTTTACGATGATACCACTACCCAAACCAGTACCTAAAGTAACTACAACGAAGTTTTTCATTCCTTGTGCTACACCAAATTTCATTTCACCTAAAGCGGCTGCGTTTGCATCATTAGTGATAGCAACAGGAACTTTGAAGTGCTCTTCCATTAAGTCAGCAATCGCAACTTCTTTTCCCCAACCCTTAAGGTTAACTGCTTCTTCAATTTTACCATTGTAGTAGTTGGCATTTGGAGCACCGATTCCAACTGCAACCATTTCTACATCACCTGCTTCTTCTTTTAATTTATCTACAGTAGAAAATACGTTCGATAAGAAGTTAGCAAACGGCTCATCTGCACCTGTAGGGATGTGAGTACTAGCCAAACATCTACCGTGTTTGTCTACAAAACCAATTTTTGTATTCGTACCTCCTACGTCAATACCTAAAGTTACGGTCGTCATGATTTAATATATATTTTGAAAAAGTGTTTGTTTGATTTTACCAAATTCAATTGAGTTGGCTAATTACAATAAAGAAATTTAATTAAGAAATGATTTTCATTACAAAATGTAAACGGGAATTAAAAAAACTTTAAAATATTAAATCTAATTTGGAAAGTGGATCTATAATATTTTGTATGACTCCAATGGTGTTTTTGCTGACCACTTGAGTTGAAGAATAATAAAAATCATCATCATAATGAGGCTGATCATAGTATTATTTACAGTCCTTTATTTATTTTTGCAACCGATACCGATTACTTATATATAACTACTCTTCGTTTTCAAGATTACCTGTTTATTAATTTACTTTACTATTCAACATTATTACCATAAACTGTTTTAACAGACAAATACAGTTCGAAATGAAAAGATTAATTTGTTGATTGATGGAATGAAATCGAAGAAATCGATAGTATTTATTATAATCTCGCAATTTTTATTTTAAACCAATAGCTATGTCAATTCAGGACAAAAAACAGATCGTCTTAACATTAGATGCCGGTGGAACTAATTTTGTATTTTCTGCGATGCAAGGTGGAAAAATGATTGTAGATCCATACAGACTACCTTCAAATGGAGACAACCTAGAACAAAGTTTACAAAATATTTTAGAGGGCTTCAATCACGTGATCAAAGCATTGGGTGATCGTAAGCCTGAGGCAATTAGTTTTGCATTCCCTGGTCCTGCTGATTACCCTAACGGTATTATTGGTGATTTGAATAACCTGCCAGGTTACAGAGGCGGAGTGGCACTTGGACCAATGTTACAGCATCACTTTGGTATTCCTGCATTTATCAACAATGATGGCGACCTTTATGCTTACGGTGAAGCTATTGGCGGTTTATTGCCTGAAATGAACGCTATGCTTGAAGCCAATGGAAGCGAAAAAAGATATAAAAATATTATTGGAATCACTTTAGGTACTGGCCTTGGTGGAGGTATTGTCAGCAACGGCAATCTTCATATTGGTGACAACAGTATGGGTGGTGAAATTTGGTTGATGCCTTCAAAAGTATTAGATCATATCAATGCAGAGGAAGCTTCTTGTATCCGTGCCGTTCAAAAATTCTATAAAGACTATTCAGGTGTTGACAATGCTGAATTAACGCCAAAAGATATTTTTGAAATTGCTAAAGGTGAGCAAGAAGGTGATAAAGCAAGTGCTCAAAAAGCATTTGACACTTTAGGTGAAAACCTTGGTGATGTTTTATGTACTTTAGGTACTACAATCGATGCATTGGTTGTTATTGGTGGTGGTCTTTCTGGTGCTTCAGAATTATTTATGCCTGCTGTACTGAAAGAAATGCGTTCTAAATACAACCATGGAGAAGATAGACTTGTTGCTGAAGTGTTTGACCTTACAAATGAGGAAGAGAAAACTAACTTCGTGAAGAATAATCAACACGAAATCAAAGTTCCTTTCACTGATCATGTTGTGATGTATGATGCTTCGCCGAAAATTGGTGTAGGTGTTTCTAAAATCGGAACAAGTGAGGCAATTTCATTAGGTGCTTATGCATATGCAGTAAGTCAGCTTGAAAAGTAAAAATTGAAGGCTGAATACAGTTGAAGAAGTGAAATAATTATTCATTCATTTTTACAACTTATTTTATATCAAAGCCTTAAACGTCTAATAATTAGATATATAATTACACTATTGTCATAACTAATTGTACTATCTCAATAAAGAGAAACTTTTAGATTGGTGACAATAGTGTATTTTTTTGAACTTTAGTAAATTAGCTTTCGAAGACAAATAAAGTAGCACTTGACAATTGTTCAAGTCCTTAATAACCACAAAATAATCGAAACAAAAACTTGTCCTTTTCAGTATTTAAATTGTCTTCAATAAAACAATAACTAATTTTCTATTTCAAACTCAATAAGTTATGGAATTACTTGCATGTGTTTTCGTGCTTGCAGTCGTTTTTATGGGTTCATACAGACTGTTAGCAAAATCGAATTAATTTTACCCCTTAATTATTTATTCACTCCCTTAAACAGATTAAATTTCTAGTTTGTACCTTTGCTGAAAAATTAATTTAAAGATACATCAATGCGTACAAGATTTGCTCCAACACCCAGCGGTTTCCTTCATATTGGAAACGCATTCTCTTTTATCCTCACATGGATTTTAGCTCGACAAGAAGATGGAGAAATACTATTACGTATTGATGATATCGACAGTACACGAACTAGAGACGAGTACATTGAAGATATATTCAGGTCGATCGAATGGCTTGGATTAGACTACGACAATGGTCCTTTCAGTGTAGACGATTTCCACAAAAACTGGTCACAAAAAATTAGAAATCACCGTTATACATCCGCTTTTGAAAAACTGAAGGATAACGGTGATTTATTTGCATGTCAATGTTCTAGAAAACAAATTCTTGAAACTTCTCCTTCAGGAATTTACACTGGTACGTGCAGAGACTTAAACCTGCCTTTTGACACTCCCGAAACTGCCATTAGGGTAACAACTTCTGATGTTCCAATATTACTTGAAGACCTTTTTATAGGTGATATTGCTCTCAATCTGAATGAGGTAATGAAGGATTTTGTGATCAGAAGAAAAGACGGTATCTATGCTTATCAATTGGCTTCTTTGATTGATGACATCGATGACAGTATCGACTTTATTGTGAGAGGTGAAGATTTAGTAGAATCTACAATTGCTCAGACTTTCTTAGCTAACAAATTAGAGATTGATGCATTTGAAGATATCGAATTTCTACACCACCCTCTTCTTGTGGATGAGAACGGCCAAAAATTATCAAAATCTTCTGGTGCTGATTCTATCAAAAACCTAAGAGAAGAAGGTATGACTCCTCAAGAAATTTATAGTCAATTTGCTGAATTTTATTTGGGAGAAGAAACACACATAGAATCTTTAGATCAGCTTTTAGAGATCAATTTCTTAGGGTCTGAAGACGATTTCGAAGAAGAATAGTCACTACTCACAACACTGAACAAACTCATTTAATAGAGAATGATAGTTATTGATTTTTAATAACGGTGGTCATCACATTTATGTTAATAAAAAAGTAATTTTGGATATCAGTAAGTTACAATAGCCCCTATTAGCAATCACTAATATTAGGACCAATGAACCGTAATGCATTTACTACTATGTAAGTGCCTGATCACTACAAGATTTACTACAATAACAATTCATCAACATGAAAAACATTTTCAGTTCTCGAAAAGGAAATGTAGTTACCATCTACTTACCAAACCAATGCTTGAATGAACTATCAAATGATAATACCATACAAATCATCAATGAAATTAATGTGATCAATGATGATGCTACTGTTGATATGGTAATATTTAGAACTATTCAAGAAAACTTCTTCCTAAAGCAATCTAGAAATGGTGATGATAAATTCATCATAGAAAGTGAATATTTTATTTCTCTAAAAGAAAAGGTCCAGAACATGAGACCAATGACCGTCTGTGTCGTGGAAGGAACAACCAATACAATAGGATCTGAATTTATTAAGGCAAGCGACCTTTCTTACGCTACAGAAGAAGCAATTTTTGCCAATGGGTTTGACATCAAAAATCAGAACCTTGAACAGTTTTCTGCACAAAAAGCAGAGGACCTTGGAATGATTACACGCTACATTCCTTCTGATAAAATTGATATCACTTTAGATTACCTGCTTCATACTTATGAATAATCCGATTGATGATTAGAAAAAGTATCGATATCAGGGAATTATGCTATCAATTTTATAAAAAATACAGAAAAAGTTTCAAATCTATCAAAACGAATTCTTAAATCGTTTTTTCCTCTACAAACTACTCCTTATTTTTGCAGTCGGTTTAGTGGCTTCTCATGCCTTATGATTTG
Source organism: Flammeovirga sp. SJP92 (assembly GCF_001583495.1). Taxonomy (GTDB): domain Bacteria; phylum Bacteroidota; class Bacteroidia; order Cytophagales; family Flammeovirgaceae; genus Flammeovirga. The sequence continues at coordinate 215,906 of NZ_LQAQ01000099.1, read as the reverse complement.
ACAAGTCCCTATATTCAAGAGAATTCAATATAAAAAAAGACATAAAATGCTTAGAACGCATAACTGCGGAGAACTCCGTGAAGGCCATATTGGGCAAAAGGTGACATTAAGCGGATGGGCGCAAGCTGTCCGTGATAAAGGTGGTTTAATCTGGATCGACATCCGTGACCGTTACGGTATCACTCAGTTGTTGATCGAAGATGATGGTAATGCAGCTGCAGCACTATTGGAAACTGCTCGTAAAGTAGGTCGTGAATATGTATTACAAGCTACTGGTGAAGTAATCGAAAGAGCGGCTAAAAACCCTAATATCCCAACTGGTAATATTGAGTTGCGTTTAAGCGATTTGGAAATTTTGAATGAGGCACAAACTCCTCCTTTCAAAATTGAAGATGAAACTGATGGTGGCGACGAGCTACGTATGAAGTATCGTTACTTGGACATCCGTCGTAATCCTGTTCGTGAGAAATTAGTATTACGTCACAAGATTGCTCAAGAGGTAAGAAGATATTTATCAGATCAAGATTTCATTGAAGTTGAAACTCCTGTTTTGATCAAATCTACTCCAGAGGGTGCTCGTGACTTCTTGGTACCATCAAGAATGAACCCAGGTGAATTTTATGCTTTGCCTCAATCACCTCAAACATTTAAGCAATTATTGATGGTCGGTGGTATGGACCGCTACTTCCAAATTGTAAAATGTTTCCGTGATGAAGATTTACGTGCTGACCGTCAGCCTGAGTTTACTCAAATTGACTGTGAAATGGCATTCGTTGATCGTGAGGACATCATCAACAACTTCGAAGGAATGATGCGTCACCTTTTCAAAATGGTGAAAGGTATCGAACTTCCTGAATTTCCAAGAATGGAGTATGCTGACGCTATGCGTGACTACGGTTCGGATAAGCCTGATACTCGTTTCGAAATGAAATTCGTGGACTTAAACGATGTTGCTCAAAACAAAGGCTTCAAAGTATTTGATTCAGCGGAAATCGTTTTAGGTATTTGTGCGAAAGGTTGTGCTTCATACACTCGTAAGCAAGTGGATGAGTTAACGAAGTGGGTACAACGTCCTCAAATCGGAGCAAAAGGTTTAGTTTATGTGAAGTGTAACGAAGATGGTTCATTCAAATCTTCTGTAGATAAATTCTACTCACAAGACGACTTGAAAGCATGGGCTGAAAAAGCAGGTGCTGAAGCAGGTGACTTGTTATTAGTATTATCAGGTGAGTTGGACACTACGCGTAAGCAAATGTGTGAGCTTCGTTTAGAAATGGGTGAGCGCTTAGGTTTAAGAAACCGTCAAGAATTCTCTCCACTTTGGGTTGTGAACTTCCCAATGTTCGAAAAAGACGAGGAAACTGGTCATTACCACGCAATGCACCACCCATTCACATCAGTACTTCCAGAAGATGCTGAAATCTTGAAAACGGACCGTTACAATGCTCGTGCAAACGCGTATGACATGGTCATCAACGGTGTTGAAGTTGGTGGTGGTTCTATCCGTATCCACGACAAATCAGATCAAGCAGACATGTTCGACGCTTTAGGATTCACTCCAGAAGAAGCACAAGAGCAGTTTGGTTTCTTAATGAACGCTTTCGAATACGGTGCACCTCCTCACGGTGGTATCGCCTTAGGTTTCGACCGCCTTTGTTCATTATTTGGTGGTGTGGATTCTATCCGTGACTTCATCGCATTCCCGAAAAACACTTCAGGTAGAGATGTAATGATCGAATCGCCATCAGTTGCTGATGCTCAACAATTGAAAGACTTAAGTATCCAATTGGATATCAAAGAATAGATTTTTAGACGATACCGTTTAAAAGAATCAGCCAATCTGCATTATTGTAGGTTGGCTTTTTTTATCTTTAAGCTAAACTCCATTCATTATGACTTACCAACGCAACCGCCTGCTTTATTTTATTTATATCGTCATCGTAATCGGCTTAGGCCTTTTATCAAGAACACGTATCACTCCTGAGTTTATCTATCCCTACTTAGGAGATTTTTTCTATGCCGTAATGTTCTATTTTATCATCGCCTTCCTACTCTATAAAAGCCCATCGAAAACGGTATTGATCATCAGTGTATTGATTTGTTACCTGATCGAACTACAACAAATCTTGGATTATGATTGGCTGGTCGCCATCCGAAAAACGACTATTGGCAGTTTGACCTTGGGACACGGATTTCTTTGGAGTGATATGGTGAGTTATACTTTTGGTGGAATTGTGGCTTATTGGGTGGAGTATTTTGTTTTGAGGAAGGTTTAAGTGATACATGTGTTAAATCCACTGGCGCAAGTGTTAAGCCGGAGGCGTCACTTGTGTCTATATTTTGAAGGAGTCTGTTGACTCCCTACCTCACAAGCCATTAGGTTTACAAGGGAAAAGGTTTAGAAAATTTGAACTTCCCATCATATCTGTTCCTTCGTTATGTAAACTAGGAAGTCGGGAGACTTTTCCGATTGTTAGAGTCAGAGAAATATTTATTCATTTGTCATAATGATTATTGAATAAATTCGGGCTCTTATTTATCACAAACTATTGAATTAAAATGAAAACTAGTAAAATACTTTTTTTGGCTCTTCTTTTTTTATACGCATGCAATCAGCCCCAAAGTGAAAAAACAGAAGTGGTAATAGCTGAAACTAAAGTGGAGCCTCAACCTCAGAAAAAAGAGAAAGTAAGTGTTGAGGTGCCTAAAGATACAATCACCAAAGCGAAGGTGAAAACTCAAGTTTCAAAGGAAAAAGTAATCGTCGAACCTGACTGTATCTTCGATGATGATATAAAAGAGATCACTACAAAATGGGCAAATCAGTTAGGATATAAATCTTTCCAATGGGATAGTTTAAGGAATCATATTGCTGTTGCTCGAGATCAAGATAGTTTGTTTTTAAGCCAAGGTGGATGTTATCATTTCAATACTTCTGTAATCCTCAAAACAACATCTAACATTGGTCTTGATAGTATGGATTATTGGATTGAAGAATCTATAAAACTAGCAAAGGAAACAGGTTTTAAAGACTATGAAAGCTCATTGTCAGACTCTTCCTACAGCATTGAAAATCATTCCGCTTCTCAAAAAATAATACTCATTAATGTTGAGGATGCTATGGAAAACATGGTTTACAATGGAATAGTATTGAAAAAGGAAAACGATGTAATTGAGATTTCTATTTCGGAGTATATCAATTAGTGAAGTACTGGTACAAGTGTTAAGCCGGAGTCTTAGATTATTCTGAATAAGATATTATTAGTTTCGTTATTGGATCTTTTTTACTGATACTACAATCCTTATTTCGGGTTTTAGTTTGAAAGACAATGTTCCAAGTGGTGTTCAAAACTTTATTTACAATTTAACTGAGGAGTTATTTGGAAGTTTACTACGAGCGGTATTTCATGCGAATGAAGTTAAAGACGGAAAAATAAAGCCACAATAAACAAACGATTAAAGAAGCAATACCAATAACTTGTAGATTACAATGATATGAAAAACTTTATTTATATATTTTTGTTTACGCTATTTCCACTGTCTTTATTCAGTCAGGTTGATGAAATCATATTACAGAGACCTGAAATGAACGGAGCTGTAAAAAAAATTATAAGAATCAATAAAGACTCTGTTCAAACAAGAAGTTATATTTTAGATTCATTGATTACAGAACAAAATATTACAGATACTTGCAAACCCAACTTTGACGAAATAGTCCGAATGGCAATGTTAATAGAAAAAGATACTATAATTCAATATTATTTTAGAGACCCAGGTTATGATAATGACACCTTTATCATTTCCTTATATGAGAAAGGTCATAGAATTCGACAAATTACAAAGATTTTAGTTTTTGATTCTGAGAAAAGTGAAAAACCAAACATCGACAATGATCTGATATTGATCCGTAATATCTTTCTATCTTATTGTATTAATCTATCACGTCAGGAACTTCTAAAACGACTTCCAAAAGATTATAAGTAGTAATTTGGAGTGCGAACTACAAGTACCGCCCCCTGGCGCAAGTGTTAAGCCAGAGGCGTCACTTGTGTCTATATTTTGAAGGAGTCTGTAGACTCCCTACCCCACAAAACATTAGGTTTACAAGGGAAAAGATTTGTAAAATTTGATTATTCTAAATTATCTGTTCCTGCGTTATGTTGATTCGGAAGTCGGGAGACTTTTCCGATTGTTAGACACAAGTGACGCCTATCGGCTTAACACTTGCGCCAAAGAAGGAAGAGAGAGGCTCTTTCCCCTATACATGGGAAAGGATTTCCCATATAGAAGGGACACCTTTTCCCATTACTATGAGACCATCTTTCCCATGAGAATGGGACAACTCCTTCCACTAGGAAACAAAAATACTTTAACCTTTAACAGTGAGTGAAAGGAGAAAAATTAACTGATTCTACAAATGTAATACCTGTTATATTTTCAGCTTTTAGAGCTTTAACTACTTTTTCAGAAAAATAAAAATGTTCATCAAAATGTCCTATCCTAAAAATATTATACTTATTGATATCAAAACCTTCAATAAAGGAAAAGCCATTTTTAGGTATTAACTGTTTGAATATATCTACACTACATATTTCTTTGTCAATATTTATCATGTTTTTTCTACTTGGTTCTAAATTTTCATTTAACACTTCAAACTCATCTAACATGTTTTCGCATAAAATGAAATTTGTTTTTCTATAATCGATTTTTGTGGTCAAATCCCCATTGAAGAACATAAATTTATATCCTTTTAAATTTTCATCTCCAATGATGTCTACAAATTGAACCTGATGAGAATCAAACCTTTCACAAATAGAATAGAATTTTTCACTAACCAGTAAACCATGAAAACTCAAGCTACCAATATCTAAAACATCTGTTTTGACTTTTGTTTTTACATAGTTAATACTATCTATGAAACTAAATTCTACTTCCTTATATATATCTTTTTTTAGTAGTTTTTCATCACCAAAGTCTACTTGTGCCTGAAACCCATATTCAGCATCATTAATACCTTTATAATACTTCATTATTTTATTTTTTATCCCCCCAGCTAGCATAAGTGTTAAGCCGGAGATATTACTTATGCCTATATCTTTAAAGAGTATATTGACTCTCCTCTCCACAAATTAATGGTCAATATTCTTTGATAAAAGGATTTATATAATTTGTAATTCTATCATGAATATTTTTTGATCTGTTGACTCGGAAGTCTGGAGACTTTTCCGATTGTTAGGCACAAGTGACGCCTATCGGCTTAACACTTGCGCCAGGGGGATTGTAACAGAAAAAGCCCCGAATTTGCATTCGAGGCTAGGTGTTTTGTGCTGATTTTATATGTTGCTTTTTTAACTTAGAATCTAAGATTAAGTTTTTATTGTCTAAAAATCTTTTTCACTGTGATCTCATTGCCACTGTAGATTCGAACAAAAAACTGAGTTCCTGGTGCGTCTACATTGATTTTTAATTCATCTGAATTCAAAGCTTCTCCGCTGTAAGTAGAAAGTAATTGCCCTGATTCATCAATTAGTTCCACTTTAGAAGCATTTGTGCCTTTTAAATCTACAGTCACTGACGTGGTAAATGGATTTGGGTAGACTGTTTGTGCTTGCTGTGTTTGAACTTGAGCTTGTGTTGCTACAGCATTAGCAGGTGCTTCAATATGGAAATGTGACCATCCAAATAACCCAACGTAACGGATTACCCACTCTCCATTGATGGCGGGAGGAATGTCTTGGCTGTATTTGTTTGTAAAGTCAACGCCATTGATTTCTAATAATTCAACATTCCATGAATTAATAATTGGGAAAGATTCTGTAGCGACCCAGCAGAAGTCTCCGGCTCCGTTTTGAACAAAAGGAACTGAAATTGGTGTTGGATTGGCACATGCTTCCCACGGATCTACAGTAATCGTGACAGTGTCTTGAGAAGATGCTCCTTCATTGTCTGTGACCAATAAAACTACATTATACGAACCTGCTGTTGTGAAGGTATGACTCACTTCTACTCCTGTTTCTGTTGTACCGTTGCCAAAATCCCAAGCGTAACTTGCAATACTTCCGTCTGCATCTGAAGAAGCCGATGCATTGAAGTTAACTGTTAGAGGTTCTGTTCCTGAAACGGGATCTGCCGAAATCATGGCAACTGGAGGAAGGTTTGGATTATTAGGGTCGTTGACAACAATATTTACTGAAGTCATGTCTGATGCTCCATTCTCATCTGTTACTTTAAGCTGTACTGCGTAAGTTCCTTTTTCTGTAAAAACCTTTGTAACGTTCACACCTGTGGCAATGCTGTCTCCGAAATTCCATTCATAACTCGCTATAGTACCATCAGGATCTGAAGAAGTGCTTCCATCAAAAGTAACGAGTAAAGGAACATCACCTGAAGTTGGTGTAGCAGTGATAGAAGCTGTTGGTGATTGGTTTACACTGCCTTCTCCGTACACTTCAAACTCAAACAATGAGTATCCCCAACGCGTTCCTCTCTGCACTCCATACATACGAACATAACGTGCAGGTTCCGCTGGAAAAATAATATCATCTTCTCCACCATCTCCACTATTTTCTGTATAAACAGTAGTCCAAGTCGTTGCGTCATCACTCAACTGAATTTCATAACGCTGACCAAAAGCGGTTTCCCAGAAAAGTTTCACTTGGCTTACTTGGTAAGTAGCTCCAAGATCTACATAATACCATGTTGGGTCTTCATAAGCACTTGACCAACGTGTATTATAATCTCCATCAGTTGCAAAAATAGGATCTGCTGTTGAGGTTCCAGGTTCGTTGGAAGAACTATAAACGGTTGTTCGGAAAAGTGCTAAGTTTCCCGTTCCTGGTTCTCTTACTGCAATGTTGAATTCAGAAATAGCCGTCAAACCACCTTCGTCTGCCACTTCAATGACCACCGTTGCTTCACCAATCATTTCTGGTGTAAAACTTAACCCTACTTGGTTTTCACTATTAATACTCACAGTGACTAAATCAGGGTTTGAATTGCTTTTTACACTAAAAGTCAAAGCTCCATTATCAGGATCATTGGCGATTGAATCTAGATCCACATAATTGCCCACAGGATCTGCATTTTTATAAAACAAACCGTTATCGATTTTATTAATGGTTGGAAAACGATTCCTTCCTGCTTCAATCTGTATATCAGGGTAATCTTTAATGCTTTCCATCAAGGCTACCATGTTCGTTCTGTAAGGTTCAATTTGCCCTTTTTCACCATACCATTGCCAAGACATAGCTCCTGCATAACCCGAATTGTACAACAAATCATGATAGGTTTGCCAAGCAATTCCTTTTGCATCAAGAGGGTAGAATTCCCCTACTAAAATAGGTTTGTCTAGTTCCCAATAAGAAGCAGGATGATGCATCACAGAAATTTCATTGTTCATCCAGTCATAATAATGCATTTGATAGAAATCCAATGTTCCTAAACTATCTCCGCCTGCAGCGATTAATTCCTCATCACTGTAGTAGTTTTTGTAAATAGGATTTTGGCTGTTGTAAATGTCAGTTCCTGCATACATAGACCAAGTACCATTGGTCACTTGTGCCTCTGGATCAACTCTGTGAATTGCCCCCGTACAACGGTTTACAAACCTTTGGATAACGCTCATAGGTACATGTCGAGTATGTGACCAGCCAAACTCATCACTCATTCCCTCTGGCTCGTTGAAAATCTCCCAAGCACCTACAGCTGGATGATCTTTGAAAGCTTCTACCATAGGGATCAAAGCATTATCAATATACGCCTGTACATTGGCCTCTTCCGTCAGAATTTTATGGCCTTGTTCAGAAACTTCAAGCGGATAATCTCTATTATTCAACATATCAAACGACCACAAGCTCATCACCAAAACAATGTTATGGTTATAGGCTAGGTTCAGCACAGCACGCATATCATCAATATGACTTTCTTCCAGTCCTGTACATTTACCATTTCCGTCTAGGTTGGGATTGTTGGCACCATTAATATGAATCCAGAGACGCATAGAGTTACCTCCTGCATTTTCGAAGTCTGTAAATACCTCATCGAAGTAATCGAAGTTTGTTGCACCCGGCCCGAAATCATTGGCAAATTGATCCCAAGCGAGGTTGCCCCCATTCATAAAGATTTTTGTTTTTGTTCCGTCAGATTTTTCTACAATTAAGCGGTTCTCTTGAGCATTCGCAAAAAAAGCAATGCACAATAAGCTAAGCGTTATAATTCTTTTCATAGTTAGATAGATTTACTATTTAGTTAGTGTTCATTATTTAATTAAGTACATGACCGGAATAGAGCTCATTTATTTAATTGGTAAGTACCTAAGGTTTTAAAAAGATAATTTTTAGCATGCTAAATACATTGTAAACTAAATTATCGTCCACTTTCAATCGACATTTCTACAAGCTTTCTATGATCTACTTTCAAGCTTCTTTCTTGTCTTGAAGCAAAAAAATCAAGGCTTAGAAGTCTCGAAAATATTCGAAAACCTAGTTTACAGTGCACTAAATTATTGGAATGAAGGTATATCGATTTAAAAGTAAAATCAATCAATGTCATAATAGTGCAGTATTAGAAACGCCATATCTGAGGGTGATTTTAAATTTTTCCACCTATTTAAAAATTTCCACCATTAGTTTTACAGCATTTCCATACTTTGTCCATTGTACATTTATCTGTTTTATTCTGCATAATGTTATAGTGACTCGTATTGAAAAAGTAAAATAGATTCTATTCAAGATAATAATGGTTAGTTTAGAATACATTGTTAGCTAAACTATTGTCAACTTTTAATCAATCTTTCCATAAGACTTTTTTGGGTCTACTTCCAAGATTCCTTCTTCTTCAACTTTGTCTTTACATCAAAACGAAACAAGTAAAAAGCTCATCAGCGATAGTAATATTCATGCCTTATAAATGGCAGAAAACACCTGATTTATATGCACTTTAAATATTCATAAACTTAGTTTACATTCTTGCTAGCTGTAATTAAAAAATTGTATCTTTAAAAAGAGCAAATGGTGTATATAAAATAAACGATTTCAATGAAACTAAGCTTAAGCAGACTAGAGTTATCCGCAACCATCAATTGGGGTAGAAAACATCTTACTTCTATTCTCAAAAAGACTTTACCTCTTTTGGGGATTGGAACCATCATCAGTTTGACGGCTATTCCTTACCCCATTTTTGAAACCTGGATCAAGGGTTTTACTTTTTTTGGTATTCCGTCACTATTGTATTTTGGCTCCTCAGCCATTCTTTATTTATCAAAAAGTAAATCAAAAATACGATGCACCAATGAGGAATTGTATATTCAAAATGGCAAAGAGGAATTTAGAATACCCACTCAACAAATTGCTCAGTTTTATTTAAAGTATAATTCCGCTAAAACGAGAAATTCAGATCAGGCAAAAGTAGATTTGATGTTGCTCACTAAAGACAGTCAAGAATATGATTGTTTCAATGGAAAAGGGCTTCCCGCAATGGACGGAAGGGAACTAGAAGATAGCCTTCAGCAATTTTTGGGAATAGAAGATTATTATGTGGAAGGGGAATACCAAGTGAAGGGACATCAAAAAGAAAGTTTAATTGAAAGCGATCTTCCTAAAGGTGAAAGTGTTGGTCAAATACTTTCCTTTGGTACAGAAGAAGGGATTATTCTCAAAAAGTTTCAATATAACTGGGACCATAGTTCACCTGATCAAATGTTTTGGGTAGAAACAGGAGAAACACTTTCTATTCTTTATAAAAAGGAAGAATTGTACCATAAAGAATTTAAGGTCAATACCACTTTATTTTTTAGAGAGATTGGCCTGGCAAACACTATTTCGTGGGAAGAACTGCCTCACATTTTTCATTATAAAGACGAGCTGTTTGAGCTGATTGAAGAAAATTCTGGGCGTTTCTTAAGTAGTTACGCTGAAAAGAAAGAGATTCCTGTGCAACAAAAACTGTATCAAAACCTTCAGAATAAACAGCTCTTCAGGATTGTACTTTATGCTGATCTTACTATTGAAATTTCTAAAAGCTAAGCAATGAATATTATTGAAACTAGAAATGGTGGGTATCTTTTTACTTTAAAAGGTAAACTTTCTAAAACATTACAAGATGAATATAAAAAGAGATTGAAGGAAGAGGAAAATAGAGATGAAAACTCTTCTTTTTTAATACTTATGCTTTTAATGATCTTTCCGGTAGTACTAATACACCCTATATTATTTTCCTTTATTCCAATCTCTTTAATTTCTTATTATTTTGGAAATCGTCTTTACATTAAAAAGAAAGAAGAAACTATTAAAGTAAATATCTTTGAGGGTAGTTTTGCTATAAATGTCCATATTAACAAGTCTCACTTCTTTAAACATTTTGACTCCAATAATATAGAACAACTTTACATCAGAAAAATAGAACAGAACAAGTATTGTCTATGTCTGATAATAAAACACCCGATTAGACAGCAAATTGCTTTAATCACTGGAAATGAAGATAAACTTGCAGAACTAGTCGATTTGAAAAATAAAATCCATAACTACTTTGATATCCAAGAAGATGAGCTAGAAGGTGAATTCAATTATGAGAAACTTGAATTACCTAAAAGGAAAAGGCAGTACTTTAATCTTTTCCATCAAGATATCAATGATATTCGATTAAACAGTGTCATTCATTTGAAAGGAAATGATCATCATATCACTAAAATAAATCAACTGGATTGGAAAAATGGCATGGTCTCTTATCAATTTACGCTTGAAACTGAAGAGGCACTATTTTATCATTCTTCTCCTGCAGAGCGACTTTTATTTCTAGAAAAAGAAATGACTGACATAAATGCTATTGGATTGAACCCCTGTCAGACAGAGCTTGAGGGATTGGATAAAATACTCTATCATAAGGGAACCAATTTCTACCAAACAGAACAAAACAAAGGAAAACTTTTTGAGGGTAAAACACTCCTTCATGACCATGTTCTTCAACTCCTTTATGAAAATAAAGAAAAGCAACGATTCTTAAGAATCTTTGTATTGGACGGTGATACCAAAGCAATGCTAGGGGAAATTGTTGAAGAGCATCAATTGCAGGAGATTTTGCCTGAAACAGAAGAATGGAATTAGAATTATTATTTTGATTAAATAATTAAACCAATAGATGAAAATTATTAAAGACAACCAACAAGTAATTATCAAAATAAATTGGGGGCAGGAATACTTAAAGAAAATTGCACTTCAAACATTATTGGTCTTCCCAAGTGTTTTTATTATTCAGCTTTTTTTCTCAGGAATTTTCCCTTTTACGTTTTCTGCATGGATAATTATTTCATCAATTTTATTTGCAATTGCTCTATATATTCAATATCTGAATTATGGTTCATCAAATTTAATATGTACGGGAGAAGAATTATGGATTTATAATGAAGAGTCAAGGTATTCAATTCCTACTTCTAGAATCGCTCAATTTTATTTAAAACATACTTCTAGTTCTTCGGGTATTAATGTCTTTTTGAAAACCATTGAGGATTCTGAAATAGATTGTTTTCGAGGGAACCACCTTCACCCTAAAAAAGCTTTAGAAATTGAGAACACATTAGAAAAGTTTTTAGGAATTGAAGACTATTATGTGGAAGGTGAATACCAAGTTGCAGGACACCAAAAGAAAGAACTTCAGGAAAGGCAACTAGCGGATATTCAACCGAAAGGGGACATTTTTTCTACTCCTTTGATAGAAGGATTGATAGAAAATGAATTTCAGTTTGAATGGAATGATGGTGAAATTGATCATGTCTACTGGGTTCATGATGGTAAGCAATTGAATACCGTTTACCAAAGTAATTTGGATACTCACATCGAAGAAAAATTAAATAAGGTATTGTTTTTCAATAAAATTGACATGGACCACAATACTCGTTTTGACCAATTGCCATACAGCTTTACGCTAGAGGGAGATCATTATCGATTAGAGCAAGATAAGAGTGGGCTTTTCTTTAATAAACATGCCGAGAAAAATAAAGTCCATGCAGATCAAAAGATGTACCTTTCCCCTAGTGAGCATCATTCCAAAACGATTAGAATCTGTCTTTTTTCTAAGATCAATCTTGAAATTTCTAAAGGTATAAGTTATTAAATATGAATATTTTTGAAACACGAAGAAGTGATGGATTTATCATATCACTCAAAAGTTTTCTTTCCAAGAAACTTATATTAGAAGGACTGAAGCAAAACATATCTCTTTACCTCGAAAATGATTTGAGTATTCTTTTTGGTGCAGTGATTTTTCTTCCTTTCACACTTCTCATCGGACTGCCCGCTTTTATATTAGGCGTTGTTGCCATCATCGCTTATCCCATTTATAAGTACACCTCACTTTCACGAAAGACAGCATTGGTTACAATTGCTATTTCGAGTCAGAACATCATTGTCAAAAGCAAACTGTTCAATTACGACTTTAAAGTGGTCTTTTATCCAAATGAACTAGAACAGCTGTTTGTACTTGAAGAGGAAGGAAATTCATTTTGCCTTTACTTTATCATTGAAAGCAATAGGGAAAGGTTCAAGTATCCCATTATGTTAGGAGATAAGGAGAAACTTCCAGAATATCACGACGTCATTAAAGCAATTCATGACTATTATAATATTCATACAGCAGGGCTTATTGGAGCTGTTGAGCTAGAAGAAAAGGTGCAACCCAAAAGAAAAAGAGAGTACTTCAAGATTTTTGATCAAGAGGTGGAGGATATCCGCAGAAACGGGGTAATTACAGTCCTTGGCAACGATTACTATATCAGTGACGATGAACAAATAGATTGGATCAACGGTCTTTCTTCTTACCGCTTCAAAATGGACGACAACCTCTTTTTGTACTACCAACCTTCTCTGACAGATCAATTATTCATCAAAGAAAAAAATGTCTCTTATATCTATGATCTTGAATTATATTCTTTTGATGATGAGCTTGTAGACATTCAACCTAGCTTAACGATCAATGGAATAACCTATTACCATAGAGATAGTAATGAAGGAGAATATTTTGTGAATAACCAACTGACCGATGAAGTGCTACATCAAGTGATGTATGAAGATGAATCAAGGGAAAACTTTTTAAGGTTTTATACTGTCAATCGCAGACTTCAAACCGCTATGGGAAGCACAGTACAAGAACATCAATTGCAGGAATTTCTACCGGAGATTGAATAATAAAATAAGAATCTATTGGTGCAAGTTTTGAGCTAGAATTTACCGGATTATTACCATGATTGAAGTCATAGGTTTATGGGTAGGTGTTCTAGATTTTGTTGTCGAAACTGAAAGAGTTAATCATCAAGAATTTGGATAAAAGAAATAGTGTAACTGAATAAGTAATTGTTCAGCTTGAACTATCCGTACACTATCCACCGTACACACCGTACGCTATTCACCGTACTGTATGTACACTATACAGCGTACGGTGTGTACGGTGAATAGTGTACATACAATACAAGTTTCTCATTGTTCTTTTAGATACTCCTGAACAATGACAACAAAGGTTAGAATATACACATGATAATCCTATCAAAGCTGGTATAGTAAAAGATGCCGTGGATTACTTCTACTCTAGTGCTTCTAACTATCATGGAATGAAATTTAATCTTTTGGAAGTCGATATTTTGGGGTGAATAATTTGATTGTGTTTTAAGTTACAAACTCAAACTGCGGGAAAAAATAACCCAATCCAAATGGGATAGATTGGATTGTTTTTTTTGTTTTAAGTTCGGAAACTTAAACAATAATATAGTTCGTAATGACGCTATCGCTTAACATTACGAACAGTGAAGGGTTGAAACATGAGATATTACCACTTTTCCATCTTTACCTACGAACTGTGGAGAGTAGACTTAAGTTAACTCCTTACACCATAATACGTAAATACAAGTATAAAATCCCTATTTTAGATAAAAATCAGTCCATTCATCTAACATCCAAAGCCCTTTCATTTCTTCAATTAATAGAATATTTTCATTTTTAAAAATTACTTCAATTTCTAAATTGAAATTTGATTCCTTTTTCATCACATTCAATTCTAATAATAGAAAAACAAATCTATTACTAGATCTATTAAGAATTGGAACAAAAAATTCACTCTCTTTCCAATTTACCAGATTTTGGGAATCAAATTTATTATTCAAATTACCATTTGAAATATTCATTTCTATGAATGATAAAAGTTTATTATTGAACTTTTTTTTATAGCTTGACGAAGCTATTGATAAAAAATGATTTAATGATTTCTTTTGATTTTTTGTAAAGTCTTGTCTACCAGACTCTAGCTCATACCAAAAATTCATTTTTTCTCCCAACCAAGGAATTAACACTTTATCTACTGATGATAAACTATAATCATCAAACCTTTCTAGTCTCATTTTGCTAAAACCTGTTTTTTCTGAATTAGTTATTTGTTCTTCATCACCTGTAAATTTACTATCACTGGCGCAAGTGTTAAGCCGGAGGCGTCACTTGTGTCTATATTTGGAAGGAGTCTGTTGACTCCCTACTCCACAAATTAATAGTCAATATTTATGGATGAAAGGGTTTATGGAATAGGTAGTTACATCATGAATATTTTTTGGTTCTGTTGACTCGGAAGTCTGGAGACTTATCCGATTATTAGACACAAGTGACGCCTGTCGGCTTAACACTTGCGCCAGGGGGGAAATTACTGTTGTTGAACCATGAGATATTGCCACTTTTCCATCTTTACCTACGAACTGTGGGGAAATTAAACTCAAAATGGTGTATTTAAATAGTATGTATCGCAATTACTATCAATTGAAAATAAGTTTTTATATCGATCTAAAGGTAGATCAATATAAGATTCCTTTGAAATATAAATATTCGAAGGTTTTAACTCTTCACATTCTTGATTTAAAATTTCGATTTCAAATAACTTCTTTTCTAAAAGAAAATATTCTTTGTAAAATACCATCTTACCAGTACCTGTTGTTGAGGCATCACCTCTATAATATTCTTTAATATAAATACCATTTAGGTTGGTATATATTTGATTAGTTCTAATTAGCTCAGATATAATTAAATTAAAACCTAAAATCCCAAATGTTGACAGGAAAAGAAGAATGCAAATATTAATACCTAAAATAAATTTTGCTAAAAAAATTAAGACCTTATTTGTAAAAATAAAAGGTAAATGGGAAGCTATAAAAAAACATAAAAGAACACTGATAATATTAAGAAAATCACTTTTCCATGAAAAAGAATAGAAGAATAAAGTCACAGAAATTAAACAAAAAATAAAAATGCAAAACAAAGCGATTCTATAATAAAATTGTTGCAAAACATTTTTCTTTATAAAGAAAATCGCCAGGTGAGATATCCATAAAAAAGTTAACACTATAATTGCCATATTATCTAATAGTCGTAGAATGATTATCTATATTTGGAAGGAGTCTGTTGACTCCCCAATCCACAAATTAACGGTCAATAGTTATTGATAAAAGGATTTATGGATTTTGTAATTCCATTGTGAATGTTTTTGGCTCTGTTGACTCGGAAGTCTGGAGACTTTTCCGACTGTTAGATACAAGTATAAGCCTAACACTTGCGCCATTAAGTAGAAACCCTTTCCCCTATACATGGGAAAGGGTTTCCCATGTATAGGGGACACCTTTTCCCATTACTATGAGACAGTCTTTCCCATGAGTATGGGACAACTTCTTCTTGTAGATGCACCACAGTACATCCTACTATGTACACGATGTAAGTCCTAGCACTTGCATTGCTTTCAATGCATAATAACGGCAAAATGATCTGATTTTATTCGGAATACTGGCTTATTTCAAATCACATTTTAATGGTGATTGTAATATACAAACAAGCCAATCTACGTGAGGGTAGATTGGCTTGTGTTTTTTTGTTTTAAGTTCGGAAACTTAAACAATGATATAGTTCGTAATGACGCCTGAAGGCTTAACATTACGAGCAGTGAGGGGGGAAATTTCGTAGTGATACTATCGTTGAACACTACGAACAGTGGGGGGTGCCCCTCTTTCCCATGGACATGGGACAATTAGATGCAACACTGTACGTCCCGGCACTTACACACCGTACATAACGAGAAGTACGGTTTGCGAGTGCTAAGACTTACACTCTGTACATGCTACTACGTACACTATGCAAGTCCTAGCACTTGCATTGCTTCAATGCATAATAACGGCAAAATGATCTGATTTTATTCGGAATACTAGCTTATTAATAGTGATTGTAATATACAAACAAGCCAATCTACGTGAGGGTAGATTGGCTTGTGTTTTTTTGTTTTAAGTTCGGAAACTTAATCAATTATATAGTTCGTAATGACGCTAGCGCTTAACATTACGAACAGTGAGGGGGGGAGATTTCGTAGTGATACTATCGTTGAACACTACGAACAGTGGGGGGAATTTATTTTAAATATCTCGGAAGTCAATAAAAAACTGTGGATCTTCTAAAACACTATCTTTGTCCAATTTATGAAAGCCTTCCTCTAATAATTCTAAGTAATTACATGTTTTATTATCATAGAATAAATGAAAGCGTCGTTTCCCTTCGTAATAATACTTTGATTTTGTGTCATAATAATCTTTCCAAATTTTAACATCATTTAAGCTATTATATGTTTGATCATTAATTAAGACCTCTCCTGAGTCATTAACCAAAATAAACCAGAAATCTTTTCTTTGATATATACGTCCAACAACGTCATTACTTTTTTTGTAAGGTATTATTTTAAATCTACCGTCATTAAAATTTATATAGACTGTATCTAGTTGATCTTTACCTTGGTCATTAGCTTTTTCAAACTTAGTTTTCAAATCTTCTCTATCAAGACATTCATTACATCCTGATAATATAAAAATAACTAAAAGTAGACTATTGAATAACCTTTCCATTATATTTTATTCCTATTTCGTGATTATTTAATTGAACTGAAATATTATCTTTTTTATCATGCTCAGTCCATTTTTTATATTTCCGGTCTGCAGTACTAAAATCAAACTCTACACCTAAATTCTTAAATTTATTGATCTGTTGATACATACCTTCTTCAGCTATTTTTCCTCCAGGATGATCTCCATATGTTAGATAGGTATTTCGCCAACCCTCCCAAATGAAAAGACCAATACCACTTAGAAATTTCTTTTTAAAGTCATCAGATGTTTTTGAAAATAATTTTTTATTTTTTAGCACTCTTTCATAACCATTTAATTCTCGAACCACATAATTATATGTTTCTTCAAGTATTCTATCTCTGGTATGAGTCTCTTCTTTCAACAAAAGTGCCATTAGATTATAAATGTTATCCTGTTCATCATAATATATTTGTATTGTTTGTGTTTTATCTCTATAAGAAGCTAATGCATCATCACTTTCTTCTCCATATACAATTTGGCTACCTTTTAAATGAGTCAAGTCTAATTTTAAAAATTGTGTGTATATAGTTTTAGAAATATCTGATTTTACAGAATTTGTATGACTCAAAAAGCTACTACCCATAGGCTCTAATTGTAGTACTTCTGATTGCAATTGCTTAACAAACTTCACATCTTCTTTAGGAACTACCCTAATTAATGGATTATTACCAACCACTTTAATAAAGCTACCATCAGCAGCAAAATAAAATTCGAGTCCATCTAGATCAACTCCTGCTATTGGGCTATTACTTGCAAATTGATAAGGAGTAAGCTCAGGGTAGGATTTCGTCAACGGATCCACACTCAAGAACTTCCCAATCGTCGGATTATACACCCTAAAGCCATAATCCTGAATCAGCTGAGAACTGCTCAAATCCGTATCGTTTTCCTTACCATTGAACCCATAACGGTACCCCTTCCCATTCTCTAAGCTCCAAGACCTACCCGCTATACTTGCACCAAAAGGATAGTAATCACTATAAGAAAGAACATTGCCAGCATCTGAAATAGTCGTCAATACATTGCCAAGGTGGTTACTTAACTCATACCTTTTATACGTCAAACTTAATGACCATGGATTTACACCACTGATAGGGGCATATTCTCCTAGGCGCTGACTACCATAGATTGGGATTTCATGAACCGACGCATCCACAATCACCGCCATCGTATTGCCACTGGCATCACGAATATACTGCGTTTCTTGAGGAGATGCACCTGTTTTCTCGATTATCTTGGAAATTCTGTTCCCACTAGCGTCATAGCGGTAACGGACGCGTTGGGTACGGTGGGTATTGTTGATCAGGTTAATATCATTTTCAAAGTGATCAACATAATCTACCTTTCCTTGTATGTTCCAATGGATTCTTACCTTTTCCGACTTATCCATGACCAAGTTACCAATGGCATCATAGATATAATTGTCATCTGCGGTTTGGTCTTTAAATACATACTCCTCAGAAGTAACAGTGCTTGCATTGGCTACTTTTCTTAGCTTGTTGTTCTGCAATTCACCGTTTTGCTTGTTATAAGAATAAGACAGTTCGTGTACCTTTTCCCCTGCCCCATTCGTACGGGAAAGTGTCTGTAAGTTTCCTACTGCATCATAACTATATGCTGAAGCGAGAAGCCCTCCCTCCTGCTTGGCACTAATGATTCTATGAAGTTGGTCATAGTGATAATTCATCGTTGACAACGTCGGTGTACCACTGTTTACCTCTTCTATATGTGCTAGATTGGTTCTCATTCTAGCAATGTTTCCATTGTATAGAGACTGATTCTCTGCCAAAGCCTTGGTCGGTTCAAAACCCGCTTTATACGTTAATGCCTGAATGGATTTATAATCTCCATTATGATAATCCAAACCATAACTGAAGGCATCTGCCAAAGCGGTGTTATCATGCTCTTTTTCTGCTAAATTGACCCCTTTGATCCACCCGTGCAAGGTGTAGTAATAATCAATGGACTGCACATTATACTGCCCTAAAATCACCTCTGCCAAAGGACCGTGAGGAAAATACACATAAGTGGCTTCTTCCACCCAATCCAGGTCGTTGGTAGAAGTTTTCACCTCTTTCAAGCGGTTGTCTGCATCATACTCATAGAGGTGCACAAACTGATCTGCAGTCCCTTTTTCGTAATAGACTTTATTGACATTTCCACTGATCAGATCATAGCGGTATTCTATGCTTTTAAATGTAATTCCATTAGTGACTGGAGCTGGAATGGATTGGTAGATTCCGGTTACATTTCCATGCGGATCATAGTCGTAAAGCGTAATACTTACTCCTTCATTGTTTTCCACAGTACCTTCTGCTTTCACCCAAGCCACTCTGTTTTTGAGGTACTGTCCTTTGTAGCTTTCCGGAATGTTCACATGTGGGAGTGTCATCAGTGCCTCTATGTTTCCGTAGTAGGTGTTGATTTTCTCTGATGTGAGATCCACTGAAGGCACTGTATTGTCTTGTACTTGTTCCAAGGTCAGTGCATCAATAGCAGGAGCACCCGTAAACCACTTTCCAGCTTCCACTACACGTCCGTGTTCATCAAACTTGCTGTACGCTAAAGTTCCTTCCTCCAATTGCAGTGCGTTCTGACTGAACCTCAGTCTCCCTAATTGATCATAGACAAACCGTGTCAGTCCGGCATCAGGCGTGTATTGCCATACCAACTGATTGAGTGAGTTATATCCATATTTTGTTCTAAGAGTATGAGGTTCAGAAGCATTTACAGGACTTCCAGAAGTATTCAGTGTATAGAAGTGTACCCCTTCAGGCGGTACTGTCTGTATTAAGTTACCAGACTGATCATAATAGTAAAGCGTGTAGTGATATTCTTTCTCTGCTAATGTTGCATAAAGTTGCTCACCTACATTGTTGATACATTTTTGCTTCGCCTCACGAATTTTAGCATTAAGTTCAGCATTGAGCAATACTTTTGCCTCATCTTCAATTAAAGCGTTAAAGTAGTCCTCTACTTCTTTTTTACAATTATCTCTTAATGTTTTCTGATCTAAGCTTGCAAAAATCAAGTCACCTAAGAAAGTACCCTCAGAGGTGTCCCAAATACTTCCTTCCGTGGTTTTGTACTCATAAACTGTAAAAGTAAATGGATCTTTGTAGGGAATAAAAATCCCTATCTGTCCAATTGAAGCATTACAAGTAGATGCCTTTTCTCCTATATAAGGGTAAACATCTGTTACTACTTCCCCATCTTCTTCCTCTCCTTCTAAATTATCAGGTATGGCATAAGCCACCAATCGTGTAGCTTCCGTATTGGTATTCGCAATATCATCAAACCTATAATTGTTGAAAGGGAAATAACATAAAAGTGCTTTGGAACGGAGATTTATACCATCATACTCGTTCATACGCTTTTGGAAGTTCTTTTTCTTTACTTTTTCAATAAGCGTATAATTAGGATCTCCTTCTTCTAAATAGAATTGAGAAGCATTCCAAAAAGATAAATCAGAAAGCAGTCCTTTGAAAGGCTTAGTACCAAAGCTTCCTAACCTTGGACCGCCACCAATCCATAAGCGGTCAAAATAATTGAGGCTGATATCTCCATCAGTGATATCACATTCGTATAGGTTTGCACCGTTTTGAGTTACACGCAGTTTATTGTCTGCCCTATAAATCCCTATATAATTCCAACATTTGCCAGAAGAATTTTGCAATGGAATTTCATATCCTCTATACGTTGACAACCTTACCAATAGGTATTTCACATTGTTCCTATTGATGATTTGTACCTCAAAACCATTATTGGGGTACACATTCAAGTTACTCATCAATAGTCTATTCTCTGTATCTGTACTACTTACAGAAAGCCTAAATTCTACGGAGAAATCTTTGGCAGAACTTCTGTCGCCTGGTAAATCTGGAATATAATAATGAGGAGAGATCAACTGATCATTCTCATCTGTCAACCCTTGGAAGTTTAATGCAGCAACATTGATTCCTCTTTGTACAGGAACAGCTGTAACAAAAGAACTGTTTCTTCTAATGTATTCAAAACCCGACTCCGTCTCTACTGGGTTGCCCTCCTCATCCGTTGTAGGTTCAGGGAAAAGGCAGTCCATAACAGAAGTAAGTTCTGATTTTTGCTCAAAATAGGCTTTGAGAATATCGATATCGATAAACTGATCAAAATAAGGATCCGCTGAAGAATAGTTTTCTGAAAAATAATCAAACAACACCTCACGTATTGCTTTCTCTTCTGCTGCTGTAAAATAAACTGCAGATTCATAATTCTCTGCGGCAGTAAGGCAAGAGTTACCTAACAAAAGAAGCACTCTATCAAAACGTCCATCATTGATAGAAGAAGGAGGACCTAAAATATCCTGTCCCTCTACATCTACATCACCTCCTACGGTATCTTCATTGAGCCAATCTTCTTTTGTGTTGCTTTCTTTCATAACATCTCCCATAAAATCAACAAAAGAAGTTAAGAAGCCAGTACTCTGTAAAGAAGTGTCGTCTGCTTTTATCAGGAATTGAATTTTTCTTTTCTCATTGATGTACATTCCAAAGAAATAAGGCAACCTATCTGAAGGCGACATCACTGTAGGGTCCGAAAGATTATTCGCAATATCATTCTTTATCTCTTCTAGCTTTCCTTCAAATTCACCTTTTTTAGCCGCCCCCTCACTTCCGGCTTTGAAATAAGGGTCATTGGCCAAAATACCATCGACATAAGATGTATAAGCAGATGCTTTATTTTCATCAGAAATTCCTTCGATAATTAGGGATACAGCTACATCAAAAACAAAACTCTGATATACATTATCGTCTGTATTAAAGTACCACTGGAAGAATAATTTATCGTTTTTATCAGAACATTTATCGTATTCGATTTGTTCAGGCTTTGACAATTCCTCTTTACTTTCCAATGCATCACAATCCGGATAACGCATTTGTGCCACTTGCATAGCAACTGAAGGGTTCCCCTCATTATCGGCTTGCATATAAGAAACTAATATTGAGCTCAAAGACTTTAGGTTACCATTTTCATCCTCAGGAGATGGCGGTGTGATAATTTCCCGATCATAAGCAGCATCACAATTGGCCAAAGCCTCTGCAATTTCATCACTGTAAACGTTATTTCTTAAATCTGCTGTAATCTCTGCAAATCGAGCATCAACATTTTCACTTAAAATCTGCGTAATAATTCTTTCATTATTCAGTGAAAGCGTTTTGGTCAATACATAATCCCCCAACTCTTTTAACCCTGAGAGTCTTGCTACGGCAACTTGTTTTTTGTTTACAGCATTACAATTACTCACATTCCCAAGCCCATCAATCACAATCACCTTAGACAAGGTTTCTGAATCTTCTGGAGAAAGGTCTATCTTACTGCCAATAGGGTTAACCAAATCAAATGTCAGTGTATATGAACACTCATAACATGCTCCTAAAAGAGTTTGGAAAGCTTGTTCGTCAAAGGAGTAATCGATCTCCAACTCACTGCCCTCTGTCAACAATATGGTATTGACTACTTTAATTTCCTCACCTGACTCAATACCTACATTCAAGTACTTACGTGCAGCATCATTAACAATAGAATTATGAGGCTGTAATAATAATGGACTCACCGATGAAGGAGATCCTCCTGCCAAAGCGGTGGCAACTACCTTGCCTCCTTGATCCCTATAATTTACTGACAGCTGTCCATTTGGATCAGATGTTACTTCTTTATGATAATGTGAAGCATAACCGGCATTTGGACCAAATAATAAATTCAGTTTATCTTGTGTTGGTTTAGCATAAAATTTTGATACAGTTGTTCTTTCTTTTGTAAGGCCTATGGATTTCTTTACTCTACCAAAATGATCCTGACTGTATTCATTGGTTGTATAAGCATACCCTTCGGCATCTGGAATTCTGCTGATCACTTCTTCATCCAATCCTCCTTTTTGATATTCATCGATATTGGGTGAATAATAGTTGCTAGTTCCACCATCCAAAGTTGATAAAGGATAGATTTTAGCACCCGTTTCATCCGTAATTACACGATCTAGATTCCCTTCATAATGCAAAACATGGTCAAGTGAAGCATTATTTAAGTTTCCAAAGTGATTGAAGTTTTGCTTGTAAGTAAGTAGTGCATCAGTTGCGGGAACTGGAAGAGTAGATACCGTCGGTCGCCCCTGTAAATCATAGAACTGCTCACTGACTAGAGTAGATTGATGGTCATTATTCTGGTAATTTACAACCGATTGGCGGCTTCTCATTACTGCATCCATATAGGATACTACAGTCTTATGTTTTCCCTCTTCAGCAAAAGAAGTAACTCTCTGCCAGTTGAAACTTGCTTCAAAGTTGCCTTTATAAACATATTTATTATATATCCAATCTCCTTCAAGCGTTTGAGACAGATTGGAAGAAAACTGTGTAATTGGTCGTACTCTTAATAGAAAAATACCATTAGGAAATTGCAGACCTAATTTATAGTATGTTTCAATGATCCTAACTCTTGCAGGATCTTTCACTTTATGTGCTAGATCAAATAATTCTTTATTTTCCTTACTCAGATTTTTTGTAAGTGAATTATATAATGTATTAGTGCTTGTTGTACTATTGCCTCTATCATTTTCTACAAAGATCCACTCTAAATCATAATAAGTAGCCCCTTCTTTAGCAATCCATGCAATGTTAAGTTTTTCCGGAGTTACATTGATATTGAATTCATTATTTGCTGATGAGGTTTGAAACCATTCATCATACATCATTTTGCGTGTGAAAGTCTCCGTTACTCTATCCCCTTCTTCTAACCCAATGAACTTATGATAAAAAACGACTAAATTAATATCTTGTAAGATACTTTCAACATTCGTATCTACCATAGATCTTACTTTCAGTGCATAATCAAGATGGTTGGTATTATTGATTTTATGACTGTCAAAAAGCCAAGAGGTTCTGTATTTCTTCTGCTTTCCATCTAATAACAACTCAATATCAGAGGCAATGACTTCAATTTCATCACCTTGCTCATCTTCTCTGATAAGGTCCAGACTTAAAGACTTTAACCATTCCTGATCACTAAGAATATCACCATTATATTCCAAGGCGATCGAAAAAATGTAATAAGAGTCCGAAGAAAAACAGCAATCATTCCAAATAGAATAACTTGATCCTTCTTGAACACCTTGCCATGAATGAGTTGCATTATTATTACCTAGTAATATAAAATTATTATCGGTGTAAAGATGTGAACTATTCAGTTGTTCAAGCTCCAAAGGATAAATTGGTACTTGATCTCCATCAGTTTGCCCAAAAGCACTAAACGTTAAAAAAGTTAGTAAACTGAGAATTAAAAAATATATCTTAAACATAAAAATGTAATACTTTTTTATTGAAATATTGAAGTAATCCCAATAGTTAGATTATTATAGGAAGCTGTTGCATAGTTTTCTGATGGCAGAGTAGGAACCTTATTTAGATATAACCCAATATGCTTTATGATTTTTACAATACCATTTGATTCTTTTCTTACAGCAACTGTTAATGTTTGCCTACTTCCAATATTGATACGTGCCATTACAATTTTATTGCTTTCTAATGTTGCATTTATTATACTAGTAGTAGTTCCGGGATGAACGATTATCTCATTAAGAGGGTCTTGATTTTTTACAGATGTATAAAACGCATCCACACTAGATGCATTGTTTATAGCCTCTAAATTTGCTGTCGTATTGTCTAATACTATTTTTGTTACACTATACCACCTAATTTTTTTGGGGTCTACCCATTTAAAATCTATGGAATTTTCTTTTACTTGAATTGACAACCCCTCCACTGAAAAATGATTCTCTAAATCTACTTTTAGAGGCAAGCTGACATCAACATTACCTATTCCATAGTAAGAGTATTCAACACCCTGAGCACTTCCTGTTAATACTAAATTACCATCGCCAGAAAATTCATTTTCCTTGACAACTACTTTATTGAAATGGACCTTTATTGACCCTGTGATACGAGGCATAGGAAATCCATTAGGATATTTTTTGAAGCTTGGAATAGAAAAAACTTTTGGAGTTGAAAATGGAGCATAACTTCTAAACAAACAGTCTGTACAATAATTATTACAACTCACCTCATAGAGTGAACTAAGATTAGGTCTCCATATGTAAACATATATAATAACAGAGCAACTCCCTTCTGTATAAGTAGTTTTATAACAACCATCTTCTTTTAAGATATCATTAATATTATTATTATTAAAAGTGCTTCCTTCATAACTCCAACTTCCAGTACCTGGCAAATTTATTGAAGCTTTAGAACTCTCATTAGGAGCTCTAAGTAAAAAGAGTCCATGGTTAACGACATAATCATCTAATGAAACAGAACATTCTATATTATCTGCGTATAAATGAGTACTTCCGCTAAAAAAGTAAGTGATTGGTAATAAGATCAGAAGAGTTATATAATTAATTGATTGCATTCTTCTCTTTATTTAAAATTTTTCTAACCGTATAATCCTCGTATTCCTCCTGCAAATCTTCCCACTTAGAAGGATCTTTTGTAATTTTTTTCAATGAAAAAAGTTCGTTCTTGAGGGGTAAATCAAATGACCATTCTTTATATACTATCCTTCTACTGCCGATATAATCTTTCTTTGGAAAAAGTCTGATTTCAACCAAATGTCCCAAAGTATTAAAGCTCATCTGTACTTTCTTATACATACTTTTTTGTTCCTGTAAGATAATTTCATAGGCTTCATCCCCATTAATCTCTCTAATTTTATAAGCCTCAGACATATTAGGCAATAGAGCTTTATAAGTATATAGAATGTTATTTTCATTATTGGCTCCCGCAGGAAGTTCGCTTACTAAGATTTTCTTGTTATCATGAACAATTGTCGCTTGAATTGTTCCATTTTTGACAATCTCAACTTTATCCATATAAGAATGTACATTATCGCCTTTCACATAGGTGGTGAAGTGTTGCTTCAGTTCATCATTAATGTACACATCTGCAACAATCTTTAGCGTTTTTGAAGAATGAACTTTCTGCTCTAGTTCAGTTAACTTTTGTTCTATGTCTTGACAAAATCCAAAATTTGATAGTGTCATATTGAGACATAATAGAATAATGCTTAAATATTTCATCGATTTTAGAAGTTATCTTTATAATTCATCATGACTTCTTGAAGCGTAACAATACCTTGCTCAGTCTCTTTTCGGATGAGCTGCAATTGCTGTTGTTCATCATAGCTATAAAAAGTAGCGAAGTTGTTCTCATCCAAAATGACTTTTAATTTGTAAGAGGTTGGATCATAAACAAAAGATTGCATGTTCCCGCTTTCAGGGTAAATTCTCAAGTCATCCAAATACACACTTCCTTGACTTTTAAATTGTACTATCAAAGGATCTTTTGAAGTATCAGTGTATGTAAATGTTTCATGTACTCTTTGCCATCCTTCAATCACATTACCAGACGGTGTCATCGCATTATTATCTCCTACTGCTATTTCGAAGGAAGTGCTCTCATCTTTTTTAACCCAACCACTTAACACATATTTTTTGCCGTTCTCTAGAGATAAGTGCTGTAATGTAAGCGTTTGTGTTCCTGATGGAATTGCTACAGAATGATTACCTGAATGGGCTTCTGTAGTATTGATAGTGAAGTTAGAAGTATTATCTGCAATAGATTCTTCCCCTTGGTTGAGAACGACTAACTCTCCTACCCATTCTCCTAAATTATCAAAACCAAAACCTTCAATACCTATTAAAAAGTATTTGATTTTTCCATCACCTGTCCCTGCATCTACTCCTCCTGGGGTATTATGATCAAAAGAAGGTGTATAATTGTAGTCAAATCTACAACTCACAACCCCTTTAAGAGTAAATGGAGCAGGTAAATCACTATCATATGCATTACCTTTGACCATAATCAACGTTTGGTCATCTTGTAAGATATCAAGATCCTCCAATTGTTGAACATCCACGATAGCTAATCTTCCTTTTGCAGATACTACTTTTAGTTTCTGGAGCTTTCTGTTTTTAAAGAATAAATCTTTTTCCACATCATCTACTTCAAAACCTGAATAAAACATTTCATCTTTTCGCATATTACTTCCTGTAGCCTTTACAAATTGTCCATCATGTGTAAACGCAACAGAAGAATAATTACCCAAAGCATCCTGTTGTTCTGAGGCATTCCCTCTTTTATTATAAGCAGTGATAGTGGATGCTCTTACCCATTTACCATTAGAATAAGTTTCAGATGACTTGTTGATTAGATACCCATTTGTTTTCCAGTTAAAATCAATTAAATCCATTAGACCATCGTTTTTAATATTCACATCACTATTCCAAGCCGTGTGAGATTTCTCTGCTAAAAATGCCATTTGTTTTTCTGCTCTCCATACTCCCGCTTGTCCACTCAACCAAGGAGACATACCCAATAAACTTTCCTGAGAGAGCTCACTCACTGGAAGATCACTAGGAGAAATTAACCAAGCATTTGAAAATGTGCCAGCAGAAATACCATATCCTTCTTTTATAATTTCTCGAGTTAATTCTATCTTCTTTTCATCTAATTTGAATTGATAAGGAGCTGTAAAAGTCACCTCTTCTGCTTGGAAAGTATGGGATTTAAAGATTCTACTGTGAGGATAATCTCCTTTTCCATCCGAATAAACAGGTAATCTGTGTTTTGTAAAGAATTTATCTTCAGGGTCAGTATAAGCAACTGATAAGTTTACGGCATAATCTTTTGTATCGCCCTCCAAATGGGTAAGAAAATCATAGGAGAAACTACCTTTAGTACTGCTTGTCACTTCAGTACCTTCGTGTAATATTTTCCATACATAACTTTGCTTTACATCCGCAAGCGTTACATTATTTTTGTTATTGAAGTAAAATTTTGTAGGACAAATCGGGTCCTTGGCTATTTCTGGTTTTGGTACAATAATCACTTTATTAGGAAAAGAATATAAGTCTTCAGGGGTCTCAGTTATTTCCTTGTCTATTTTTCTATATACCAAATACCTTTTAGCAGTATTATTTTTATCTTCTAAAACCCCAACACTAGTGTCGGTGTATTCTATTAACTCACCTTCTTCATCTCTCACTAAAGTTCCGTCTGCTAAAACAGGTCTCCAAACCTCATATCCTCTAAGCCCTTCATTGTTAAAAATTTCCTCCTTTTTAATTGATTCTGCTGGCTTAATAGTGACAATATTATCATACTCCTCATTAAGAAGAGGAGGTTTTACAAATACATTAATAGGCGATATAACTTTAAGAGGCACACTCTCTACCTCATGTTCCTCCCTATTTCTATCAACCACCGTAATAACATTTCTAAGGTCAATCCACTTTTCTCCATAGAGTCTATCTCTTTCTGAATTAAGAGTTACCCCTTGATCAAAGAAGAAAAATTTCTCAGAATTATCCTCTTGTAACTGCTTCAAATGCCTTGGACTATAATCAACATTTTTATTAAGATTATCATAAGTCGGTTCAAAGTCCCAAACATAAGCTCTTACTTTAACACCATCCTCTTGGTTTTTAAAACCAAAGTTAATATGAATATCATCTTGGGTGTTATCATCAGGATGCTTTTGAGCATATCGTTGTACAGGGTTATCCCCCAATATTGGTGAATTGGCTGTTTTAATACTAAAATACCCCCTCGCAGTTCTAGGAGCACCCTTACTTGATATCCTTGTTGATTTCAAAAGTACAAATGCTTCAATTTCAAAAATACCCCCACTTTTAAAATCATCATCTGTCAGGTCAACAGTCAGGTCAATCTGGCCTTTACGCCTTGAAGTGATTCCTTTTATTTCTTCTCTTTTTCCTTCATTAAGTTTATAAATTCTAATGTAATAAGTTGATTTTTTATACCACAAACTTCCTTTATGGGGATCTTTTATCATTCTAAAGTCCAACTTATCACCAAATGATATATCTAAAAACTTCATATTATTATAGCCTACAGAAGGCATTGTAATAAAGTCCTGATCAGAACAACTTTGCCTATATTGCAACATCGCTGCTCCATTACTTGTGGATGGTCTTGTATTACCATCCATTCCAAATTCAGGGTTTTCGCAGAAGCTTTTAAGAACATCACTCATTTCATCATTGTCTTCACAAATCATAAGCTGATTTACTCCTACTGGAGGTTGAATCAACAACAAATAGAATACAACTGACTTTGTAATTTTGTCTCCACACACATAGTATTCATGATAAATACGATACTTTCCTGCTGCAAATAATTCAAAACTAAAGTCTGTTGCATCTCCTGTAATGCTCCCTTCATCAGGTCTCAGATTCCGATAAATGTCATTACCATTATAATCTTTTTTATCATAAATCTGTAACGAAATTGTTGGATCAGTTACAGCATAATTCATATTGTTTTGGACAAAATCTCGTATCCCAGTAAATGAGCATCTTACGGCATAATCCATACCATCATCTATAGGATAGTCGAAAATACCCTTATCAGGATCTGGTTTACTTACATTAACATAGAATTTTATTGATTCATCACCTCCTTCTATATCTCTACATGAAGAGGTATATATATTCTCTAACTTATATGTACCTGAATGCTTAATTCTAAATTTACTTAGATCATTGGTATAATAAGCATATTGATTTGCAGGATCATCTTTTGCAATGTCTTGAAAAGACCTATCTTCCAACTCTCTTTTTAAAGTAATAGAGCTGGAAGCTAGACATTCAATGGATGATTTCACACTAAAATGATTATCCTTTTCAAACTCACAATATTCTCCATAACTTCCATTTGAATATACAGGGTAATTAAATTCAATTATATTAGGTTTAATAGTCAACATCAATTGACTAGAAATCTGATAACTTTTACTGCAGTTTCCACTTTTATATTGTGCAACAAAAGAAATCAAATAATCCCCTGAATCTCCCCACTTTACAGTAATTTCATTAGTTTCACCTCCTCTAATTATCAGGTCAGGTGCACTAGAGTCAAAATGTCTAACTTCCCATTCAATATCTGATAAACCTTTTTCAATCTTACTTTCATCATCATATACTGTAATTACTGACTCTCTCCCGGATATAAGATTACTATTGGAATCAACCTTTAAAGATACTATCGCGTCTTCTAAACATGGGGCTTGAGAAAATACAACTGAACAAGTCAACAGATTTAGAAAGATTATACAAAAGCAATTAATTAAAAATTTCATTATTGAGCTTAGTCGATTTGAGGTGTTAAATAATTTTCATTAAGGTTGGAAAACGTTTTATCCGCTTTATCAATAGACATAGAAGGATCTCTAGAAATATAGGAAGACGCTGTTGCTGAGAGGATATTTCTATTTCCAGATCTTACATGCTGAAAACTACCAGAATAGGATTCTTCCAACACTGGGTTCATTACTTCAACAACCGGCAAGCCAATTTTGGTCTCTCCTACATAAATAAACTTCATCACTGATACCGCTGATGCCTCTGCTGGTTTCATAATAAACTCATCTCCTTTTATGAGTTCAATGTTTTGATCAATTTCCAATTCGTAATAGTTAGGGTTAGGATTTACTTCCCCTGACAATGTAGAAGTTTCTAGTTTTTTAAGTCCACCTGTATAAATCGCACTTGAAGCTATCTCCCCTTGCCCCATAGTTGGGTATTTATAATAGCCTGGTACACTTAAAGAATATAGTTTCTTCTCTGCTGAAGGCTCACTTTTTTGATCCCAAAACTGCGTTGTATTCATCTTCACTAGAACTTCGCCTGTTTTGCTATCGTAGTATTTGTGATGAACTTCTGAAAGAGCTCCTTCGCTATACGATTTAACTTTCTCTAAGATCCCAGAACGATGAATAATCTTATTAGTAATAAGTGATGTTGTTTTTTCGTAATCTCTACTTATATCAGGTAAAACAGAGATAACAGGTATAGGAGCAAAAAGTAGTTGCAATACATCTACATTAAAATCAACTCCAGTAGTATAGGTCTCAGATTCATAAAATCTAGAATCTATAAACATATCTACCTCCACACCTTTAGTCCTTTTTTCAACATTAGATGCTATTGTATTATCTTTTCCACTTAACGTCAAACATTCTACTTCTGACAATGGTAATCGTTTCCCATTTTTAAAGTCATCTTGATAAATATATTCAGTCCATGATATGGGAGAAGAATAGAATGTTCCATCTTCATACTGAGGATAAAAAGATACCTTCTTTTGTTTCCCGTGCATGTTATTGAGTTCTATACTATATCCTTGACTTGCATCCAAAGTTCTTGACTCCTGATAGTACAAAACTGCCGTTACAAATTCTCTCCCCGAATCATTGACTCTAATGGGAGTTTGATTCGTAATCACTGGATAATCTTTAGCTGTATAAAATTCATGAACTTGTTTCCCAACCTTACTTCTTTTAAAAGGCACCGAAACCGCATCAAATGGCTTTTTCTCCGTTCCATCAATCGTTCTTCCTTTTACCATCTGAAGTAAATTCTCATTTCCAGCACCCTCATAGGCCTTGGCTGAAGCTAAATCAATGACATCAACACGACTATACCCCACCATTGGTCCAGGGTGATAGTTTTCATTGATTGGAAGCTCAAAAGTTGAATATTCATTGTTTCGTAATGGTATTAAGTCCTTATTCACCAACCCCTTTCGCTGTGGTATTTCTTCACCACCCATCTGAGGTTCATAGGAAGCTACCCCACTACTTTCCCATTTTTCTGTATCTACATTATAAGTTTTGTATTGGTAGATTTGTCCATAATATAATGGGTCTGAAGAACCATTCCATTCATCCCAATCATCATGCAGTGCAATCTGACTTACTCTATGCCCTCCTCCATATTTTTTAAGAGTTAATTTACCATCCATTTCCTTTAATGAGTTTAACCTCACAAAAGAATATTTGGGCATAATATATGTGCCTATTTTTCTAGTTTTACAATAGTTATAAAACCCTTGAATGGCCCGAACTATTTGCTCTAATAAACCTACTATCCCAAAGGCACCTGATAAAATGGCTTGTTGAGATGGGTCAGTATCGTCAAACATAGAAGATGTCCCTAACAAATTGGGTTCTGATTTTTGAACATACTGCCATGCCGCCATAGAAAAGGGATGATACCCATCTATCGTTTGTAATTCCAATTCAACTTTTTTTGAATCAGTATTATACTTGCATTTATCCTTACTAATTTTAGCATATCCATGGATATCTTTCCACCTTCCACCACCAACTCCAATATCCATCATTGCTGTAAAGGCCACTTGGGCTTCACCCTTTTCATCAAAATCCAATAGAAGAAGTGCATCTTCCTGTGATTTTACATTAGGAAGGTCTACAACAATTTTTGTATAATCATCTAAGTCATTATTCGAAGACGTACTATGTATATTCACCATCTCCATTGCAGGTAGATCCTGTACATAGGCATAATCATCTATTTCATAATTAATATACATCTTAGCTCCAGAAGGCAATGTTATTTTAGACAGACTCCATGCTCCAGCAAAATCATCCAACTTCTCTTTATCTGCAGTCTGTTCAGTATAAGGGAAAAAAAGTGAGGCTAAGTCATTTGATAATTTCCTGAATGTTCCCCATCTATCCTGTGATTCTTGATTATAAACCCACTCTGTATCCGTGTTGTATTCAAAAATATAGGGATTGAGAAAACTCTTATGTGTATTCCCATAAGTAAAATGAAGGGAGTGCAATGATAACTTACCTTTTGTCGACGCACTACTATTAGGTGTACCGTAGCATAGATCATACGCATCATTTGCTGAATTATTTTTTTTGTAATTGAAATGAACAGATTTTACTGGTGTTTTCTGATCTTGTCTTGTGTACAAATCAATACGATCCAATTTTAGTTGGTCTCCAAGTGTTTGGTTATTAGGTAAGCTTTTTAAAAATCTTCCTGCGGCTTCTCTCCCGTCAAGTCTTGGTGATAATATAAATTTGGCAATATGTGTTGCTGTTTCTACTTTTGAAAGGTAGTATATCTCTTTTTCTCCATAAACAACAATACCTTTATCATCTTTTTTATTGCTTATACTTCCAGGAGAGTAATTGGCTGTCGTCGCATCATAAGGAGATCTCCATTTGTAATTACTTGCATGTTTTGTATAACTAAACTTCACCCAATAGCCCAAATCATTCTCGGATGGGCCATTATTATCAACATCTACATAGTCGTTTCCTAAAATTGCAG
The DNA here is from genome assembly GCF_001583495.1 of Flammeovirga sp. SJP92. Lineage (GTDB taxonomy): Bacteria > Bacteroidota > Bacteroidia > Cytophagales > Flammeovirgaceae > Flammeovirga. Next base: position 182,784 of record NZ_LQAQ01000099.1, on the reverse strand, counting down.
TCAGTAAATGAGCATAAGTATGACTTGGAGTAATAGTTTTCTCGAAGAATCGGTCCCCTGGCAGATCTTTAATATTAAGATCTTCACCGCTCATACTCATTGATGAGATATCAACGGTTCCTGTCATATTTCCTAGGCTTTGTTCATTTACATTAAAGGTATAATTCTCACTTTCATGATTATAAGCTGGGAGAGCATAAATATACCTTACACCATTTTGATTGGTTGTTTGAAAAGCTCCAATATGATGATCTTCTCCACCTCTAACAAAATCCGTTTCATTGCTATTTTCTTCAATAAGTGTTACATTATAATCTCTGGAAGAATTATCATGCTTCAAAAATGAATTAGGAATAGCAATAACTGGTAAATTCGAAGGTGCTTGTGATGATGATAATAGATTAGATTGTGTTCTGAATTTTGATTTGGAGTTAATATCAACAACATTATCGTAATCAGATGATAGCTGGTCAATCGTTGTTTCTTCACCAAACATTTTAAAATTGGACTTTCCAACCTTGTTTGTATCTTGAATTTCATTTACCTTTTCCGACCATCTTCTAGCTACCTTATCTCCATAAAGTAATGTTCCATTTGCTCCAAATTTAAAAGCTCCTAAATCAATCCCCAAAGTACCGTAAATTGTTTCAGATTTAAGTTCTGGATCTCCTAAAAAAGGGATATAATCTAGTTTTGCTCTAAACATTCCTCCATTCCCTTGACCAGTAACATTATAAATATCAGAAGTGAAGTGAGGCATAGCTAAGTTCGTCATTCCATTTTTCAGAATACCATCCTTTTCTCTATTAAAATCTACTAACACTTCTCCTGCATTTGTTGATTCATGATGATAGTAAGCTCCATATGATGGTACTAAATTTTCTCCATCACCGTATTCGATTCTATTATAATTACCTTGCACTGTAGCATTACCAAATATTGTAAAGAGACTGACTCCGGTTTTTGCTTTAAAAGTAAATCCTAATCCTTTTTGAGGTATTCCTATAGATGGCATGAAACCGGAATGAGCAAAAGAAATTGGTGTTGATGCTCCTACACTATAACTTGTTTCGCCAAGTTCACTCATTTTGTGACCTGTCTTAGATTTAACAGTTCTATGAACTGTTGAGTATTTTGTTACATCTGTAGTTAACTGTAACCCTGTAGCTCCTCTTAAAGAATTGTAAGTGAAGCCACCGTTTAAGCTATATTCACTATCATTTTTCTTATAATTTAGTCCAATAGAAGGTGATATAGAAACACCATCTTGCGAACCTACTCCAAGGTTAAGTCCCATTCCTAATGAACCCGTTTTAAAATTAACTCCTGCTGAAATATCTAAGCCCGGACCTCTATAATTATTATAGAATAATCCTACAGTACCACTTAAAGCCACACTTTTGGGTAAGTTCACACCTGCAAACTCTAAGGAACCAGTAACTCCTAGACCAATTGTTTGATCTGGCTTCATACTGACTTGTTTTATTACTGCATCTCCCTTAAAATCATCAGGAATACCTCTTACTTGCCGGGTAATGGCTCCTGGACTTAAGCTCCAACCTAATCCAACCCAACTTGCCTCTTGATCTACAGAGTTTCCACCACTGTAAGATAAATTAAAAGGATATCCTCCATTGGGACCTGGAAGCTCAAATAATGGAATATTGTAACTAAAATCTCCAGAAAATAGATCCACCATATCTGAAGTTCCAATAGCTTGAAAAGATTGAATTTCAGGTTGAGAAGGTCCTGAAGTTAATGCATAAGTACTATTTGGTAATAAAATAAATTGTAAAAAATTGAACAACAAGAAAAAGGCAATTCCCCTTTTCAATTGTGGGTAGTTCTTAAAATAGTAAATCATTATTTTATAATTACAAATGTATAATTCTCTTATTAATAATCTGTTTTCGTTTGATTGAAGTTGGAGTTTTGGTTGAATGGATTCACAAAATTCAACTCAAATTCAATAGTTCCTGTCTGCCTACAATCGGTAAAGACTTTATATTCCTTTGTCTCCTTACAATTATCTGTCACTGTACTTTTTATATAAAATCCTTCAAAAGCTTCCACTTCTATATATGTAGAAGGAGAGTTTTCTTTTTTGTAGTATTGGACTGGTTTTACAATCAGCTCATTTCCTTCTTTATCTCTTGATATTTTATGAGTGATATTATAAGGTGGTTCACCCCCTGTAATTTCCATGGTCAAGTTAAAAATTGACTTTTTATATTCTTCACAGTTCATCACCACAGGTTGAAGTTTACTATGGATAGTTAATGGAGCGGCTTTCTTTTTGTAATAAAAATGTAAGTTAGCGATTACCCCATATTTGTTTTTCACTTTCAAATAATACTCGTTTCCTCTTACTAAAAAAAATAATTTAGTAGCATCAATGACTAAATAATTTCTTCCATTGACCATAGTTCTTTTAATCTGTCCGACAGGCTGATGGAACTTGTCTTCAAAATAAAAAGTTACTTCTTTACTTTTTTTAGCGTATTGCTCTATATATATCACAGGAATAGAATCTAATACTTTCACATCCTGATAAATAGTTTGTCCCCATTGCAAATGCACATAAGGCATCTCTTCTATATTTATATTCTTCCGATCTATTTCTCCTTCTTGAGCAAAAAGTGAAAGGGTGATGAGATAAAAAATTGAAGAAAGAATTTGAAATTTATTCATTTTGAAGTTCTAATTAAATATTGTGAACCCTAGATCAATGTTCCAGTTTTCATCAATAAAAAAGTCGTTTTTCTTTTCTAATACATTATATTTTATAGCAAACTTAAAGTCTACTAATCCCATAATTGGGATCCTTAGTGATGGTCCTACTAGAATAATAGAATCCCAGTTTTTCAACCCTTTGTATTCTGTATTCTGATCAATAGATTTTTGAGCAAGAATATGATCACAAACTACACCCAACTTATTAAACTTAGGATAGTGATAACTTAATGTGTTTTTTACACCCACTTTTATTAAAAAGGCCTTCTCATAAGGATAGGCCTGTCCATTGATGATTAATCCTGTGGAAATTGCTAATCCGAACTTAAATTTATATCCAATTTTAGGAGTTAACTGCAATCCCAAAGAATCGAATGAAGTGATACTTAAGTTGAGGTTAAAAAACATATTTTTAGGCAGCTGGAATAGCTGTTTCTTCTGTATGTAATATTTCTTTACTCCATCTTTAGCCATTTTTTCTTTCTCCTTCAAAATAAGCTCAGGGTCAAAAGAGGATGTGGAAAATCTAGCAACAGAAAGAGTATCAAAAGCTTCAGGTAACTTTATACCATTCTTAAAATCTTTCTTCTCTAGCTGTTCTAATTTTTCTTTAATATCATCCACCGATTCTATATTCAAAGCTTTCCACTTTTTCCTATTTGATTTACGGATAGAATCTAAATAAAAAACAGCTCTTACTGATTTGTGATCATCTACTTTCTCTTTCAATTGAGCGATTTCTTTGGAAACTTCTCGTTTCGCAAAAAAACGTGTCAATTCACCTTCTAACTGGGAAAGTGAATCTATATTATGGTAAACCTCTTTTAATCGTTTTACTTCTTCCAAATAGACAAATGCTGAATCTGTGTATTTATTTTCAACTAAAGGAATTTCTTTATTTTTAAGTTTAGATTGTAAGTTACCCCCTAAATCTCCTAGAGAAGGTGTGCTCATTGAACTAATTCCTTGAATGGACTCCACTCTCTCTTTTTGAAGAAGAATTAATGTCTTAACACTTTCAGCTTTACCCTCTACCGAAGAATCTTTTCCTACATTTAATAGATTATCATTAATTAAATTTAATGTGGTAACACTTTCATTTTTAAGCGTTGAATAATTACTTTTTAGTTTATTATTCGCTTTTTTTAACTCCTCATCAACAATGCTTTTTCCTTCAATGATTTTAACTGCTTTTCTGTCTAAAGTGTCTTGCTCTACAGTACTTTCTTCGACATACTGTGCAGTACAAAAAATTGGCAATATAAGTAAAAGAAATATGTAGAGCTTAATCATAATCTAATAGTTATTTTCTCTTCTTCTTTTGTATCAAAATCAAAAGAGAACCTACCCAATATTTTGCTTCTAATATTAAATGTAAATGGATTTGAAAAGCTGATTTCATCATTTTTAAACACAACATTAATGACATACTCACCATTTGAGGTTCTTCTATTTTCATTATGAAAAAACGCTGCACTCAAACTTGTATTTCCTTGTTTTAATTCAATTTCTTTACTGAAATCAAATGATAAAAAGTGATCTAAATTCATTCCCTTTTGTTTCAATAAAGCATTGAATTTGTCATCTTCAGGAACTGAGACTTTCATTAAAAATGATACTACGTCACTCCATTCTTTTATTTCTTTTGTAAAAGCAGGATCTTTTATCTCAAAATTACTTTGGAGTACTTTATAACGACTAGGCTGAAACTGTAAATTTACAATAACACCGCTAGTATCTTGCTGTATTTGACGCAGATTATTTGTTGGGTTAATGACCCACTTTATATAGTCATTTTTTGAAACACCTGTACACCCAGAAAATAATAATGCTACAAAAAATAAGTTTGCTAAATGAAGCTTTAAATTCATTGGTCTTACAATAAAGAGGTTTGTCTAGTTTTACGTATCAAATATAGGTTTATTTAAAATGAATAAATAATTTCAATTCTGGTTTAATAGAACTTTCAGTTGTTTTTCTATATTTAGCAATCTTTCTTATTGATCATTTTGTTTCTGCTTCTGTTTAAGTATATACAGTGTTAATTCTTTTATCTTTTTTAGTAAAACCATATTCCTGGTTTGAAATCATAATCATATATCCAGCCAATCTATAACTCTTCTTCAGTTTTATATTGAAACGGAAAGTCCTGTATTAATCTTTTGATTTAGTCTTTCTTTAAAGCAGACACCTCTTTTTTAAGTTCTTGAATTTCTTTGTTCTGTTGGATTAGATAAAGAGTTAACTCTTCAATTTTTTTCAAAAGTAGTTTATTCATATTTCCAAGCTCCACTCCGTTTTCATCAACTTCTTTGATCGATGGTATTTCTGGGAGATGTTTATTCATTGTAATATATGTCTCTAAGTCTTTTAGTGATGATAGTTCATAATTATCCCCGAAAACATAGTCAGGCCAATTATTAACAGACAAAATAGTCACTTCTTCTGCAATGATTTTGCCTCCTACAGCAAGATCATATCCTCTAGCATCAGAAACATTTATCATAACGCTTTTTTCATTACAACTCAAAGGAGCACAAATATTAGGACCATAATCATCTAAACACAATGAAAAAGTACCTTTCCAACTATTATTATTTCTGTTGTCAACCGAAATATAGTACTTATTTCCCGGAGTTAACTCCTCAGATTTAATAGAAACATTAGAGTTTTGATTTTCTGCAATAGCACAAGCCACTAATTGAAAATCAGAATCCCAAAGCATCAGCCTTGGATCAGTAATAGTTCCTCTTTTTAATTCAATATCAATTTTTGATGTTCTAGGAGTAAAACTATACCATCGGTTTGCAAAAGGGACTGTACAACTTTCTGGTCCATCTGGTGTACTCTCAACTGTAGAAAATTCTTCTGTACACCCTGAAGAATTAATAGGTTTTGCCCCTTCTTTAAAATCATTCGTTATTTCATTGCTTAAACATAATGTGAATGTACCTCTCCAAGATGAATTTCCTAAATTATCAACTGAGATGAAATAAACCTCACCAGAGGTTAAACTGACAGATCCTACTCTAACATCAGAACTATTTGACGCTGAAGCTTCACAAGACAATAAATTAAGGTTAGAATCCCAAAGCATCAACCTTGGAGCTGTAATAGTTCCTCTATTTAGTTTGATATCAATATTTGAAGATGTAGCTACGAATTTGTACCATTTATTTGCATATGGAGTAGTAGAACAACTTGAAGGACCGTCAGGCGTACCTCCAACATTATCAAATTCTTCAGTACATCCTGAAGAGTTCACTGTTAGTGCTCCTTCTTTGAAGTCATTAGAAATTCTATTGTAAACTGCTAAAGTAAAAGTGCCTCTGTAAGGGACATAATTTTGATTATCTACAGAGATGTAATAAGTATTTCCGGGTGTTAGGTCTGTTGAACCTACCGAGACATTAGAATAATTTGATGCATAACTATTACAGGAGATAACATTGCCTTGATCATCCCATAGAGCAATCATTGCCCTCTGAATTGAACCTCTATTCAATTGAATGTCAATATTTGAAGATTGAGCAATAAATTTAAACCACTTATTAGCACTCGGACCATCTTTCCAACAACTTGGTTTAACTCCATCTGGAGTTCCATCTTCTGTAGTAAATACATCAGAAACTGAATTAAGCACCAAAGCAACAGCAGTCTCTTTATTATCTCCCTCCTGGCAAAATGCGAAAGAGAGCGAGCAACATAATAATATTGTTGTAATTAGTATTTTTTTCATTTTAATCGATAAGTTGATTTTTCTTTAATAAATCGGTCATCAGAAGCAATTGCTTTTCAAGCAATTCTACTTTATCATTGAGTTGTTCTAGTCTTTTTATCTCTTGTTCTTGATTTATTATATGAAGAGTCAATTCCTCTATTTTTTTCAGTAATAAAGCATTCTGATCACCAATAGAAAGTCCTTTCTCTTTCACTTCTTCAGCAGAAGGTATCTCAGGTAAATGTTTATGTTCGTTCAAATACTTTTGAAGCTGATCTAATGGCATAAGTGGATAATCTTCATTGAATACATAATCTGGCCATTCAATTTGAGGTGTAACAATCACTTCCTTAGACTCAATTAGGTTACTTCCTATACTTCCGTTAACAGCTAATGAATATTTACCAGGGTCTAGTGTGTTGATGCTTAACTTACCACTCTTACTGAAACTAAACTTAGGTATCCAATCATAGCCTACTGTATAACCGATACTCAATTGATTATCTATAGGAGATATACCTGAAGCTAAATTTATTCTTAATTCACTATTATTTGAGTTATCATGCCTTGATAACCATATATTTTTATCTGCTATTGATTGCCCATTTAAAATCAACTTTTTGCTTGTACTACTCTCTCCTAATGGCATAGAAGATATTGCAATATCTCCATTAACCTCTAATGTAGAAGTAGGGTTTTCGGTACCAATTCCTACTTTCGGATATAAGGAGCTTAATGATTGATACTTTTCAATGATTGACCAATACCCATCATTCTCATCTCCTTTGATCATATTTACAGAATATTCAGTATCATCTGCTATGACATGAGCATGGACTGAAAAATAATAGACATTCCCTTTAATAAACTGAAAATCATTAGAACTAATTGTAGAAGGCTGACCATGACCATCAGACTTCTTTTTTAATAAATACTCATCTTGTTGCTCACTATTCCATAGGTCTATTTTGGATTGATCAAACAATGTTATTCTACCTATGCCTTGTTGTAGTGGGATAAATTTTATTTGCAAAGAAGGTTCATCCTCTGGATAGGTAAATTTAAACCATCTATTTGAACTCTTAGTATTTCCTCCAGCAGGAGGTACAATTGTTAAGTTTACGGGTTGTTCTACATGTTGCCAATTATTACTAAATGAATTAAAATCTATTTCAATAGCAGAAGATGGACTGTCCCCAATTTTATATTGAGTAGAAAAGTCAACCTTGTACTCTCTTGTTCCTGAATAACTAAAAAACGTAATATAATATTTTTTACCTGGCTCAAACTTACACAAATCACTTGTAACAATAATAGGCCTACCATGAATTCCTCCTTTTATGTTAAATAAGGGAGTATCAATACCATTATTCTTCCAACTATCTATACCGTCTTGATCATATAATGATAATCTTGGTAAGCCACCTCCTTTCAATATGTAATCGATCCTTAAATAATCTATATTTTGTGGACAAATAAAAGAAAACCAAATATTGGGACTATCCCCTTCATGACGAATTAATCCCATGGGTAAATCCTTAGTAAAATCATTTAAACTTCCTTCAAAAGTTTGATTGAGATCTGTCACCACAAATGGATCGTCGTGAGTATTTCCCTTTTGTCCCCAACTTACATTCGAAAAAAAGAAAAATAGGGAAAATAATAATACAGTAAAAGTTGATTGAAGATACACTTAGTTTAGCTTTTAAATTTTTAAAAACACAAAACTAAAACTTATTCCTAGCTTTACAAAGAAAATATAGTTACCCCGATAATCTGAACTGTCTAAATAGAAACGTTAATTATTTATCTTCGAGAGATTTATCCTCAAATCTTTTTTAAACCCTTTTTATGATTTGTCTTAACTGATCTTATCTCCTCCCCGATTTTTAAACACAAGTATCGGCTTGATACTTGTGCTAGAAGTGGTAAACACTTTCCCATGTATTGGGGAAAGTGTTTCTCATATAAAGAGGACTCCTTTTCCCATTACTATGAGACAATCTTTCCCATAGATATGGGACACCAAAGCATTGTACTAGTACATCCCAGCACGTACACACTGTACATGCAGAGACGTACATATTGCAAGTGCTAGGACTTACATGATGTACATGCTACTATGTACACTATGTAAGTCCTAGCACTCGCATAGCTTCAATGCTTCCTTACAACAAAAACTGATTAAGTTCATTCGGATCGCTAGCCCATTTCAAATCATAAACTTGATCTGCTTCTTCTTGATTTTCTGTAATGGTGAGTTGGTGAATTTCTGCTTTTAGCTTCAGAATATCTCCTACTTTGATTCTGGCCTCCATTTTTTGCATCAAGCTTTCTACTGTTTTCAAGTTCATATTTTGAACGACTTGACCACTGAAATCCATTTCCAACCAAATCATTTCCCGCTTTTGGATATCCAATATTCCAAAAAGTAAACCTTTGGCTAAGCCTTCTTTGATTTTGATGTGCTGTTGAATATGTGCTGGATGATACCCTACGCCTGTATCGGAAATGGTCATCGGGTATTCTGAATTCATCCAACCGACCATCATATTCGGGCTAAGGCTTCCGTTAGTGTAGGCATTGGAAGTAAAATAAACGTACTTCGCTCCCCACTTCTGCAAGTAAGCGACATCAACATCAATGTATTCTGCTGTTCCAACTTTTTCTGGAATCTGCTGTATATCTCCGCTGTGTTTACAACCTCCGATATTCAGTTGGGAGTAAGAGCAAAACTCTGCTTTTTCAGGATAAATCACCATACAGCTTACATCCATATCCAAATGTTGAGCCGGCAACCCTTCTCCCCATTGCATAAACAGACGGACTTTATCTCCCTCAATCGGGAACCTTGCTCCTGTAGGAACGTGATTCAAATCTTGGATATGATTACTTCTTTCCCCAATCGCAAAAGGAATATTATACAATTGTGGGTCGATATAAATACTATGTGGTTTGACTTCTTCCTGCTCCAACTTCTCTTTGATTTTCTCAAAAGTCAGTTGGTGGATTTGATTGACCATCTTCTTCAAATCTTCCTCCATATAAGCTTGCAACAAGTGGTTTTTCGGAATTCTTTTCGATGTCCCGCCCAAAGGTTTTACCACTCTATCTGAACTAGGGTCAAAATAGGTATCCGCATACATATTCAAAGTGTAGATCAAGCGTGATGGCAATTGATTTACAATTTCCTTAAAGTGCTTCAAAGTTACTTCTGGACCAAACCAAAGCATATTGGCAAATAAAGATCTTGCAAATAATCCTGGACGTTGCTTCAACAAAGTAAAAGTCTTTTCAGCATCAAGCTTCAGCTTAAAATGATTCACTCTACCCTGCCAAACGGTATAGTTTTGATTATAAAAAGTATCCATTAATTGAGCGAGCTTTTCATATCCTTTTCTTTTACTCAACTCCCCCAAACGTAAGGCTCTGATCACTCTAACCCACATTCCTCTATTAGGGTGCATGTCCTCACATTGCTGTTGGATATTCATGGATAAACGATTCAGCCAATAAGCATAAACCTTCGCTTCCTTTCTTGAAAATTTCAATTTCAAAGCGTCAGTCGCCTTCTTCTTTGTGGCTTGTTGAGCATCCATTTGTCGATGGATATTGACAGCATTGATCCCTTTTCTTTTGATAATCACTTTTGGTTTTACAAGTTGTAAATAACCAGTATGTTTATACCATAAATACCTTAAGACATCATTAGGAGATTGGAAAAACTGATTGGCCTTTCTGATTTCATTTTGTTGTGTCAATGTATCAATCACCAACATCTTTGTTTCCTTCATCACAATTTGTGCACCTTCAGGAAAGTCAAAGTGTTTTAATAAAATCTGAAGGTTCTCTACCTGCGTGGCATCCAATGCAACTGCAGAGACTAGTAACCCGTGAAAATATTTTTCTAATTCTTGATCTGTCCAAAGACTTAATTTTTTAAGCTTTTTCCCTTCATCCTGCAACATTAACTTCCCCACTTCGAAAGGTGTACCACAATGAGGACAACCATTGAAGTCATCAATATTAAATGTGCCTTCAGGAATGACATGATCACATGGTAAAAGGTAACCGCTTTGGGAACCCATTTTATTGGACAACCAAGTAATCACTTGATCACCAAATGTAATCTTCGAGGGTTGATCCCATGCTTTGATCAGTGGTGTCCAATTTTTCTTTAAGCCAAGAACCTCTTGTACAACGGCATAAATAGCCGTTTTTTCTGTAGGTGAAACTGCATTTAAATGAAGTAATAGATCATTGGAGAAATAAAATCCCACTTCTTCAAAAAGGCGGATATATGATTTTGTGATCGCTGTGATCACTGCTTTTTGGGGTATCTCTTTTAATGGCACATACAATGCCCCATTACGAATAGCTACTTTTTGTAATTCGTTTTTCATCATCTGGAAAATTTAATGAGGCCCACAACCTATTTGTTGTGGGCTGTTATGGTAGTTACAGGTAATGCTATTACTTCTAAATCCCTAACCTAGTGAGGTAACCCTCTGAAGTAAGTAATAGTTGACCTGTGAAGGTAATTTGCTTTCTCTATCTAGCGATTTTGAGTCGTGTGGAAGTAAGAAAGCATTGACCTCATCCATAAAAGGTAATTTTATGTACTAGAACAGAAGAAAAGGGACATTTTGTCCTAGTACTTGTATCTTTAAAAACCGACATCTAAGTGAGGACTCGAACCTCATAGTAGTAAGATACAATTGACCTTTTAGCGAGACAGGTGGGACTCGAACCCACGACCTTAAGATTAACCAATGATAGCAGTAAATATTTATTGACCATCGTAAATGGTAATTTAAATATTATCCCTTATGCTCTACCAACTGAGCTACTGTCTCGGGTGAAGGTAATGGCATAAGTAGTTCAGTAAGGGAATTGAAGTAACTTATGCTTGACCTTCGGTTATTTTGTATAGAAACTTAACTGGCGCAAGTGTTAAGCCGGAGGCGTCACTTGTGTCTATATTTTGAAGGAGTCTGTAGACTCCCTACCCCACAAACCATTTGGTTTACAAGAGAAAGGATTTAGAAAATTTGGTCTTCCTATCTTATTTGTTCCTTCGTTATGTTGATTCGGAAGTCTGGAGACTTTTCCGATTTTTAGACACAAGTGACGCCTATCGGCTTAACACTTGCGCCAGGGGGAAGAAAATCACTTCACTATCTTTTTAATCTGTCCTTTTTTCCCTTTGAATTTTAGTTTACTACAATAGTTTTTGAAATACTTTACTGTTTTTTCAATATTCTCAAATTCAGAGTCAATTCTCAACTTTTCTTTATCCCAATCAATTTCATTATTTAATTCTGGATCTTCCTTCCACTTGTAATGGACAAATGAATTCCTAGAATCAGCTAGCTTTAAAATTGTAGATAGATGTTTTTTATTGAACTTAGGATACTTCATTAGTTCCAGTAACCAAGTAAACTTACCTAATATATTTACTGATTTTATAATTGAAATCTGAGTTTTTAAATCAATTCCATTTCTAATACAATATAGAGATATTAGGTCATTAACCTTGTGCTCAAAAAAAGTTGCATAAAATATTCTTGCATAATCGAATTCTTTAGCTTTTTGACATTCTCTTGCTTTTAATGTCAAACTTTCAGTATGATCAGTTACAATTGTAATTCCGTCAACAATTCCATTATCGATGATTCGTTTAAGGCCTGAAATATATGACTCTTTATCCTTGATATCATCTTCGGTGAAAACTCCAGAAGCATATAGACTTTCAATTACATTATTGATTAGTTCCTTTTCGAACTTGGGGCTCATCTCCATATTCAATAGTTCTTTTAAAAGTATATTAAATTTTGATAATGTAAGTTACAACAACTGAACTACTGTCCCGAATGAAGGTAATTACATAAGTGAGTTCAGGAAGGGAATTGAAGTAACTTATGCTTGACCTTCGGTTATTTTTTCTTCTTCCTTCTCCAAGGCCTGTCGCTTTCCCAATCGCCAGCCATGATTGAACCGTAAGGAAGTACTTCATCAATAACTTCTCCCAAACCAAATTCTTGCATTTGACTTCTTACTTGAGAAGCATTTTTGTAGGCGGAAGGAAGTTCCGTTACATCGATTTTATCAAAGAAGAAACGAACGTCTAGCCCTTCCGTTTCTTGTGCAAAAACTTCTTCGTTGGTCATCGCTTCTTTGGTTCTTCGATGTGCCGATCTGCTGACATTTCTACCCGCACCATGAGGAGCAAAACCAATATTGGTGTCGGTTGCTTTTCCTTTAACAATCAAAATCGGTTCTGCCATATTCATTGGAATCAATCTTCTTTCATCCTGCTCTTTGGAAAAAGGTGTATGAATTGGCGTTGCTCCTTTGGCGTGGTAAAATTGGTCACCTTCTTTGAAAACGAAATTATGCTCGTTCCAAAAGCGGTCTTGAACGTCCACTTTTAATTGCTCTGCTACTGCATCATGAATGCAGATGTGATTTTGTTTTGTCCATTTTCTAATCACTTTTAATGCATCCCAATAGGCTTGCCCTTCTTCTGTATCGAAAGGAATCCAAGCATTTTGCTTTAAAGTAGTAGGGGAAAGTGTTCTTCTGAAACGCTCAGCGGTTTGCATCGCTCTTTTGAAAAGTTTTGCTCCTACACCTCTTGATCCGTGGTGCGTTACTAACATGGTGTTGCCGGTGGCTTTTGAAGTACCCACAAACAAGAAATGATTCCCATCGCCTTGCGTTCCTAAATGTGCTCTCGCTGTTTTGATGACTTCTTCTCTGTTAGTAAAGAAATTACTTTCGAAAGCTTCTAGTAAATCAGTCGGAAACCTAAACTGCGTATGTCGATCTCTTCCTCCAGGACCAAAATGGGTAACGTTTTGTGCTACATCCAACACCTCTTTAGGATTTACTTTTCCTAAATCTGTCAACATCAAAGAACAGCAGATATCTGCACTGTGCATGCCAGGATGAATTGCATTTTTTGTGACTACAATTCCGCCCACTGGGATCGTTCCTTTGCTACCCGACGGGCAAGCATCCGGCATTACTGCACCATTGACTACAGTAGGTGTTTTCATCACCAAATCCATCGTATTTTTCACCGACTGAACATTGCTCTCTTCCAATTCATTTTCAGCTTTAATGTTCATGGCATACGGAATGGACTCTTGGTGTAATTCCATTTTGGGAGTGGTTTTGAATTGCTTCAAATAGTCCTTCATTTCTTCGTCTGACAAGTCATTCGAATTGATGTACTCAAGGGCTTCTTTAAACCACTTTCCTGGGGTATAACCCATCGCTATTAAGGTATTTCCATTAATCATTTTGTGTTTTATTTTTTTGATAGTTCAAAGGTGAAAGGCTACTACGCAATCATTTTGCGTAGTTGTAAATAATTTCTAATTTTATTTTATGGCACAAAATAAAAACGCTCTAATTCGCTATAAAACCATCGACAAATGTCTTCAGAATAAGTACAGAAAATGGACTTTGAATGACTTGATTGAAGAATGCTCGGAAGCTCTTTTTGAATACGAGGGAAGGGATATTAATGTGAGTAAAAGAAGTATTCAATTGGATATTCAAATGATGAGAAGTGATAAACTCGGTTATAATGCTCCTATTATAGTTTATGATCGAAAGTATTATAAATATGAAGACGAGGATTATTCCATCACCAATATTCCTTTGACTGAAAATGATATGAGTGTTCTTTCTGAATCGGTAGAAATGCTCAAACAGTTTAAAGACTTCTCTCTTTTTTCTGAATTAAATGGCATCATACAAAGACTAGAAGATAAAGTCTACAGTGAAAAAAGTGACCAAAATGCTATTATTCATTTAGATAAAAATGAAGGTTTAAAAGGGCTAGAACATTTGGATACTTTATATCAAGCGATTCTTAAAAAGGTTTGCCTAGTGATAGAATATCAATCTTTTACTTCAAGAGTGCCTTCATCCATTAATCTCACTCCTTATATTTTGAAGGAATACAACAATAGATGGTTTGTGATTGGTAGAAAAAGAAAACGTGAAATATTAACATTAGCTTTAGACCGGATCATCAATATCAATTATGATTTTGAAAAAGAGTATAATAATGACGGATTTAATGGAGATGAATATTATAAAAACACAATCGGTGTCACTGTTCACCCTGTCGAATATGTTGAAACCATTCAATTAAAAATTGATCGAAAAAATGCCCCTTATGTAGTAACAAAACCTTTGCATCATTCTCAAAAAGTTCTTAGCAAAGAAAAGGATGGTAGTATTACTGTCGAAATAACGGTCCATGTTAATTACGAATTGGAACGTCTTCTTTTAGGGTTTGGAGCATCGCTTGAAGTGTTAGCCCCTTTAAAATTAAGGAATAAAATGAAAAAGGTACTTTTGAAAGGATTGGAACTTTATCAGGATGAAGAAACCTCATAAACCTTAAATCACTAAATCCCACAACTGGCGCAAGTGTTAAGCCGGAGGCGTCACTTGTGTCTATATTTTGAAGGAGTCTGTAGACTCCCTACCCTACAAACCATTTGATTTACAAGGGAAAGGATTTAGAAAATTTGGTCTTCCTATCTTATCTGTTCCTTCGTTATGTTGATTCGAAAGTCTGGAGACTTTTCCGATTATTAGACACAAGTGACGCCTGTCGGCTTAACACTTGCGCCAGGGAGGATATGAAGAAACCCCATAAACTTCAAATCATTAAAATTTATGGGGCTCCTATCTAACTTCTAAAATCAAAACAAAAAATTTCACCTTCGAAATTTCGAATGCTTTTCTTTAGAAATTGCTCTTCTCTCCAAAACTGAGGAAACTGTTTTGTCTTCTTAAAACCAAACTTCTGAGGGAGTTTGGTGTACAATGATTTTGGAGGTGGACAATCCTCTAACTTCTTAAAGTAATTACCACTTTCAAAAGTGTGATAATAGATTTTATCCACTCCAATTTCTTTCAATAGAAAATGAATAGAACACATCAACATGGCTTCCGACCAATATTGATTATACTTTTTTAATGAAGTGATGTACCGGTCTAAACCTTCCAAAGAAACATAATCTGTGATCCAATGGTTCTTCTGTTTTTTCTCTGGTGTTGATTTTATTTTTCGATGAATACTTAAAGCATCTCTCAACCAATCATTCTGAATTTCTTCAATAAAAGCTTCTCCTGTATCTAAGTTAAAGTCAATTCTCGACCAAGCCATAGTATTGTTCTTTTTCGATATCGGATGACAGTAACTTACAAAAGGATGCCACTTTTTCACCTTAAAGTTCTTTCTGTAAAGTAAGTCGTGTTCAAAATCAAAATTCAGCTGAAGAACCAAGTTTTCACCCGGCAATGAGGTTTGATACCAATCATCATTTCGATGCTTCTCATATTCCCCCCAACGGTCTAAAGTGACTTTGAAATATTTCAAACTTTCTTCCTCTACTGAAGTTAAACTCTCCTTTGAAAACTGAGCATTCCCACTTTGAGCCGTTAAACGATTAAAAGCAGGTTTGTTCAATAAAAATTCAAAAGCACTATTCTTCAGCGTAGATTTTGAATTGAGGTTTTGTGCGATGGCCATTTCTAAAAAATGACGTACGTATTCTTCTTTTTTATATGGAAAATAGTTTTGTTCCACATCTGTAGATGCTAGAACAAGTTCTAATATATCGGTTTGCATAACGATTTGTGATTGCAATTTGGACTTCATGTTTTATGCCCGTCAAGACATGGGAGTCCAATCCTTACCAAATCAGTACTCTCCTTCCTGTTTAATGAGGTGATAGACTCAACGGTGTTGGGTTTACTTTATCCATCATTATTTTTTGATCATTAATTTGAAAAACATAATTCTTAAATTTTAATAGTATTAGATTGCTTTATTTACTGTAAGAATTGTGGAATTTGGACGTTTACTAAAACAGCTCTTACATCTTACCTCATCCCTCTTACCTCTCTAAACTCTGTTCCTTTATAAACCTTCACTGCATTACCTCTTTCCAAGGCTAGATGATTCATCCATTGCTGTTCCAATTTTTCTTTGGTCTGTTCAAGGCGTAAAAGCTCAAACTTCTCTTTCATCTTCTCCAATGCTTTTTGCTTGTTCTGATGCTGAGATTTTCCATCCGAGACTTCCACACTAATACCACTTGGAAGGTGAATGACACGAACGGCTGTTTCCACTTTATTTCGATGCTGACCTCCAGGCCCTGATCCCCTAAATGTTTGGAATTGCAGGTCTTTGGTATTCAATTTTTCGACCGCTTTTTCTTGGAAGAAATCAATGGCGACAAACCAATTCTTTCGTTTATGGAACTTCCTAAAAGGACTTTTCCCAATCCACTGAATGGTTCCCTTCCACTCCTTCAGTTCCTCTTCCAAATCATTTCCAGTTACTTTAATAAGCACTGAACTGATGGTATGATGCAAAGGACCTTCTGACCTAGAAAGCACTTGATGATTGATATTTTTTGACTTCAAATCATCCAATACTTCTTTCAAAAGTTTAGCGACTACCCAACAACACTCAGCCGGACCTCTTCCTGAGGTGATCTGAATAAATAATTCTAAATTACTCTTTCCCATCTTCACTACGCTTTATCCATTCGAACTATTTTGGGAGAAAATGTCCCCACTATATCTACCAAATTGGTTTGGCTTTTCATCACTTCTTCAATGTTCTTGTAAGCGATTGGCGATTCATCCAAACCTCCTCCAATCAAAGTCACTTGTTCTTTTTGAAGGATTTTTTTGAGTTGACTCCCCGTCATTTTCTCTTTTGTTTTTGATCGAGAAAACTGACGGCCTGCACCATGAGAAGCCGATTGAAGAGAGGCATTTTCACCTTTACCTTGCACGATATAGCCATTGGCAGTCATGGAGCCTGGAATGATTCCCAATACGCCTTTTCCTGCTGGAGTTGCTCCTTTTCGATGCACAATACATTCCGTTCCATCTGCTTGCTTTTCTTTCCAAGCAAAATTGTGATGATTCTCTACTTTCGCTACAGCTTTAATTCCTAAAGCTTTTGCCAAGTGATAATGTATTTGATCATGACAAGCTTTGGCGTAATCTCCTGCCAGATTCATCGAAAGCCAGTATTCTTGTCCTTCTTGAGTATTCAAATCCAACCATGCTAAGTTTTGAGTGGGTGACGGAAGAAGGCATTTTTCTTTAGCAATAGAAGTATAATGATTGGCAACCGTAGCTCCTAACCCTCTCGAACCGGAGTGAGCAAGCAAACCGACATATTCACCTCCTTCTAAATCAAAAGGATTGTCAGCTGGAAGCATTACCGTCCCGAATTCCACGAAGTGATTTCCCGAACCTGAAGTTCCTAATTGTCTCCCTGCTCTTCCGTGTAACTGTCGCAATAATGGCGTTGCTAAAAACTCTTCTCGGTCCAAGATTTCATGCTCTTGAGCGATACCCAATTCTCCACCTGTACCAAAATTGGTATATTCCTTTAAGGCTTTTTTGATTTGGTACTCATATCGCTTTAAGAAATTTGTTGGAAGCGGATAGATCGTCAAACTCATTCGGCAACCAATATCAACCCCCACACCGTAAGGAATGACCACATTATTGGTCGCTAAAACACCTCCAATAGGAAGTCCATATCCTTGGTGAGCATCCGGCATCATAGCACCACTATGCACCACTGGTAATTTCATTGCCCATCGCATTTGTTGGTAGGCATTGCTACTGATATGTTGACGTCCGAAAACGTTAAAATCTTTGGCTTCCGATAAGAGTTCTACCTGCTTTCGTTGAACATTAATTTCTGGTTGAAATACTTTGGCAATTGGTGATAGTACTTCATCTTCCAAGTATTTCGAATAATTGTTTTTGATGTCCTCAAGCAACGTTAATTGATCTTGCATTGAGGTATGTTTATAATGCTTCGCCATTATTTGAACAGCAAGACTAATGGCTTTATTCGAAGCATATTGAATGGCACGAAGGTGTTTACCCTTCAGTTTCTGTTGGCCCATAATTTTTTGATATACAAATCAACCCACTGTAATTAATATTGTATTACTTTTTATGTAAAAACAATAGTATACAGTGATTCAGGATTAAATAATTAACCTGATAAGAAAAATTAAATTAAAATGGTGATAGACTGATATAGAGATTAGGCCATGCTTTTTGATAAAGATGGCGGAATTCAAAACATTAAGAAATTTTGAATTTCAGTCTACGATTCGATATGTAAATTAAAGACCAACATCATGATACCCTCCTTTTTTTAGTTTTAGAGTGAATTGTGTGTTTACGGTCACAAAGGTAATTGAAAATAAGTGAGTAATGCAAATTTTAACAGGAAGAGAAAATTCAGACACCCTACTTTTCAGCTTCAAATTATAAAAATATACATACAAAAAAAGCCAGCTTACTTTCAACAATAAACCGGCTTTCCTTCCAAAAAAACATTCCCAAAACACTAATACTCTAAGTTCTTATCTACCAAGATAATAGCAGTTTCAAACTGTATTGATTGTTCTACTTTTTCTAGGAAAATCTCTTCAAACGTTTTCTTTATTTGCTCCTCTTTTTTCTGATTTTTTTGTAAAGATGTCATCATCGCCGAAACAGGCTTTTCTGCAGTTACAATACTCACTCTATCTTGCTGATCAAGGAACATATTGATTATATTTCTCCCTGCATAAAAGTTTTCTGGGGAATAAATCTTCCATTGCTGACCATCGTAATGAACAATTTTATTTTCTTGGGTAGTAGCCCATAATTGATTGGATTTATCAAAACAAACATGCTTCACCCAACTTGATAATAGCTGTACTGGAAACTGTTCTTTCAATGTCTTCTGCAAAGTAGATAATGGCACTACTTCTGTGAAAACTCCCTCCTTCAATTTATAAATGGCGTCTTTACCAATAGAATAAGGTGTACCCTGATAATCTTCCACCATAAACATGGATAAGTAACCGCCTGCAGGGTTTTTATGGAGTTTAAATCCATCCTTATTAAACTCTCCTAGTCCTTTTAAGTGACTCACCCAAAGTGTCCCTTTTTCATCAATTTCCAACTGATGAAGGCCATATCCTGTTTCCAATCCCGTCTCTTCTGTTGTATAATATTGAATGCTATCTCCATTCATAGGGTGATAAACATATCCTTCACCAGTCACCAACCATAAAGCATCATTGACATGATCATGAACCATTCTTTTTACCTTATTACAGTTCCAATGTTCGTCCAATCCAAAAGTCAATTGCTCTATTGATTCATCTACCTTCATCTGAAAAGTGTATTTCATGGAAGGTGTGGAGAAATACAAAGTACCAGAGTTCTTATCGATCGACCAGTTTTGAGGGTATAATTTCACATCTGGATATTTATAGCCTGCGGATTTGGTCAATGCTCCGGCATTAAATTCTTTTATATTTCCTTCTGCATCAATTTTCTTAAAAGACTCTCCATCTACTGCCAAAATATATTGATTACCTAAATTGTCCGTCAATCGATCTTGCCCTACTAAATTCATAAATTTGGCATCTCTATCCGTATAAGTATTCAAAACTCTCAAGCTATTTTGAGATTGAAATGCAGGTAAATCAAATACCACAAGT
This sequence comes from Flammeovirga sp. SJP92, assembly GCF_001583495.1. GTDB lineage: Bacteria > Bacteroidota > Bacteroidia > Cytophagales > Flammeovirgaceae > Flammeovirga. The sequence goes on along the minus strand of NZ_LQAQ01000099.1, from coordinate 162,756 downwards.
GCCCCGTTTTTTACGGTTTTCTTAGTGATAAAACTGTTATTAGTGTTGTGATATTCTACAGCTACAACACCTGATGATAGCACAAATCTATTTTGGTTATCCACCTCAATATCTGTCACCTCTACCCCTTCGGTATTCAAAACACCATAAATGATGGATTCTGACTTGTCAAAACGCCATTCTGTTTTTTTACTTCTGATATTATAAGTAATCACAGTACCATTTGACAAAGCAATTAAAGCCTCACCATGTTTGTTGACTGCAAATTGCTTGATCTCATCTTCATCAACAGAAAACTGCTCTTCCAACTGCCCTTCTTTAAAAAGGAAAACTTTATTTTTTCCCGTCACCCAATAATTACCTTGCTTGTCTTCAAAAATATCTGTCAGAATATGCTCTTCTTCGATCACCGTCATTAAAGGGCTATTATCTTTTTCAGAGGGAAGTTTATGCGTCGTAACATTTTCTCCATCAAAATGAATCAAACGGTAAGCAGGCGTTTTCTTACCTTCATTATTTTCAATGTATTTTAATTGACCGGCAATAAAACCTTTCTTCAACCCTGTGATATTATACAACGACCATTCATCTTCTTCTACGTCTCCTTTAATTGTTGTTTTATGATTGATAATCTTCCAACCCGCCTTTAAATCGGGAAAATAAAAATTACCTGATTGATCCCAATCTCCCATAAGGTATTGAAAATTGGTCTTTTTAGATTTCAATAAAGAACAAAGTTTGGTAGCTGAAATATCTGTAAATTCATTATTTCCTGCTTCCTCAAGCTTTGTATTATTGAGCAGTAAAGTCGTGTTTTCTCCCACTGCTAATATAGTTCCATCACTCAGCCTTTTTAAAGAGGCAATAGAACTTGCTGTTTTAATGATCTGATCTTCTTTTTGAGAAAGTTTCCCTTGCTCATAAACATAATTATGACCGTAAACTGTCCAATGACGTGAGGATTGAGCGAATATTGAGTTAGTGTACAGGGTCAAAAAGAGTAATATGTAACTTAGTCTCATTTTTTGGAATTTAAAATTTATAAAATAGAAGAGGAGAGTAAACGTATTAGTGAGCTTTTAGAAGAGAGAAATAATAGTTTAGATCAACGAAGATGTTTGTCAGTTCAACTGTAAATGTTTACTCCAAAATTTAGATTTAAGACTTGTTCCTAATTTTAAAATCAGGCAAGCGATGATAGTTTGTTTACATAAATAAAAGCATCAAAACGACCTGTTCTGATCTTGAAAATAATATGTAAGCTGACTTTCCGATATTGCTGTGTTAGCATCACTCTTCCTTCGTAAAAAGAGTATTTTTTGGCAAGTAAATATTAGAGAGCTGAATAGTTCGTTCCATGACAATAGTTGTAATTTTTGATTTATCTTAAGTTCTAAGCTTTGTTAACGCAAAATTAGGAATTATCCGCGAATAATAAGTTTATTTTATAGATTTCTTTCTTATTGAGTATCAAAACCTTCACTATTTAGAATTAGTATTCTGATAAATCAAGACAGTACGCTATCAAATGCATTTTTAGGATTAAAAAATTGATCCAAAGTAAAAATTAAGGCTAACTCAACCGAGATTGAATTAGCCTTAATCTGAATGCTTTTGTAGATCTTTATCCTTCTTTATAAAACTTCAATTTTTGAGTGATAAACAACTGAAAACGGTGTTCATTAGGATGACCATTTTTCGATAAATACATATAGCCTGACTGAAGGTTTAAGGTAGGTGTCAATTGATACCCCAACATTGCATAAGCTCGGTTCTGATTTAATTGTGCACTTGGTGTTACATCCACAAGCACTTCATTACCAAAAGTGGTAAAAATGACTCCTTTCTCCATGACCTTACTCGTTAATGGAATACCAAACTGTAAGCGATAACGAGCTCTTGTTTTAAAGTCTCCTTCAATTGACCTCAACTCATATCTGTAACGATGTTGAAGGTGTACCCTGCCGAATGCTTGTTTACTGATCACCTGCAATGTAGTTCTATACTCACTACTATTGATTTTTGATTGTCCATCAAAAGGCTCAGACCAATTGGAATGATATTCCTGGCTCAACCCAATTTGTAAATTTTTATCTACTGAGTAACTCAAAAACGGACGTACAAAAAAGCTTTGTGCGTCTGATGCGAATTCATAAGTTCTCACTTGGCTTTCAAAGAATAATTCCCATTTAGGGTTTAATTGATAAAAGCCATTGTAGACATACCATGAACCTAAAGATGGATTGTCTTGTGCGAAAGAGAATTGACTGATTAATAGAGTTAAGATAAAGATTAGTTTTTTCTTCATTTCTATAAATTATAAATAGCCTTAGTTTAAAAATAAACACAAATTTAACCTAAAATTCATATTTTATTCACATAACACGATGCACAGTTAAATATTTGGGTCATTTTAAATAAACATTCACAATACTTACCCAAAAGAAACAAAAAAAGCTACTCTAACCTATGCGATTAAAGTAGCTTTAGTAGAATAATAATTTAAAATTCCTTATTCGTTATATAACACTTGGAGTAAAGTAACCCCAACAGCATTTAATGATTCTTTGCTGATGGCATCCATATTGTCTTGGTGTGTGTGCCAATGCTGGAAGAATGTTCTCTGTCCTGTAGGATCAAGATCGATAATATCAATCATTGGGATTCTTGCGATGCGGTTTACATACACGTGATCATCCATTAATTGAGGACCGTCTTGATTGACAAATAACCCGCCGAAACCTTTACGTTCAGCAGTCTTCCACACTTTTTTTACAATTCTCGGTGCAAATTGTCTTGATTCTCCTTCTTTTAAGAAAGTAGGATTTTTACCACCCACCATATCTAAAAGAATGCCGTAATAAGCTTGGTAACCTTCTACATGAGGGTTTTCTGCCCAGTATTTAGAACCTAAGCAATACCCAGAATCTCCTGATTGATCTTCTGCAAAAGCTGGTCTTCCATAATCTTCCACATCAAAGAAAATAATATCAATACCTACTTCTGGTTTAAGGTTAGAAGTACCCAACTGTCTTGCAAGCTCTAAAAGAATACCAACGCCACTACCGCCATCATTTGCTCCTAAGATCGGTTCATGCTGATCTACAGTATCCTGATCTGCCACTTGACGTGTATCCCAGTGTGCTGCTAAAAGAATTCTTGTTTTTTGTTCAGGGAAAAAGCTTCCAATAATATTTTTTCCATTCAACGTTGTGCCATCATAAGCAGGCACCATCACAGGCTGTTCGATCACTGTTGCTCCATGACGGATCAACTCACTAGCCAAATAAGACCCGCACATATCGTGTGCCATTGTATTGGGAACTCTTGGCCCGAAATCAACTTGAGCTTGAACATATTGATAAGCCGAGTCTGCGTTGAAAGTTGGAATAGGTTTATCTTTTACTTTTGTCGTAGTTGAAGATGATGATTCATTATTTCCACAAGAAAATAACGATAAACAACTCAACACGGCAATAATTATTTTTTGCTTAAACATGCTAATAAAATATTACACTAAAAAAATTCAATTTTTCTTGGTGTTCAAAGGTAATATAAATAGAAGTTGTCTCACTCTACATAAGAAAAAAATTGTAATCTTCTTTTGATTTGGGTTAAATTATATCATTAAACCAGCGTTAGATATAGAGCATATACTATATTAGTCTCCTCCACAAGAACCGCAACTGCTACAGCTACTACAACTAGAGCATGAACTACAACTACTATTGTCAGAATCATCACTGCTATCTCCAAAACCATCAAAGCTAAACCACCCTGAGTCAGTTTTAGTACTGTCAGGGATATCTGTAAGTGAGCTAAAAGAATAATGACGACTACCAATTTCTTCATTAAAGAAGTCTCGTGAAGTATCGGCTTCCTCTACAAAACCAAATTGATCTCCTGTATCATTTTCATAATAAGTGTCTTCAATCGTAAGTCCGTATTTGCGACTCATTGCAGACCATAACATGTTATAGAAAATAACATCTTCAAAACCGTGATATCCATAATAAACACCATAATCATTATCACGTTCTCTAAATTTGATATCCTTTGGAGTAGTAACTCTAGAAGTAGGAACCACTACCTTTGTTTTCTGCTCAATAATCACATTATCAACATTCATCAATGTTTTAAAATTAAGTTTCATTTCATCTAAGAATGCCTCAAATTGTTTTGATCGTCGCGATTTATAATTGTTGTAAACTTTTTGTGTTTTAAAGGTAGGTTTAAGTGCTTTTTCTAATTGATAACGATTTTTTCCTTTGGCACTAAACTCCTTAAGAAAACCATCTATTTTTAATTCAATAGGATACTCTCCAACATCATGCGTACGGTTAATAGTTACTTTAATTAGATATTTGAATACTTCATCTTCATGCTCTAAAACCATGATCAGTTGATCAAAGATAGTAGACATAGAAGTATCAATTTCTAAATCATATTTATCAAATGCTTCTTTTAAATCTCCCTCTTTTCCTTCTGTATCAAGGTAGAAATCAATACCATCATGAGATAACCTCACAATATTATCAATTCCTGATTTTAAAAGTACAGCATTAATTTGTTGTAGGATAGAAACAGCAGTGAATGTCTGTTTTTCAATACCATCTGAAGCATTTCCTAATGTCAGATAATAGAATAATTTTTTAAAAAATTTGGTAGGAACCCTTTTTTCAATCACAGAAACTTGTGATGGGTCTATGGCAATTTGTCCCTCGAAGTACATAAGAGTAAAAGTTATGATGAAAAGCAGGAACCACAATCTGCATCTTGGTCATTATCTTGATGATAATCTCCCCAGATATCAATAGGTGCTCCTCCAAATTCAAGAAAGTAAAGTTTTAAAGTTTTGATGTATAATTGGTGATTCTCCTTTTTCTCTCCACCTGGACTATGATGTATATATCGTTCATAATTATGATTACAAAATTCCATATAAAATCTTGTACACAGTATGAACTCATGCCAAACATAATCAACCTTTAATGAAGGTGTTAATTTGGTTTTATATTTACCAATAAGAAAAAGAAACTTTAGCATTTCCTGTATCAATATTTCAGGATCTTCCCCTTTTAGTAAGGGTTGATCTTGGATTTTTTGAAATAATACAGAAAGCTCTTCTTTTATTTTTAGAAATTGATGTTCAAGAAGCTCTTTGTTTGCTTTAGTGTTTAAGCTTAATGAAGATTGTTTAAGTGTTTGCTCTTTTTGGATCATTATCGAATATAATAAGGATAATACGAAACGTAATAAACAAACCAGCACTTTTTATAAAAAAGAATAAGTAACCCACCCAATTAACTTCTACTATTTATGTACTTTTTAGCCTCCTACTTACATAAAAATAAATAGAAAAAACGAAAGATTAAGCTAATACCAGCTGAACAATCAGCTCTATTTATATTGCAATACAAAATACCAACTATAGAGTATTTTAAAAATTAGGTATAAAAAAACTGCTTTGATCTCACAACCAAAGCAGTTTTTCTTTTTAAGCCGTTGCTTATTTTTCTTTGAATACAATACCCATTGGTACACCTTCAAAACCGAAATGCTCTCTAATTTTATTCTCTATGAAAGATTTGTAAGGACCTTTCACATGTTTAGGATAGTTAGAGAAGAATGCAAATACTGGTGTGTGAATTGGCAATTGCGTAATGTATTTGATCTGAATGTGATGTCCTCTATGTGATGGAGGTGGTCTACGTTCGATCTCTTTTCCTAACACTTCGTTCAGTACAGAAGTCATTACCTTCATCTTACGGTTTTCGTATACCTCAATCGCTTTGTCGATCACTTTGGCAATACGTTGTTTTTCATGTACCGAAGTAAAGATAATTGGCAAGTAAGCCGCGCCACCTAAACGCTGACGGATCTCTTCTGCAAATTCCTTGGCTGTGTTTGTTTCTTTTTCGATCAAGTCCCATTTGTTGACCATGATTACCACACCCTTCTTGTTTTTCAAAGCAAGGTTGATAATACTTAAGTCTTGAGATTCAATCCCTCTTGTAGCATCCAAGATAGCGATACATACATCTGATCTTTCAATCGCTTTGATGGTACGCATTACAGAGTAGAATTCGATATTTTCATTTACTTTCGTCTTTCTTCTAAGACCTGCAGTATCTGTTAAGATGAATTCTTTATTATATGCTTTATATACTGCATCTACAGCATCTCTTGTAGTACCGGCAACATCAGTTACAATACTTCTTTCTTTTTGAAGTAATAAGTTCACTAATGATGATTTTCCTACGTTAGGTCTACCAATTACTGATATTCTTGGAATTTCTTCTTCTTCTTCCTCCTCAGTTTCTTCAGGGAAATGAGAAACTACTTCATCTAAAAGATCACCCGTTCCAAAACCTGAAGCTGATGCAATAGCCATAGGCTCACCCATTCCAAGTTCATAGAATTCAAAAGCATGTAATACTTTCTCTGAAGTATCTGCTTTATTCGCCACTAAGTAAATTGGCTTATCACTTTTACGTAATAAATCAGCAAAATCACGGTCTAAGTCTGTTAAACCTGTTTCCACATCTACTACAAAAAGTAATACAGAAGCTTCATCAATAGCGATTTGAACTTGCTCACGGATGGCACCTTCAAATGTATCTTCTGAACCTACTACATATCCACCTGTATCAATTACAGTGAAATTTTTTCCCGTCCATTCGGCCTTTCCGTAATGTCTATCACGTGTCACTCCGCTTTCATTATCCATGATAGCGTCACGACGTTCAACAAGACGGTTAAATAAAGTAGATTTACCAACATTTGGTCTACCTACAATTGCGACAATATTTGTATTCTTCTTCATTGAGAATTTACCTTTTTCAAAACTTCGAATTACCCTAACACTTTCGGTAGCGTAATGATATATGTTTTTCCACGTTTGATGGTCAACTTATTTGACCTCAACCATGGATTATAGCGTTTTAAGATCTTATAATTTATTCCTTGTTCTTTTGCAAAAGAAGCTAGATCAGGAATAGATGTATCTATTTTCATAGTTTTAATGGCTTCCTCAGTATATAACTGATGTGTGGAAAGCTCAAAACTATATTTCTCCGGTTCCAACATGATTTCTTTCAAGGCCAGGATACGGAACATGTACCTTGAAGTCTCTTCATTTAATAACAGATCATAGTAACTGCTTACTTTCTGATCCTTGAGTGCTTTTGCGATACCGCTTGGTCCTCTGTTATACGCCGCCGCTGCTAATGTCCAAGTACCTAGCTTTTCTTTGGCTTTTTTGAGGTAAACACACGCTGCTCTTGTTGCTTTCTCAACATTGTAGCGTTCATCTACTTCTTTGTTGACCGTCAATCCGTATTCCCTTGCAGTTGAAGGCATAAACTGCCAGAAACCTGCTGCTCCTGCTGAAGAGCGAGCATTCAGCATCAAATCACTTTCTATAATACAAAGATATTTAAAGTCATCCGGAATACCTTCCTCTTTCAAGATTTCTTCAATTTTCGGAATCCATCTCTCCGCTCTTTTCAGTACCAAAATCGTATGCGAATGCCAATACGAGTTCACATACAACTCTCTATCGAACCTTTCATAAACGTCCGGATCATTAAGAGGTACTTTTTCATCGCAAAAAGAAAATGATTCAGGCATTGGCAACTCATAACTGTTGGCTTCCAACTCCTTCACAATCACTTTTTCTGTAATCACCTCAGATTTCGGACTAATAAATTGTGGAGCATACGTTAACAGTGCTACGGAAATTGCTCCTAAAAGGAACCATAAAAATGATTTCATATTGACTTAAGAAACACGATAATGGATACTAACTCACAAAGGTCGAATTATTCTGTTTAAGTTCTGAATATAAATGCATTAGTTAACAAATATTCTTTAGAGAATCCTTCTTTTTATCAAACTTTGCAAGTCTTTATTTGAAATAAATATCCTGTTGGGGTATTACAATATTCACTGATCTTTTCCCAAAAGAGGTGCAAAGGTAAAAAAAATAAGGTTGCCATACTTAATTTATTGTATAACAACCTCATTATTATTTTGTTGAATTGAAATTCTAGAAATTCGGAGATAATAGATATTTCCCGTAGAAGTCTTCAATTATTTTCACTGCTTCTTGTGGTGTATCCACTAGGTGAATCAAGTCTAAATCCTCTGGGCTTACATTCTTTTCTTTCTCAAGCAATGTTGACTTGATCCAATCCATCAAACCCTGCCAGTAGTCTACTCCTACTAATACGATTGGGAAGCGTCCGATCTTCTTCGTTTGAATTAAAGTATAAGCTTCAAACAGCTCATCCAAAGTTCCTAATCCACCTGGCATCACAATAAAGCCTTGAGAATATTTTACAAACATCACTTTTCTTACGAAGAAGTAATCAAAGTTCAACATCTTATCTCTGTCGATATAAGGATTGCCGTCCTGTTCAAATGGCAATACAATATTCAAACCTACGGACTTACCATTAGCTTCAGAAGCACCTTTATTACCAGCCTCCATAATACCAGGTCCACCGCCAGTAATTACACCATAACCATGTTTAACTAAAAGTCCGGCTACTTCTTCTGCCATTTTATAGTATTTGTGATCAGGGGCAGTTCTTGCTGATCCGAAAATAGAAACACAAGGGCCAATTTTCGCCAGCTTGTCAAATCCATCTACAAATTCAGCCATTACTTTAAAGATCACCCATGAGTTGGCACTTTTTATTTCAGACCAGTCCTTTTTGATAAACGCCTCTCTGATTCTCTCTTCTTCATTTTTATTCTCTTCTGACATAAGCTAATTTTTTTCGGTTTCTGTATTTAATTGAAATTTTATCATATTGTCTTCATCACTTTTCTGTGGAGAAGCAATCTTAAATGCTTTTTGATGCTCCATTTTCACACCATCCAAATAGGCTTCGTACTTCTTATCATCAATTGCTTGAAATTCTCTTAATCGTTTGGTCAAGGCCACTTTTTCTTGTGCTGCATCACCGTAATTCAGATTCAAATAAGAAGCACCGTGATATTTTGCTCTTGGCAAGAAAACCATCTCAAAACTTTGAACACTGCCGAACATTGGCTGATAGCTTTTCATTTTTGAAAGACCATCTTGATCTATCCAAAGTGGTAAATCTTGATATAAAGCTCCACCATTACCCCAGATATACATGGCTGATTTTGGGATTTTCGTTTCTTCCAAATTGATTGTTCTCTGATCCAATTTTGCATCAATCATTCGTTTCAGAGATTTAGGATGATTGGAGAAAGCTACTGCATTTCCTAGTACTGTGTAGTATGGCCTTTTGATTCGGTTAAAAGCATCGCCATATACTCTTGGCAACAACTCCTCCACGCCAATATATCCAATAGCAAAGCCTCTGTATTTTAATTCTGAAAATCTTTCCAAAGTATTTGCCTCTACTTTTACATTCAAGGCTCTCAACTTTTCTGAAGCCAATGCCGGGTTATTCGTTTTCAACAACATCACTTCCCCATCTCTTCCTTTCAGCTCACTTGCCATCAATTTCACCCAAGCGGCTTCATCACCAACCCAACTATCAAAATCCTCTTCAATAGAAATGGATAATCTATTTTCAATAGCGCTCCATGGAGCAATATTGGCACGCATCAATGCCTCTCTTCTTTCTTTTACTTTGGTTGACATCCCCCAATGAGAAGCCACTGAAATGTGAGTGGGTATAACATTCAACAATTCTTTACTTGAAGACGTTCCTGACCACATCCACCATACAGGCTCTAATTTGAAGCCTTTTTCTTTCGTCTCTATCTGTGCTTTGAGTGATAAACCATCTTCTGTCCACATCCAGTGCTGATCTCCCAACAGTCGGCCTATGCCTTTCAATGATAACTGAGGTTCTACAAAATTCGGTTCAGACAAAGCATAAATCGCATCAGGATTCATCCATACTTCAGCAATTTTTCCTTCTTCAAACTCCCCTACTTCCCATTCGGTCACTTCTCCACCATGTTCCAATGCTTCATAAGCTCTTTTCGCAAGTGTTTCGTGAGTAGAAAAAACAAGAAGGTTATTGTATACAAAATAGATTCCGAGCTTAGAAGTTCCTCTTTTCAAAACAGTCGCCTCCCCATTTCCACCTAATGACTTCTGTTCCAAGGTAAATTTCTTTCCTATTACGAAACGGAGGTGATCGGTCAGCTTCGATTGCCAACCTAAATCAATAGCCATCAATTGAGCTCTGCCTTCTTTTTCTGTCTTATAAATAGCGCCAATACTAGGATAATCCGACAAGAAATAAGGCAGTAGACTATTATTCAATACAGCATTGTTCCAAACCTTTTTTCGGCTTGAGGTTAAACTTCCTTCAATGGCATTGTTCCACTCTGAAGCGTGCAGTTCTTGCCACAAATGCAATACATCTGAAGTACCCACAATCACTCCAGCACCTGCAGGCAGTGTTTTCCATAATGCTGTTTTTGGTAATGATTGCGTCCACCACCCAAATGTTCCAAACAACAAAATAAGTATACTCAGAAATATAATTCCCTTGTTACTTTTCTTGGCTTTTTTCTCTTCGATATGTGAGGGCTCTTCATGTAACTCTTCCACTGTGTTGTCTTGCTCTTCCACGTTTTTTTAGGTTTTGTACTGATGAAAATATGTGCTCAAAATGGTATTCAGATAGCAGTCTACCTAGGAATCTATTTTTTGTAATAATAAATTTACTACTATCTCTTCATCCTTAAAAGGAAATAGGTGTCCTTTCTTCTCCAAAACCACAGTATCTACATCAATTGACCAATTATCTACAACATATTGAAGGTTTTCGAAAGGAACTAACCCATCTGTTGTACCATGAACTATGGTTGTGGGCACTTTTACTTTACTCCACTCTCCCTCTATTTTCTTTAAACTTTCAGCATGATTTGCCTTTTCATCCGTGGCTACTTTCAATCCTGATGGCAAAATAGCGTAGATCACTTTACTCTGCGCCCACCTCGAATACCATTTCATCAATTCCAATTCTGATGACATTGCAGGAGCTAGCAAAACCACTTCATCAATACCGCTACTGTCTTGCACACTTGTGTACGCAGCTATCGGTCCACCATACGAATGCCCAACAAGTATATAATGTTGTGGCTCGCCTAATTCTTCTTGCCAGTCATTTAAAACTGTCCTCACTGCCTTTCCATGTAAGCCAATAGCATCTTCTTCTTTCCCTTTTTCACTTCCATATCCCAGTCGTTCAACAGAAATGACATTTGCCTTTTCCAGGAGTGTTTTATTTTTAAGGTAATTCCCAAAGTTATCCGCTCTTCCTGGTGCTCCATGAATAAAAACTATGGTTGTAGAAGGATTATTTTCTCCTTTTACTGATAGATAATTAATGGTTTTATTGTCCAGCTTTGTATGTCGGACTTTCATCTCTACACCCTCTTTGGCATACGATTTTTCTAATTTATTCCATTCATTATTCGCATTCATATCGGAAGCACATCCACATAAGATCAAGAGTAAAATCAATAGGACGCTCTTATACTCTATCATTTTTGTAGGTTTTTATTTTGATAAGTGTTTAATTCGAAAAAAATTGAAGAGAATCGCTGAAACACTTTATTCCAAATAGTAGTTTTTATTTGATCGAAAAAGGATTTTAAAGTTATCAGATGATTTGAAAAGTTTTACATTCATACGACCCTAAATTAAAAATACTATAAATATGGATAAGAAGAAAAAATATGGCTTCTCAACTATAGCAATTCACGCTGGACAAGAACCTGATCCAACTACAGGAGCCGTTATCCCTCCAATTTATGCTACCTCTACTTATGCTCAAACTGCACCAGGCGAGCATAAAGGTTTTGAATATACTCGTAGTCACAACCCTACTCGTTACGCTTACGAAGATGCAGTTGCCGCTTTAGAAGGAGGCGTAAAAGGATATGCTTTTGCAAGTGGATTGGCCGCTTCCGCTACTATTTTAGATATGCTGGAAGGTGGTTCACATGTCATTGCCATGAACGATTTATACGGTGGTACTTTCCGTCTTTTTGATAAAGTGAGAAAGTTCTCTTCAAAATTAGAGTTCTCATTCATCGACTTGAATGATATGGAAGCATTAGAAAATGCGATCCAACCGAACACTAAAATGATTTGGGCGGAAACACCTACCAACCCGATGCTTCGTTTAGTAGACTTGGAAAAAGTGGCTGAAGTAGCTAAAAAGCACGATATCATCACGGTTTGTGATAATACTTTCGCTACTCCTTACTTACAACAACCTTTAGCATTAGGTTTTGATATTGTGGCACACTCGGCTACAAAATACATCAATGGTCACTCTGATGTAGTAGGAGGTGTAGTTGTAGTGGGTGAGAACAAAGAGTTAGAGGAAAAACTAACTTTCTTACAAAATGCCGTTGGTTCCGTTCAAGGACCTTTCGATTCTTTCTTGGTCAATAGAGGATTGAAGACATTAGGTGTAAGAATGGACAGACACTGTTCTAATGCGGAGAAAATTGCAGAATGGTTAGAAACGCATCCTTCAGTAGAGAAAGTGTATTACCCTCATTTACCATCGCACCCTGATTTCGCTTTAGCCAAAAAGCAAATGAAGAAAGGTGGCGGTATGATTTCAGTGACTTTGAAAGCAGACCTTGAACAAACAAAAGTATTCTTATCGAACTGTAAGCTATTTACTTTAGCTGAAAGTTTAGGTGGAGTAGAAAGTTTGATTGAGCACCCTGCCATCATGACGCACGCTTCAATTCCAGCTGAAACAAGAAAAGAATTAGGAATCGATGATGGTTTCATCAGAATTTCAGTAGGTATCGAAGATCTGGAAGACCTGAAAGAAGACCTAGAAAACGCATTTGCGGCCGCAGGCCTGTAGGGGTAGACCTATGTGTCTACCCGTGTTACACAACATATAAATCCATATTACAATGTTGTAACCTATTCAAAAAAATAAAATATAAAAATGGCAAATCAACAACATCTTGAAATTGAACGTAAGTTCTTGGTAAAATCTTTTGATCCTTCTATCGCATCAAAGTCATTCCGCATAGTACAAGGCTACATTTGTGCAGAGGAAAACAAAGCAGTGCGTGTGAGAATTAAAGGAGAAAAAGGGTTTATCACCATTAAAGGTAAATCTCAAGATGAAGGTCTGTCACGCTATGAATGGGAAAAAGAAATCTCCATTGCAGAAGTAGAGCAATTGCTTCACTTATGCGATGGAGGTACCATTGATAAAATCAGATATGAGGTTCCTGTGGGAAATCATACGTACGAAGTCGATGTTTTTGACGGAGACAACAAAGGCTTAACTATCGCTGAAGTTGAACTTTCTTCCACTGATGAAGCTTTTGAAAAGCCGGATTGGTTAGGAGAAGAAGTGACTGGAGAAGCGAAGTATTATAATGCCATGTTGATGAAGGAGCCATTCAAAAATTGGTCATAAAAAAATAGACAACAAGTAGAAAGGTGATCAACCTCTAATAAAATCCAAAATTGAAATTTTGTACAAAGTATAGCGTTTCAATTTTGAATTTTTTTATCATTAAAATTTGAAATACTATTTTAAACCATTCATTGAAAGTATGTGTCTTAATAGTAAGATTTGACCTTCAATCAACACTTATTTTGGAATCAAATACTTTAGATTATAGTAAACTATTCAACTTTGAAATGACCAATCTGACTGTATGAATATGCTTATTCCAAAACAAGAAATCATAGAATCACTGTAAATAGTGATTAATACGTCATCTTACTTTAATTTCATTCACCTAAAAGTAAATCATTATGAAAATTAAACTCATAAGCATCCTTACGCTTTTATTGTTTCAACTTAATGTTTCTTATGGGAGTCATCAATTTGGAGATTATATCGTCTACCAAGGTGATACATCAATTACTTTCAACTTTTTTCTTGAGAATTACTTGAAAAAAGTAACAAAGGATAATGGAAAGTTATTTGGACTGAGTTTTAGAGAAAATGCCACCTTTAATTGCTGGAGAGGATATCAAGCAATTTACTTGATAGAAAATGATAGCCTTTTCCTTACAGATATTATTACTCCCGGTGAAATCCGCAGAAACAAGACAATCGATAAAGAAAAGTCTCAGTCAAAAATAGCAGAAATATTCAAGGATAAAATTGTCAATAACAGAGTACTAATAGATTGGTATAGCGGTTCATTTATTATTGCCAAAGGAGACGTATTAAGAAGAAACGCTGCTGTACCTAAAACTTTTGAGAGAGAACTAAGTGTAATAGCTGAAAAGGGAAATATCATTGAAAAAACAATGATTAATAATTACGAGGAAGTGCCTAATGGAATTTCCCGTAGGTATAGTGATAAACCCGCCCCTGATGATGTAATACTTGAGGAGATTAAAAAATTAAAGAAACGAGAAATAGAAGATTGTTTGGGTGGCTATAATATTATTATTGGTACAAATGGAAAAATTTCAGAGGTATCAAGAACATTTAAAATACCTGAGGGAGGTGGTCTTGAAAAACTTCAAAAAGAAGCGCAAGATCTTACTACACAAAAAATAGCAAATCATTTAGCTTCTCTTTCCTTTGATATTGTAAAACATAAAGGAGTTCCTGTTGAAGAAAAGGTTGATATTATAATTTTCAAGCTCGAAAATGAAATTTCGTATTTTAAGTATTTTTGATCAGCTTTAATTGAATAGGTTTTTAAGAAAGATCGATATAAATAACCAATGAGTCACTCCATTAAAAATCCCCAAATGCTTCAATGCCGGATTGGTTAAGAAAAGAAGTATTATAATGCGATGTTGATGAAGGAGCCTTACTGTAACTGGTAAGGCGCATTGATTTACCTATAGGCAAGAACAGCCAAAAGCATCAAATTCATCTGACCACAATGAAAATGATAAATCTTTATCTATATAACGTAGAGATCTAATATAGGTCTCAGCAGCATCAATTCCTTTTTTCCCTATGGTTACGACAAAATAAATATTTTCATACCCCTTTAAACTTGCAATCACCTTTTCACTTGCCCATCCACTACCACAGTCATAACATATTGCAAAGTTATGTTCATACAAAAGAGAATCTACTTCTGTATTTCTATTAAACTCTAATTCCAATGGTAATGATGAAGTAAAAACTATTTTTTCATTTCCGATGTCATTTTTCGGTAAAATATCATAAACATAATACGACTCTAAACACATATCATTTTGATACCCTATAGATACCAACTCTACATCAACGCGCCTTTTCTCTGAATAACCATAAATTTTAATTGCATCTGTTATTTCAACAGCAGAGAAGTCTTTGAAAAGTTTGTCACCAATAAAAAGTTGTGAATCTAAAGAATCTGGAATAGCTGTTTTATCAATTAATAAGCTATCTCCTTTACTACCAGTATACATTTGATGAATTGACCACAAACCATCAGTTGATTCAAAAACTGCAGCCATTACTCTTTTATAAGTTGGTATTGAATCTTGCGATGAATCGGGCATTAATAAGGCTTGAAGTAGTTTTTTATTTGCCTCAGGAACACCATCTTTTAAAAGTATTTTTTCTTTTAAGGCTTCAATTTTAGGCTGATTTTCTTTCCATAATTCGCTTCTTATTTTCCAGTAAATAGGACACACTTTACTAATATGACTCCATACAGAATCTTTATAAAAAAGAGGTCCTTGATAATTATCTAGCTTTTCATAATACTTAATAAATGCCTGTTCATTTTCCTTTATTGTGAGAGATGGATCTATTTCATAAGTTCTTTCATAAAGAGATCTTATTGCGGTCAACTCCTCACTAGAATATATTTTATGAAGTATGACTTGTTGTAAACTGTCAGTAACTCGTTTATTTTTTTCTAAGTCTTGATTATGCTTAGATTGTAAAGAAATCAACTGATCTAATTCACTGAAAAATTCAGGACTTTTTTGGTCTTTCTTAATTGCATCAACTCTGCTTATTAATTGAAGCAAAAGCCTCTCCTGACTGTACTTATTATATTTGATATAAGTATCAAAATAGACCGATAATGAATCTTTCAATAGTTGTTGCTCCTTTTCAGAAAGAACAATATCATTTTTCTCATTAGCTATTTTACATGAAAAAATAAGTATTGAAATACTTAAAACTATTAGTAGTCTCATTGTTTGTAATAGTTTACTTTAAGTTTAAAAGCTTAAATATAAAAAAGACTTCCAACATAAAACGCTGAAAGTCTTTCCTATATCTATTTCAGTAAATTTGAATGCTCTAATTTAAAACAAGCACTTCGTACAAAACTCATCAAAATACTGATTGAATTCATCGTCCTTAATTGCAGGATCTGTAATATCGTATACCGTTGAGATACCTCTTTTGTATCTTACCAAGTTGGAAATCGGTGAATAGAAAAACTCCATTCCGCCGATACCTGCTAACTCTTTCAGCTTTTGGTGTTCAACAGTCTGATCTTTTTTATTGACAATGCCGAAAACCTCAAACTTGTAGCCTTGCTTCTCCTTCATTTCCTTGATCATCGGCAATGTTTTCAGAAAACGTATTGTTGCTCTCATATCTAAAACACTAGCCACTACAGGCACTACTACAACGTCTGAAACCAAGACACTAAAATAGATTTCCTTTCCTTCAATACGCCCAGGTACATCCAAGAAAATCGCATCATACTTTTTCTCTGCCAATGCGAGCGTCTTGTCAAAGTTCTCTTCGGCTCTAGGTTGTTTCCAATTGAAGGCAATCACATCATAAGAAGATTCCTTATCTGCGCCTTCTGTGGAATAAATATCTTTTACTGATTTTTGGGGATCACAATCAATCACCAAAACCTTTTTGTTTGTTCTATTATGTACAGCTGAGGCTGTTAACATCAGCAGGGTACTTTTACCAACGCCTCCTTTTTGAGTTGCGAAAGAAATTACTTTAGCCATACAAAATTTAAAAAATTGCTTCCTTATTCAGTGACCTTACTTCCTAATAATGAACATAAACCCACTAAAATCTTTAATAATCCAATGAAAATACGATAAAAAACCGAATATTTCCCAATATAAACATAAGAGGAATAATCGGAACTACCCAAGCAAAAAAGGGATTTTGTATGTTTGCATTCTGAATTATAAAATTTTTGAAAGATGGGTCGCCATAAGTTAAAAAAATTCGCTCAAAACAAAGAGCGTGCATATATTATTGAAGAAGGAAAACCTTTGTATGATAACATCAAAGGAAACTGGAGAAAAGAGGTTTTCAAAAACGACAATCCAATTGTTTTAGAATTGGCTTGTGGTAGAGGTGAATACACTACAGGTCTTGCACAAGTTTATCCTGACAGAAACTTCATTGGTGTTGATATCAAAGGAGACAGAATCTGGAAAGGTGGTAACGTAGTGGATGAAAAAGGTCTGACAAATGCTGCTTTTTTAAGAATTCATATTCAAAACTTAGCCAACTATTTTGAAGCGGGCGAAGTAGATGAAATCTGGATCGTTCACCCAGACCCTCGTCCAAAAGACAGAGATGCGAAGAGAAGAATGACTCACCCTCGCTTCTTAAACATCTATAAAGAATTAATTAAAGAAGGTGGTTTAATCCGTTTTAAGACCGACAGTAAAGAGCTTTTTGAGTACTCTGTAGAAACGTTGGTTCAAGAAAAAGTACAATTAGAAGCGGTGACTTTTGACCTGTATGAATCGGACTTAATGGACGATCATCATGGTATTAAAACACGCTATGAAAAGCAATTTACTGAGCTTGGTCACAAAGTGCACTACTTAAAATTCAGATTCTAAAACACCTATTTTACTTCTCCAATGAAAGTACTAATCGATTTACATTATTTTCCCAACCTTGAATATTTCACTATTCTAGCTCACTGCGACACGGTTTATATTGAGAAATTTGAGACGTTTCAAAAGCAAAGTTTTAGAAACAGATGCTTTATCAAAACAGCTCAAAAAGTAGATCGATTGAGTGTTCCGGTTGTTGGCGCTAACAAAGGTAAGCCTATGCGTAAAATCAAGGTCAACCAAAATGACAACTGGGCTGTAAAACATTGGAGAAGTATTCTTTCTGCCTATGGGAGGTCTCCTTATTACGAATATTATGAGGAAGCCATCAAGACTACATTATTAAGTGGGGAGGAATCTCTTTTTGAGCTAAACATTTCACTTTTGAAATGTGTTATTAAGCTATTAGGATTACGTACTAAGGTTGAAATTACGAATACTTATAAAAAAGAACCTGAAGATGAGATAGTTGACCTTAGAAACAAGGTTACTGCTACCGATTCATCAACTTTTGTTAACGAGATTTCGTATATTCAAGTGTTTGGTGACACTTTTGATCGAAACCTGAGTATTCTTGATTTACTTTTTTGTGAAGGACCCAATGCGATCAATATATTAAAATCACAGAATAGTCAATTAATCCATCATTAAGAGTTGTTTAATAAATTTTATATGCTTTATTTTAAGAGACAGAAACCATTATTAGATATATCCATTATCCTGATTTAAAATTTTCACTCCTTTTTATTTCGTTAATGAATATTAATTCTGTATCTTATTTTATAGAAGTAGAAATTATAATCTAAAAAATTCCCTAACCATGGAGGCAAAATTTTCGAATAGAGTCAAAGAAGTAATCTCTCTAAGTAGAGAAGAAGCTTTGCGCCTTGGCCATGATTATATTGGCACAGAGCATCTCTTGCTGGGTATGATTCGTGAAGGTGAGGGATATGCGATTACTTTACTGAAAAAATTAAGCGTCAATCTTAACGATTTGAAAGACGCTATTGAGCAGTCAACTAAAAGCACTGCCAATTTCAACGTAAAAAACCTCGCAAACATCCCACTAACGAGACAATCCGAAAAAACGCTTAAAATAACATATTTAGAAGCTAAAATCTTTAAATCTAGCCTAATTGGTACTGAACATCTGTTATTATCAATACTTAGAGATGAAGATAACTTAGCTACCCAAATTTTGCAGCGTTATGATGTAAACTATGATGTAGTCAAAGAAATGATCGAATTCCAAGGAGAAAACCCAACAGCTTCATCAAGCACTGATGACGATGAACCTCAATCAAAAGGAGGAGGATCATGGAGCTCTCGTCCAGAATCATCAAAGAGTACAGAGAAATCTAAAACTCCTGTCTTGGATAATTTTGGTCGTGACCTTACTAGCTATGCCGAAGAGGGAAAACTAGACCCAATAGTCGGTAGAGACAAAGAGATCGAAAGAGTAGCTCAAGTGCTTTCGAGAAGAAAGAAAAACAACCCTATCCTAATAGGAGAGCCAGGGGTTGGTAAGACAGCAATTGCTGAAGGACTAGCTTTACGTATAGTTCAGAAAAAAGTATCAAGAGTGTTGTTCGGCAAACGTGTCGTTACATTAGACCTTGCTTCTTTAGTGGCCGGTACTAAATACCGTGGTCAGTTTGAAGAGCGTATGAAGGCTGTAATGAACGAGCTAGAAAAAGCACCAGAAGTAATTCTATTTATAGATGAAATTCACACGATTGTTGGAGCAGGTGGCGCTTCAGGATCGCTTGATGCTTCCAATATGTTTAAGCCAGCATTAGCACGTGGCGATATACAATGTATTGGTGCCACTACTTTAGACGAGTACAGACAATATATTGAAAAAGATGGTGCATTAGCACGTCGTTTCCAAATGGTAATGGTAGACCCTACTTCCCCAGAAGAAACGATTGAAATCTTGAATAATATCAAAGGAAAATACGAGCAGCACCACCACGTAGATTATTCTGAAGAGGCGTTGCAGGCTTGTGTGAAATTCTCGGATAGATATATTAGTGACCGTTTCCTTCCAGACAAAGCGATTGACGTTTTAGATGAAGTGGGAGCACGTGTTCACATCAATAATATCCATGTTCCTGATAATATCTTGAAACTCGAGCAAGAGATTGAGGATATCAAAGAGGAAAAAAACAAGGTGGTCAAAAGACAGAAATACGAAGAAGCTGCGAAGCTACGTGATTCTGAAAAGAAATTGATTGAAAGCCTTGATACTGCTAAAGAAGCATGGGAAAAAGAAACAAATGAAACTATCTACCCTGTTACTGAAGATGATGTAGCAGCAGTTGTAGCTATGATGACGGGTATTCCTGTAAATCGTGTTGCAGAAAGCGAAGGTAAGAAACTGATGAACATGTCAGAAGACCTTAAGGGTAAAGTGATTGGTCAGGATCAAGCTATTGAAAAATTAGCAAAGGCTATCCGTAGAACGCGTGTAGGCTTGAAAGATCCTAAAAAACCAATCGGTTCATTTATCTTCTTAGGACCAACTGGTGTCGGTAAAACAGAGTTAACGAAAGTGTTAGCCTCTCATTTATTCGACAAAGATGATTCATTAGTACGTATCGACATGTCGGAGTATATGGAGAAATTCTCTGTATCTCGATTGGTTGGAGCGCCTCCGGGCTACGTTGGATATGAAGAAGGTGGTCAGTTGACTGAAAAAATCAGACGTAAACCTTATAGCGTTATCTTATTGGATGAGATTGAAAAAGCACACCCTGATGTGTTCAATATCTTACTTCAAGTATTAGATGACGGTATCTTAACAGATGGTTTAGGTAGACGTGTTGATTTCAGAAATACAGTAATCATCATGACTTCAAACATCGGTGTTAGAGATTTGAAAGATTTCGGAACAGGTATTGGTTTCAATACACAAACGAAATTAGATAATCAAGACGCTGAGATGCAGGGAACAATTCAAAAAGCATTGAAAAAGGCTTTTGCTCCTGAATTCTTAAACCGTTTGGATGATGTAATTATCTTCAACTCTTTAGAAAGAGAGCACATCCACCAAATCATTGATATTTCATTATCGAAATTATTCGAAAGAGTAATTGCTATGGGATATCAAATTGAAGTCACTGAAAAGGCTAAAGATTTCTTATCTGAAAAAGGCTATGATCCTCAGTACGGTGCGCGACCTCTTAACAGAGCAATCCAAAAGTACCTTGAAGATCCAATGGCTGAAGAGATCCTTGGTGGCGATATTGCAGAAGGTGATACTATTCTTGCTGATTATTCTGGAAAGGGTGATGCTCTGACAGTTACAATCAAAAAGAACACTACAAAAACAGAATCTGAAGAGGATTAATTCTCTTTAAAATAGAAAAAAGAAGGGTCATTTCTTAATTTGAAATGATCCTTTTTTCGTTTTTATACCTAACGAAATTGATTCCATCCATCAAAACATAGTACTATTTTATGAAAATAGGCTACTACTTGAACCTTTTTATTAAATTTATGTATCACTCAAATAGGAATACCCGTATTAAGGATTATTAGGTATTACTTTACTACACTTTATAATCCATTTTTAAATTACTCTTTATTACCATGAAATTAACTACTGATCGCTTATCATCTCTACTTATTACTAGTGCCTTATTCGGCACTAACATTGAAATAAGCGAAAAAAACAAAGCTGTTATCACAATTGAATCTCCTGTCGCTCAACACAATTTATCTACATTTGACGAACTAAAAGAAAAAATTGTCAGTGTAACTATTTCTGAAATGATGTCTGGTAAAGTAGTACTTAACCAACTTGTTCCTTCCACTTTAGACCTATCCTTTGTAAACTCAGGAAACTACATCCTTTCAATCAAAATGAAAAGCGGTGAAATTTCAAGAAAAATGTGTGTTCAACAACTTGGAAATTATGACGTTGTTCGAGCTTAGTTGAAAAGTCACTACCTTTGTCATGAACTTTTAAAATAAAGTCATGACAAAGAACTTCATTACATATTTTTTATTTGCCTGCATATCATTTTTATCCATTTCATTGTATGGTCAGAATTTGATTCCTAACCCAAGTTTTGATGACTACTTCGAAGCCACCAGAGGACACGCACATTTGGATAACTTAAAGGAATGGTACAACACCAACCAAAATAAGCCCAAGACACTCTATGGCACACCAGACCATATGTTTATCAATGAAAGTCAGCCTCTAAAAGGTATTAAAGATAATTTCAGTCCTAGAACTGGTCAATCAGTATTAGGATTGATCACTTACATGCAAAGAGTTGTCAACTATAGAGAGTACGCCTCTATCAAACTGAATAAAGTTTTAAAGAAAGGTGAAAAGTATCAGTTTACAGCTTATATAAGCAGTGGAAACAATGTAGCTTTTGGAGGAATTGCCACCAATGGTTTAGGCTTCGCATTTACCAATGAAAAACTAAAACAATCAATTTATGAACCTCTATTGAGCGTATCTCCTCAATATCAATTGGATGATATTTTCTATGCAACAGACTGGACAAAGATCACTTTTTCTTTTATAGCAGAAGAAGCGATCAAATACCTAACGATAGGCAACTTTAAAGATGATCTCCAAACGGACCTGAAATATATCAATTACGATATAGATCCTCAATGCTATATCTACATTGATGATGTATGTCTTGTACATATTCCAAGTGACACTCCTACTGAAGAAGAAAAAGAGGAAGAACCTAAACTTATTGTTGAAAAACAAGCTACTATAAAAGAAGAAGAGCCAAAAGATATTGAACCAGAACCAAATGAAGTTCCTAAAACTTTAGTGTATGAAAACCGCCCAGTTGAAAATCAATCTTCCATCTACATCACAACTTATGATATATCTATTCAAATCTGGGACGATAGAACAATAGATGGTGACATTGTTTCAATTTTTTGGAATGGAGAACATGTTGTCGAATACTATGAGTTGACAGCTAAGAAAAGGAAGTTCAAAGTAACTTATGAGCCAGGTAAAGAAAATCGTCTGATTTTATATGCCCACAACCTTGGAAAGATCCCGCCTAACACAATGGCGGTGGCAATAAAAGCAGGAAAAAAGAAGCGGGAATTGAATATTAAATCAGACTTAGGAAAATGTGGTGCAATTCAGTTCAAACGATAGAAATTAGATCACTTTTTTCCTTTAAAAAACCCTCATTTTTTGTATCTTGCATTTCCTTAAAATGGAGATTTTTTCTTCATTTTTTCAGATGTGAAAACATATTCTAATAAATATACATGGCAGACGAAAATATCATCTCTATCAACATAGAGGACGAAATGAAAAGTGCCTACATTGACTACTCAATGTCGGTGATCGTTTCTCGTGCTCTTCCAGATGTAAGAGACGGTCTTAAGCCTGTTCACAGGCGTGTATTGTACGGTATGGCTGAGCTTGGACTTAGTTATAACCGTTCATATAAGAAATCAGCAAGAATCGTAGGTGAAGTACTTGGTAAGTACCACCCTCATGGTGATTCTTCTGTATACGAAACAATGGTACGTATGGCTCAACCTTGGTCATTACGATACATGTTAGTCGATGGACAGGGTAACTTCGGATCAATTGACGGCGATTCTCCTGCAGCAATGCGTTATACGGAGGCTCGTATGAAAGAGATCTCTGGAGAAATGCTTGCCGATATCAAAAAAGATACTGTCGATTTTGAACCTAACTTTGATGATTCATTAAAAGAACCATCAGTTTTACCTGCAAGAATTCCTAACCTTCTTTTAAACGGAGCATCGGGTATTGCAGTAGGTATGGCAACAAACATGGCACCTCACAACCTTCATGAGGTATGTGATGCGATCATTGCCTATGTCGAAAATCCTGACGTAACAATGGATGAGTTAACGGATATCGTTAAAGGTCCTGACTTCCCAACAGGTGGTATCATTTACGGTTATGACGGTGTGAAAAAAGCATTGGAAACTGGCCGTGGTAGAGTAGTAATGAGAGCAGTAACTGAATTTGAAACACTTTCTTCGGGACGTGAGCAAATTGTAGTTTCTGAAATCCCATATATGGTCAACAAAGCAAATATGATTGAAAAAACTGCTGAGTTGGTCAATGAAAAGAAAATCGAAGGAATCTCTGCTATCCGTGATGAATCGGATAAAAGCGGTATCCGTATCGTATATGAATTGAAAAAAGACGCAGTGCCTGACGTGGTATTAAACCACTTGTTCAAGCAAACTGCTCTTCAAAGTTCTTTCAGTGTTAACAACATTGCGCTTGTAAAAGGAAGACCAAAACTTCTTAACCTACATGATATGATCAAGTATTATGTAGAGCACAGACATGATGTTATCATCCGTAGAACGCAATTCGAATTAGCTGAAGCAGAAAGAAGACTTCACATCTTAGAAGGTTACTTAAAAGCTTTAGATAATCTTGATGAGGTAATTGCATTAATTAGAGGTTCAAAAGATGCTGAAATCGCAAGAGCAGAATTAATTTCTCGCTTTGAATTCAGTGAACTTCAAGCAAAGGCAATCTTAGAAATGAGATTACAGCGTTTAACAGGTCTTGAAAGAGATAAAATCGTTCAAGAACACGCTGAAGTTACTGCATTAGTTGAAGATTTAAGAGACATTTTAGCTCGTAGAGAACGTCAGATGGATATCATCAAGACAGACTTAGTAGAGTTGAAAGATAAATATGGAGACGAAAGAAGATCAAACATTGTTTACAATGCTGATGATCTAGACATCGAAGACTTAATCGCTGACGAAGAAATGGTTATTACTATTTCTCATGAAGGTTACATTAAGCGTACTCCATTAAAAGAATACAAATCACAAGGACGTGGTGGTGTTGGTTCAAGAGGTGCGTCAACGAAATCTGATGACTTCACCGAACATATGTTCGTTGCTTCGAACCATAACTACTTGTTGTTATTCACGAATTTAGGTAGAGTATACTGGCAGAAAGTATTCCGTTTACCTGAAGGAAGTAAAACAGCAAAAGGTAGACCATTACAAAACCTATTGAACATTCAAGAAGGTGAAAAAGTACAGGCAGTAATTTGTACTAAGAACTTGAATGATCAAGACTACATCAATAATCATTACTTATTGATGGTTACTGAAAAAGGTATTGTGAAGAAAACGGTATTGGAAGCATATTCAAGACCAAGAACAAATGGTATCAACGCCATCAACATCAACGAAGGTGATAAACTATTCAATGTAATGTTGACAAATGGTCAAAATGATATCATCATTGCCACTCGCTTGGGTATGGCTACTCGTTTCAATGAAGACAACGTTCGTTCGATGGGTAGAGGTGCTACTGGTGTGAAAGGTATTGTTCTTAACGGTGACGAAGATGCTGTTGTAGGTTTAGCGGCTATCTCTCAAGAAGAGCTAGAAGTTAAATCATTAATGGTTATCTCTGAAAACGGATACGGTAAACGTACTTTATTAGAAGAATATCCTCTACGTACGAATAGAGGTGGTAAAGGTGTGAAAGCAATGCAAATCACTGATAAAACAGGTAAGCTTTCAGCATTATTCTCTGTAGAGGAAACAGACGACCTTATCGTAATCACTAAAGAAGGTATCACAATCAGAACTGCTGTCAATAACTTCAGAACTATGGGTAGATCTACTCAAGGAGTGAAAGCAATTCGATTAAATGATAATGACGAAATCTCATCTGTAGAAATTGTTCCGACAATTGAAGAGGAAGAAGAAGTTGTTGAAAATAATGAAACAACTGAAAACCCTACAAATGAAACAAGTAATGAAAATTCTGAAGATACAACTTCTGAAGAATAAGACTTACTTTCATTGATTTCATAAGAAAGGTACTTGTGGATAACGAGTACCTTTTTTTATGGAAAAAATAGTATCTTCGAAGTATGATCTTAAATCTTAAATGTTGGTATTTTTTGGTAATCATTTTATTTACCAATCATTACTTAAGTCATGCCCAAGTGAAAAAAGTTCAAGAGAAAAACTTGAGTATCGCTCGATTAGCCATCAACAATAATGAGCCCTACAAAGCTCTAGCATCACTCAATCAACTTCTGGAATACAATCTCACTCGTGAAGGAGAATTAGAGGTTATGACACTTCTAGGAAAGACCTATTCAATACTTTCCTTGAACGACTATTGCTCGGATCCTCGAAATAAAGAAGATTGTGATAGTTATGTCAATTCCACAACCTATTGGTACAATAAAGTTTTAGAAAATACAGATAAAAGCGAAATTTTCAATCTTTATACACAAGCAGAACTAGATCGCTTTTATGATAACCTCTTGACCAAAGGAGTTAATGCCTTTATCAATGAAGATTACCTCGAAGCTGAGTTTTATTTTGATCAAACTTTCATAATGAATAGCAATGATAGAGTCAGCTGTCGGTATGCTATGATTTGCAGTGAAGCGTCTCGCCATTTTGAAAAAGCACTCACTTATTCAGACAGGTTATTACAATTAGGTTATGATAGCACGGATGTATATGAAAGCAGAGCCTTCTTTTTTGAACAATTAAATAAACCTGAATTAGCCTTGAATGAAGTTCAAAAAGGTATTTTCAAACACCCTTCACAATACTCCCTTATCTACAGAGGAGTTGGTATATGTATTCGAAAAAAGTGGTATACACAAGCATTAGAAATTCTTAATAATTATCTCAAAATTGATCCTTTTGACACCCATACTCTTGTGGCCACAGGAATGGTCTACGAAGAGCTGAATGATTTTAACAGGGCCGTCTTAAATTATACAAAAGCAATACATTCTAATCCCTATAGTTTTGATGCCTATTTCAATCTTGGACAAATACAATTCAGGGAAGCAATTGAGAATCAAAAAATCTTATATAATTGGAGTAAATTAAAAAGGACTGAGGATTTTAAGAACATACATAGAGGTGATATCCGAAAAACTGTAAAATTCCATCTTGATCAAAGCGTCTTAAATTTAGATGTGGCTTTTGAATTAGATCATGAAAATGAGGAAGTAATCTCAACATTACGTAATGCTTATGGTTTATTAAATAAATCGAAAGAACTAAAACGTATGGATGATACGTTAGATAATATGTAAGTGCAAAATTTATGTCACACATCATCAAAAATATGCTTGGAAAATACTATGTTTGCACTTTGAGGAATAAATAATTGTATTCTAAGCTATATAACATATAATATTTCTATGAAATTTACGAAAATCATAACTGTTCTTGCATTATCAGCTGCTGTTTCAACTGCAGCTACAGCACAAGAAAAAGGTTCTGCAACAAAAGCTGCTTCTTTTTTGGCAAAAGGCGAGCTTGATCAAGCAAAGACTGAAGTTGAAAATGCAGTTAGCTATGAAAAATTCAAATTAGCTAGCAAGGGTAAAACTGCTATCGCTAAGGACAAAACATTAGACGTAAAAGGTGATGTTTACACTGCAGCAGCTAAAGTTGAAGGTCAATCTACAGAAGAAATTTCTGTTGCTATTGATTCAGTATTGTCTGCATACAACGAAATTAAATCAAACAAAGAAGTAGTAGGTAAAGAATCTCCTACTTATAAAAAAGTTTGGATCGACAATCCGGATGCAATTGATCCATTGACAATGCAACCAATGTTATCTAAACTTACAATGTTCTATAACTACTTCATCGATGCTGGTGCTAAAGCATGGCAAGACGAAGACTTTGCAACTGCAAAACAAGATTTCGATCTAGCACTACGTGTTAAAAAAGATACTACTGCAGCTCAAAATGCATTATATGCTACTATCAACTTGTTGAATGACGAGACTGAAGACGACAAAATCAAAGCTCTTCAAGACGAAGTGGTTACTTACGCTAAAGTATTATTCTCTTTAGGTAAAAATGATGCCGTTTACTACAAGCAATTGTTATTCTACGCTTCTCAAGGTGTATCTGATATCGAAGGTTCAATCGACGAGCTTGGATATGAAGTAAGAGATGCTGAAAACACAATTGAAAGATCTTCTAAAACTGTTGAATCTTCAAAAGAAAGATATGAGTACTACTCTACTGGTGCAGGTAGAAGAACTTCAAATGCATCTACAAGAGCTAAGCAAGCGAAAGCAGAAATGGAAGATGCTCAAAAAGAAGTTGCTGACGCTAAAGCTAAGTTAGAAGCTGCAAACACTAAAATTGCATCTTTAGAAACTGAAGCAAAGAAATACTACCAAGAGTCTTTAGACATCTGTCTTGAAGGTCTTAAGTACAATGCTGATGATGCTGATTTGTCAAGAACAATGATCATCAACTACTTGAAGTTAGACAAAATGGATGAGGCTATTGCTTCTGCTAAAGCGAACATCGCTAAAGATCCTAACGATGTATCTGCTAATCTTTTATTAGCGCAACTTTACGATCAAGCTACTGATAGCAACGAATCTGACGACGACGTTAAAAAATATACTGAAATGGCAATGGGACAGTATGAAAAAGTACTTTCTATTGATTCAGAAAACGGAAGTGCTCTTTATAGCCTTGCAAGATTATACTACAACCAAAGTGTTCTTTTCAACAAAGAATTACAGGAGTTACCAACAAAAGGTACTGGTCAGTATGTAGATCCTGCTAAAGCAAAAGAATTAGAGGCAGCGAAGAAAGAAGCCGCAAAGAAAGCTGTTCCTTATGCAGTTAAAGGTGCTGAAGCATCAAACGATGACCGTAAGAATTTACAACTTCTTCTTAAAATCTACTACCAAATTGGTGACCAAGAGAACATGGATAAAGTTGACAAAAAACTAAGTGCAATGGAATAATTCCTTTCTAAAGCTTAACAGTTTTTTAATTTTACATAGAAAAGCCCGAACTTCGCATTGAGGTTCGGGCTTTTTACTCTCTAAATCAAAAAGTTGTGATTCAGAGATCAAGTATATTTTACATCCATGATAAAATCAAAGAAAAAAGACATACGTAAATTATCATCTGATAAGATCAAAGATTTTCTAGTTGAAAATGGAGAAAAAGGATTCAGAGCAAAGCAAATTCAAGATTGGCTTTGGAAAAGTTCCGTTACTTCATTTGAAGATATGACCAATATATCAAAGAAAACTAGAGAATTATTGAATGAGCATTTTGAAATACTTCCAATTTCTGTTTTCAAGGCACAACAAAGTAATGATGGTACTATTAAATCTGCATTTCAACTCCATGATAAGCATTTAGTTGAAGGCGTATTAATACCTGCTGAACCAAGAATGACAGCTTGTATTTCTTCTCAAGTTGGGTGCTCTCTTACTTGTTCTTTTTGTGCTACAGGATACATGGATCGTAAAAGAAATCTTGATGCTGCAGAGATATATGATCAAGTAGTGGCCATAGACAAGCAAGCCCAAGATGCTTACAATACTGGGCTAACCAATATTGTATATATGGGAATGGGTGAACCTCTTTTGAACTATAAAAATGTTCTGGAGTCAGTTGAAAAAATAACATCTCCTAACGGTCTTGGTATGTCTGCTAAAAGAATTACTGTATCTACAGCCGGCATTGCTAAAATGATTCGTAAACTAGGTGATGATGATGTAAAGTTTAATCTTGCACTTTCTCTTCATGCAGCAAATGATGAGAAGAGGAATCAAATTATGCCTATCAACGAACAAAACACCTTAGAAGTACTTAGAGAGGCACTGAAATATTATTTTAGTAAAACAAAGAACCCTGTTACCTATGAGTACATCGTGTTTAACAACTTCAATGATTCATTACAGGACGCTGAGGAACTTTATCAGTTTACTAAACACTTACCTTCTAAAGTAAATATCATTGAATATAACCCTATCTCTGAGGCTGATTTCCTTAATGCCAAAGTAGATAAGATCCAACGATTCGCGGATTACTTATCCAAGAAAGGTGTTAACGTTCATGTAAGAAGAAGTCGAGGAAAAGATATTGATGCAGCTTGTGGACAACTCGCTAATAAAGAAAAATAAATCAAAAAAGGCTAAGTAAAAACTTAGCCTTTTTTGATGGGACAAACTAATAATGCTGAAACTCTATATGTTCACCATTTTTAACCTGGTCTGTCATGTATTTGTCTAATTCATAGTGTGTAATTCTATCAATTTCTTTCTTATGGAATAGATTAACAAAGTGATTTCGGACAAGCGATAAATTATCAAGGTCGTAAACTTTATCGATTGCATTAGTAAATACTTTCATTTTATCATTTTCATAATTATATAATGATAAAATTCCATCAAGTTGATGCACAGTTATTCCTTTTCCTTCCACTTGATTAATAAAAGCTTCTACTTTTTCACTAGAAATAGATTCTAATTGTATTGCCCTCTGAACATTAAAGAAATCTGAAGATGACATTGGTTTTTCATACCCAATCCTACCTCGGTATTCAGGTACATAAACCACCTTTACATCATAATCTCCCAAATCTTCATCTGTTTTGATTGTTTTCTGGTATTCTACAATCTCCTGTTCAGTTGTATTTAGTCCATCAGATATATTTTGATGCATATTGCTTAAAAATGCCACAAATACTTCTTGTAAAGCCTCATCTTCGAAATGAAAGTCGGTATTTACCAAACTTGATTTATTATCTGTATGTGAAAATGCATGGTATAAAAATTCTATACGATCCTGATCTGAGTGAAAATAAGATGACAATTCACCTAACTTATCACTATCCATGCAGTACCTCTCAACAAAAATTTTAGAAGATTCTAATAAGGACGAAGATGGCATTGATTTAAAAGAAGTCAATACTTCTATAAAATGTCCATTTGAAATTGGAGTACAATTTGTCGTTTCTATATTTTGTGCAAAACTTGTTAAAGTTAAAAATAAGAAACATAAGATAGTTATTAGGTTTTTCATAGTATCGATAAAGGTCAAATTCTGTAAAATCAATTTCAATTATTACAGTGACAAGCAATAGTAATTATATAAGAGTATTCTAACACCTCTAACATGACCTTTCTATTTTTTGTTACATTTATACAAATCACTAATATAATATCTTAGAATTGTACAATTCATTTATTTATTAAACACAAAAAAGGTTAGTCAACATCTTGTGTTAACTAACCTTCTGTATTTAATGAATGTGGCGCCGACTTACTCTCCCGGGGGTTAACCCAGTACCATCAGCACGGTAGGGCTTAACTGCTCTGTTCGGAATGGGAAGAGGTGAACACCTACGTCATTGGCACCATCAATTTCTTTATTGATCTTACTTAATAACGAATCTAATCACTATCATAAAGTTCTTTGTAACTTCATTGACAGTGAAAAGGAAAAACTTTGCTGAGGTAGTATCTCTACTACCCCAACCGTAAAAGAAAAAGCTATTGGGCGATTAGTACTTCTCAGCTGAATGTATCTCTACACGTACACTTGAAGCCTATCAACGTCATAATCTTTAACAACCCTTATATGGAAATCTCATCTCGAGGTGGGTTTCGCGCTTAGATGCTTTCAGCGCTTATCCGCTCCACACATAGGTACCCGGCGATGCTCCTGGCGGAACAACCGGTACGCCAGAGGTGTGTCCAACTCGGTCCTCTCGTACTAAAGTCAGAGCCTCTCAAATTTCCTACGCCCGCAACAGATAGAGACCGAACTGTCTCACGACGTTCTGAACCCAGCTCGCGTGCCACTTTAATGGGCGAACAGCCCAACCCTTGGGACCTTCTCCAGCCCCAGGACGTGACGAGCCGACATCGAGGTGCCAAACCTCCCCGTCGATTTGAGCTCTTGGGGGAGATCAGCCTGTTATCCCCAGAGTACCTTTTATCCTTTGAGCGATGGCCCTTCCATGCGGTACCACCGGATCACTATGTCCCACTTTCGTGCCTGGTCGAGATGTCTCTCTCGCAGTCAGGCTCCCTTATGCCATTGCGCTCTTCCGACGATTGCCGACCGTCGTGAGGGAACCTTGGAAAGCCTCCGTTACTCTTTTGGAGGCGACCACCCCAGTCAAACTACCCACCAAACAATGTCCGGGTTAAAACCCGTTAGACCGTCGAACAGGAGAGGGCGGTATTTCAACAATGACTCCAAAATGCCTGGCGACACTCCTTCACAGTCTCCCGCCTATCCTACACACTCCTGGCCAACGGCCAACGTTAAGTTGCAGTAAAGGTTCATGGGGTCTTTTCGTCCCGTTGCGGGTAAGCGGCATCTTCACCGCTACTTCAATTTCACCGAGCTCATGGCCGAGACAGCGTCCAGATCGTTGCACCATTCGTGCAGGTCGGAACTTACCCGACAAGGAATTTCGCTACCTTAGGACCGTTATAGTTACGGCCGCCGTTTACTGGGGCTTCAATTCAGAGCTTCACCGATGTTAACTCCCCCTCTTAACCTTCCAGCACCGGGCAGGTGTCAGGCTATATACTGAATCTTTCGAGTTCGCATAGCCATGTGTTTTTGTTAAACAGTCGCCTGGACTTCTTCGCTGCGGCCTCTTACAAAGTAAGTAGGCGCCCCTTCTCCCGAAGTTACGGGGCTAATTTGCCTAGTTCCTTAGCCATGAATCACTCGAGCGCCTCGGGTTACTCACCCTGACCACCTGTGTCGGTTTGGGGTACGGGATCTCATATCTTAATCGTAGAAGGTTTTCTTGGAAGCGTTTCACATCGTTATCAAATTGACCGTAGTCGCTCTGTACTGTCTTGTTTCCCCAAGAAGCACGCATTTAACTATGCCTCCTATAGGTACGCAATTCAACGTACTATTCCGTCAGTACGCAGATGCTGCATCACTCCGTCACTCCATCGAAAATATAAGATGCTCAGGAATTTTGACCTGATATCCATCGAATATGCCATTCGGCAATCTCCTTAGGTCCCGGCTAACCCTGGGACGATTAGCGTCGCCCAGGAAACCTTGGTCTATCGGCGGGCAGGTTTCTCACCTGCCTTATCGTTACTTATGCCTACATTTGCTTTTCTAGAAAGTCCACAGTGCATCACCACACTGCTTCAACCTCGCTAGAATGCTCCCCTACCACTTGTATTAA
>NZ_LQAQ01000099.1:0-125000 GCF_001583495.1 Flammeovirga sp. SJP92 | reverse complement strand
GGGTTCATAAACCCAATTCCCTACATGAGTCACCCTTTGTATTTCATCAATATAAGTCTCATTTCTTTCTAAAAGTCCTAATTGTTTCTTTTGAGTTGAGATATCTTGTATTCCGCCATAAAGTCCAACCACTCTTTTGTGTCGAATTATTGGTCTTCCTGTCAACCTGATCCATTGTTCACCTCTGTATTTCCCTCTGATCAGTAACTCTAAATCAAAATCAGATTGAGTTCTATAAGAATTTAAAAGTTCTTTTTGTGCCTTCTGATAAGATTTCTCATCACACATTGAAAGTAATGCTGTAGGGTTTTTATAAATAAACTCTTGAGAAACTCCGATCACTTGCGCCACTTCCTCTGTTACATTCATTGTTTTAGAAAAGCGATCATACACCCAGCCACATGCTTTAATCAGGCGTTGCATTTCTTTTAAGATCTGATTATTCTGTTCTTTCTGGGTTACGTTTTTCAAAGTTGCAAAAACAGCAAATCTCTTTTCTGAGATCTTTACTTTTCTTGTCTGTAGTTCAAACAATAAAGTTGCTCCATATTTACCTCTTAAATCTATAAATAATTTATTTGGTGATTCCAGATCGCTTGAAGACAGAATCAACTGGAATTCTTTCAAAAAATGGGAACGGAGAGATGGGTGGATAAATTCGGTGAATTTCTGACCTATTATTTCTTCATCCTGATATTGGAGCAAGCTTCTTAAGTATTTATTGATTTTTACGACTCTAAAGTCAGTATCTATAATTGAATAGCCAATATTACTCTGTTCCAACATTGAGCTAAACATTTCTTCCACTGAAGAACGGGCTGTAATATCCTTACTTCTTATCAGGCAAGCTTCAACCTCTTGTCCTTGTAAATAAATGGGCTGATAATGTGTTTTTAGGAATACCTGTTCTCCTGAATGTAGGAAATAAGAAAGTTCCGATTGAAATTCTTCTCCTTTAAATGCTTTGGTTACTCCAATTTTCAAGCGTTCATACTTCTCTAAGAAGTAATGCAGTTTCGCATTAATATCGTCCACTTTTCCGAGTAGCCTTATTCCTAATTCTTTTGATGCTTCATTGTAAAATAATACTTTGAGCTTTTTATCAATCACAAATATGGCATCATTACTATCTTTCAAAAGGAGGTGATTGACCAACTTCAGGAAAGATACATTTTCATTAAGATCTTCATTAGATTTTAATTTTACTATAAAAGACTCTTTATCATTAATGATCTCAATTTTCTGATAGGTTCCGTTCTCCAAATACAACCTCTGATCAATAGAGGCTCCTCTACTTAATTGAACAAGTTCCAGGAATGTCCCTCTGAATAAACCACGCCACTGCACAGGACAAAACTCAAAGAAATTAATTGTTTCATCTCCATGAGGATATTCAACACCTAAGATCTTTTGGATTTTGTGACTTTCTAAGAAAGAATAATTCTCTTTTTCAATTATAAAAAAAGGAATATTTTTGTCTTTCTCTATTAAATTAAGGAAAGTCTCTTTATACATAGCGTAAATTATTAGTTACTCAAAGTAGACATTTATGATCTACAAGAAATGGTTAGTTATTTCCGACTTATTTAAATTTATACTAAAATAAAAAAAAACAAATGATCTCAAAAATTGTTACCGGAGTTTGGAACTGGGGAAACCTTAGTTCTCAAGAAATTCTAAATCTTATTGAAACTAGCATTGACAACGGAATAGATACTTTTGATCATGCTGATATATATGGAGGTTATACGATTGAAGAACAATTTGGAAAGGCACTTGCTCTTAAGCCTGAACTAAAAGACAAAATGAAAATCGTCACAAAGTGCGGGATCAAATTGATCACCCCCAACAGGCCTCATCATCAGATAAAGTCTTACGACACAAGTGCTAACCACATTATTCAATCTGCAGAAAATTCTTTGAAGGTTTTGGGTGTTGATGCTTTAGATTATTTATTAATTCACAGACCTGATCCTTTATTAAACCCTACAGAAGTCGCTGAAGCCTTTACTTCTTTACAGAAAGAAGCGAAAGTGAAAGCTTTTGGTGTGAGTAATTTTTTACCTCATCAGGTAGATATGTTGCACAAGGAATTTCCATTAAGCATCAATCAAATTGAAATTTCTCCTCTTCAAACAAAAGCTCTTTATGATGGTACTCTAGACAACTGCCTGAAAAACAACATTCAGCCAATGGCTTGGTCACCGCTTGGCAATGGTAGAATTTTCACAGAGTCATCACCAGAGATTCTTCGTTTAAAGCAAGTGGTACAAGAAGTTGGAGAAAAGTATGGCTTTGGTATTGACCAAACTATTTTTGCTTGGCACTTAACACATCCTACACAAGTGGTTCCTGTTCTTGGTACAACGAAGGGACACCGAATTACAGATGCTGCTAAAGCAATGAATGTAAAATTAGAAAGAGAAGATTGGTTTAAAATTTTAGAGGCCGCTGAAGGACATGAAGTAGCCTAGGTGAAAAAAGGAATATGTCAGATAAAACTTCAAAAATTCAAGATCCGGGTGTTGGTGTTCAATATGAACATGAAACCAAACGTATTATTAACTCCGATGGTAGCTTTAATGTAAAAAGAATAGGCACTGCCAATTTTGTACGCGATGCTTACCATTGGCTTATCACCATTAATTGGGCTCCTTTTATATTGGTTATAGGAAGTGTAATAATTGCAACGAATGTCTTGTACGCTTTTTTATATATGGCATGTGGGGTTGAACACATTACAGGAGTTTTCAAGACCAATAGTTTGTGGGACGAATTTGTACAAGCCTTCTTCTTTAGTGTACAAACCTTTACTACTGTAGGTTATGGTGCCATGTCTCCACAAAGCCATGCTATAAGCTTAATTGCAAGTTTGGAAGCTTTCAATGGATTACTTTTATCTGCGTTTTCTACCGGTATTCTTTACGGTCGCTTTTCACGACCTATTTCTAAAATTATTTTTTCGAAGAATGCTCTATTGACAAAATTCAAAGATACTGATAAAGATTGTCTGCAATTTAGAGTCATCAATAACAGAGCTAATACTTTATTGAATCTTGAAGCCTCCGTTTATGTTTCTATTCAAAAGAAACAAACAGATGCTAGTGGACAGGAAGTTTTCAGAAGACAGTTTTATGATATTTCTCTTGAAAGGTCTAACATTATGTTTATGCCTCTTTCTTGGACGATTGTCCATATGATTGATGAAAAAAGTCCATTGTACAATTTGACCTTGGATGACTTGATGCATCAGCACGGGGAAATTCTTATTGTTTTGAAGGGTTTTGATGAAACTTTTGGACAAGATACTTACACTTATCATTCTTATTTTGCCACAGATTTTGTGGAAGGAAGAAAGTTTGTGAGAAACTTCCATGTCGATGAGGCAGGTGATATTATTCTTAATGTAAAAGACGTTCACTTGACAGATAAGCTTCCTTCTCAAAGGACGAAAAAAGATTAAAAAAATACGGCGATTACTAAAATGAAGTAATCGCCGTATTTTTTAAGACAACCCGTCTTTCACTTTTTGTGCTTTACTATTTCCTATCAAATCAGCTAGCTCCTCTACAGGCGCCGCTTTTATGTTTGTGATGGTTTTATAGTGTTTCAATAATTTTTGAATAGTATTAGGACCAACCCCTGGAATATCCTCTAACTTAGAGTGAATACTTCCTTTACTTCTTAGATTTCTATGAAAAGTAATACCAAAACGGTGGGCTTCATCCCTTAAACGCTGTACCAATTGAAGCGACCTTGACTTTTTACTTAAATGTAATGGAATGGGGTCTTCAGGAAAGAAGATCTCTTCTAGCTTCTTTGCAATACCAATAATAGGCAATTTCCCATAGAGGCCTAAACTTTTGAGTGCCTCGCAAGCAGAACTTAATTGACCTTTACCACCATCAATAATCACTAATTGAGGTAATTTCTGTTTCTCCTCCAATAGCCTTTTATACCTGCGATAAACCGCTTCTTCCATCGAAGCAAAGTCATCTGGCCCTTCAACCGTTTTCACATGAAAGTGTCTATAGTCTTTCTTTGATGGCTTCCCATCTTTGAAAACCACACAGGCTGAAACGGGGTTCGTCCCTTGTATATTGGAGTTATCAAAACACTCAATATGGACAGGCACTTCTTTCAATTGCAATTCACTTTTCAGCTGAAGTAATGTCTGATAGTTACTTTTCTTATCACTGATTTCTCCCCTTGAAGTCTCTCGTTCACGTTTGAAATACATTGCATTCTTAAATGACAATTGAATCAGTTTTTTCCCATCTCCTATTTTTGGAACAGAAAACTCCATTCTATCATCTTCTTCATCAAAAGATGTAATTTCAATGTTGGTGTAAATTTTCCGAGTCGATGTTTTATATCGCTCTCTAAAATCCATTATTGCCTGCAACAGAATTTCTTCATCCTCTTCATCCATTCTTTTTGTAATTTGATTGGATTCCGCATAGATAATTCCCCCATTCATAATTTTTATAAAATTGACATAGGCAAATCGCTCATCAGAAATAATAGCGTATACTTCTACTTCTTTCAAAGTTGGAGAAACAACAAGTGATTTTGATTGATAATTAGTGATCAACTCCAGTTTCTGCTTCCATGTGTTAGCCTCCTCAAAAGCCAATGAAGCCACAGCTTCCTCCATTTTTTGAGTGAAATATTCTCTCGCCACACTCAAATTCCCTTTCAGAATATTTAGAATTTGCTGTATATCTTCGTTATAGATTTCCTCTGTTTGCTTTCCTTCGCAAGGACCTAGACAATTATTAATATGGTATTCTAAACAAACAGAATACTTAGCTGCTGCTACATTCTCTTCTGAGAGATTATAAGTACAGTTTCTAATCTTGTAAAGTTGCTTGAAAAGATCCAATAAGGCTGACATTGCCCTACCGTTTGGATAAGGTCCAAAGTAACGGTGCCTTTTATCAGTAGTATTCCTTGTAGAAAAAACACGTGGAAACCTTTCTTTGGTTACACAGATATAGGGATACGTTTTATCATCCTTCAAAAGGATATTATACTTTGGTTGATTTTTTTTGATGAGATTATTTTCCAATAATAACGCATCATATTCAGAATCAACCACAGTATATTCTATCCCTCTGATTTCAGAAACAAGCCTTTTGGTTTTTCTATTCATTCCTGCTTGTTTCAAAAAATAAGAAGACACTCTGTTCTTCAGCTTTTTTGCTTTTCCTATGTAGATGATTTTCCCTTCCTCATTGAGGTATTTATACACTCCGGGCTGAAGGGGAAGGTTCTTTACCACCTTCATCAACTCTTCCTTATAATCCATAACTTTAAATATAAGCATCTAATCAAAAAAGCTTGACTTTATGCTTTGATTAAATACAAAACGGAGACGCAGTTTTATAACACTACGTCTCCGTTATTATTTCTACTCTGCTGAAATCTCTTCCTTAATCCATCAATTTATTTAATAAATTAAAACGGGCTTCAACAATTTTATTTTTATCATAAGTACTTGGGTCTACTTCTAGTGGTTTTGCCAATACTGATGCTAATTTCAATTTCTGTCTTCTTGAAAGGTTTTGAATATCTTTTTTATAATAATAATCCGCAGCCTCACCAATACCATAAATATTGTCTCCCCACTCAGAATAATTTAAATAAAGTTCCAATATTCTGTCTTTGTCTAAAATACATTCCATTTCCACAGCTGCTAAAGTTTCTAGATAAGACCCAAGATTATTTTGATGAGGAAATAAAAACATACTTCTCGCTACTTTCTGAGAAATTGTCGCTGTGTTAGACATTGAGTTATTATCGTAACCTCTGTGTATATTGAAGGTAGGATCGTCCAAGCCTACAATTGCAGTTTGCAAATCTGTTGGAATACTTTCCTTTGGAATAAACTTCGGTGTAACTACATCATTTAAATCAAAGTGTGATCTGACACACATATACATTGACATAGAGGGGTTAGCCCACTTTACATAAAGAGAACCTAATGCTATATATGCAAAAAATGAAATGTGTGCTATTATCGTTAGAACGGCTAATCGTTTTAAAAAGGGTACAAACATGCTAGTACATCATTTAATTAGGCATTTGAATTATAATAAGTAGTACTTTAATATAATCATTACCTGAAAGTTTTTTGGAGTAGTTTGCTGTTGAAAAGCAAGATTTTTATTAAAGTTCTAGTTTTTCTTGATTAAATAAAAGAAAATCACTCACTTTCTTCTTCTTTTCTGATCGGAGCAACAATAGAAACTCTCTGCCAAATAGCTACCAAATTACATCCTTCTGGGTCTTCTTGAAGAAAAATAGAGAACTTTTTGAAAATTTTGAAAGAGTTTAATGAAGGTAATTTCACTCTGAAAACATCTTTGGACTGGTCATATTTAAAAGTGCCCCATTGTCCTACGGCTTTATTGACAATCAAAGTCCACTCTGCTGTATCTGGAATTGCATAAAGGGAATACGTACCTGCTTCAAGGGGTTGTCCTGCCAATGTCACTTTTTCAGTCACTGTAATTTCTGTAGCATCATCATCCCCAAACCTCCATAGTTTTCTCCATGGAACAGACACTCCAAATTTTGTGTCGAAATCTGATTTCATCTTTGGCCTGCCATACGTCACTTTTACATACGTACCATCTCCCATTGTGTAAGTAGCCAAACCTGTTTCACTCTTTCTTGGCTTGTGTTCCAATTCCTGAGCATTAAGTTGGAGGCAAAAAAAAGAGATAAGTAAGATTAGTGAATGTATATATTTAATCATCATGTTCTTCATTCAAGTACAGTGAAAAATCATTTCCACAAAAAAACGGACATTACCCTTTGATAATGTCCGTTCAAATATCGTAAAGAAATTCTAAAGTACGCCTTTTGTACTCGGAATTTCGTTATTTCCTTCTTCTACTTGGATCGCCATTCTTAAAGCTTTTGCAAATGCTTTGAATGTTCCTTCAATAATATGGTGGTCATTATCTCCTGATGTTTTAATGTTTAAGTTACATCCAGAAGTATCTGAGAATGATTTAAAGAAGTGTGAGAACATTTCCACTGGGAAATCACCAACTCTTTCTCTTCTTAAAGGTGCATCACAAACAAACCAAGGTCTACCTGAGAAATCCAAAGCAACCTGTGCTAAAACTTCATCCATTGGAGCGATAAAGAAACCGTACCTTGCGATGCCTCTTTTATCTCCTAAAGCTTGTTTGAAAGCTTCACCAATTGCTAAACCTGTATCTTCAATAGTGTGATGCTCATCAATATGAAGGTCTCCTTCTACTTTTACAGTCAAGTCCACTTTCCCGTGTCTTGCTACTTGGTGTAACATGTGGTCAAAGAAACCAATTCCAGTAGATAATTCAGATTTACCTGTACCGTCAAGATTCACTTGAATAAGGATTTTCGTCTCATTCGTGATTCTTTCTACTTTCGCAGTTCTTCCATCAGCTTTATAATTTTTCAAGAAGCTGTAAATCTCTTTCCAAGATTTTGTTATTAATACAGCATCTGATTTTTGCTTATCACCAATTAGAATACCTTTTGCACCTAAATTAGTTGCTAACTCTACATCTGTCAGACGGTCACCAATCACGAAAGAGTTGGCTAAATCGTATTCACCTGACATGTATTTTGTCATCAAACCTGTTCTTGGTTTTCTAGTTGGAGCATTTTCATGTTCGAAGGTTTTATCAATTAGAATATCATCAAACTCAATGCCTTCACCTTTCAGTGTGTCCAACATTTTATTTTGAGCAGGCCAGAATGTATCCTCTGGGAAACTATCTGTACCTAACCCATCTTGATTAGTTACCATTACTAATTCGTAATCCAACTCTTCAACAATTTTCTGCAATTGAGAAATTGCTTGAGGAACAAAAGCTAGTTTTTCTAATGAATCTACCTGATAATCTACAGGAGGTTCAACAATAATTGTCCCATCGCGGTCTATAAATAATGCCTTTTTCATCTTAAAGTTTGTTGTTCGTTTGAAAGTTATGTTCTTAAGTACCTACTGTATTGTACCGTTTCGCCATTTTTTCACAGTATCAAACCACACACGTTTATAGTCATAAGAACGCTTTAAAACGTAATGTGTTCCTGTAAATTGATTTATATCTTCATAGAAATCAAATTCTACTTGTCCATGATTCAAATTACTATCATAAGACCATCGAATTCCTCCATCTATATTTGATACCTCATCTGGCGAACCAAAAATAATATAAACAATGCCTCTATCTGTCTTCCAGCCTTCTTTATATTCTGAAAACTGCGTATTTGCCTCTGAAACTCTTTCAAAATACAGCTTGATCAAGCGCTTTGCATTGTCTGGTGACCCTGCCACATTAATCCAGAAGTTTTCAAACGCTTCTCTTGGGCGGTTTCCTTTTTTAAAAGAGGTCATTTCGTTTTGAGTTGAAATATAAACCATCGGAGGATAAATATTTCTCATCTTTTTATACTTAGGAAAATCTGAAGGCATTGCTGTAAAACCAACCCCCTCTCTACTTGTTGTATCTGTCTGAATAAAATATAATCCAGTAGTTTTAATTTCAATTGGCTGATTTGCTTTCACCTCGAATGTAGAATCCACAATCATAGGATTTCCTGTATTTGCATTCTCTACCATTGGTGGAGGTGCCGGCATAAAGTCAGTTGAAAAATGATAGACAAAATATCGTTGAGCATTGTCACCTTGAACCGTAAAGTTCTCGCCTACCCGAACGTATTTCCCTGTACTTCCTAGATTGACAGTAAAATTAGATACACTTTGAGCTTGTAGTATAAATGGGGCTAATATTCCAATGAATACTACTGCTATTGTCTTAACAGTTTGTTTCATCAATTAAACTTATTAGATAGATGTTTTTTTTATAGATCTCATTTTTAGGGATGATAGAAGTTAATGTAAAAAATTGAAGTTATCAATTCTATAGCATCCTTAATTTAAAAATGGCTATAATCAGTTTGCTCATGTTGCTTTGCAATAGTAAAGAAATTCATCTACAAATTGGCTACAATTAAAAAATAAAGGGTAGACACAGTGGTCTACCCCTACAACATTATATGTTTGTTTTAAAGAGCTTGATCGCTATTGCTAAAAGGATAATCCCGAATACTTTTCTCAAAATATTCGCTCCTCCCTGTCCTAATTTCTTCTGAATCCAACCTGAGCTTTTCAATACGATATATACAAACAACAAATTGATAAAGATACCTAAAAGTATACTCAATGTTGAATACTCTGATTTTAGGGAAATAATTGTAGTCATTGTTCCAGCTCCCGCTATTAAAGGGAAAGCTAGGGGAACAATAGAACCTGTACCTCCTTCATCTGCTTCACTTCTGAAGAGTACAATTCCTAAAATCATTTCTATTCCTAAAAGGAAAAGAATAATAGCACCTGCAATTGCGAAAGAACTTACATCAATCCCAAATAGACTAAGAATCTGTGTACCTACAATCAAGAACAAAACCATAATGATCCCAGCTACTACTGTAGCTTTTCCTGATTGGATTTTACCTTCTTTTTCCCTTAAATCAATAATAATTGGAATCGATCCAATAATATCAATTACTGAAAAAAGAATTAGTGACACAGATGCCACAGCTTTGAAACTAACATCTAATTCCATAAGTTTTACTATTTAACTATTCACCTTCCATTAAGAAACCTGCACTTTTCAAATCTTCCCAATAGCTAGGGTATGATTTTGCGACAACGCCAGGCTCTTCTATATCTAATTCTCCGAGCATTGATAAAGGAGCGAATGCCATTGCCATTCTGTGGTCATCATAAGTATCGATCGTTTGTCCATCGATTTTGATGCCTCCTTTTGGTACTCTGATTTCTTCATCACCGATTACTTCAATCTCCAATCCTAATTTTTTGATCTCGTTTTGAAGTGCGGCAATTCTGTCTGTTTCTTTAATTCTTAAGCTTTGAAGACCAATCATTCTTCCCTCCATACCTAAAGCGGCTACAAGTGAAACGATTGTCTGTGCTAAATCAGGACAGTGTGTAAAATCAAAGAAGAACTTATCTGCTAATGCTGTTTTTGTCAAACGAACACCATCTGCTTCAAAAGTACTCTTCACACCCAATTGCTCCATGATTTCAACAATTGCTTTATCACCTTGTAAAGAATCTTCTCTTAAATTCATG
The DNA here is from genome assembly GCF_001583495.1 of Flammeovirga sp. SJP92. Lineage (GTDB taxonomy): Bacteria > Bacteroidota > Bacteroidia > Cytophagales > Flammeovirgaceae > Flammeovirga. The sequence goes on along the minus strand of NZ_LQAQ01000099.1, from coordinate 114,838 downwards.
ATCTTCACTTCTGCCTCATCCGAAAGTGCAACAATGCTATACCAGTAACTTGCACCTGACCAATCAGATTCAATAGTATAAGCACCACTTTTGTAATTTTGAGGAGCTACAGTGATTACATTGTCTTCCCATTTATATTCTACACCAAAACGTTCCATTAAGCTTAATGTCATCATGATGTATGGTTTTGAGTTCACATCACCTTCCAATACGATTTTTAATCCTTGAGGAAGTGAAGGAGCTACTAAAAGCAATGCAGAAATATATTGACTACTAACATCACCTCTAATGTTCACTGTGTCTGAAGCTTGAGAAAAACTTTTGATTTTATGTGGAGGATACCCTTCATTGTTCATATAATCAATGTTTCCACCAATAGAACGCAATGCATCAACTAAGATTCCGATAGGTCTCTCTTGCATTCTAGCTGTACCTGTCATAATCGTTGGGCGATTATTGGCAGTAACATATGCAGTTAAGAAACGCATAGTTGTTCCAGCATCCAACACATCTAAAGTTAACTCATCGCTATCCAATAAACGCATCATTGTTTGCGTATCTCTCGCCATAGAGATATTATCCAATTGGATCTCCTCTTTTGCTGATGCTTGAATAATTAATGCTCTGTTACTTTCACTTTTAGAAGATACCAAAGGCACATCTAAACTTACTTTCTTTGTAGGGTGATAAATTTTCATTTGTCTGTTAGTGATTTTGGTTCTCAAAAATTTCCATCTCAAAAAGCGTTGCAAGGTGGTTCTTCAACACCTCTTCCACCTCTTGCATATTGACTTTGTGACCTAATTCTTGTTCCATTGAGGTAACTGCCTTATCAGAGATACCGCATGGCACAATGTTTCCAAAGAATTTTAAGTCAGCATTGACATTAAGTGCAAAACCATGCATGGTCACCCATCTACTTGTTTTGACACCCATCGCACATATTTTTCTTGGGTTTGGATCATTATCATCACCAATCCAAACGCCAGTTAATCCATCTATTCTACCTGCTTTAATACCGAAATCAGCTAAAGTCAAAATGATAGCTTCTTCCAAAAAGCGAAGGTATTTATGTATATCCGTAAAGAAATTATCAAGATCCAAAATTGGATAGCCAACTATCTGTCCAGGACCATGATAGGTGATATCTCCTCCTCTGTTGATTTTAAAAAACTCAACATGTTCTTTTTCCAATCCTTGTTGATCCAATAAAAGGTGCTCTTCTTTGCCACTTTTACCTAATGTATAAACATGAGGGTGCTCAACAAACAACAAATAGTTTTTTGTCTCAATTGGTTCTTCTCCTCGATCTGTTCTTTTTCTATTTTCTAATTTTGTCTGAACTATAGCGTCAAACAATTCTGTTTGGTAATCCCACGCTTTGGCATAAGGCATCTTACCGATGTGTTGAAACTCAACTTTTTTATTCATGTTCCTCTCATTTTCTGTTGTAATTCACGACATGTTGCCATAACTACATTCTCACGAATACGAATACTTACGCGAATTTGCACAAAAAAAACCTCTCCTTTATAAAGAAGAGGTTCATATCTACTAAAAAGTATCTTTTTTTTCTAATTCGCTGACTTAATATACGCTAAGAAGTCACCTTGCACGCCTAAAGTGTTTGCCAATTTAAGCATAGCGGTAGCCTCCATCTCACTGATATACCCTTTTCTATTGTTGGCATCCCATGCAAGACGTATATATTTTAACCTGGTTTCTGGAGGAAAATCCATCATTACATCAGAGAGATAATCCTTAGCTCTATCAAAAGCATTTACATAATCTTCTCCGATAAACTGCGTTGCCCATTCCAATTCTTCATGACCTTGAATGTTAGTGGCAGTCTCCTCCAAGATTGCTTGTTCATCCTCATCTAGCCCGTGATAATGGAATATCACCGATTTGATTAATAGATAAGCTTTTTTCTCTTCACTAGTCATTTTTTCTAATTGGAGGTTTTTGTCTAGACAAATATAACATTAATGTTAGTTCAAGCAAATAAACGTTAACGATTAAAATAAAAATCTGCTTACAAAAATAGTTTAAAAGTGAACTTTCATTCGTTTATCTTTATAAATTTTAGAGCATATTTATATAAATTTATTTTCATAAAAATACATTAAACATGCTCTAAACTATTTTTCTAAACTAAAGATACAGCTATCTGGACTTTAAAGTCAAAAACTATTTCACTTTTTCCATAAAATATTCCAAAGTACGCTTAAGTCCTTCAGAACGATCTACTTTTGGCTCCCAATCCAATATTTCTTTAGCTCTAGTTATATCCGGCTGACGTTGTTTTGGATCATCTTTAGGAAGATCATGATAAACAATCTTAGAACCTGAATCCGTCAACTTCACAATTTCCTCTGCAAACTCTTTGATTGTGATTTCCTGAGGGTTACCAATATTGACTGGATCATGGTAACCCGACATTGTCAATCTATAGATTCCTTCTACTAAATCATCAACATAACAGAATGATCTTGTTTGTGAACCATCACCAAAAACTGTAATATCTTCACCTCTTAATGCCTGACTCATAAATGCAGGTAATGCTCTACCGTCATTCAGACGCATACGAGGTCCATAAGTATTAAAGATTCTTACCATACCTGTATTTACACCATGGAAAGTATGGTAGCCCATTGTAATTGCCTCTTGAAAACGCTTTGCTTCATCATAAACACCTCTTGGACCAATTGGGTTTACATTACCCCAATAATCTTCCTTTTGAGGGTGTACGTTTGGATCACCGTATACTTCTGAAGTAGAGGCAATCATAAAACGTGCTTTTTTCACTCTTGCCAACCCTAATAAGTTGTATGGTGCTAATGAACCTACTTTTAGGGTCTGAATTGGCATTTCTAAATAGTCAATTGGGCTTGCAGGAGAGGCAAAATGTAAGATATAATCTAAATCACCTGATACATGAACAAATTTAGTAACATCATGGTGATAAAATTCAAAATTTGGATTTCCAAAAAGGTGTGAAATATTGTTTTCACTACCTGTCAGGAAATTGTCCATTCCTACTACTTTGAAACCATTTGCTAAAAATTTGTCACATAAGTGTGAGCCAAGGAAACCAGCGGCTCCCGTGATTAATACTCGTTTCATGATATATTTAATATGTAAATTTTTGTCTTTAATGTAGTTCAACATTCAAAATCAAAACATTTTTGCTACTGCAAATAGGTCTATTCTGATTTCAATTATTTATCTACTATAAATAATCTTCTATGTCTCCCAAACCTTGACGAACTACATCAAAATCTCCACTAACTAGGTTAATTACAGTAGATAAATGAATATTTCCGTATCCACCATCAATAACCGCATCTACTAGATGACCATATTCTTCATAAATTAGTTCAGGATCTGTAGGATATTCTTGAATATCATCTTCCATTTTTAATGAAGTGGTTACAATCGGATTGCCTAATAGATTAACTAGTTCTCTTGGAATATTATGATCTGGAACACGAATACCTACCTCTTTTTTCTTGGAATCAACCAATTTAGGTACTGAATTACTCGCTTGCATGATGAAGGTAAAAGGTCCAGGCAAAGCTTTTTTCAACACCCTGAAAGTCGGTGTCTCAATATGCTTCACATAATTTGTAATATCTGAAAGGTCATAACAGATAAAAGACAGGTTCATTTTATTTGGTTTTAATCCTTTAAAACGAATCAGCTTTTTGAGTGCATTTTGGTTCATAAGATCACATCCTACACCGTAAACTGTATCCGTTGGATAAATTATTAACCCTCCTTTTCTTAAGATATTTACCACCTGATTAAGTAATCTCTCTTGGGGATTATCCGCGTTGATTCTAAAAAATTCTGCCATGGCTTTACTTTTAAAGGAGTGAAGATAATCTATACATTATTAAATTACCCATATCTTACGGTAAACTCAACAAAACTTTTCATTAATATTGAAGATCTGAATAAAAAAATTGAGAAGGCGATGGGTTATATCACTATTCCTGTAAAAACATGGTATTTACAGAAAGACAAACAAATACAAATGCATTTAAGTTTTCCATTAAAGGGTAAAATTGAAGAATGGCACCCTGTTAATAACACTGAATACCTTGATGTATATAATGCTATTGGAAAAGATTGGGGATGGACTGGGAGAGTTTTAATGAAAGAGAACGAGCTTCAAGATTGGTTAAACTCTGATCAGTCGAAATTTTATATTCTCAAAATTGAAAATAATGCAGCCGGTTTTATGGAATTGGATTTCAAGGATCCTTCAAGACCTGAAATAGTATACTTTGGTCTTATGCCTGATTATATAGGTCAACAACTTGGCCTTCCATTTCTTACTCATACAGTTCATACTATCGAATTACTTGAGGAAGTAAAAAACGTGTGGCTCCACACCTGTGAGTACGACCATCCTTCTGCTATCAAAGTATATCAAAAGGCTGGATTTGAAATTTATAAGGAAGAAGTTGATGAGGAACCTTATGATGAGGATTTTTTGAAAGAGTTTAAAGAAAAGTTCCGTAATTAGTAGTTCAATAGTGTGTGTTATTAATATAGAATAAAATGAAAAAAATCTGTTTTGCGACAAACAATGTCAATAAGTTAAAGGAAATTCAACAACAATTAGATGGACTTTATACTATTGTAAGTCTTAAAGAAATTGGTTGTGAGGAAGAACTTCCAGAGACACAAGAAACATTAGAAGGTAATTCTCTTCAAAAAGCTCAGTACGTTTGGGACAATTATGGCGTTAGCTGTTTTGCTGATGATACAGGCTTGGAAGTTACTGCTCTTGATAATGAGCCAGGTGTTTATTCAGCAAGATACGCAGGTCCTCAGCGTGATTCTGAAGATAATATGGATTTGGTATTAAAAAATCTTGAAGGAAAGAAAGATAGAAGTGCTAAATTCAGAACTGTAATTACATTACTTTGGGACGGAAATATAGAGCAGGTAGAGGGTGAAGCAAAAGGTGAAATCATCGCGGAAAGAACAGGTGATCAAGGTTTTGGATATGACCCAATCTTCAAACCTGAAAATGAAACAAAAACATTTGCACAACTATCTTCAGCTGAAAAAAATAAAATCAGTCATAGAGGAAGAGCGGTCTCCAAATTAATTGAATTATTAAAAGATAAAGCTTAGATTTAGAATTGTTCATACGAACTTTCACTACTTTTTGATATTATGAATAAACTAACATTACAATCTGAAAAAGAGTACAAAAACTTCGGCCTTGCTTTTGGACTAGGTTTTATTATTGTACAAATCTTTCCTCTTATTTATGGATTAATTAATGGAGGAAATGCAAACACTTGGACTACAATAGGCCTCATTTTCACAAGCCTTTTCAGCTCGCCTGCCATCCTATTTTTAGGTATCGGATTTTTAAAAGGATATAAAGAAAAAGCAATTTTCTGGTTGGGTATAATGGGATTATGGATGAATGTTATGCTAAACCTTTATATACAACAAGGAGGTGAAGTGGTTTACCTTGAATCTATTTTACATACTCTATCTAGAAAGCTTGTTGCTTTGATCATTTCATTATTGATCATTCGTCATTTCATCAATACCAAAAACCTTTTACAATTGTTCCTTGGTTTTGGTATTTATGTAATAATGTCAACCGCTAGTTCTTTTATTCAATTCAGCGACAACCTGAGTACTGATGAGATTGTAAGTCAAGCACTTTGGGGAGCTTTATTTTATGTCTTTGGATTAGCTTTCGGCTACACCCTGTTTAGCGTCTTTTCTGGTAAAAATGATCATGAAGGTAAACAAGCTGATGTGATAACTCCTGGGTTCCAGAACGCACAATTAGTTTTCTACTTTATGATTTTCTGCCTTTATTTTGCAGATATCTGGATGGGACAAGCCAATTTAAGAACCAATGTCAATGTGCTTTTCCAATTACTTTTTGCTTCTATTGGTATTATTTATTTCACAAAAAATATCATTACGATTGGCATGGCCTTGACACTGCTTTCACTTATTGGTAGAATTATCGCCTTCTCTAAAGATATGAGTGTGGCCAATACTTTGGGCGTAGCAATCACTTTACTTTTCTTAGTTTTATTTGAAATGTCTAGAAGGCAATTTGGCAATAAATCAAAGAAGTAAATTTATCTTCTTACTTTAAGAATAAAAAAGCAATTGTAATCTATAAAAATTACAATTGCTTTTTTTGATTATTGAAAACAGATGGATACCTACCCCTCATCAATATTTGGTGAACCTATAGGGTTAGGTTTACATTAAGGACGGGTTAACATATAGGTTTACCCCTACGTTAATCTTTTTCATATTTGATTTTAATGCCATGATACCTTTCCTCAGGTTCATAATCTTTCTGTAATGGATGACCCACCCAATCGTCAGGAGATAAAATTCGCCTTAAATCAGGGTGATTTTCGAATTGAATACCAACCAAATCATAAGCCTCTCTCTCATGCCAATCTGCCGCTCTCCATACTGAAGTCACACTAGGTAAAGCTGGATTTTCCCTCTCCAACATTACTTTTAATGTTAACTTATGACCAAAAGGAATTGAGTATAAATGGTAAATCACTTCCATAGTTTTCTTTGCTGGACCATTATCCACCCCTGTCAAACATGAAAGTGTATCAAAATATGTTGTTTTATTTTTCTTTAAGAACTGACAAACAGTTTCAATATCTTTTCCTTCCACAAGAATTTCATCTTGCGGTTTTATGGGATTGTAAGTCAATGTACAATCTGAAAGATTTTTATTGATAATCTCTAATATCTCTTCCGTTGTCATATCTTAAGCTGTTTTTTCTTTTAATAGATTTTCTACAGCAGTTGGCGCCATTAAAGTTTCTTTTTTGATTTCATCTCTCAACTTTAAAATACCACCAATTAATGCTTCTGGTCTAGGAGGACACCCTGGAACATACACATCTACCGGAATAATTCTATCGACACCTTTTACTACATTGTAACCATGTTCCCAATAAGGACCTCCACAGTTAGAGCATGATCCCATTGAAATTACATATCGAGGCTCAGCCATTTGCTCATATAAACGACGAACTCTGTCGGCCATCTTGAAAGTAACCGTTCCTGAAATAATCATACAATCCGACTGCCTTGGCGTAGCTCTAGGAAATACACCAAAGCGATCCAAATCATAATTGGAAGCAAATGTACTCATCATCTCAATTGCACAACACGCCAAGCCAAAACCCAAAGGCCATAACGAGGACAAACGTGCCCAGTTGATTAGATCATCTACTTTTGATATAACTATTTCTCCTTGACCGAAGTTTTGGTCCATTAGTCCTTTCATAGTGATGTAGTAAAGTTTAGTTTTTTAATTCTGCTAATAATTCGGCTCCTCCATTCGCTAAAGTTTCCTTTGCTATTTGAGTACCTGCCTCTTCTACTTTATCAGCATCTACAGTGTAAGTATAACGAATTTGTGACTTACCTTCTGGTACTGCTAAACCGCCTGTAATATTAATTTGTTTATCTTCGGTCCAAGTTGCCAGACAAAATGCAGGAATACTACAACCACCTTGCAATTCTTTTAAGAAAGCTCTTTCACCTCTCACACAACGTTCAGTATCTTCGTCATTGATTGCCTTTCTAACCGCTTCCTTCACTTCAACATCAAGTGTAACAGCAGATTCAATAGCAACACAACCCTGGCCTGTAGCAGGTGTAAATGTATCTAATGGCAATTCATGAACGATCATATCATCGTATTCCATTCTATGAACTCCAGCATAAGCAAGCATCAAAACATCACACAAACCGTCTTTCATTTTCTGAATTCTAGTTTGCAAGTTTCCTCTTACATCTACGATTTTAGCATTAGGGAAGTGATTTTTGAGCATTGCTACTCTTCGCACAGAAGACGTACCAATGACAATTTCAGAAGACGAATTGATTTCCAATCCTTCTTTATGACTTACAAATACATCATGACATGCTTCTCTCTCTGTAAATGCGATCAACTCAAAATCATCACCTAACGACGCCTGCATATCTTTTGCACTGTGCACTGCTATGTCAATACCGCCATTTCTTAATTGCTCTTCCAACTCCTCTGTGAAAACACCTTTTGAGCCAATTTTTGATAATGAGCGATCTAAAATTTTATCTCCTTTTGTCTCAATCAGAACTAGTTCAGCCTTATGGTTGTTTTTTTCCAAAAGCTCTTTTACATAATAAGCTTGCCATAAAGCGAGCTTACTTTTTCTAGTACCGATTTTTATTATTCTCTCTGCCATAATTGTATCTTTCTAATGTCGCGAAGATACACACTAAGAAATTCAAAATAAAGACCTTATAACGGAATACAAAAAAAAGACATCCAATATCTATCGAATGTCTTTCCACAACTGGTTAATGTTACTGGTGTATCATGCCATATAATAGGTGACTAACCTATTATCTTTACCTATAACAATAATAATGTATAGAAAGTTCATTTTGAAACATTTTTAGAAATAAAAATGATTTTCTTAGAATTTTAATATGATATTTCCTCTAAACTTCAATTTTTTAGCATTTTTTCTTAACAAGATGTAAAATCCTGATATAGTTCTTATTTGAAATCAAGATTAGTATATTTGTCAATGCAAATTAATGCGAAGACTATTATATGAAACTTAAACACTTTAATCTTTCCATCGGTACCCAAATCATGAAGGCCCTTGGTGAGGAGTCGAGAATACGTATCATGCATCTTCTTTATGAAAATGAAGAAATGTGTATTTCTGATATTGAACTAGTTTTAGATTATACACAGACTAAAACTTCAAGGCATTTGATTTATATGAAAAATGCTGGGTTACTTAATGTAAGAAAAGTGGATCAATGGTCTTTTTATTCTATCAAAGAAGAAATTTCTGGAATCATAGAAACGATCTTCAATTATATGGAAAAAGACACTACATTAATTGAAGATCAGACCACTTACAACACCTTGTTCAGTAACAGAGAGCTGGCAATCAATAAGATTGAAAGAAGAAGAATGAGTCATTATCCAATTGGAGATTAATATATAGCATGAGAAAATTAAGTATGGATGAACTTAACAGAGTGAGTGCTGAAGAGTTCAAAAACCAGGAGAAAAATAATATTGTCGTTGTTCTTGATAACATTAGAAGCCTTAATAATGTAGGTTCTGCTTTCAGAACAGGCGATGCTTTCGCAATTGAAAAAGTTGTTCTTTGCGGTATTACTGGCAAGCCACCTCACCGCGATATCCACAAAACTGCCTTGGGTGCACAAGACACTGTCACTTGGGAACACTTTACAGATACAGTGGAAGCGATCAAAAGTTTGAAAGAAGAAGGTTATAAAATCATTGCTGTTGAGCAAGTGGAAGGCTCTACTTCTCTTCAAGATTTTAAAACAACACCTGAAGAGAAAGTTGCTTTGATTTTCGGTAACGAAGTGATGGGTGTGAGTCAGGAGGCGATTGAAGCTTCTGATATTGCGTTGGAAATTCCTCAATTTGGAACAAAGCATTCATTGAATGTATCTGTTACTTTGGGAGTTGTATTGTGGCAGGTTTTACAACAAAAACTGGATTAGCCTTTCTTCAAAAAACAAGCTATTTATTTTGTTCTAAATTGTATATATAACAAAGTAGACACAAAAATAAATAGCTTATTATTTTTTTATACCATTGATATAACTAAATTGTACTTCGAAAAAGAGCAAAACTAATTATTAATTTAAAAAGCTTGGTGTATAGTATAATAAATCAATTATTTAAACATTAAACTGACTTCTCAACTCAAGCTAAAATACTTTTAATTATTTAAACTAAATGAAAAAGCTAACTTATGCATTAACATTAATGCTGGCATTCGCTATATCTTGTACTTTAAACAACAAACAAGAAGAGGCTATTCTGCCAATCGAACAAGAATCTTCAAATCTTAGAATTTCTGAGACCTATTGTAATATTCAACAGGGGCTTGGTATTATAAAACAAGGGTATCATACTAATTTCAGTATGATTACTTCTGGTATTAACAGTCCAATATCATATAGATGGTCAGTAATAGGTGGTGAAATCACAAGCTCTGCAACTGGAAGTTCAATTACTGTAAAAGTAAGTTCTAAATCTACAAAATTGACCGTAAGATGTATTGTTGAAGGAGACGTTCCATGTGGGGATGAAAAAACATTTGATGTTGAATCCTCTGGCGGTAATGATGGCAACCCTTTTACCAATGTCAACTTAACAATCAATGAATTAATCTCACCATGTTATCCAATGGGTCACCCATATGCTAGATATGAGTACTCAGGTTCTGTACCTTCTGGTACATCGGTAACTTGGTCAGTAAATACAGGTGTAATTATGTTAGCTTCTGGTAACCAGTGTCATGTGAAACCTACTTCTGTAGGTGGTATGACTGTAAAGGTTACATTAAGCAAAAATGGATACACAAAAACTTTTAGCAAAAGCACATATACTCAAAGTTGCTCAGGTGGAGGTCTTTTTCCTATAAAGTAAAACTTCATAGTTCTTTTTCAAGATAAAAGGTTCGGTTTGAGTTGAGACAAACCGAACCTGTTTTATAAAGAAACCACCCCGGTTTAAAGGGTGGTTCTGCTAGTTATTAGATAAGACTAGATTATACATTACAAATCAAAATATAATTGCAAACAACTGTAAATGCAATTTAATCATTTTTTTGTAACAAAAAATAAAAGGCATAAGGTAATATCATATTTACCCTATGCCTTTTTATATTATTGATAGGCAAGGGTAGACACATAGGTCTACCCCTACAACCCCATACAGATTATTCCCACTCAATAGTTGCAGGTGGTTTAGAACTGATATCATATACCACTCTGTTTACACCTTTTACTCTATTGATGATATTGTTACTGATTTCAGCAAGGAACTCATATGGCAAGTGTACCCAATCGGCAGTCATACCATCTAATGATGATACTGCTCTTAGTGCCACTACTTTTTCATAAGTTCTCTCATCACCCATTACACCTACAGACTGTACAGGAAGAAGCATTGCTCCTGCTTGCCATACATTGTCATATAAGCCGTGGTCTTTTAGACCTTGGATGAAAATATGATCTACTTCTTGTAAGATTTCAACCTTTTCAGCTGTAACGTCACCTAATATACGAATACCAAGACCTGGACCTGGGAAAGGATGACGGCCTAAGATTTCTTGAGGGATGTTTAATGCCTTACCTACCAAACGTACTTCATCTTTGAATAAAGTATTTAATGGCTCTACTACTTTTAATTTCATATAGTCAGGAAGACCACCCACGTTGTGGTGAGATTTGATCGTAGCTGAAGGTCCTTTTACAGAAACAGACTCGATTACGTCAGGATAAATTGTACCTTGACCTAACCACTTCGCGTTTTCTACTTTCTTAGATTCTTCTTCAAAAACGTCTACGAAAACTTTACCGATTGCTTTTCTTTTTGCTTCCGGATCTGTTTTACCCTCTAATTCAGCATAGAACTTATCTTTAGAATTTACGCCTTTTACATTAAGACCTAAACCATGGTAAGATTTTAATACTGATTCGAATTCGTTTTTACGAAGTAAACCATTGTCTACAAAAATACAGTGTAAGTTTGCTCCAATTGCTCTATGAAGTAATACCGCAGCTACTGAAGAGTCAACACCTCCAGACAAACCAAGAATTACTCTATCGTCACCTAATTGCTCTTTTAAAGATGCTACAGTTGCATCTACAAAAGATTCAGGCGTCCAGTTTTGGTCACAACCACAAACACCTACTACAAAATCTTGTAGCATGAATTTACCGTCTGTAGAGTGTGTTACTTCTGGGTGGAATTGTAAACCGAATGTATCTTCACCGATGATTCTAAAAGCGGCAACAGGAATACTGTTTGTGCTTGCAATCACCTTGAAAGTAGAAGGAAGGTTTAGGATAGTATCGCCGTGTGACATCCAAACTTGTGTATCGTTTGGAATACCTTTCATCATTGGGCTTGTGTGGTCAATGAAGTCAAGGTTTGCACGACCGTACTCACGGTGCTCTGAACGTGCTACAGTTCCTCCATTTTGGTGAGCTAACATTTGCGCTCCGAAACATACACCCAATAAAGGCATTTTTCCTCTGATGTCAGAAACATCAAAATTAGGTGCATCTTCTTCTAAAACTGAGTGAGGGCTACCAGAAAGGATAACACCTTTATACTCAGAGTGATCAATCTTTGGCTCGTGATTGTAAGGGAAAATCTCACAATAAACGTTTAACTCCCTGATGCGTCTTGCAATCAGCTGAGTGTACTGTGAACCGAAGTCGTAAATTAGGATCTTGTCCATAACAAAGGTTGTATTCAGAGATTATTTTTTGATCGTGCAAAGATGCTGTTTTTTATTGAAAAGTGATAATTATGAATACATTAATTTATACATAACTATACACTTACCTCATAAAAACAGAAAAAGGCTACCCTTTAAAAAGAGTAACCTTTTTCCTAATATTAGCTCAACAATTAATTCTTATCCCAGAATAATTTTGTTGTTTTTTCGTCACCTCCTATTGCTGAAGATGCTGATGTTTTATTTGACCCATTCAATGTACCTTCTTGAATTGGGTAAATAAATCTTGTTGGAATATCAGATAATTCTAAACCTGGAGGTGCTACAAATCCTTCGAAGTCAAGTCTTCTCCAAGTAGTCCAACCTTCAAAACCTCTATTGTACAATGCTAACCATAATTGAGATCCTATCTTTTGTTTCCAATTACCTTCAGCTGTTGCATAAGCAACATTTGGGTCAGCCAGATAACTATCAATTACAGTTGCGTCTGTAATACCCCACTCTGCCATAGACGCTTTGATACCATTATTATAGTACATTTCTGCATCTGCTGAGTTGTAACCTGCAACGCCTCTTTCTGCTAATTCAGCCTTAAAGAATTCAATTTCAGAATAACTCAAAATTACACCTGGTAAATCAGGCTCATAGAAAGCGTTACCAATATGTGAAAAACTTCCGTATGAGTTGGCTGTACCGTAAGTACCACCTTCAATCAATCTTACACCTTTTTTCTCTTCAGCAACTGTAACTGTGAAAGGAGCTGTTTTATAGACAACCGAATCAGAACCATCTTCAGCAGTATAAATTAAAACTTTACCTATTACGTCATCAGCTGAGAATGTTGAATCTAACTTTATTGTTTCACCTGCACCATTCTCTTTTGTCTGATAAGGGAAATCAATTGGATCCTTTGCAAAAACAAATAATCTAGGATCATTTAAATCATTCAACTTATTTACAACAGTGTTAGCAACAATATAATCTTTACGTCCACTTTGTACTAACGCCTCCCAAACTGGGTTTGTACTTGGCGAAGTACTAGCATACTCAATAGAAGCGTTATCTGCATTACTTGTAAAGATGTGGTCTTTAGATGCATTAATTAGAGCTTCAGCTTTAGATGGATCAGAATCCAAAAGCATTACTCCTACTTTAAATTTCAAAGTATATGCGAAAGTTTTCCAAGCAGTTACATTACCGTGATAGATTGGATCTTGGATATCTGAAAAACCAGCTGATCCATCAACAATACTTGCAATAGAGTTATCAAGTACTTCAACCATAGCATCATAAACACTTGAAGCATCATCATACTTTGGTGTTAAAATCTCTATATTAAGTGCATCCGTATAAGGTACATCGCCAAATGCATCAACAAGTGACAAATAAGTATATGCAATACAAATATCAATAATCGCTAATTGATTTGTAACCTCTTCTGAGTCAACATTTATATCCTCTAATAAAGGTTCCGTTACTCTTTTTGCTTCAACCAGGTTATTCAAAACATATACATAACCATTTCTCCAATAACTATCTGGAATTTGGCGAGGTACCATTTGGTACTGACTCTCTTCTGGATATGTGGTCTGTGCCCAATATTGAGAATACAATCTGAATGGATTTTCATTCACACTAGTATTTACCATCATATCAAACATTTCCCTTGCTCCATTTGTAAAAAGAGTATAACCAGGAACTTCTGTAGGGTTCTTAACAGGGGAATTAATGTCTTCAAACTTATTATCACTACAGCTCACTAATGAACCAGCGACTAATAAGGATAATATTATTTTTTTCATCGTTTTTTATCAATTTAGATTAGAAAGAAAGGTCTAACTTGAAACCGTAAGTAGCAGTTGTAGGATAAGCACCCGATACATAACCTTGTGCATTACCAGCTGATAAACCTGATTCAGGATCGAAGTAAGGAGTATTTTTGTGAAGAATCGCTAAGTTTCTACCTACAAATGATACTGTTACATTTTGAGCCCATGAACTGACTAATTTCTTAGGTAAAGTATATGATAAAGACAACTCTCTTAATTTGATATAGGTTGCATCATAAACTGTCATCTGACCTGGGTTTCTTTCACCATTACCCCAATAGAAGGCACCAGCATAGTAATCTGCAGGAGCTCTTACAGTATTTGGAGTACCATCTGCTTGAACGCCTGGATTCAATACTCCACCACCTTCTTCCAATGAATTTCTTACTGGGTTACCAAGGTCATTTAATCCAACTGTATTTGCTGTAACACCAGTACCTTGTCCATAGTGCATATCAAGTGAATAAACATCTCCACCTTTTTGCATATCCAATAAGAAACTTAATCTCAATCCTTTATAAGAGAATGTGTTTGTTAAACCACCATTCCACTCTGGGTTTGGATCACCGATTATTTGATCTGCAGAAGCTTTGTAATAACCATTTTCGTCAACAATTTTTTGACCATTATCATGGTAAGTATATCCAGTACCTCTTAAAATACCATACGGTTGACCTACTGTAGCGTTTGAACTAATACCGCCTTGGAAAGATCTGATCACTAAGTTATCTACATTGTCAATTAGTGATATTACTTCGTTTCTATTTCTAGACCAGTTTAAAGTAATATCCCATTTAAAGCCAGATTTCATAATAGGAGTACCTTTTAAAGCCACTTCCCATCCTCTGTTTTCAATCTCGCCACCGTTAATAAACTTACTTTCGTAACCAGTTGCTCTCGAAGTTGAAACATTGAAAATTTGGTTAAATGAATTCATCTTATAATAAGCTAAGTCTAAACCAATTCTGTTATTCAATGCAGATAATTCAATACCAGTTTCAAAACTATACGTTTCCTCAGGTTTTAAATCCTGATTGTTTTTCCTTGTTGGTAATGTGTAAATGATAGAGCTTCCGAAGTTGTCATTTCTATAATAGAAATCTGCAGTTCTATTTGGAGATGTATCATTACCTACTTTACCATATGAAGCTCTCAACTTACCAAAACTTAACCAGTCTGTTTTCAACATTTCAGTAAAAATATAAGAACCCGCTACTGATCCATATAGATATGAGTTACTTGAAGTCGGAAGAGCTGATGAAACATCATTTCTTGCCGTTAAATCTAAGTATAACATATTTTTATACCCCAAACTTACATTTGAGAAGATACCATAAACATGTTTCTCCGTTTTTTCTTCAATTGGATTTAATAATGGCAATACTGAATTACTTAAAGCATAAATACCTGGCACAGCTAAACCTCCATTAGTAGAAGAACTAACACTTTCAAAATTTTGAACACGAATATTTGAACCTAGTAAAGCAAATAAAGAAAAATCATCATTAAAATATTTGTTAGCAGTTAACATTAAATCATAGTTAAACTCGCTTACGTTTCTTTCTAATCTTGAATATCCTGAGCTCTCATCATTATTAGCCACACCGAAAGTAGTTGCTACTGAACCTACTGCTCTTCTTTCTTCTCTGATTTCTGTATATTGATCCATCGTTGCGCGACCTAATACACTTAACCATTTGTTAGGCTTATAATTCAATGATGCATTACCATATACTCTATTTCTTGAATCAGTTTGGTAGTTTTCGAAGCGGCTCCAATAAGGGTTGTCCCAGTAGATTGGAGTTTCAGGATCATTATAATCTGCAGCGTTCCATGTAATGTTTCTACCTGTTTTATGGTAAAGGTGCTCTAATGATTTTACATCAACGTTTGTTTGCCACCATTGTCTGAATTGAGACATTAAGTTATCAGAATAACCAGTAGAGTTACGACCTGTAGTCGAATTCATATTTACGTTAACACTAGCAGAAGCTTCTAATTTTTCATGCAGTTTTGTTGTACCAGTTAATGAGAAATTGTCTCTCTTCATTTCACTGTTAGGCAAGATACCCGTAGATTTATAATTTGTATACCCTAACCTGAAAGTACTTGTCTCATTACCACCCTCTAATGAAATACTATTATTGAAAGTGTATGAAGTTTCAAAGAAGTCCACTGGTGTTGTGGCCCCAGCGGTCCAAGCATAAGCTTTTCCATAATTTTCAGAATCTTTGACGAAAGAATCCCAGTGGTAAACATTTAAATTAGGATCGAATTTAGCACCAAAAGAACCATCTTCTGTTGTTGGAACTACAAAATCCAAATTGCCATCACCATTTACATCATCATCTAAGAAATATCCTGTAGACCCATAATAAGGTCCATAACCTGCTCCATATTGATTTTGGTACTCTGTAAAAGTGTTTTTAAGAATTTTACCTACAGTAACACCAGTTGAAATATTGATACCAATACCTTTTCTTTTTGAACCTTTTTTAGTTGTAATTACAATCGCACCATTTGATGCTCTTGAACCATAAAGAGCAGTTGCAGCGGCACCTTTTAAGACACTCATTGTCTCAATATCTTCTGGGTTAATATCTGAAGCAGCATTACCATAGTCATAACCACGACCACCTTCTTCTTGAGATGTTGTATTACCAGTACTGTTATCAATTGGCACACCATCTACTACAAATAGAGGCTGGTTATTACCTGTAATTGAGGTAGTTCCACGAATCACAATGTTAGTTGACCCACCAAAGTTATTGTTTGTTCTGATTTGAACACCAGCAACTTTACCTGATAATGAATTTACAAAGTTTGCTTCTTTTACAGTAGCAACATCTTCTCCTTTTACTGTTTGAGTTGCATAACCTAAAGATGCTTTTTCTCTTGTTACGTTCAATGCCGTAACTACAACTTCTTCTAGTTGTTCTACATCTTCTTCAAGAGAAAGTGAAATTTGTGATTGAGAACCAACAGTAACTTCTTGTGATTTATACCCTACTAATTTGAAAACTAATATTGGATTTTCTCCTGTTGCTATTAAACGGTAAGAACCGTCAATACCTGTTACCGTACCTTCAGTGGTACCTTTCACAATAACAGCTACACCTGGCAAAGTTTCCCCTGTAGGGTCTTTGATTACACCAGACACTGTTCTCTCTTGTGCCAACGTAGCAAAAACTACAGAAAGCATAAGAGACACTAACAAAAGTGCTTTTTTCATAATAAAATAATTGAATTGGAACTTAAAAGTCAGTCCTAGACATAGATTGAAAAGTCTAAAAAATGGACTCTAAATTATCTTGTTGAGATAATGGAAAATTAACGGTTAAAAGTTATGTTTTTGGAACTTTAGTTTAGAAAGTAAAAATTTGACCATAGTATAGAATTAGTTTTAAAATAAATTGAAATTGGAATGTTGGTTCTTGTAATAATTGTATGTTTTGTTAATTACTACTTCGCTAATGTATAACATTAACTTCTATTCTCTAAAAAAATACAACGAAAAAAATTTATTATTTTTAACAAAACAATCTAAAAAAGTCTTCTATATATAGAAATAATACAATGTTATCAGATTATTTTTAAAGAAATGCTAAATATTATACAATTTAAAAAAAGTTCTATTTTTTGTATACCATTTCTATTCGAATTCAAGAAATAAAAAAAGAGGTGATCTCAAAATGAGACCACCTCGTTCAATCTATAAGGAAGAATCCACTTCCAATTTCAATTATTTTCTAATTATTGATTTACTGCAGTTGGAGTAAATACATCAACCAATTCTGGAGTATTTGGATTTGTATTAATTTCCACCTGTGGATACAGTAATCTTTGAGGCAATTGAGTACCTGTATTAGGAGTAATTTGAACTCTCAAAGGATCTTTGTAAGTTCTTCTCATTTCTGAAAAACCTTCCAATTGACCAACTAATGCAGTATATCTTTCCGCTAAGATCTCACGAACATAAGCATCTGCTTTAGATATGTTATCTTGATTTAGCATTCCACCTGCATCAAAATCTGCATCTGTATAAGCATCATACTGTAAAGCTTCTCCATCTACATTATGGTACAATGGATCAATATATCCACCACTAGCCATATAACTTCTGTATTCATTAAGTTTTGTCAATGCAGTAGCTAAATCATTAGCTCTTGCTGAAGTTTCAGCAATTGTTAAAACATTTTCTCTGTAAGTTAAAAGAGGGAAAGTAGATGTTTGACCAAAGAATCCATCTTCTAAAACATTTAGATCATGAGAATAAGTAGTACCTTCTTTATATAAATAGCTACTTAAGTGAACTGTTTTTGTTTTTGCATTAGCTCTACCTTCAAGGTACCCTACCCCAAATGAATTATCAGCTGTCAAATAATCAGGTCTTTCAACTGTACAGAAAGTCCAATAAATATTTGAGTTGATTGTCAATGAAGTACCATGCTCTATTTCAACATTTTGATCAGCTGAAGAAATACCCAACTGAGCATTCTGAAGAGCCATATCATAGTTTTTAGTATGCATATAATATCTTGCTTTCAAGCTATATGCAGCCTCTAAACTAAAGTTTAAGATATCACTTGAAACTACACCTTCATTTGATTTGATATCTTCAATTGCCTGATCCAACAATGTTTGCACCGCAGTAAAAACTTCTGCTTGAGAATCATAAACTGGAGTAGAAATTCCATCAATTGCTTTTCCTGCTTCAGCTCCAGGAACATCACCCCAAAGGTCAGCTGCAATACCTAAGCTATACGCCATAACGATTTTACAGTAACCTGCTAATATTCTGTTCCCTCTTTCCTCTGCATCTTCCATTGCCACTTTTGCATTACCATAGGATACTCTATATAAGATATCCCAAGCAGAATCAAAATCGCCTGCTACAACGTTATACTCATGGATGGGCTGGTACTGTAATACACTTCCTGAGAAGTATCCTGACCAAATACCTGCAATTCTTGCAATATCACCTTCATTGATCATTGCCAAACCTAATTGAGAAGATGGCAATACAACACTAGCTGGAGCATAGGTAGGTGAGTTAGGACTTATGTTAGTATCCTTTACAAGCTCGCTACAAGACATTGCTCCTACTGTTGCAGCTGCTACTAATATATTTTTAAATATCTTTTTCATTAGATATATATTTCTTATTAAAAATTTATGAATCGGAATGATTACCAGTTAAATGCTGCTGTAAACACCCATGATCTTGTACTTGGGTTGTTGAAGTAATCTAATCCTCTACCATTTGCAGTTGCTCCTGTTAAGTTTGTATCAGGGTCAACACCTTTATAATCCGTCCATAAGAATAGGTTACGTCCTGTTACAGAAAGATCTATTGATGAAATCTTGATTGCTCTCTTTAAAGCAGGCATTCTTAAGCTGTAGCTTAATGTAACTTCTCTTAATCTAGTCCAAGTTGCATCTTCTACGAAGTTTTTACCAGGACCTGTGAATCCAGAACCAGGACCAGAAGTATACCAAGACTGATCTAATGCTACAGGACCTCCACCGAAGTCAGCAATTTCACCTCTGAAAGTATCTCCTGATGCATAAGTAGTACCATCCCAAGCTGTAACTTCAGAGCTTGCTGTAGTTTCACCACCTTGATCAATTGTCTTACCAAAGTACGATAATGCTCCTCTTGTACCATTCCATACATCACCACCTTGAGAATGTTCAACTAAAGCGTATAATCTGAAACCTTTATAAGATACAGTAGCACCTAAACCACCTCTCCAATCTGGATTTGGATCACCAATTACTTTTTCTTCTGGATCTTCCATTGGGAATCCATTATCATCTAAAACGTAAGAACCGTCATCATTTCTTTGGAAGTCAGTACCCCAAAGTGCTCCTACTGGATGTCCTTCAGCTGCACCAGATGCTGTTGAAGTGAAACCTGTTAATAAGATAAACTGTGAACCATTGATATCAGTTACTTTACTATTGATCTTCGTCCAGTTTAAGTCTACTGAAACTCTCCAATCTGCATTTTTAAAGATTTCATATCCTAAATCTAATTCGATACCTTGGTTTTCTAGAGAACCTGCATTTTGGAATTGGTTAGCAAAACCAGAAGAAGGAGCTAGATCAACATCTAATAATAAATCATTTGTCTCATTAGAGAAATAAGTAATACCTAATTTAGCCTTATTTGATAAGAATCTTAAATCTGTACCAATCTCCCATTCAGTCTTGATTTCAGGCTTAAGGAAAGGGTTACCAGCTCTAAAAGACTGGCCGAAACCTCCACCATAACCAGACATCGCTAACGAAGGACCCCATGATTCAGTTACTGTTGTAGCTGCATAAAGAG
Source organism: Flammeovirga sp. SJP92 (assembly GCF_001583495.1). Taxonomy (GTDB): domain Bacteria; phylum Bacteroidota; class Bacteroidia; order Cytophagales; family Flammeovirgaceae; genus Flammeovirga. The sequence goes on along the minus strand of NZ_LQAQ01000099.1, from coordinate 94,343 downwards.
TTCTAGTTAAATATGCTCCTGGCTGAACACCAACTTGCCCCCATGAAGCTCTTACTTTTGCAAAACTCAATGCTCCTGAATTTGTATTTAAAATCTGGTATGCAGCATCCGCTGAAGGATAGTAATAAACTGACTTTTCCTCTTCTCCATAAGTTGAAGCAGCTTCACCTCTTAGAGTACCATTCACAAATAATCTATCTTTAAAAGAGAAATTAGCTGTACCATAAACTGCTGCAGTTTTGATTGTTCTGTAGAAGTTTGAAGGTGAATTAACGTCGTTTGTTGAGTTTGTAAAGTTAGGAGGTGCTGTAGCTAATGTAAATTCATTCATTTCACCACCTCTACGCTCATAATCTCTTTGGTTATAGTTGAAACCAAGAACACCTGTGAACATTAAATCTGAAGTGATTTGCTTTTGCACACGACCTAATAAATCCACATTAAACTGTAATTCTGAAATATTATCTTCTTCATAAAAACCTGCACCACCTGTTGCCGCAGACCCTTCTGCAAAATATGTAGCTCTATTTTCTTGGAAATAATCTACACCAGTTCTTAAAGTAAAGTCTAACCATTCTACAGGTAATAATTGAGCTTCGGCAGTACCGATAAATCTATTTAATTTTGATGGGTTCGATTGCTCGTTTACAGTCCATAGTGGGTTATCGTAACGCGGAGCACCTGTTCCTAGAGGATCTCTATAAGTTCTTTGAGTGTTTTCAATTACGGTACCATCTTCTCCATAATATGTACCTTTATAATCTCTCATATCAAAATCTGCAGGAGTTCTTAATAAACCTAGCATCAAACCTGAAGTATTTGAACCTTTCTGAGTTCTTTCTGACTTTGAGTGAGTGTAATTGAATGTGTTCGTCAATTTGAACTTATCAGAAAAACGTTTCATTGTGTTCAAACGAGCTGTTGTTCTTTTGTAGTTCGAATTTTTAACTACACCTCTTTGGTCCATATCAGACACCGAGAACATAAAAGAACCGTCTCTATCACCACCTGAGATTGAAATATTTTGATCTAAGAATGATCCATTTTGGAAAATTTCATCCCAGTTTGAATTTGTGTATACGTCACGACTATTTTTCTCAGAAATAGGGTAGTAAAGGTTACCATTTTGAGCTTCAAATCTAGAACCTGTTTCATCATAAATATCGCTTCCTCCTTTTCTATCAGCAATTTTATCTCCCCAAGATGTAAGGATACCTTCTACGTAAGCACCGCCCCATCCTTGTCCATAAGTAGATTGTAACTCAGGCTTTCTATTGATTTCATCTATTGAGTAAGACGCACGATAAGAAACATTCATTTTTTTACCTGTCGAAGAACCTTTCTTTGTTGTAATAACAATTACACCATTTGCAGCTCTAGAACCCCAAAGAGCAGCTGCGGAAGCACCTTTCAACACTTGCATAGACTCAATATCATTAGGGTTAATATCATTTAGTCTTGACTGCTGTGCTACACCATCTACTGAGTTAGTAGACTCTCCTACACTTGAGTTGTTGATTGGCATACCATCAACAATAATCAATGGATCTAGACCTCCGTTAATTGTTGCTTGTCCACGAATTTGGATAGATGAACCAGCACCAGGATCACCAGATGTACTGTTAATTCTTACACCTGAAGCTTTACCTGCTAAACCATTAATAAGGTTAGCTTCACCAGATTGTACAATACTTTCAGCTGCTATTTTTGAAGGAGCTGATCCTAGTTTGTCAATATCTTCCTCAAAACCTAAGGCTGATACTACAACTTCATCCAGTTGTTTCATATCTTCCTCTAGGGATAACGAAATAGCTGAGCTAGAGCCTACCGCTCTTTCAACCTGAACAAAACCTACCAGTTTGAAAACTAAAGTTGGATTCTGACCAGAAACTGTCAGCCTATACCCTCCGTCGATGTTTGTTACAGTACCTTGTGTAGTACCTTTTAATATTACGGCAACACCAGGCAACGGCTCGCCATTCGCATCCGAGATTGTACCGGATACAGTTCTCTCTTGAGCAAGCGTAGCAAAAGACAAGCTCATTAGGAGAGAAAGAAGCATAATTGCTTTTTTCATAGTTAAAATAAATTGAATTGGAACTTAAAGTTTAAATATCGGTTAGGTTTAGTCCAAAAAACCCTTCCTTCTATAAAAAATTTTGCTCGTTATGAATTGGTAGCAAAAAATATATTCCGTTTAAATATTAGTAGTTATATACAAAGTATTAGTAGTACATTATATCAAATGATTAATTATCACGTCCTCAAATGTAATAGAAATTTCTTAAATATGTAAACAAATGTTAGTATTTTTTTAACTTTTCTTAAAAATTACACTTAAACAAACACAGTGAAATCTTCCAATAGTACAATAATCACCCAAAAAATTAAGGATTTTCTTCAAAAAATAATAATTCCAATTCTTCCTAATTTTCACCCCTAAATTAATGTTAAATTCCACAACTCTTTATTTTTATAGTATTCATAGCTAACCTATATACTATTATAACAAGTTAATCTTCATGGATAAAAAGCTTTAATTTATTCTTTTCTGATTCGTCCTAACTCATATACATTTCACTTTCAAAAGACTTTTATTATTCTTTAATTTCTTATACGAAGTTGTAAATAAGAATCATCTTTTCCTTTATTACTCTTGTCAAAATTGTTACATATGATCAATAATTAGGGAATTCCGGTAAATAGTTTCATCACCCATTAAAACAGAAGTATTCTATCTATTTTAGTGGGTGGTTTTATATAGAATTAGTTCAAAAAAATACCCCATTAAGAACTATATAGACACATTTATCCAAGGGATATTGGGAAAGTGACTTTTTATACTACTAATTTAAATTGCCTTTCTTGTGGTATTTCAAGTGGTTTCGTTTCTTTTTTTTCCTCATTAAAACAGCATTAGAAATAAGAATTCCAAACACAATCTATTGTTTTTCATCCGCTTCTGTTCTCACTTTTATCTTGCCGAGCCCATAACTTCTTTTATAGGTTCCAAAAAAACTTCCATTTGGGGCAGTCTTCCTTTTGCGATGATCTCAACTATGCTATTTTCTTCCTTTGTATAGGATTTTGGATCTTTCATTTTAAAGTTTATGAAGGTGTTTTTACTAGTTATCGACGGTTTTTATTGGTAGCATAGATCCCATCTGCTCTATTTTACTTCTAAAGATTTTTTGATGTTTATAGAAGCTCTATTTTGGTATGTACCTTCACTAAAAGCATTGGATGATAAATGATCAATAATACTGATTCCTTCTACTTACAGAATATGAGCTTTGAATCCAAAATCTACTTTTTTAGTTCTCCTCTTACAATCGGGCGAAACCAAGGCTTGGAAAGGGAGATGATACGGTCATCAATACGTTCCTTTTTATGATCAAACATATATAGTTGATGGAAGTATATTTTCTTGATTATACACAATTTACCACTTTCATAACAGGTAGTATCCATCAGTAATAGATTAGAAAAATCAATACCTTCTTTCCTGTATTTTAATAAGGTAAATTGAAGTTCATCAATATCAATGATTGATGAAATGTGAGAACGAGTTGTACTTGGTAGAGTGTAATGTATTTTATTGTTTCATTATCTTTTAAAAAAAGCGAAAACAAAACACCTGATAAGTTCAATCTGTATTCAGTCTGTCAATTAATTAATCATCTCTTAAACCAGAGTAGGACTTCAGAAACATAAGAGCTAGTTTGTCCTTAATTATTGAACTATGACTTTCTTCCCTCCTTTTGGGAAATAGGAAGTATATAATTGCTCAAGTTTTTCTCAGAGAATTTTTTCCTAATTCAGGATTCTTAAATTTATATTATTGAAGAGTTTGAACTTGTTCAAGCTTGAATATTTCGAATTGCATACTATTTTGAGCTTGATTTGTACCTTTTTTTTGTGTGGCAATCCAAATTTAGGCAAGCTAAAACCCCTGAAAAAGTCAATTTTGACATTTTCAGGGGTTTATTATATATTCTTATATTGTATAGAAATCAAGTAGTTAACCTTTTACCACGATTCCCCAATTATTATCATATAAAAAGAGACTGTTCCATAAACTTAGTTATGAAACAGCCTCATATATAACTAATTAGTTATTATAAACCTTAATTATAAATTAGGGTTCGCATCAAGTTCAGCTTGTGGAATTTCAAAAACCCAACCATCAGCTCCAACTTCTCTTTCCATTACCTGTGCAAAACCTGAATTATGACCACCATTTGTTCTATCAAGTCTTTCTTTCTTTCTTAATAAATCAAACAAACGATAACCTTCACCCCATAGTTCAACTCTTCTTTGGAAAGAAATTTCATCTAGTAATGCAGCACCCGTTAACGATGTGACGTTGTGACTAGCATCTCTTACTGCAACTAATTCTTGTAAAACTTGTGCGGCTTCAGCATTCTGTCCTAACATTGCTTTTGCTTCAGCTTCAATTAAAAGCATTTCCTCAGCACGCATTAATACATAATCACCTGCCCAAGTAGATGGAGATGTCATTCTATACTTATTAAACATGTAAGGTATATCTGCATCACCATCTGTAATTAATGATTTCCTAGAATCAGTATCTCCCAAACGATCAAATAATTGTTTATTAATACACTTTTGCATACCTAAACCAGCATAACCAAATACTGTGTTATCCACAAAAGAGAACCAAGATGCATAGATAGTACTTTGATCTCCAATCACCTGTAATCCCCAAAGCCAACCTTCAGCTCTTGACGCATTACTAAAGCCATTATTAAATGCAGTACCAGTTGCAAGATTAATACCAGCTCTTGCTTTACCTGCATACTCTGCAGCAGTCGCCCACTGGTTCTTAATTAAAGCAGCTCTTGCTTTTATACCATAAACAACCTTTGCATCCACATGTGAAGAGTGTTCTTGAGAGTGTGCTGGCACTTTATCAAACTCCGCTTCAGCCGCTACTAAATCTGCATCAACCTGATCATATACTTCTTGAACAGTAGATCTAGCAGCTGGAGGTGTATCAGGAGAAGATGGTTCTATATAAATAGGAACTCCTGGTGCTGCCTCATTTCCAACATAAGTTTGTTGGTAAAGTTGCACTAGATTTAAATAATAATAAGCTCTCAAACCTAACGCCTGACCTTTAACTACTGCTTTTTCATCATCAGAACCTGCTAGCTCATCTACTTTTGCTAGAATTGCATTTACGTTAGCGATGTTTTCATAGTAATAGCTCCAGATATATTCAGTTCTATCTAAAGTAGCGTCATAATCGGTCCAAGTATAAGCATCTGTGAACCAACCATATCCACGATTTAAGTGATAAAAATCATCTGCTTTCAATTCTAACGCCTGTTTAATAGCCATTTCTCCAAAATGGTCAGTTCGTTCAGAATATGAATACATGTTTCTATATATACCATTTAAAGCTACTTCTGCACCTTGTACAGAACTTAGAAGTACACCCTCAGATACATCACCTGTTGGGGCAACATCTAAATTATCAGTACAGCTTGATAAAATACCGACAGCTGCAAGTAAGCCTAAAAATTTATTGAATTTCATATTATATTATAAAGATAAGTTCAAACCAAATGAAATTGTACGAACAGGCACATAAGTATAATCTGTTAAGCCTGATGAAGCTGGATTAATAAATAATCCCTGACGAGCATTCGAATACCATAAATTATCAGCTGTAACGTATGCTCTTACGTTTGAAGTTTGGATTTTATTTGCAATACTTCTTGGCAATGTATAACCTAAAGTAAGGTTTCTAATACCAAAGTTTGTTGCATCTGTTAAAAATCTTGTTGATGTTCTGTAAAGGTTTGCATTTTCATCTAATTGTAAACGAGGCACATCAGTAACATCTCCTGGTTGTTTCCATGCTTTATGTACAGCATCTACATGCAATGCACTACCTGCTCTAACTCTGTTTAATGTTGCATATGATCCATCATAAACACTACCTCCTACTGAGTATGTAAATAATACTGAGAAGTCAAAACCTTTATATGTAAAAGTGTTTGTAATTGAACCTTGGAAATCTGGAATAGCAGTTCCTACAATATAACGTCCTGCCTCAGAATAAACATTTGTTGTTTCACGTTCTCCAGTAGGTTCACCATCATCTCCAATAACATCTTTATAGTAAAGAGCATCACCGTTTTGAGGATCAACACCTGCAAATTCTCTTAAATAGAAATCATAAATAGAGTTTCCTACTTTCCATTGTTTCGTACCGTTGATAAATTCACCTTGTGGTAACTCAGTAATTTCGTTTATGTTTTTACTCCATAAAAGACCAATATCCCAACCGAAGTTCTTAGTTCTAACAGGAGTTGCATTTAAAGTAATCTCTACACCTCTATTTTGTACTTGACCAATGTTAGCAATAATACTACTAAAACCTGTTGAAGGAGCTAGTGGCTTACTCATGATACCGTCTTCTGTTGTACTTTGATACACTTCGATGGCACCTGAAATTTTATTCATGAAGCTAAAGTCAACACCAATGTTAAACATTGCATTTTTCTCCCATTCCAAACTTGGGTTTGCTAATGAGCTCAATTTACCACCAGGGTATGACGAGTTAGAGAAACTTAAATTATACAATGCTTCCCATGGGTAGTAATCATCATCTCCATTACTATCTACAACTTGCTCGTTACCTAATTTACCGTAAGAAGCACGAAGTTTTAATTCATCAATCCAAGAAGTTGATTTTAAGAAGCTCTCTTCTGATAATCTCCAAGCACCACCAACTGACCAAAAGTTACCCACTCTTGAATCTTTATTAAAACGTGATGTCGCATCTTGACGTAATGAAGCAGAGAAGAAATACTTCTGATCAAAGTTATATTCTAAACGACCAAAGTAAGAATCCATTCTATGATCTAACTGATAAGAGCTAGCACCAGAGATTGTCGTTGCAGGGTTCAATTCTGTTAAACCTGATAATGGGAAACCTGTTTTTGTTGCTGACAAATATTGGTAATTCAATGAATAATATTCGTGACCTAATACTGCATTTACATTATGCTTATCAAAACCTTTTTGATATGTCAAAATTTGGTTAAATGTATATGACATATTCATATCATTTGTTCTCACAGTACGACCAGCTACATTTTGCGCATCACCATACTCACTATTTTGATGCTCAAGGTAGTTAGTTGCATAGGTATCTGTTGATATATTCGTTTTAAAACCAAAACCTTTACCAAAATCAAAATCTAAATAACCTCTTGCTCCAATACTATGTCTTTCGTTATAGTTTTGATCTAACTGAGTTGTAGCCACTACATTTGAATTACCTGCATAAGGTCTTACTAATGATTCGTAACCTTCATCACCTGGATTCAAATCTGTATTGATGTTTATTTGCTCACCGTTACCAAAATCAAAGATTTTGTTTCCGTTATCATCATAAACAAAATTACCTTGTCTATCTCTAATGTATACTGGATAGATTGGACCCATTGCACGAGTTGAATAGAATGGATTAGAAGTTGCTGTTCCGTCAGCACCTAAAAAGTTACTTGTTGTGTAACCATAGTTTACATTCAAACCAGCTTTCACCCATTTCTTAATATCTGTATTTACTTTTAACCTTGCTGTAAACTTTTCAAAACCAGAGTTCTTTACAATACCTTCTTCATCTAAATAACCTAGCGACAATAAATAATCAGTCTTATCACTTGCACCGTTTACATCCAAGTTGTATTCTTGACGTATTCCAGTACCGATTAATTCTCCTTGCCAATCATCTTCCCAAAGCATTTGAGCAGTTTCATTAAACTCTCCAAACTCATTGATTAATGGTTGTCCATTTGAAATTTTGAAATTATTATAATTACCAGTAGTACCCATCAAGTTTTTTGACGCTTCTAAACCAGCCTCTTCTGCAGATAGTGGATTATCTTCTCGGTTCATGTATTGTTGCTTAAGACCTTCATACATTGCCGACATATAATCCTTAGAACCTACTCTCTCGTATTCCTTGAAAGCTCTTTCTGAAACACCATATCTTGTCGAGAAGTTGATTTTTGGAGCACCTGTCTTACCACTTTTTGTAGTAATCATAATGATACCATTTGTTGCTCTTGAACCATAGATGGCTGTACCAGATGCATCCTTTAATACTGAGAATGATTCAATATCATTAGGGTTAATTGCATTCATTTGACCATCAAAGATAGCACCATCTACAACAATTAGTGGAGCATTTGAAGTACCGATACCTGCAAAACCACGAACAACAATATCTGGAGATGATCCTGGTTGTCCTGAAATACCAGTTACTGATAAACCAGGTACAGAACCTTCTAATGAAGATAACGGGTTTGATGTTTGTACCTTAGTAATTGTCCCTGAGTCTACAGTAGTTGCAGCACCAGTAAATGAAGTTTTCTCTGTAGTACCATATCCGATTACTACTACTTCTTCAAGTTGTTCTAAATCTTGATTTAAAGTGACATTAACTGTTGATTGAGTACCAACTGCCACTTCTTGTGCTTCATAACCTACAAAACTGAATACCAATACATCAGATGCAGATTGTTGTTGAAGTTTGAATGCACCATCGATATTGGTGATGGTACCTTTTGATGTCCCTTTAATGACAACTGTTACACCTGGAAGAGGTTGACCGGTGCCTTCTTCAGTTACAACACCTGAGACAGTCTTTTCTTGTGCAAAAGTATTTACAGCGAGAGCTAAAATAAATACAATTGACGATAGAAGTCGTTTGTACATAAATAATTGAATTAAATTAAGCTTAAGATTGCAGTATCCGTTTTTAACAGAATTATTGAATTGGAAGTCCCTAAAAAAACGTTTATACTTTAAATAGTTGAATCTTTAAATCTTTTCCTAAAACTTAAAAAAAGAGAATATTAAAAAATTTAACCTATGTTTACATTGCAATATCTTATTTTTCACATATTTTTTTTAACTATCTTTAGTTAATGAATGTGAAAATATACAAATAAAAATATAAACACCTGAATAATAACAATTTAACATTTAACCAAATTCATCAATTAATTGAATAATATGCTTTATAGTAGGGTTAAATTTGAGATTCGCCACTAAAAAATATAATTTCAATTTAAACCATTAATTTTAGAGTTTGATGCAATAGGTAATTTAACTTTCTCAACACCTCATTTAACATATCAATTTATAATAAAGATTATACTCTTTCATTTTTATTTTAAGGGAGATAAACTTCAACTGCACAAGGTTAAATGAATAACAAATCACTTATAAAAGTTAAGAATTAATCATTTGATCATAACAATCTAAATAATTTTTCAATTCAAATTATGAATATTCAAAAGAGCTAAAATCATCATAACATATCACTTACTCTACATGTGATACTTAATGATATGATATATTTTTTATGCTATATGTTAAAGTAGAGAAAAGCTAATTCTTTATGATTTCGACTAACGATATTCTTTTAAGTAGACTTAAAAAAATAAGCCCAATGGAAATAAATCCATTGGGCTTAACCAAAAAGTACGTTCATAAAGTTACATTACAAAAGTTTTTGAACCTTATGATATGTGAACTAACGGGAACCACCAGCCCACCATACATTATCATTATATACATTAATGTTTAAATAAGCTTCTCTAACATTCACGTTATTATTTACGTCATCAGCACCATAAGTATATCTTAATGGGAATTTCTCCACTTTAGGGTTTTGGAAGTTCACATAAGATGGATGTGCTCCTCCGTTCATTGCCTTTAATCTACGGAAGTCATTATATGCTTCGATAGCCTCTGATTGGAAGAATGATACATACTTCTCACCCATAATTCTATCAATACTGAAGTCTGTAATTGTCGCTACATAAGTATCAGCTTGATCACTAGTTAAATTAGCATATTCAAATGCTGCTTTTATTGCCTCGATAGCTGCGGTTTGACCAGAACCTACTGATTTTCTTTCTAAAGCTTCTGCTTCTAAGAATTTCAACTCATGGAAAGATAAGAACTGAGTAGCGTTGGTTCTATCTTTGAAATAAGTTGAGATACCATACTTATTTTGATTTTGCTCATTTTGACCATTTTCTCCTAAAACTAACACAGCGTCTTCATCATCACTTTTAGGGATAAAATAAGTTGCAATTCTAGGATCATTGTTTGCAGACATCATATCATGTAATGATTTTGAAGAACCATATTGATCACGTGTTACGTACAATAACGCATAAGGGTTATTACTTGATCCTCCATTATATACATATTTAGCTTCTTCAGCAGCACTTGTAAATGACTTTGCAACTTCAGCAATTACTTCATCATAAACATTTGGTCTCACATGAGATAAACGCATTAAAAGTCTTGCCTTTAAACCATGAGCAAACTTTGTCCATAATTCTACATCACCTCCATAAACAAGGTCATAGCCTCCAATACTATTAAAACCACTAGGAATACTTAAATTTTCAATACCCGCATCGATATATGCAAAGATTTCATTGTAAATATCTTCCTGCTTATCAACATTCGGCAACATGAAATCTTCTGCATTCAATGCTTCAGACCAAGGTACATCACCACAAACGTCTGTAAGAATTGATAAATTATACGCCGTTAATACTTGAGCAATACCCAAGTTAGCAGTATTTCCTTGTTCTTTTCCTTCTGGAGAACAAATTTCAATTACATCTTTCGCATCTCTTAAAGCTGTATATGCTCCATTCCAAGAGTTATTGTAAGTTGATGCAACTGCTAACTGTCCGTCTTCACGAATTTCAGATTGATAAAACTGATTGTGAGTACCTACATAGTGCTCTACAAATAATGATGCATAAAAAGCAAAATCACCATTAGCTACTTGTACAGCTGTTCTGTTGATCAAATCTGTTAGAATCAAATTTGTTGACATCTCTGTCGGGTTATTTGGATTCTGGTTGATTTCGTCCATCTTATCCTCTGAACAAGAGAATAAGGTTGCGCCTGCCACACATAAAATGGCAAACTTGTTTATATATTTTTTGATTGTCATGTTATGTCAAATTAGAATGTTAAGTCAACACCAAAACCAAAGCTTGAAGTGTTTGGCATAGAGAATCTTTCGAAAGATCCACCCATGTTATTATTACCTTGAGATGATTCAGGATCTAAGTTTGGAAGTTTAGACCATAATAAGATGTTACGAGCAAAAGCTGATAATCTTACTCCAGTTGTTCCGTTGAACACTTTTTCTGGGAATTGATACCCTACAGCCAATTCTCTTAACTTGAGGAATGAGTTATCATAAATAAATGACTCATTGATACCGTTTTCTCTTAAGTATAAATCTTGGTGAGATTTTTCGCCATTTGGTCCAATTACAATATCGTTTGGAGAACCATCTTCTTTTACACCTGGATAAATAATATCTTGATCTCTGTTTTCAGTTGTTTTTGATACACCATAAAGTTTCATCAAACCGTTAGTACCTGAGTACATTTCACCACCATGTTTCCAATCTAATACTGCTGATAAGTTCCAGTTCTTATATTGAAGACTTGTATTGAATCCCAAGATGAAATCCGGAGTTACATCACCAATAATACCCTCTTGTCCAACCATTGGTAAACCATCTTTATCAACAATAATATTGTTATTGTCATCTCTCAAGTATGTTGAACCGTAAATTACAGGATAAGCAAATCCTTCTGCAGCTCTAACTTGTGGAGTTACAAATCCACCTAAGAAAATTGATTCCACACCTGGTGCTAATTCTTCAACTACAGATACAATTCTCGAATAGTTGAAAGTCATATCCCATCTTAAATCTTTCTTCTGAATAGGAACTAATGTTAAGTTGATCTCATGTGCATCTGTACTGATGCGACCGCCATTTGTCAACTTCTGAGAATAACCAGTAGATTTTGCCAATGGCACAGCAAAGATTTGATCTTCTACGTCCTGACGAGAATAAGTATATGATAATACAATACGATCATTGAAGAATCCTAAATCAGTTCCAAGTTCATATGATGTTGTATTTTGAGGTTTTAACTGAGGATCATAAAGTGTTCCGTATCTATTGAAACCTGTCACACCATTCATTGGGTAATTGATAGGGTACTCTCCAGACCACCATCCTCCAGAATATGATGGAATACTATAATAGTCTTCATAATAATCACCTGCTTGACCTACTTGTGCCCATGATGCTCTTACTTTAAATAATGATAATTCATCTACATCTTTCAAGAAATCAAGCTCGCTCAATACAACTGAAGTTGAGATTGAAGGGTAGAAGAATGATCTATTACCTCTTGGCATACTCGATACATAATCATTACGACCTGTAGCTGTTAAGAAGAAGATTTGCTCATAAGAATAGGTCAAACTACCAAAGAAACCAACTGTTCTCGTCATACGTTGTCTCTCATCCATTGATTGAACCTGAGTATTTGAAATATGTTGCCAACCTCCACTATTGAAATTAGCACCATATTGCTCATATTTCTTTTGAGTATTGTCGTTCAATTCATTACCCAAAATTGCTGAAATTTTGCTCTTTGAAGTGATTTCCCAATTGAAATTAACTGTAGCCAAAGAGTTAATAGTATTATTTGTTACACCATAGTTTTTGATAGATCCTCCACCAGCACCATTGAATACGCCTCTGTTTCCATATTCAAAAATATCTTGGTAATGTGATGTATAAGAATCAACACCCAATTGATATTTCACACGGATATCCATGTTATCTCTCAATTTAGATTCATATTGTAAATAAGCATTACCATAGAATCGGTCTGTTTTCTCATTGAAAACATTGTTTTCTGCTGCCCAATAAGGGTTAGGGAAGCCCAAATTTCTAAAAGAAATCTGATCATAAGGATCTGTAGGGTTTGCCGAAGGAATTCCTTTTAAGTTATATGAATTAGGTGCAGCATAAACACCTGCTAAAGCCGCATCGTTACCAGCTGAAAGCTTATCAATTTCAGATTGAACATAGTTAGCTGAAGCTCCTGTGCTAAAGTTATCATTTAATGAAGCATCTAATCTAGCTTTTGCATTCCATCTAGTCATTCCAGTACTTGGAGCAACACCTTTTTGGTCTACATTTGAAATACCAACACTATAGTTAACATTATCAGTTGATTGACTAATATTAGCAGAAGTATTAACTGTATAACCTGTTCCAAAGTAATCTCCAAAATTATCGTACGTACCTGGAGTTACCCAAGGATTCATACCTGCATGTTCTAATTGAGGTACAAAATACTTACCTTCATGACCTTGGTGATTACCTCCATAGCCTGTCCCATTAGGTCCTGTAGGTCGACTTGGGTCGTTATTAATATCATTAGGTAAATCTGAAATTCTTGGTCCCCATGCCATTGATGAATAAGGATCGAAAACACCAGCAGAACCTTGAGCATATTTTGTCTGATACTCAGGAGCTCTTGAAACAACATCAAATGAAGTCGTATTTGAAACGTTCACAATAGGTTTTGAACTTCTTCCACCTTTACCAGATTTTGTTTCAATGATAATTACACCATTAGATGCTCTAATACCATAAAGAGCTGCCGCTGCTTGACCTTTTAAAATATTGATGCTTGCAATATCGTTTGGATCAATATCTACAGCTCTGTTTGCTACGTCAGCACCAGTTACAGATGAACCCGTTGAGAAGTCTGGATTTGAAGAAATCGGCATACCATCCACAACATACAAAGGAGCATTGTTGCCAGTAAATGATCTAGATCCACGAATATTGATTTGTGTAGATGCACCTGGCATACCTGAAGATGGCTTAATATCTACACCAGAAACTTTACCTTGAAGTGCACCTGCTAAACCAGGGTTACCTGCTTGTTGTAATGTTTCAGCATTTACTTCTTGATAAGCATAACCAATAGATTTTTTATCGGTCTGTTGTCCCATCGCTGTTACAACAACCTCGTCTAATTGCTCAGCATCTTGTTCTAATGAGATGTCGATTCTAGAACTTTGTCCTACTGCTACTTCTTGAGTAGAGTAACCTACAAAACTGAAAACTAGAGTTGCATCATCTCCGATAGTAAGGTGATATTTACCGTCTAGGTCAGTAATAGTACCTTTACTTGTTCCTTTTAATAAAACTGTAACACCAGGAAGGGGATTACCTTCCTCTGACACTACACCAGAAATGGTGCGGTCCTGCGCAATAGAACTCAACATTGTTATCAATGCAAGCACTATTGTGGATAGAAGTCGCTTGTTCATATAATTGATTAAATTAAGCTAAGATTGTAGTATGCGTTTTTGAAAGAAAATAATTGAAATGGAGTCTAAAAAAAACGTTAATACAAAATTTAAATTGGTTTCTAATTAGGTTTTAGATTGCTCTTGATAAAAGTGAATCTTTTTTAATATTAACCTTTATTCGTACCGCAATATCAACTTTTAACTTTATGGCTTGTATTTATTTAAGTTAATGAGTTTTAAAATTGAATTAATATACTCATAAATAACTGATTTACAATATTTAAAATAAATAAAAATAAAAAATAAAGAATAAAAAATAACTAAAATTAAAATATTCAAAATTTATTAAAAAATAGTATATTGTACATTTTGTTATATTTTACAGATAACAAAAAAAGGTACACTTTATATAATTAAGTGTACCCTTTACTAATAATTATTTTGTAATACTAACGACTTCCACCTGCCCACCAAACATTATCAGTGTAAACATTTGTACTCTCTAAAGCTTCTCTTACAAACTGATTATTATTGACATCATCAGCTCCATAAGTCATTCTTAGAGGGAATTTTGCAGGCTGAGGGTTTAAGAAAGTAATATAACTATCTGCTCCCATTGCCTTCAATCTTCTGTAATCATTATAGGCTTCCAACGATTCAGAAATATACTGTGCAATATACTTTTCGCGCATTACATAATCAGCATCAAAAGTTTTACTACCTTCTATATATGTTATATAAGCATCAATTTGTGTTTGACTGATATTTGCAGCGGCCAAATGTGCTCTTACAGCAGCAACAGTTGCAGCCTGAATGTCTGCGGTACTTCCTCCTGACCTTGCTTGTGCTTCAGCAATCAAGAATTGTAACTCGTGATAGCTCATAATGTAAGTATCTTGTGTTCTATTATTAAAATAGTCTGAGATACCATATACACCTTGAATTTGATCAATATCTCCGTTTGGTGCAAAAGCCAATGAATCTGTCCCAGGATATTCTACAAAATATGTAGCAACTCTTGGATCTTGATCGTCCATATTGTTTCTCATACTTTGGCTTGATCCATAATAATCCCTTTGAGTATACATTAAATAATAAGGGTTATAAGATGTGGAGCCATTATAAGTTGATTTTGCTTGCTCACTGATAGAAGCAAACGACTTTGCGGCATGTGCAATGACATCTTGATAGGTGTAATTAGTTGGGTCAACGTGAGATAATCTCATTGTAAATCTAGCTTTCAAACCCCAAGCTAATTTCGTCCATGCTGCACGGAAATCTGATGATCCTCCATAAATCATATCATGAACTCCAATAGGCTGGTAATTACCCTCATTTTCTTTTGCTAAATTGGCAATTCCATCATCCAATAATTGAAAAATAGCTTTATAGACATCTTCTTGTTTATCCAGCTTTGGTCTTAAGAAATTTACAGGATCTAAAGCTTCACTCCAAGGAACATCACCACACATATCAGTCACTACTGATAGGTTATAAGCCATTAAAATTTGAGCAATACCTAATGTATGGTTGTTGCCTACTTCAATTCCTCCTTCGGAACACTTTTCAATCACCACCTTCAGATTTCTTAATGCTTCATATGATCCTACCCATGCAGAGTTGTAGGTTGTTGCCTGGGTTAAAGAGGCATCTAATCGAATCTCTGCTTGATGAAATTGATTGAAAACACCTACTTGATGTTCTATAAATAATGAGGCATAAAATGCATAATCACCATTTGCTACTCTTACTAATGATGCGTTCATGGCATCTGTCATCACAAACTGTGATGGAGCATCCAGAGGATTATTCGGGTTCTTATTAATTTCATCCAAGACATCTTCTGAACAAGATGCTAAGGAGAGTATTATTCCAATCAGGAATAACTTCATATATTTTATTTTTTCCATTTTTCTTGTTAAGATTTAGATTAGAAAGTAATGTCTACTCCAAAACCAAAGCTGTTTGTATTTGGCATTGAGAATCTTTCAAAAGATCCACCCATGTTATTGTTACCTTGTGAAGACTCAGGGTCAAAGTTTGGCAGTTCTGTCCATAATAAGATGTTTCTTGCAAACACAGACAAACCAACACTTGTTGTTCCTTTGATAATTTTTTGAGGGAACTTATACCCTACAGAAAGCTCTCTTAATTTTACAAACGAATTATCATAGATATACGCTTCATCGATATTACCCTCAACATTATCATATCTTCTTTGATAGGCTCCAGTATCAGATTCTCCACCTCTTTGAATATCATTTGGAGAACCGTCTGCTTTTTCACCAGGGTAAATAAATGGATTTGTTCTGTCTTCAGTTACCTGACTCACACCATAAAGGTTTACAAGACCGTTAGAACCTGAGTACATTTCACCTCCTTGCTTCCACTCAAAAGTGGCTCCTAATGTCCATGTCTTATAATTTAAAGTTGTTCCAAAACCTAAAATGAAATCAGGAGTTACATCTCCAATAATTTTAGCTGGACCTGCCATTGGTAAACCATAATCTGCTGAATTTGGATCCTCATCTACTAAAACTCCTCCATTAGGTCCTCTTTGGAAACTACTACCATAAATTACTGGGAAGGCAAACCCTGCTGCTGCTCTCACTTGAGGTGTTGTAAAACCTCCTAAGAAAATACTTTCCACACCGTCTGCTAACTCTTCTACTTTACTGATAATTCTAGAGTAGTTAAAGTCTAGTGACCAAGTCCAATCTTGATTCTGGATAGGAATGATATTCAATGTCACCTCATGTGCATTCGTATTGATCTTACCACCATTAGTTTCTAATTCTCCATAACCTGTTGAAGCTGTCAGAGGTACTGCAAAGATTTGATCCGTCACATCCTGTCTAGAATAAGTATAAGACAAGTTAATTCTATCGTTGAAGAACCCTAAGTCGGCACCTAATTCATAAGAAGCTGTATTCTGTGGCTTAAGGTTAGGGTCAAATAATTTATTATTTGGAGTGTATGAGTTTACATTGGCGTCATTAATTGCTAATGGATAACGGATAGGGAAAGGTCCTGATCCGAACCAGCCTCCACCATAAGTTGGTACAGCGTAGAAGTTTTCAAAATATTCACCTGCTTGACCAACCTGAGCCCATGAAGCTCTAATTTTCAATAATGAAACTTTATCAGCATTGTCCATAAAATCCATCTCACTCAATACTAAACTACCTGAAATTGATGGATAGAAGAAGTTTCTATTATTTCTAGGCATAGTAGAAACATAATCCGTACGACCTGTTGCTGTAAGAAATAATAAGCTCTTATATGAATAAGAAACACTAGCAAAGAAACCTACAGTACGTGTTCTTCTTTGTTCTTCTTGTGCTGAAATTACTTTTGTATTTTCAATATGTCTCCAGCCACCAAAGTTGAACTGCTGTCCTTCCTGAGTATATGTCTTTTTTCTTGTATCGTTTATTTCATTACCAACAATAGCACTAAGGTTATTATCTGAATTGATCTTCCAGTTATAATTAATGGTTGTCAATGAGTTCAAAATATTATTAGTAACACCTCTGTTTGTGATGTATCCTTCTGCCCCACGATGACCATATTCAAAAATATCCTGGAAGTGAGTAGTATAAGTATCTATTCCCAATTGGTATTTTACTCTGATATCCATATCGGGGTTGATGTCCGTTTCATATTGAATATAAGTATTACCAAAGAAACGGTCTGTTCTATCATTGAAGATATTATTATTCGCCGCCCAGTAAGGGTTATCAAATGTTTGAGATCTATAATAAATTTGCTCATACGGATTGTCTGGATTAGCAAACGGAATACCTTTCAAATCATAAGATGTTGGAGCTGCGTATACACCTGCTAAAGCCGCATCATTACCACCAGATAATTTATCAATATCAGTGTTGACATAGTTGGCAGAAACACCCACAGAAAAATAGTTGTTGACAGTAGCATCAAATTTACCTTTTGCATTCCACCTTTTCATTCCTGTAGATGGAGCAACACCATTTTGTGTTGTATTACCTAAACCGACACTATAGTTGGCACTTTCTGTTGATTGACTGACACTTACCGAAGTATTTACTGTAGTACCTGTTTCAAAATAATCACCAAAATTATCGTAAGTGTTTGGCTCTACCCATGGATCTAAGCCTGCTAATTCTCTTTGAGCAACAAAGTATTTCCCTGGCTGTCCTTGAGAGTTACCGCCTACATCAGGATCATCCGGTAATTCAGACATTGGAATACCCCAAGCTTGTGAACTATTAGAAACATATCTTCCTCCTGTACCTTGTGAATAAGTAGTTTGATATTTTGGCTTACGGGATACTGTTTCCCAACTGGTAAAGTTATTTATTCTCACCACTGGTTTTCCCATTTTGTTCCCTTTACCACTTTTAGTTTTAATGATGATTACACCATTAGAAGCTCTAATACCATAAAGCGCCGCGGCGGCTTGTCCTTTCAAAATATTGATACTTTCAATATCGTTAGGATCAATATCCACAGCTCTATTTGAAATATCACTACCAGTCACAGAACTACCTGTACTGAAATCTGGATTTGATGAAATAGGCATACCATCAATCACATATAAAGGAGCGTTATTTCCTGTAAAAGAACGTGCACCTCTAATGTTAATCTGAGTTGAGGCGCCCGGCATACCTGAAGACGGCTTAATGTCTACACCTGAAATCTTACCTTGCATTGATCCTGCTAAACCAGGATTACCTGTACGCTGCAGATCTTCTGTTTGTACTTCCTGAACAGCATATCCCAAAGACTTTTTGTCTTGTGTTTGCCCCATTGCAGTGACTACAACTTCATCTAGCTCCTCTGCATCTACTTCCAAAGGCACATCAATAACAGACTGTGTACCTACGGGTACTTCTTGAGAAGCATAACCAATAAAACTGAAAATCAGGACATCATCATTATCAACATCTAAGGTGAATTTACCGTCAAGGTTAGTAATTGTACCTTTTGAGGTTCCTTTTACCACTACTGTAACACCTGGTAAAGGCTCTCCTCCGTCAGAGACTGTACCGGTCACAGTACGCTCCTGACCATATGCTCCTACAAAGCTAATTGTAACAGCAATTAAGAGTAATAGTATTTTTTTCATAAAATAAGAAGAAATAATTGAGCTTTGAGTGGAGTAAGATGAAATAGTATTTATTAAAAGATTGAGAGGTTATCACAAGTACTAGGTAAATGTTTTTAGAAAGAAAATCACTTTCACCTATGTTAAAAATAGGGATGCATGATTGTTGATAATTTCTGGGTGCTTTTTCATATTAGATTTAAAATTCAATACCCGATTAGATTTACACTAGTATTTAAATAAAAGCTTCAATGAGAACTCCATCTCTTTCGTTTTGGATTTTTGTTTACTTCATATGACCTAATTGGATTTTTTTCAACTATGAAGAATCAAAAAAGAAATAGAAAAACTGTTGCTTCAAGGCAATGTGTAATTTTAATGTTAGACTTAATTATTGATAGAAGATACAGACTGTCTTCGTGCTTTATAAATTTAATCAATTCATTAACAGTTAAATAAACATTAACATCATTACTTAATGGAATACAATACTACATTGAATATGTACAAGTAAAAACCATCTCATAACAATGATTACATGTAATAAATGAGATAAAATAAACTATTAATCATCAAAAATTAAGTATTCTCATAACATTATAAAGAATTGAAGGCATGAGCAAATGTATCATTGCTTATAAAACACAATGCATCAATATTGGTTTTAACTTCAGAATAAACATGATAATGAGATTGGATAAATTTTTCATTCTACAGGCACTGATTGTTGTTAAAGTATTTGGGTTTTAATTTTCAGCATCAGTGCCTGCTACATTAATGAAATTAGCATAAGTACGTGTTATATTATAAACGATTATAACAGGTATAAAGGTAAATGTCTAGCAATCACAAAAAAAAGAGGTAACAACATAAAGATTGTTACCTCTTTTATTAGAATAGTGTAAAATGTTATGAATCATAAGTTTATTATAATATACTTTCAATTTCTTTATTTTTAAACTCAAAATTCAAGTTTTCATCCAATGATTTCACTTTTGTACTATTCAAAACTAGTGCTACACTTTCTCCCAATAATAATTTAAGTACAAAAACCGGAACGTTAGGCAACAACAAAGGACGCTGATAAAACTTGGCCACTCTTTTGGTCATTTCTTTATTGGTTAATGGAGTAGATGTCACTGCATTATAGACACCTTTCATCTTGTCATTATCTACTGAAAAAATGAGTAGACGGACAATGTCTTCCAAACTGATCCAAGACATCCACTGCTGTCCACTTCCAAGTGCGGCGCCAGCACCAAGTTTAATTGGTAATACTATCTTTTCTAACGCTCCTCCTTTATTGGACAAAACAACGCCTAATCTCAACTTTACCAATCGACTAACTGTTAAAATATCCATGGCATCTTCCCACTTTTTCACCACCTCAGCTAAAAAATCATTCCCTGCTTTTGAAGTCTCATCCAGCAAGTCATCACTTCTATCTCCATAATAACCAATAGCGGAAGCACAGACCACTGCTTTGGGAGGAATTTCCAATGCATTGATTGTCTCCATCAATAAAGTAGTGGCACCTACTCTGCTGTTTAAAATTTCCTCTTTTGCTTTTGATGTCCATCGTCCCTCTCCCACATTTTTTCCAGCTAAATGTATTACTACATCTACCCCGTCAAATGCTTTACTATCTATCATCTTATTGGGTATATCCCACTTGTACCGAGGAATTGTTTTATCTAAATCTTCTTTACGAGACAGCCATCCTACTTTATGACCACCTCTGATTAATGCTTTTGAAAGTTCTTTACCAATTAGGCCAGATCCTCCTGTAATAAGTATTTTCATAAATAGTTATTTTTAATACCAATATAACCAATTAATAAAGATGTTGTTTTGCTTTGTTTTGAATACTGATTAAGTTAGTGTCTCAATATAACACAACCTCCAATTCAATTAATTAAAACTTCAATATGATTAGACTCAACTCTTTACTAGGTGTTGTCCTTTTATTGATTTGTACTTGTTTCAATATATTCGCTCAAGAAACTTTTACAATCAACGGTGTTCGGGACGACAGGAGTAATTATTACGCTATCACTAACGCAACAATTCACATCTCCCCTTCGGAAAAATTAGAAAATGCCACACTTGTTATCAAGGAAGGCAAAATTATAAGTGTTAATAAAAGCAATGCTGTGCCAAAAGGAGCGGCGGAAATTAATGCGAAAGGAAAACATGTTTATGCCTCATTTATCGATGCCAATTCACATTATGGTATGCCCGGCGTGAAAAAAGGCAGTTTCTGGTCATGGACGAAACCTGAAAATATTGGACCTCAAAATCCTAAAGCCTATAATGCCAACGATGCGATAAGAGCTAATAATAATGCCGCTGAACTTTTTAAAAGTGATGACAAAAAAGCGGAGGCAATGCGTAAAATAGGTTTCGGTAGTGCTTTGACTTATCTACCTGATGGTGTGGCTAGAGGTACATCAGCTTTAATTACTTTCGGAAAAGGAAGAGCCAATACTTTAATTCTTGAAAACCAAGTAGGCGCTCATTATGCTTTTGACAAAGGTTCTTCGGCTCAAATGTACCCTGTTTCTACCATGGGTTATGTAGCACTTTTAAGACAGACTTATTATGATGCTCAATGGTATACTGAAGGTGGCAAAGAAAAATTTACAGACTTAACGTTGGAAGCATTTAATGCTACGCAATCTTTCCCTCAATTCTTCGATACCAAAGACCTTTTTGACTTGGAAAGAGCGGCTAAAGTTGGGAAAGAATTCAACAAAAAATATATCTACGTGGGTAATGGTGACGAATACCAAGATTTAGCTACCCTAAAGCAATTCCAGCCTTCTCTGATTATCCCTATCAGCTATCCTCAACCTATCAATGTTGTAGACCCAATTGATGCAATGAATGCTCCTTTCTCAGAAATGAAACACTGGGAATTGGCTCCTTCTAACTTAGCTATGCTTGAAAAGGAAGGATTTACATTTGCCATCACTGCTTCAAAGTTGGATTCAAAGACTTCATTTTTAAAGAATTTACGTTTGGCAGTTGAAAGAGGGCTTTCTGAAGAAAAAGCATTAGAAGCGCTTACAGTCACTCCTGCTCAGTATATCAATGCCTCTTCGAGATTAGGTACTTTAGAGCCTGGTAAAATCGCCAACTTCATTATCACTTCTGATAATATCTTTTCTAAAAAAGGAAAAGTACTTGAAAACTGGATCAGAGGTCATCAGTTTGTCATTGAAAAATGGACAAATGACGACTTGATTGGCAACTACGCTTTGAAAGTGAATAATACTACTTACACTCTTAAAGCATCAGGTGATAATCCTTCTGCTCCTAAGTGGAATGTTTCTATCAACGACTCCACAAAATTGGACACTAAAGCTACTTTACATCAAGGAATGATGACGTTAGCTTTTGCAGGTGACACTACTAAAAATGCACCTAAAATTCGTCTTTCGGGATGGGCTGATCAAAACGGTAATTTCAGTGGTGAAGGTAAAGACACTAAAGGCGAATGGGTGAAATGGACTGCGGTGAAAGCGGTGGCTTCTTCTGATAAAAAAGAGGATCAAAAGAAAGATAAAGAGGAAAAAGCCAATGTTCTTGGTGATGTTATCTATCCTTTCAGTGCTTATGGAAGCAAAGAAATTGCAAAACAAGAAGATATTTTAATAACAGGTGCTACAGTCTGGACCAATGAAAATGAAGGTGTTTTAGAAAACACTGATGTTTTGATTAAAGAAGGAAAAATTGTCAAAATAGGTAAAGGTTTAAAGGCTAGTAAAAAGACACGTGTGATTGACGGGAAAGGAAAACACCTTACAGCTGGAATTATTGATGAACACTCTCATATTGCCTTGTTCAGTGTGAACGATGTAGCTGTAATGTCTTCAATGGTAAGAATGGAAGATGTTGTCAACCCGAATGATGTAGACATTTACCGTCAATTGGCCGGTGGTGTTACTGCTGCACAATTACTTCACGGTTCTGCCAATCCTATCGGCGGTCAGTCTGCTATTGTTAAGATGAAATGGGGACACACTAACCCTGAAGAACTTCTTTTCCCGAATGCAAAACCTTTTATCAAATTTGCCTTGGGTGAAAATGTAAAACGTTCAAGCTGGCCAATGTCGCATCGTTTCCCTCAAACAAGAATGGGTGTTGAAGCGGTTTATAACGACGGTTTTGCTAGAGCAAGAGCTTACGATAAAGCTCATAAAGAATATGCCGGTCAAGGTCCAAAACCAAGAAAGGACCTCCAACTTGAAGCATTAGCACAGATCTTAAATGACGAGCGTTTTATTTCATGCCACTCTTATGTACAGTCAGAAATCAATATGCTGATGAAAGTAGCAGACAGCTTTGATTTCAGAGTAAATACTTTCACTCACATTTTGGAAGGCTATAAGGTAGCTGATAAAATGAAGAAACATGGAGCAGGTGCTTCCACTTTCTCAGATTGGTGGGCTTATAAATTTGAGGTCTATGAAGCTATTCCTCAAAATGCCGCGTTGATGACTTCTCAAGGTGTGACAGTTGCTATCAATTCTGATGACTCTGAAATGGGAAGAAGATTAAACCAAGAAGCAGCTAAAAGTGTAAAATACGCTGATATGTCAGAAGAGGAAGCATTAAAAATGGTCACGCTTAACCCTGCCAAATTACTTCAAATTGATGATCAAGTGGGATCAATCAAAGTTGGTAAATCTGCAGATGTGGTACTTTGGACAGATCATCCACTTTCTATTTATGCTAAGTCTGCTTACACTTTAGTAGACGGTACGGTGTATTTTTCATTAGAAAATGATGAGCAATTAAAAAAGGAAATGACAGCAGAACGTGCTCGCTTGGTGGCTAAAATGCAAGAGGCAATTAAAAACGGTGCAAAGCCAAAAGATGTTGCTCCAAAAATCAATCATCATATGCACTGTGATCACTTGCATTTAGATTAATACCACGTAGGGGTAGACCTATGTATCTACCCGAAAAAAAAGAAAAACTCATTCAACATGAAAAAAACATATTATATATTTTCTGTCATTTGTGGATTGCTTTTGTCGATCAACGCAAATGCACAGGTGCCAACACCAGCCAAGGCACAGTCTAAAGGTGTTGTGCTGAAAGGAGGAGAAATTCATGATGGGTTAGGAAAAGTAATTCCTAATGCTGTCATCGCTTTCAATGAGGGAAAAATCACCTTTATCGGTGAAAACTTTTCTGACGATAGCTATGAAGTAATTGATATTTCAGGTCAAAAGGTATACCCTGGTTTTGTACTGCCGACTTCAGAACTTGGATTAGTGGAAATTGAAGCGGTAAGTGCCTCTAATGATAATTATGAAACGGGTAAAATCAACCCTGAAGTACGTTCTGTCATTGCTTACAATACCGATTCACATGTTATCCCAACAGTGAGAAGCAACGGTGTTTTAGTAGAACAAGTTATGCCTAAGGGAGGTCTTTTCTCAGGCCGTTCTTCAGTAGTACAATTAGATGCTTGGAACTGGGAAGATGCTTTAATCAAGGAAAACGATGCTCAGCATTTACGTTGGCCAAGAAAGTATTACAGCCCTTCATGGACAAGCCCAGAAAAAGGTTTGATTATTTCGAAAAGCTATCATCAGCAAGTGGCTTTAATTGAGAAAACATTAAGAGACGCCGAAGCTTACAGTCAAGGTGAACCTACTCCTGTTCCTGATTTTCCTTTGGAAGCTATGAAGGAACTTTTCTCTGGAAAAGAACAACTTTTTATTCATGTAGATGAAGCAAAAAGTATTGTTGAGGCAGTGAAATTAGCTCAAAAGTATAATGTAAAAAACATTGTAGTGGTAGGTGGTACTGATGCCTGGTTAGTGGCAGATTTCTTAAAATCAAATGATATTCCGGTTCTAATGACTGACGTTCACAGCTTGCCTGTACGCGAACAGGATGATGTGGACCTGCCTTACAAAAGAGCTAAATTATTACAAGATGCTGGCTTGACAGTAGGGCTTACACATTCAAGTCCTTCCAATTCAAGAAACCTTCCTTTCTATGCTGGTACTGTAGCAGCTTATGGGGTGGAAAAAGAAGATGCTTTGAAGATGATCACTTCTAACACTGCCAAAATTCTTGGAATTGAGAAGCAATACGGTAGCCTTGAAGTAGGTAAATCAGCGACTATCATTGTCAGTGAAGGTGATGTATTGGATATGAGAACGAGTAAAATCAATCATGCATTTATTGATGGAAGACAGATTGATTTAAACAACAAGCACAGTATGTTGTACAAGAAATTCAAAGGGAAGTACGATAATCAGTAATCTTATTGGGGTCGTGGGGAGCTGTAGGGGTAGACCTATGTGTCTACCCGCTGATCCACCAATTAACACAAAAGGTCATAATTCTGTAAAATTATGACCTTTTGTGCTTCATGAAAATCTACGTTCATTGAATGTATTCATTGATTCAGCCATTCATTATCATTTATCTGATAAAATTATTAGACAAATTGACAGCGGGTAGACACATAGGTCTACCCCTACGGGTTATGCCTCAGGTGATGTTGTTACCTTGATTGAATCTTGTTTTGCTCTTTTCTTTTGAAGTTCTAATCTTCTTGCTTTTGCTTCTTCCCTTTTTTCCTTCAAAATACGTTCTCTTTCCCTTCTATCCTTTTCTCTCTGAATCAGATCAACGCTATCTACATATTTTTCAAGATAACCTCTTTTCACTTCTCCATTTACATATTTCTCCATCATCAAGCTGGCAATTGGCGCCGCCCAAGTACCACCAAAACCTGCATTTTCAACATATACAGCAATCGCGATCTTAGGATTATATAATGGAGCAAATCCCATAAATATGGAGTGGTCTTCACCGTGAGGGTTTTGAGCTGTACCTGTTTTACCACAGATTACAATATCAGGGCTGTAGGCTCTCTTTGCAGTACCAATGCGTGGCACTTCTGACATCGCTCTGGCAATATGATCTACATATTCAGGTTTTACATTCACCTTATGTTTTTCCTTATATTCCGGCAGTGGTCCTTCTCCTCCAACATCCTTAATGATATGAGGAGTATAATAATAACCTCGATTGGCGATGATTGCTCCTAAATTGGCCAATTGAATTGGCATAGCTAGCACCTCACCTTGCCCAATACTGATGGAGTGAATGGTACTGATTTTCCAGCCTCCACCTTTATAAATTCTATCGTATAATTTAGAACTTGGTACCAAACCACCTTTCTCATAAGGCATGTCCACCCCAAGCTTACGGCCTAAACCATATTCCATCACTTCTTCTTTCCATTCATCCAATGTCTTACGCAAAAGGTCCGACGTCTCATAACGTTTTCCTTCGTCGTTCAGCATTCTTCGGATCTCTTGATAATACCAAGGATTACAAGAGTTGACGATAGAACCAGAAACATTTAATGGTGATTTATGATCATGACAACCCACTAGATGTTTGTTACAATTGAAATAAGTTGTCAAGGTATCAACAGCTCTGCTCTGCAATCCAATCATAGCCATAACGGTTTTGAAAGTAGAACCCGGAGGATAACGAGATTGCATGGCTCTATTAAATAATGGTTTATCTTCATTTCTTGATAAGTCACTGTATATTTTTGAGACTCTTTTACCTTCTCCAGTCAATTCGTTAGGGTCATAAGAAGGTGCTGAAATCATGGCTAAAATCTCCCCTGTACTCGGATCAATAGCTACAATTGCACCTTTTTTCCTTCCCATTAACTGCTCTCCATAGGCTTGAAGATCTAAGTCAATAGAAGAAGTTAAAGTGGCTCCGACTCTAGGAATGGTATCAAACTTACCGTCTTCAAATTTACCTTTTGTGACACCTTTTACGTTTTTCATGATGTAGCTTACACCACGCTGTCCACGCAATTGCTCTTCGTAATATTTCTCTACACCACTTTTACCAATGAGGTCACCACTTTGGTAATATTTAGCTGTATCTTTCTGTAAAAAAGTTGACGAAACTTCCTTTACATAACCAAGTGCATTAGCTAAGCTTTTATGAGGATAAGAACGGATGGTTCTTGCTTGTATACTGAGTCCTTTATAAGAGATAATTCTATCCTGAATTTGAGCGTACTCCTGTTCTGTCAATTGCTTTTTGAAAATAGAAGGCTTATACCATGAATATCTTTTGGCTTTTTTGATATTGTCTCTGAACTCTTCCATAGAATAATCCAGCATTTCTGCTAAACCTGTAGAATCTTCTGGAGCAAGTTTGAAATATTTAGGTACGATCATGATATCAAATACCGCTGCATTAGAGGCCAATAGCTTCCCATTACGGTCATAAATCATACCGCGTAATGGGTATTCCACTACTCTTTCCACTATATTAGCTTCCGCTCTTGTTTTATAGTTTTTACTGAATACCTGAATATTCATCAACACTATAGCATAAGTGATAAACAGTACAGAAAAGCCAATGATGATATGCCAACGTCTTACTTCCATTCTTCCCCTTCGTTCTTCTTAATCTTCTAAAGCATTTGTAAGGAATGTGCTCTTCAGCGCCATCCATATCAGGAAGAAAGCAATACCCCAAACTAAATAGATGTGGTAAAAATCTTTCGTGTCCTTATATCTTGTTTCTTTGATTTCAGCTTTTTCGTATTGATCAATTTGATCAAAAATTGCTGTTAAAGCCTTATTGTTCGTAGCCCTAAAATACTTTCCTTTACCAATTTTTGCAATTTCTCTTAGAGCAGTTTCATCCAAATGTTGCTCAATATATCTAGGTCTGCCAAACATGTCTGTTCCGTAAGGTACTCTACCTTCTTTTCCTACACCAATAGCGTAAACTTTTACGCCATAACCATAGGCCAATTCAGCGGCTGTTTTGGGATCAATACTACCTGCCGTATTTTCACCATCTGAAAGTAAAATCGCTACTTTTGATTTCGTCTCGGACTCTCTCATACGGTTAATTGCCACGCCCAAAGCAGAACCAATCGCTGTTCCTGGCTCCTTGATCATATCGAAATTAATATCTCTGATCAAATTTTTCAGAAGACTATAATCCGTAGTCAATGGTGCATAGGAAATTGCTTCACCTGAAAAAATCACTAGACCAATTCTATCTTGAATTCTGCCATCAATAAACCGTGTAGCTACTTTTTTAGCTGCCTCCATTCTATTCGGTACAAAATCTTCAATTTTCATGGAATGGGAGATATCCAAAATTAGCATAATATCGATACCTTCCGTCCACTGTTCTACCTGTTCATTGGTCTTCTGAGGTCTTGCCAAAGCCACTAGCATTAATGCCATTGCAATGGAAAGTACTAATGGAGGTAAAAAACGTAATAAAGTACTCCAATCCACTTTTAAGTGTCCTTCAGGCAAAGCGACATCCAATTTCTGACGTACTCTATAGCGAAATAACCATCTTAATAAAAAGAGGAATGGTATACCTAAAATCCCGTATAAGAAAATAATATTTCCCCAATCGTACCCTTTTAAGACCGCAGGTGTAAACCAATCTAATGATAATATATTTTCGTACATGATTGTCTTCGTACTTAATCTTTTCTATTTCTTAAAAACAAATGCTCCTTCAGGCTTAGTCATTGCATATTCTTGCCCCTGTTTCGCCCATTCTTTCAATCCTTCTAGAACTGCTTTGGCTTCATCTTCACCTTGTCCTGCATAAATCACTCTATCCAGTACTTTCAACTGTGCTTCCAATTCTTTGGAATGTAAAGCCAGCCCTGCCTCTTTGGAGGTCATAGCTTGAATTGGAATAGCTATTACTGAAGCCATAAATGATTTCCAGATCACCACAGATTCTTCAACATTGTTGACGGTCATATCTCCATCCAAATGACTGCTGTAATTGTGTAAGAATTGAACATATCGTTTCTGAAGCTTTTTCTTTCTGTAGTATTCTTTGATTTTTCCACCAAAACCTAGTAAAACTACCAAGGCAATCACTACAAGAACTCCAATAAATATCAAGAGATAAGGATAATTGAATTCTTGATGCACTGGCACAAAATCAACATTGGCATACAACTGTGCAGAGTCTGGCATAACCTGAATCAGATCTTTGAAGAAGATACCATCCAGATTGGCCACTATTGAATCTTTTTCACCTTGATTATAAACCCAAACCGGTAATCCTAATTCATAAACTGAATCAATATCATAAGTAGACAAAGTATATTCTACACAATCCACACTTATGCCGTTGGTGGTTCTTGTTGGAAAATAGGTCTTATCTAACAGTTCAAATGGAGCAAAATTGAAAGTAGAATCAGGAAATAATACTTCTGCATCAGCGGAGTGCTCATAACGGAGAGTGTACTTCACCTCCTCACCCAACATAATACTGTCGGTACTAAATCGACCATAAGGAAGGTTTTCCTCCTCTTGTCCTACTACTACATTTGCTGTTAGTATGAATGCTATTAAAAGTATATTCGTTAAAATCTTATTCATTAGAATACGCATTATCAGTCACTCTAATTTTTATTTTTTTGATGCATTTCTGACTTTAAACAAGTTGATCAGTTTGGGTACATAGTCCTCCTGTGCATTGACAAAAAGGTAGTTGCCTCCATTTCTCCTGATCAGATCACTTAGAGCTATTCTATTTTTAGCATAAAACTTATCCAAGCGGTCTCTGAATTGTTTTGAAGAGGTATTGACCCAAATGGTTTTACCTGCCTCTTTGTCAAAAAGCGGTGCAATACCAATTCTTGGGAAAGTGGTTTCTCTGTCATCTCCCACATGAATTACAATCAAGTCATGTTTTCTACACAATGCCTTCAGATGTCTCTCGTAACCTTCATCCACAAAATCGGAGATAACAATTACAATGGTCTTTCTTTTCAGCATTGCCAACGCTTGGCCCAAGGCTCTGCCGATATTTGTTTTAGGTGATCGTGGTTTTAGTCTAAACAACTCACCAAACAGCTGGTAAGCATGCTTCTGTCCCTTATTGGGCTTCATATACCTTTCTTTATCATCAGAGAAACATAGTAGTCCAACTGAACTAGCTTCTTTGATGGCTGACAAGGACAATACACCTGTTATTTCTTTGGAGATATCTATTTTTTTCCTTCCCTGCTTACCAATATCCTGAGAGGCACTCACGTCCACTACAAAGAAAACACTTTGTTCTTTTTCTTCCTTAAATGTCTTGACAAAAGTTCCGTGTCCCTTTGCGCTTACATTCCAATCTATATGTCGGATGTCGTCTCCGTACTGATACAACCTCACATCGTCGAACTCCAAACCTGACCCTTTGAATACAGAGTGGTAATCGCCTTGCATATGCGAGTCAATCGCTTTTCTGATACGAATTTCGTAGCGTCTTAGCTTTTTGAGCAGTTCTTTCATTACAATTCGGTGTTTCTTCTTAACATTTTCTCTTTTCCGAGTTACCAAATTTAGTTCAACCATATTGTTGTGAACAACTTGAAAGCTCATTTAACACTATTTAACCACAATTTTGGCTGTGGTAACAAAATATGATTCCTGCATTTAAACACTTTGGGTATTTTTGCCTTTATGAAAAGAATATTTAATGTACTCGCATTAGGACTTTTACTTGTTAGTTGCGGTCCTGAAAAACCACAAGCTCCGGCGGATTTAGTTCCAAAAGACAAAATGGTTGAAGTATTGATAGATCTATACAAAGCTGAGGCAACAGTGTCTACGCAACATCTTCCAAAAGATGAAGCAATGAACGCTTACCTTCAATTGGAAAGTGGAATATACTCTAAAAACAGTATTGATTCTGCAACTTTCAATAAAAGCTATGCTTACTACTTAAAAGAGGATGTTGAAGCTGCAGCTGAAATCCAAAAGCAAGTAGTTGAAAAATTAAAGCAAGTCAAAGAAGAACTTGCTCAAGCGGCTGGCGGTAAACCGAAAAAGTAATTCATTGAAGTCCATTGGTCGTAATACTAATGAGGCTTCATCAATATACCAAAGAGAGAGCTTATGCAAGTTTATAAACTCATTGAATATGGGCTTTAATCTTGTGTAATCTCTTTTTCGAGGTCTTTTTTAAGTATCTTAAGTTAAAGAAGGCTTTTAGGCACCTTTGAGTGCCTTTTTCTGTTTATATCAAATTGAGTATCAAAAAGCAATTCACTCTTGATATACTCAAAATTATGGAATCACAAGATCACTCATAAATGTCTATTAAAACATTATTAGTCACCCCTCCACTTACTCAGTTAAATACTCCATACCCTGCTACTGCGTATCTGAAAGGTTTTTTGAGAGAAAAAAACATCGATACTTTCCAAGTGGATCTGGGATTAGAATTAGTATTAAAAATCTTTAGTGAAGAAGGACTTTCCTCTTTATTTGATGAAGCTGAAGAAGTAATCGGTGATTGCTCTGATAATGTGCAGAGAATATTTATGCTTCAAGATGATTATCTAGAAACCATCACTCCTGTTGTTCGTTTTCTTCAAAACAAGGACAATACACTTGCCCATAGCATTTGCCAAGATAATTTTCTGCCAAGAGCAAAAAGATTTCAGCAGGTCAACAATGTCGACTGGACTTTTGGTACCATGGGTATTAATGACAAAGCAAGATATCTAGCTACTTTGTACCTTGAAGATCTGGGTGATTTTATTATTGAAGCTATTACTGAAGATTTTGGTTTCAGCAGATATGCCGAACGTATAGCAATGTCGGCTACTAACTTCTCTCCTATTGAAGAAGCGCTTCAGCAACCTTCCCATATTCTTGATCAGTGGTTGTTAGAAATTCTTGAAGAAAAAATTAAGCTTTGCAATCCTGATCTTGTAGCACTGACTGTACCTTTCCCAGGCAACCTTTATGGTGCATTAAAATGTGGCAAATACATCAAAGAAAACTATCCTGAAATAAGAGTGGCTATGGGCGGAGGCTATCCTAATACTGAATTAAGATCGCTTCAAGACAAAAGAGTATTTGAATACCTCGATTTTATCACTCTTGACGATGGAGAAGGGCCGTTGATCAACCTTCTGAAATACTTGGATGATAAAATATCAGATCAACAATTACAGCGTACTTTTCTAATGAATGAAAAAGGGGAACTGCAGTTTATCGATCAAAAAGTGCAAAGTGTTATTCCACATTCTGAAGTAGGAACACCAGATTACTCTGATTTACTCTTAGATCAATACCTTTCTGTAATTGATGTAGCCAACCCTATGCACCGCCTTTGGAACGACGGTAGATGGAACAAACTTACTGTTG
This sequence comes from Flammeovirga sp. SJP92, assembly GCF_001583495.1. GTDB lineage: Bacteria > Bacteroidota > Bacteroidia > Cytophagales > Flammeovirgaceae > Flammeovirga. The sequence goes on along the minus strand of NZ_LQAQ01000099.1, from coordinate 61,820 downwards.
CTCATGGGTGCTATTGGAAAAAATGTACTTTCTGTGATATTTCCCTTGATTATATTGGAAGATATGATCCTGCTCCTGCGAATTTGATTGTAGACAGAATTGAGAGAATTGTAGCTGAAACAGGTCAAACTGGATTTCACTTTGTAGATGAGGCCGCACCTCCTTTGGCATTAAGAGACATTGCCATAGAGTTGATTCGAAGAGGAACGAAAATTACTTGGTGGGGCAATATCCGTTTTGAGAAAACCTTCACACCTGACCTTTGTAAACTGTTAGAACTTTCGGGTTGTGTTGCAGTTTCTGGAGGTATTGAAGTAGCCTCAGATCGACTGCTTCAATTAATGAAAAAAGGAGTTTCAGTAAAACAAGCAGCACAGGTTACAAGAGCATTCAGTGAAGCCGGTATTATGGTGCACGCCTACTTGATGTATGGCTTCCCAACACAAACGAATCAAGAAACAATTGACTCATTGGAAGTGGTGCGCCAGATGTTTAGCAATCATTGTTTGCACTCTGGTTTCTGGCATCAATTTGCCATGACAGCTCACGCTCCTGTCGGTTTAGATCCAGAGGTTTATAAGGTGGAACAAAAAGAGTTTGAATTTGAAGGATTTGCTTGGAATGATCTTCCTCACAAAGACCCAACAGGGGCAAAACATACACGATTCAGCGAAGGTTTAAAAGCTTCTATCTTCAATTATATGCATGGTGTTGAGTTAGATCTTCCTGTTCATAGATGGTTTAATTTCTCAACTTCTCCTACTACATTAGCTCCTAGTCTTATTGAAGAATATTTAGCTGAGACAGGTAAAGAAGATCATGAACTGTCAAAACATTCATTGATTTGGCTAGGCAAAGCTCCAATGCTGGAAATAGATGAAGAAGAAGATCTAGGGCAACTTATTTTTATCAATAAGAAAGAAGATTTAGAAATAGAATGTCATCCTATCTTAGCAGAATGGGTGGCCAACAACATTGAATCTTTCAGCATTTATAATGAAGAAGGGTTCTTAAAAATTGAAGAAGTGGCCGAAGCTTTTGAAGAAGAAACTGGGTTTGCTTTTATTGATTTCACAGAAAGCGAAGTCTGGAAAACACTGAGGGAAAATGGACTTTTAGTGATAAGACTTTAGTTTTTAGATATAAAGAAAAAGTCTGTCAACTCCATAATAAAGCGAATTGACAGACTTTTTTGTGTAATATATGTTTGAATACGCAGTAAACTGAATTTATGACTATTTCTAGTATTTAGATTTTTGGCTTCGCTTACCTTGTCCTTAATCTACTTTTTGAATTTTTCCAGATCCACTCACTTCAGTTTGTACATCTGTTGGATTTCCTTTATAAAGAATATTCCCACTTCCTGACACTTTTGCGTATAATTTATCATTACAGGTAAATGATATTGAACCAGAACCAGAACTTTGTGCATCAACATCAGAAGAAATCAAATTGTAATCAGAAATATTTCCAGAACCTGATACTCTAGCGGTAAAAGTAGAAGACATACCTTGCAACTGCACATTACCGGAACCTGAAACATTTGCAGATAAATTTCTCACCGTAATGTCATCAATTAAAGCTGAACCACTACCTGATACATCTACATTCATCGTAGTAAAAACATCATCAAAACCTGATATATCAATAGTGCGACTTCCTGATACTTTTGTAGAAAATGAACCGTCTCCTGACACTGGTTCGGTAACAGTTACATTAGCAGAACCTGAAACATCTGCCTTGTTTATTTCTGGAATAATGATGTGTAACTTAAAATCGTATCTTGAGATATTTGAGTTGAGTCTGATTTTCCAAACTCCATTTACAACTTCTCTGGACAGTGCATTAATCACGTTCTGTTGCTATTCTATATAAACTTTTTGTTCTGGGCCATGCTCTACAAAAACTTGGCCTGCAACTCCAGCTTCTATCCCATTAAAATAATCGATATTGAGCTCTTCATTAACCACTGGACCTTCACCTTTTTCATTACAAGAAAAGGTAAATCCAATAAGAAGCGTGAAAAGAAAGAAATTAATTAGGTTTTTCATGATTGATAATTTGTTTAGATACAAACTTATATTCTATCAAGCTATATCACAAAGAAACCTTATCATTTTGAGAATTGTTAAGTCCAGTCAATGACAATTACTCTTGTAGATAAGGATTTAAAATATAACCCGCTTCACCAGTAATTAATTCATAATTGACTCTTCTCAAATTTCCTGTGGGATAAGCATTAGAATCTTCATATCCATAAAGTGGATATGTTCTTTGAATACCGCTTGATGTGAAATCAATTTCATCATGCCCCATATATCCTACCGATAAATCATCATTGTCTGTAATGGACTGAATATAAATTTTACCATAACTCTCATCATTAAAAGAAGCTATACCCAACAGCCTGATATAGCCACCTGAGCCGGCGGTTCTAACAGCTATATAAAATTCCTCGAATCCATCACTGTTCAAATCAATTACATAAAATTGTTCTATAGGATCTACTCCTTCAAATGTGAGTATTTCATTGGAATTAGGAAAATTCATGCCCTGTATTGTAATATTACTAACACTTTTGGATAACTTTTCTTCCGTTAATGTGAATAACATTCCTGATTTGGTTTCAATACTGTGGTTAACAATTTCAGGAATTATATCAATTGAAGAGTTATCAACAGTTTTCTTTTGCTTGCTGGTTTTAACATGATCACAACTGATTGAAATCAAGGTAAAAAATGACATTATCAACAGTTTATACATAGTTCTTAGGATTGTGAATAAATCGGTTTTAAAGTTATTACTACAATATTAGCAAATTATGTGAATTAGTGCTCGATGATTTTGAATAAAAGACAAAAAAAGAAAGTTACCAACAACACGTGTTGATAACTTTCTTTTTTATGAAATCTCTAAGATTTTATAATTATAAAGTTATTCACATTACATTACCATCATTTCAAGATAGAAAAGAGAAATACCGCCTAGGTATCCGATCGCTGCAATCCAGCCAATTTTTCTCAAATACCATAAAAAGCTGATTCTTTCCATTCCCATTGCCGCTACACCCGAAGCTGATCCAATAATTAGAATACTACCACCTGTACCTGATGCATAAGCTAACATTTCCCAGAATTTTCCATCCACTACAAAATTGGCCATCTCACCTGTTGCACCAGGTTCAGCAATTGGGTACATTCCCATAAATGCCGCTACAATTGGCACGTTATCCACAACAGCTGATAGAACACCGATTATTGTATTTTGGAAATAAATATCAGTAAAATGTTCCTGCATAAAACCCGCCATTACGTTCAAATGACCTGCAGAACTCAATGCACCTACTGCCAATAGAATTCCCATTAGAAATAATACAGTAGGCATATCAATTTTAGTTAAAATTCTACCAACATTTAAGCGTCTCTTATCTTCTAGTGTTTTTGAGTGAAGCTTGAAATCAGTTAAGAACCACATTGCTCCTAAACCTAATAGCATTCCAATGAAAGGAGGTAAATGAGTGTAAGATTTGATAACGGGCACCGCCAATAAAGCTACAATACCCATGATCAAAACAATGAGTCTATCACGTAAAGGAATAAAAGCTTTGTGTTCATCTTCTTCCAATTGTGGAGGATCAATTTCTCCCTTAAGTTTCAAGCATAAAATACCCAACGGAATTAACATAGCGACCAAAGACGGAAGGAAGATTTCCTCAATAATTTTCAAAGCTGTGATCTGCCCGCCAATCCAAAGCATGATGGTCGTAACATCACCAATTGGCGACCATGCACCACCTGCATTAGCTGCAACAACTACCATACTGGCAAAATACCAGCGAGTTTCATCATCTTTGATTAGTTTGTTCAGCACTGCCACTATTACAATTGTTGTGGTTAAGTTGTCTAACGCTGCAGAAAGAAAGAAAGTAAGGAACGACATGATAGCCAATAATTTCGGCTTATTCGTTACTGTAATTCTGTTGGTAATTACCCTAAATCCCTGATACTCATCAATGACTTCCACAATGGTCATTGCACCCATTAGGAAAAAGACAATAGATGCAATCTCTGAAAGGTGCTCTGTTAATTCATGATGGACTAAAAAGTGAGTAATAGATTCTTCAGATGAGTTGTTTCCATCTGCTAACCATAGTTTCCATGACTCACTGAAACCCAGTTCTAAAATTTCTTGAGCACCTATGGCATAGAGGGCCCAAAGTCCTGCTCCCATTATCAAAGCAGTAGCCGCTTTATTGATATGAGTATTGTGTTCTAACACAATTAATAGATAACCGAAAACAAATATTTCGATCATTAAATAGTACATCATCATTAATAGGTGTTTAGATTAAAATGAAAGCAATAGCCAAATTAGTTGAAGATTTTTGATTGAGGTAGTTTTACAATAAAAAACTCTTAATGCTGCAAAATTACTATTAAATAATGCATATCAATATTTATTCAGTACAAATCTTAAAATTTTATAAAAAAATCCTCACAAGGCATTACTGCAATGTGAGGATTTTATTGACTCAATATTTATTAGGTAAGTGGTTTAAACTTCAAATCCAACCACTAGAATATCATCTACCTGGGATGTGAAATGGTCTTCCTGACTCATCCACTTTTCAAGGGTATTTGTGATCTTATTCTTTTGGTCTTCCATAGAAGCTCCTAATGACGTATCTCTTAGCAACTCTCTGAATTTTTTCACCATGAACTTCTTATTTTCACCTCCACCTGTCTGATCTTGATAACCATCAGAGAAGAGATAAAACTTAGTGCCCTCGGTTGGAATTACATGAGATTTGAATTGAGGTGTTGTTCTCTTATAATTTCCACCAATTGAGAAACTATCACCTTTCACTTTTATTACTTTACCGTCTTTTACGTAAACTAACGGGTTCTTTGCTCCAGCAAAAGTAAGTTCACCTTTCTTCTTATCAATACGCACCAAAGAGACATCCATACCGTCCATATTGGCATTCATTTTCTGTTTCAGAATTTCAGAAACTTTTTTATCAGCTTCCAAAAGAATGTCTTTTGGATCACTTACTCCTTCTAAACTTACAATTTCTGTCAGCACTTCATTTCCCAACATACTTAAGAACCCACCTGGTACACCATGTCCTGTACAATCACAAGCGGCTAAGTATAAGATATCATCTTTCTCATGCGACCAATAAAAGTCACCACTTACAATATCTCTTGGCTTATAGAAAATGAACAAATCTTTCAGTACTTTTTTCAACTGGTTTGTATTAGGAAGCATCGCATCTTGAATTCTCTTTGCATAATTGATACTTGCCTTTGTATTCTCATGGGCTTTCTCAATTATGTTAGACTGCATTTTTACAGTTTCAAGTGTCGTAGACAACTCTTCTGTAAGAGCCGTCAGCTCTGTATTAGCCTCAGAGAGTTCATGTGTTCTTTGATCTACTCTTCTTTCCAACATCACATTTTGCTCTTTGATCAAAGTTTCATTCTGTTGTAAAGCTTCCAATACATCTAATTGAGCTTGTTCTTTCTCTTCTTTTAGTGTTTTCAACTTATCTGCTAAAGCAAAAGAAAGGAATAATACTTCTATACCTGAACCTATTTGCATAGGATTTAAATACATACTCACTTCCAAAATATTCACGCTTTCTAAAATGGCTGCAATAAAACCAGCATTCAATGCACCCCAAGCTATTAAATAATACTTAGCAGGTTTGTATCCTCTCTTATAAGAAATTAAACTCGCTATTAGTAGTAAAAATCCTAAAGTAAGAAGTCCAGCCTGAGACATCATCAGTGCTTCTACTTTATAGCCTAAGAGAATACTTGCAATAATAATGAAGCCCCAGATGATATAAAGCGTAAAACCTTTGTTGACAAAAGAAGGCAACGTATCTCCTTTGATAAACTTCTTTGTGAAAATTACCGCAGTGATTTGTGTAAATGCAGAGCTAATGACCACAAACTCATTAATGATTGGTGTTTGAGGCCATAAATATTCAAACATATAACCAAATACAGCGGCCATAAATACGGTGATACTCAACACGTAACAAACATATACTAAGTAAATGTTATCTCTTGTAGAGTACCAAACAAAAAAGTTATAGAAGAACATCAAGAGCATAAACCCAAAGTAAATACCTTGGTAAAAGTCAAAGTCGTGCTCAAATGCCGCGAAATCTGTAATTGTTCCTGCTCTTAATGGAAAGAATAAAGGCTGAAGAGATGACACTTTTAGATAAACAGTAGAATTTTGTGGTTCGGTTAATCGAAATACAAAATTTCCCATATCTACTTCTCTTGAAGCAAAAGAATACGCATCTCCTGTTTTTACTGTTTTCAGCAACAAACCATCTTTACTTACTTCATAAAAATGCAATGTATCTAAAAAGGCACTACCTACTTCAATATAATTATGCTCAGGGTCCAACACATCCGTCTCAAACTTGACCCAATAAGCCGACTTTGTAGACTGGAAATTCGGAATTTCCTGATTATAAAATTTGAATAGGTGATCCTTATTCCCTGAAATTACATCCATTTCTGTAAAAGAGTGGGATGCATCTTCAAAGATCATCACTCGAGTACCAATATTCTCAAACGTTGGCTGTTCTGCAGAAGCATCATAGCCGATTAAAATTAAAAATAGTAGTAACAAGTAGGTAAATCGTGCTGGTAAAAACATAAAAAGAGAATTAAAAAAAATGAGTGCGTTGCGTTATTCTTCAATAACTCCTAAGAGAGCGTGTTGTCGTTCTATGGACTTTTGTAAACTATTTGTTAGTATTTTATCTGCAGCTTGTATACCTGAGATAACTGTTCCTTCCATATAGCCTACGTTCAATCCAAAATTGATCCAATCTCCCGTAAAGTAAAGGTTTTTATATTCGGTTTCATCCGTTTTCAACCTATATTTATTGGTTCCGGGCTGTGCTAACACATAATGCATGCATGGATCCATGTTGGTTACAAAACATTGGTTGTCATATTTCACCATCGGATCAGCATCCATGTTCTTATCACATAACAATGAATAATCAAATTTGTTCCCCTTCATTGCTTTTGGCCAGAACCAGCCCATGTAGTTATCCATCCAGTCTTGTGAGACTTTTTTCAATAGAGCGACCTGCTCCTTTGGATAATTGGTATTGCTTCTAGGAGGTTCAGGATAATTGGTTGGCCAAGTTCCACACCAGTAACTAATTTGCTTAGCTTCAGATTCTGGCTTCCAATTTTCATATGGAGCAATGTATGTCATGGATGTCCATGAATACAATGGGTCTTCGTAAATAACAGTATTGGCATAAGAGCCTTCCTTCATACCCCATTCTCCAAGGTCCATTCCTAAACCTTCAATATCTTTATTCAACCAGAATTGAACGTTGAGTGTAGCGGTAGCTTTTACCTTCTCCACCATATTTTTCCATTTTGGTTTCTTTTCCATGATTTCTGAACAGATATACTCTAATGGCTTTATAGATGTAGCCAATACAGCAATGTCGAAATCTTCTCCTTTCTTCAGCTCAAGAGACTCAACGTTTTCCCAACCTGACCAATGTGATTCTATATCAATATTTTTCTCTTTGATCTCTGCCGCCTGTGCTTCATTAATCTGAGATAAGTCAGGGTGAAGTGTCCATTGGAATAATCCTTTCTGCTTCACTAATGGTTGATACTTTGTTAGACCATCTTTCAAATCCACTTGCTTTCCAACAATAATCTCTTCGATTTCATCCGTCTCAGAATATTTTACTTCATCTAAATGATGGAAGAAATGGAAATTGACTCCTCTGTCTTCTAATGCAACATAAAGTGGGGCTGTAAAAGTTCCCCCAGTACCACCTCTTAAGTTCCAAACGAAGCTTCCTTTGTAGCTTGGAATCATCAACATCATTCGTACTGATATATCTGCTGCCACAGTTCCTTTTTCTCCATTGTACTTATTGGCAAATGTACCTTTGTACAAGAACCTCACGATAGCAGAGTTAATCACCTGCTCACTTGCGCCGTTCATTCTCAACCAGTCTGAGAAATCATAGCTATTGATGTTTTCCCAATCGTATTTTCCTGTCTCAACATTGTAAACGTCCTTGAAAACACCTTCAATACAAACGAGCGACAACTGTACTATTTCTGAAATTCTTCTAAGATGATTTCCTCTAAAAAGAAATTTGAAGAACCATGTGTTCAACAGCTTTACTATTCTATCTGAATATTTAATCAGATCATCTACAAGGTCTACTCTGTCATCCAGGCGTTCTAATTCATCTATTTTTTCTTCTAGTGTTTTAAAACGTTTTGTATGATTATATTTTCCTTCTTTGATACTTAATTTTTTAGCAAAACGCAATGCAAGCTTTTCTAAAGCTGAATACTTCTTAACTTTCTCTGCGGCAATCGGTTGATCAAAGAAAAGATGAGCAAGCAAGTCATTCCAGAATCCTACCTTTCCTGATGCATTCTCTTGATACGGTGACCCAATCAGCACTTCCAACCCCAAAGCCACAAACTCTTTAATCAAAACAGAAGAACTTACCGGTGCACCTGAACCTGGTACTCTATCATTATTAGGAAAAACAAATGGCCAGTCAATCCAGTTCCCATTTTTATCTTTTTCCACCATAGAAGTCACAGGGTTTGGATTAAATCCGTCTCTCCATGTCTGAAATGCACCATCAGGGTTCAGATTATGTTCTGCTATGTACTCATAAACTTCTTGTACCATTCTGAAGGCGTTGTCGTACCAGCCTTGGAACATATGAATACCTCTCTCTTCTACTCTTCCTTCTTCACCCAATCCTGTTGTAGCTTTTCCTCCACATCTCCATCCAGATTGATAAAGATGAATCTCATATTGGTCTTGCCAGTTTTTAATGCTTGATAGTTCCCAAGCTGTTGTTAATCCAGAGATACCTCCTCCGAAAATTGCAATTTTCTTTTTAGTCATAGTATTTAAATTTGGGGATAGGTTACCTTATTGTCGACGATAAATTTTTCGAGTTCAGGAATGTCTAATAATTCTGATATATATGAATAGATCTTTTTAAGATTTCTCTTTATGATCAGTTTATCCAAAACATAGGACATCAGCGTACCAATATCAAAACCGATATCAAGTACGTTGAGCATATCTTTGAACTTTAAAGGGTAATTTTCAGGGTATAAATCTTTTATCTTCACCAAAATATCAACAGCAGGCAAGCGAGGATTAGCAAGTATTTTACCAATACTTCCAAAGATTTCTGTTTCTCCCTCTACCATTACTTCAGCATAGAGCAAACGATCCAAAACTTCATTTATAAAGTACTGTTCAATCCATGACTCTTTCTCAGCCATGTCTTTATATTCAATATATCCATGAATAATACTTGTATTGTGGGCTTTATACCAATTGCTTGAACATGGATTTTTGAGATAGTCCACCCACCTTTGAACAGGCTGAGGAAGCTCAACATTTTCTAATTTTTGTTCGAAGACGTAGGAACCTAATACAGAATAATAGATAAATTTAAGATTAACGTTATACCACCAACGAGCGTGATATTCCGCTGCCAGTACTCCTCTTTCTACTTCCCACTCTAAAAAATCAATTTCAGAATTACCGAAACCGTATTGATTTCCATCAGCAAAACCATATTTTAAGTAATACTCCTTTCTTGAGGTTAACCTTTCTTCAGGACTATTCTTGATAGTATCAATATAGGCCATCGCTTTTAGCTCCAAAGATTGAAAGTCAGAGAGTTGGTGCTCAGTCAAGTTCATGATAAGTTAAAAAAAGTAGTTCATAGTCTGAATGTAAGTCTAATGTAAGCATATTTCTGGAATTATTTAAGTCCTACAAAAAACTTCTTTCAAAATCCACGTGTTTTACTACTTCTTTACCCCTCTAAAAACAATCAAAAACCTGACAATGAACTCCTTGAAAAAGGTTATCCTACGGCATTCAATAAAAATGCAGTGGCTAAGCTAAAATAAATTAATAGTCCCGTAACATCCACTATAGTGGTTATGGCTGGACTGGCTACCACAGCAGGGTCTCCTTTTAGTTTTTTTACGATAAGCGGCAAGCCTGCTCCAATCATTGTGGAGGTTACTACCTGTAGTGCTAAAGCTAAGGAAATAATAAACGCTACATAGGATAACGTCAATTCTCCCGGTAATAACGTATTGAAGGATAATAAGGTCACTTTTATGAAAGCTATACTAGAAAGGCAAACCGCTAAAAGCAGTGAAATTCTCATCTCCTTGAACGTTATTTTCCACCAATCTTTTGTCGTAACTTCACCTAACGATAGTGCTCTAATTACTACTGTACTGGCTTGACTACCAGCATTTCCTCCTGTATCAGCAAGCATTGGCATATAAAGGGCTAATATAACCATCTGATCTAGAGCATCTTCAAAATGATGAAGGATTAAACCGGAAATCATACCTATCACGGCCAAAGAGACAAGCCATAATACTCTTTTCTTGAAATGTCGGAAAACAGAGATGTCCATATACCCTTCATCATCATCCTCATCAGCAGAAGAAGTAATACCCATCATTTTCTCCATATCCTCTGTCTGTTCGGCTACAATGACTTCAATGGCGTCATCATGACGTACAATACCAACCAGCTTTCTCTCCTCATTAAGAATTGGCAATGCCACTAAATTATACTTATCAATCCTTCGGGCCACCTGTTCTCTATCTTCATCCACCGTAGCAGCAACAAAATCAACTATCATCAGATCTTCGATTTTATCATCAAGATCAGCAAGAATAAGATCTTTCAAGGTCACAAAACCCAGCAAAACTTTCTCATCATCTACCACATACACGTAATAGATCATCTTTTTGCTTGGTGAATCTTTCTTTACCTTATCCACAGTTTCACGGACTGTCATCCAATTTCTTGCTGTTGCAAAGTCAGTGGTCATAATACCACCTGCAGAATCCGCATCGTACCCACTCAACTCCACTACATTGCTTCTCACCTGTTTGTTAAGATAAGGCAATAAAGCAGACTGTTCATCCACTGTAAGTTCTTGATAGAAATCGGCTCTTTCATCAGAACGCATGGCTTCAAAAACTTTAGAGAACAACCTCCTCTCAAGGTTATTGAAAAGATAATATTGAAGGTCTCTATTCAGCTCACCAAAAATTTGAGCTTTCTCTTTGTTAGGAAACAGCGTAAAAGCGACTAAAAGATCTTTCTCTTCTAGCTTTTCAAGGATTTCTGCAATTTCTACAGGAGGAAGTTTTAATAAAACCTCTTCTAATGCATTCCAATTTTCATTGTCAATCAATCCCTTAACAATCTCATATCTTTGTTCTAAATTGGTAACAGTCATAAACAAGAAATGTAGGTAGGTACAGTAATTTGGAATAAAATGAATTCAAGTAAGTTTGAAACACACACTCTATATCAACTATAAAATATGATTGTTCTCTGTGAGTACTTTTTTGTCATCACTTAATACACAAAAGTAAAACTTCTATTCGTAAATTTGCCTAACTTGTATCGTAATAATAATTAAACCATAGTCATAGAATGTTTACAGGAATTATAGAGGCACTAGGAACCATTGTCGATATCCAAAAAGATCAAGAAAATACAATATTTACAGTTGAATCTTCTATTTCAAACGAATTGAAAATAGACCAAAGTTTAGCACATAATGGTGTTTGCTTAACTGTAACTCATATTGAAGACAACAAACATCAGGTTGTTGCTATTCATGAAACTTTACAAAAGACAAACTTGGGTGACTGGGCTGTTGGTGATGTGGTGAACTTGGAAAGAAGCATGCCTTCTCACGGTCGTTTTGACGGACATATTGTTCAAGGTCATGTTGATCAAATTGGAGAGTGTATTGATGTGGTAGATGAAAAAGGCAGCTGGAGATTCACATTCCAATACGATCCTTCTACGAAAAACTTTACAGTTGAAAAAGGTTCAATCTGCGTAAACGGTGCAAGTTTGACTGTAGTAGATGATGCAAAAGGTCAATTCAGCGTAGCAATTATTCCTTATACTTTTGAGCATACAAACTTCCATAAAATCAAAAAAGGTACTAAAATCAACCTAGAATTTGATATATTAGGAAAATACATTCAAAAGTTAAAAACATTAGAACTATAGTATGGCCGATTTACAATGTGTCATAGTTGATGATGAAGAGGTGTCTCGTATGGTAGTGAGAGACTTTATCAAAAGAACCAATGGATTACAATTAATTGGTGAATTTGATAATGCCGTTTCTGCTTACGAAATGCTTAAGGATACAGCCGTTGACCTTCTTTTTTTAGATATTGAAATGCCTCAGATGACAGGGATTGAACTCGTTCAGTCGCTGGAAAAACTGCCTGAAGTAATTCTTATCACAGGGAGAAGAGATTTTGGTGCTGAAGCCTATGAATACAACCTTACGGATTATTTGATCAAGCCTATCACTTATCCTCGTTTTCTTAAAGCGGTAGAAAAAGGGAAAACATCTATTGAGGAAAGTGATCAGAAGTTGGTGGAGAATAGTGAGGATGATACTTTGTATGTAAAAGCCGATAATAAAATCATAAAACTTTCTCTGAAGAATATTTATTTCGTAGAGGCTTTATCAGATTACATGCTGATTAATACTATTGACAAAAAGTATGTCATCCACTCTACCATGAAAGCTTTGGAGAAAAAGTTTCCTGATAATTTTATAAGAGTTCATCGTTCCTACATCGTCAACCTCACAAAAGTAGAAACAATAGAAGATTTACAGATTGAAATGCCTCAGAAAAGTATTCCAATAGGTAATTCCTATAAAAACAATTTTCTATCGAAGTTGAACTTCTTATAAGAAAGATTCTCTTAAAACCATAACTAAGAAAGGCCACATCAATTTAATTTTTGATGTGGCCTTTCTTGTTTTATCTTAAGCTGTATTATTCTACAGGGTAGGTCACTTTGAAATTATAGGTTACGTCATCTACTTGACCTTTAATATCCGTGGCAGTAATTGTCAATGTATAGAACACATCGCCTGTCACTGGAGGGTTAGCATCTATGGTAAATGCAGTGTTGAGCGTTGTACCTAAATCAACAGGATAAGAAGTAAATGCTGAAGGATCATCCAAAGCACCACCTACAGATGGTATTTCTTCTCTATCACAAACAAAACTATATTCAATAGAGGCTAAACCTACATTTTCTTGTACTTTACCTTCTACGGCAATATCAATGCTATTTTTACCGATTAATCGATCTGTCAATTCCAATTCCTCATCTTCTGGAACATATTCTTTGGTACCGTCAATAACCAAATCTGCGATTCTGATGATTGGCGCCAAATCTTCTTTAGCTACCAATGAGAACCTGAAGAAGGTTGCTTCCTCCCAAGTTTGCTCACCATCTTTCACTGTAATGTTGATAAATATCGTTTCGCCCGCTTGAGTGTCAAGTAAATCAAAGCCAAATTGGAAGTTATCATTAAATACCTCAGCAAGATCTTGTTCGTTGACTCCTTGAAGGTCTACTTCTATTGGAGGGTCATTTGTAACAGGAGCAGGTTCTCCAATAGATGGTGCTACACCAATTCTTGATACTTCAAGTCTTGCTGAATCTAATCCACCCGCATCAGTAAACACCAAACTATTGAGTTTGAACTGCTCACCAGGGAAAAGAGTTACAATTCTATTCGAAGGAATTTCGATACCATTCTCTTCAGTATACGAAACAAAAACTGCAGGCTGATCATCACAGTTTACATCCACTTGTGTTGTCACTTCAGCAGCATTTCCAAAAACATCCTCTGCAATTAATTTTAAATTATAAGTTCCGTTTGTCAAGCTATCAGAGATGAATAACTGTCTTTGCACAATATCTGCAACATTTACAGTATCACTGCTGTTGACTTGAAAGTATCTAGGAGTGGCATCAGCAATACTGACACCAATTCTCTTTACCGCTACATTATCTAAAACTGAAGCATTGACTACAATTCTTTCTCCTCTACAAAATGCATCATTTTCCAAGTTTCCTTCCACTACAGATGTTACTGAAAGGTTTTCAATAGTTGGAGCTTGAATATCTGTGCCAATGTAAAAATAAGATGTATCTGCAATGAAGTTTTCACCTGCATCCAAGTTACTCACCTCCATCATGTATTTTCCTGTTCTGATAAATGACGGTATAATGAAAACACTGTCAAACTGCAGTTGACGTGCCTGAACATCAGTAAACGTTCTTTCATATTCAAAAACCACCGTATCATTAGCAACGGACTGCGGATTATCGAACTGAAATTTTACTTTTCCCTCTTGAATCAATGCATTATCCTTGAATGTGATACTCACTGGAAATGAATCATTATAATAGTAGATCTTATCAGTTAAAACATCAGTAGTAACAGTAGGATCAAATTCATCCTCTAAGGCGATGCAGGAGATAAATGTTGAAAAAGCAAAAAGATATAAGGCTAGATTCTGAAGTTTCATAAATTATTACCGTTAGTCAATCTGCAAGTTAGTAAATGTTAATCATAGTTAATAGATTTTTTACTCAGAATGAAAGTTTTTTGTTGAATTTACAAATAATTACATACTTGGTATCCGTTGGGTAACACCTCTACATTTTTTAAGTAATTTTTTATTATAACTCTTAAAATATTGGTAAACTTTCCATTTTTAGATTAAAAAGCATAAATACCTTCAGTAATCCTTCTCTAAACAGCATATTTGTAATGTACCAAGAAGGAATTAATGACTGCGTTGGACTACTTGAGTAGTTGCAACAAATCATTTAAAGAAAAACTATGTTAAGCAGCATAGAAGTCAGATGAATAGATTGAAGAGAGAGCTTGGAGAAGGCTAGTTTTTTTGAGACTAGCCTTCTTTTTTTGTCTAAAATTTAATCTTGCTTTTCTATCAGATCTTTCCCCCATTGATCCATCAGATTTAAAATTCCTTTCAGAGAATAACCTAGTTCCGTCAACTCATAATCTACCCTTGGTGGCACTTCAGGATACACCGTCCTTTTGATCAATCGGCATTCCTCTAATTCTCTTACTGTTTGTGTAAACATCTTATTTGAAATCTCAGGAATTGTCCTCTGTAGCTCCCCTGATCGCATTTTTCCTTCCAATAAATGAAATAGCACCAATGGCTTCCATTTGCTTCCCACAAAGTCCATGGTGAGGTGAAGGGAACATTCATATTTTTTATTAATCATCTAATTTTTATTTGTCTAATAATCAGTATTTCACACCTTTTGGTAACTATAGCACTAATTTGTAAGATATTGATTTACAGAATACTTATATTTAATATTGGACTCAAAATAAAAGAAAAATATATTATGAGTAAAGAACAAAGTTACCCAAGATCATTTTCACACATTGGTATCACCGTACCTGATATTGAAAAAGCTGTTGAATTCTATTCAAAAATCATGGGATGGTATGTTATAATGCCTCCTTCTGATGTTGTTGAAGAAAACGAAACAGCCATCGGTCAAATGTGTATTGATGTGTTTGGTAGTGGTTGGGGCACTTTCAAAATTGCACACCTAGCCACTTCAGACGGTATCGGTATTGAGCTGTTCTCATTCCCGACAACAGAAGCTAAGAAACCAGAATTTAACCCCTTCAATGCTGGCCTTTTTCACTTCTGTGTACAGGATCCTAACATTGAAGAATTGACACAGAAAATAGTAGATGCTGGTGGGAAGCAAAGAATGCCAATCAGAGAGTATTATCCGAACTCTAAGCCTTATAAAATGGTGTATGTGGAAGATCCGTTCGGAGTAGTATTTGAGATTTATACACACAGTTATGAGCTTACGTACTCTTCTGGTGCTTATACGGAGTAAAGGAGGGATGAATTAAGAATGAAGATGTAATACTTGGTATGATTCCTAAACTAAACTACATCCCTTTTTCATTCATAAAAACACAAAAAGGTCAGCTCTCTAAAGAACTGACCTTTTTATTTTATCTCTATATTTCAGGATTATACTAGAAGCTGATTGCTGCTTCTAACATGAATCCGTTGAATTTACCGTCTTCGTAGATTGCGTTACTTGATCCACCCATTGCACCTTCTGGAGCAGCTTTGTGTGTATCAGCATAAACATCATATCCACTGTAAGTATGGTGTACGTAACCAGCTTTCATCATTACGTTTCTAGTCATGAACCAACCTGCAGCTACTTCAAGTCTAGTTTGACGTAAATTAGCGTTCTCAACTGACCAGAATTCACCTACACCGTTTCCTTCAGCATCAAAGTACTCACCACCTTCGTTTCTGTTAGTACCCCAAGCTGTGTTGTATTTACCACCAACATAGAATTGCTCAGTGCTACCAAATCTGTAGATTAATTCAGCATTCAATTGGTTCCAGTTTCTTGACTCGATATCACCGTTCTCGTTGAATTCGTTTTTACCTGAACCATTTGAAATTTCATAAGTACCGAAGAACTCTAAACCTTTGAACTTAACGAATGGGTTAATCATGAATGAAGTGATTTGACCATTGAAACCTGGATCTACACGACCATTCTTGTAAGAAGAAGTAGTTGAGTGACCTGGTACGTCCATTACAGAGTAGAATCTTGAACCAGCTCTATCACCAGCATACAAGTTAGCGTTTGCTAAGTTTGAGTTGTGGTATAATGAACCAGTCAAACGAGCTCTTAAATCTTCATTGATTTGCTTATCAAAACCTAATTTACCGTATACTGACCAGTTACCTGTTGAAGTAACGTTTTGGTTTAATTTACCATTTGAAACACCACCAACTGCAAGGAAACCGTTTTTCTGTGCCATTACTTCCATTGCCATTTCAGTAGCAAATGCATCCATGATTGTGTTACCGAAGAATGCGTTACCAACAGCATAAGCATTATTTGTACGACGGAAATGTTGATCACCATAGTTCAACTCCATTTGACCTACTTTAATGGTTAAAACGTCCATTAAGTTATCAGCGAATTGGCTGTTAAGGTTTAAGAAGTTTAAGTTATCGATTTGCAAATAACCACCCATTACCCATGCGTCATTGTGGTGACGAGATGAAAGGTAAGTTTGTAAGTGAACTCTCACACCATCTGCTAATTGAGCATCTACGTTTAAGTTCGCAGTTGGTAAGTTAAAACCTGGGTGAATATCAGCTAATTGTACTACACCACTGTTAGAATGAGACAAACCTTGCATTTGTAAAGCGAAATCTGCACCTACACGTACTTTCATTCCGTCAAAACCTACAGTATCTTCTTTAGTAGTCTCAAACACATTGATTCCACGTTGATCATTGTAACGCATATATTGCATGTCACGATCAAAAACTCCGTTTACTTTTTGGGCCATAGCATTCCCTGCAAGCATTGTTAGAAGTAAAGCGAATACTCCTGTAATCTTGTATAGATTTTTCATAATAAATCTGATAATAAAAATTAGATATAAATATTAGGTAGGTAATTGAGAAAGGAGATTGAGACGGTTATCTCATAAAATTCCTTTCCAAAATTTCTTGATTTTAGTTGAATGAAGCCGAATAATCGATTGTCACTTCATCACCTGTAGTAATTGTTCCAAACATTGCTGTAGGAGGGTCAACATTGTAAGAAGACATGTTGAAAGTAGTTTTACCTTCAAATTTCACTTTTCCGCCTTCTACAGTAGCGTCAGCTAAAAGTGTAACGTCTTTTGTTGTTCCTGCAATTGTCAACTGTCCTTCTGCTTTTACAGCTCCGTTAGCATCAATTGTTGCTGAAGTTGACTTGAATGTTATAGTAGGATTACTTTTTTCTTTTAAAGCCGAATAGATGTTCTTATCCATGGCTCCTTTGCCAGATTTGATACCTTTTACAACGAAAGTTAAATCTAAACCGTTTACAGCTGTTACTTTGTCACCATCAATTGTAACATCAGCATTACCAGTCACATCATTTACATCACAGTGCCAATCATGAAGTGATGAAGTCCCCTCAATTTTAATTGCACTGTTATCTTTTGAATAATTCTTCGATTGTGCAAATACACTAAATGTAGTAAAAATTGATAAGATGAAAACTAATAATGGTTTTAGTAGTGATTTCATGTTTTTCAAAGTTTGATAAATATGGATAATTATTTTGTTAGGTGTCTATCTTCTTAATTATAAAGTAGATGTCTGCGTCGTTGATCATCGAATGCATGTGCAATGTAGTAGCTAATTTTTGATTTATATCAAGTATTATCGTTAGTAACAGTGAATAAACCACAACAAGTGTAAACAAGGGTTGCATTTTACAAAAGTCTTCTACAGATAATGACAATGGTCATTTATTTAAAGTGATTAACATTATTAACAGCCTAAAAATTAGATGACTTAAGTCGAAAAGACTTTTCAGATGAAAATATTTATTGCAAAAAAAAGAGTAACAGTTTTAACCATTACTCTTTTTATAAATATCTATTTAGCAAGCCCTAAACTTTTATTCTCATTTGTATTTAGTCTTGACTCTCATGTGATTTTTCAAACTCAGTAAACTTATTCTGGAAAATGAGAATAAATGTCACCCCCAAGAATATAGCGGAATCTGCAATATTGAAGACAGGACTGAAAAATAAAAAGTGATCTCCTCCTATCATTGGTATCCATGCTGGGAAGTTCCCTTCTATCATTGGGAAATACAACATATCGATGACTTGCCCATGGAACCAAGGTGTACTAGAACCCGGTATAGCGTTTCCTTCAATTAATACACCATAGAAAATACTGTCAATGGCGTTTCCAATTGCTCCACCCAATATCATGGCAATACAAATGAGAAAACCTGGATGTGTGGGCTTTTGATACAAACTATAAATAGCATATACAATACCCCCAGATGCAATGATCCTAAATACAGTCAATAAGAGTTTTCCATACTCATTTCCGAACTGCATACCAAATGCCATTCCTGGGTTCAGCAAGTAATGCAAACGGAACCAATCACCAATCACATGAATTTCTCCAAGCGTACCCATTTCCATAAAATTATGGACAAGGATTTTACTGATTTGATCTATAATGATGACTAAAATGGCCACACCATAAATAGCCGACAAACTAATTTTCTTTTTATTTTCTTTCACTACTTCTAACTCCACTATTATTTATTTAAAAAATTGCTGTTTAGAATTATTTTAGAATCTACTCCAAAAGTATGGTGTGAAGATAATCATTACTGTAAACAATTCTAATCTTCCCAGCAACATTAAGAAGGATAAAACCCATTTTACAGCATATGGCAAGTGTGCAAAGTTGTCCACAGGCCCTACTGATCCAATACCAGGACCAATGTTGCCCAATGAAGTTGCCACAGCACCTATAGATGACATCAAATCTACACCCAAGGCCGACAATACTAAAATACCAATTCCGAAGATTAAGAAATAAGCCATAATAAAAGCGAGCACATTAAATGTAATTCCTCCTTTTACGGCTTTATTGTTGAATCTTACTGGAATAATTGCCGTTGGATGCAACTGTCTTTTCAACTCAAGGAATGTATTTTTAAAAAGGATAATATGACGGACAATCTTTACACCTCCGGCTGTAGACCCTGCCATACCCCCGCAGAACATCAACACAAAAACGACCATTGTGGCATATGGTGCCCAAGCTGTATAATCGGCAGAGACGTAGCCTGTGGTAGTCATTATAGATACAACTTGGAATAAAGCATCTCTAAATGATTTTTCTATTCCCAGGTTTGTGGTGAACGTTAAAACTCCTCCAATGGAAACTGTTGCAAGAAAAATAATTCCAATATAATACCTGTATTCTTCGTTGGTCCAAATGGCTTTGAACATTCTTTTAAACAGGAAGTAATTCAACGTAAAATTGGTTCCTGCTAAAAGCATAAAGAAGATCAATATATATTGAATGTACGGGCTCATTGATGCCGCACTGTCGTTGTACGTTGAGAAACCGCCTGTAGCCATTGTAGTTAATGCATGATTGAGGGCGTCATAAAAACTCATACCACCCGTCATCAGTAATATTGTCTCTACAACTGTCAAGCCTGCATATACCCACCAAAGTCTCTTGGCTGTTTCTTTGATTCTTGGTTGCAATTTATCTGGTGAAATACCTGGCGCCTCTGCTACAAAAAGCTGCATACCTCCAATTCCTAAGAAAGGTAGTACTGCTACAGCCAATACGATAATACCCATACCACCGATCCACTGTGTCAGGCTTCGCCAGAATAAAATTCCTTTGCCTACTCCTTCAATATCGGTAAGAATTGAAGCACCTGTTGTAGAGTATCCTGAAATAGTTTCAAAATAAGCGTCAGTCAAAGAGGGGATTTCATGGCTGAACAAATAAGGTAAACTACCAAAAAATGCCATTAAAGCCCATCCTAGAGACACGACGATATATCCATCTTTTTTCTTAATTTCTCTTTTGTATCCTCTATGTTCACCATAAAGAACCGTCAGTCCTCCTGCCAGAATACTAATTACTCCTGATTGCAATAATGCAAACCAATCTTCTCCTCCAAAATAAAAAGAGAAAGGCAAACATGTAAACATGAAAATACCATTGATCACAATCAGAATACCCATGATTCTAGCAATCAACCCAATATTGAATTGGCTTTTACGTTGTTGAAGTTGTTCTCCCATAAAATTTCAGCGCTTAACGGAAAAATGCTTCTACTTTAGAAATACATTCCGGACGTGTCAATACCACGGCTCTGTCATAAGGTTCAAATTGGAAATCACCTTTAGGAATATAAGCTTTTCCTTTTCTGATTGCTCCACCAATAATAGCGGATTTAGGGAAGCCTAGTGCTCTCAATTCCTTTTTAGTCACTGGAGAATTTTCGTTGACTACAAATTCTAACACTTCTGCGTCAACACCATGAACGTTTGTTAGTGATATAATTTCCCCTCTACGGATATATCTAAAAATAAAGCTTGCTGCTATTAGTTTTTTATTGATCAATGTGTCCACACCCATATTTTGAGAAAGGTGGATATAATCCATATTCTCTACAAGGGCAATTGTTTTCTGGACACCGTGCTTCTTCGCCACTAGAGAAGTAATGATATTGGTTTCAGAGTCACCTGTTACAGCAATAAACGCATCTGCTGTATCAATTCCTTCTTCCTCCAATAAGTCTACATTCCTACCATCACCATGAATGACCAAAGTATTTGGTAGTTCCTCCGCCATTTCAATGGCTTTATCTCTGTCTTTTTCAATTAAGACCACATTGTATTTGTGGCTCAGCGAACGAGCAGCATAGAAACCTACTTTTCCACCACCTAAAATAATTAATCGCTTAATTTTCTTAGACAGCTTTTTCCTTGTCAATTGCAAAACACTCTCTACACCCTCTGGCTTGGCGATATAATAAACGTGATCACCGAGTTCAAAACGTGTATCTCCTCTTGGAATGATTGTTTCATCATTACGAAGAATGGCTACGGTTAAGAATTTGAAATCTTTGTTCAAATATGCCGTTTCCTCTAGTGTTTTTCCACAAAGTGGTCTTTCCTCATCAATGGTAATACCAATCAGAGATAATAACCCCTTCTCAAATTCAAATGTATCAGTAATTGCCGCCTCTTTCAACAGGCGCTTGATCTCTTTTGTTGCCAGCAATTGAGGTGAAATCATTTCGTCCACACCCATTCGCCTCATGTCTAGAACCTCACGAGAATGCAAGTATTCACTATTGGTGATTCTTGCAATAGTCCTCTTTGCTCCCAACCTTTTCGCTACCATTGCAGTGATAAGGTTAGTTTCCTCTGATGAAGTGACTGCTATTAGCATGTCAGATTTACTCACATTTGCATCATCCAATGTTGCAAATGAAGTAGACGAACCCTTGATTGTGGCAACATCAATATGATTTGCCGCATGGTTTAAACTATCCTCATCAGTATCGATAAGGGTAATATCGTGATCTTCGTGTGCCAGTAGTTTACCTAAGTGGAACCCTACATCTCCTGCACCTGCGATTATGATTTTCACAAGTTAAATCTCTTAATTGATAGTATGTATCTTCTATAATAGTCGGAAGACAATGCAAATATAATGTGATTTTTCGGATAGCGATAATTTTTAGAGCTTGTTTGGAATATCCTCATTGAGAGGAGCAATACTCCACTTTTATCCCTCTGCCCAACTCTCTCTATCTAAACTTCTATATTGAATTGCTTCCGCAATATGCTCTGCTTTAATGTTCTCACTTCCTGCAAGATCTGCTATTGTCCTACCAACTTTCAAAATTCTGTCGTAAGCTCGTGCTGAAAGACCTAAACGGTCCATTGCAGCTTTTAATAAGTTCTTACCTAATGCATCCAGCACACAGACCTTTTTGACCAATTGAGAAGGCATCATAGCATTGCAGTGTACTGCGTTCGTAAAATCCTTGAACCTTTCTTCTTGAATTTTTCTCGCCTCAATTACTCTCTCTCTTATTGCCTCACTGCTTTCTGCAGGTTTCACTTCCGTCATTTCTTCAAAAGAAACAGGCGTAACTTCCACATGCAAATCTATTCTATCCAAAAGTGGGCCACTCACTTTATTCAGATAACGCTGTACCGCACCTGGAGGACAAGAACACTCCTTTTCTGGATGGTTATGATAACCGCATGGACATGGATTCATACTTGCAATCAGCATAAAATTAGCAGGAAAATCTACAGACATTCTCGCTCTTGAAATTGTGACTTTTCTTTCTTCTAAAGGCTGACGCATTACTTCCAACACTGTTCTTTTGTATTCTGGCAATTCATCCAAAAATAAAACACCATTATGTGACAACGAAATTTCTCCTGGCTGAGGAATTCCGCCACCACCAACCAATGCAGCATCACTGATAGTATGATGCGGTGCTCTAAAAGGCCTAGTGGAAATCAACTGTCCATCGGCACCCAGTTTTCCTGCTACAGAATGAATTTTAGTTGTCTCCAACGCTTCCTGCAACCCCAATGAAGGCAAAATTGTTGGTAGTCTTTTTGCCAGCATTGTTTTTCCTGCTCCTGGAGGGCCTACCATAATGACATTATGACCACCGGCAGCAGCAATTTCCATGGCTCTTTTCATATTCTCCTGACCTTGTACCTGTGAAAAATCCACCTCATAATGGTCAAGTGTATCATTGAAAAGCTCTCTAGTATCTATTTTTAATGGCGTAATTTCTTTATCTCCTTGGATGAATTCAATAGCTTCCAGCAATGTGGTTACTCCAATCACATCAAGATTATTGACTATTGCCGCCTCCTTTGCATTTTCTTTGGGAAGTATAAAACCCTTGAACCCTTTTTTACGGGCTTCAATGGCTATGGGCAAAGCTCCTTTGATGGGTCTTAATTTCCCATCCAAAGACAACTCTCCTAAAATGACATATTGATCAAAGTCTCTCGCTCCAATCTGTCCTGAAGATTGAAGAATAGAAAGAGCAATAGGCAAATCAAACGCTGCTCCTTCTTTTTTGGCTTCAGCTGGTGCCAAATTCACTACCACTTTTTGTCTTGGTATAGCATAACCGTAGTGTTTCACAGCAGATTCTACCCTGTGTTCACTTTCTTTGATGGCACTATCAGGCAATCCTACCACATAAAGGTTCTTGCCATTAAGCACGTTCACTTCTATTTCAATCAGTGTAGCATCTACTCCATATACGGAGCTTCCAAAAGTTTTTGAAATCATAGTTTACTCGTAATTTTTAGAATCGTCAAACGATATCGTTAAGGATTTATGATTGCACTTCTCCTGTTGTAGAATTTTCTGTATTCTCTTCAACCGGTGGTGCATATAGTCTTCTTAAAGTCGCCTTTAAATTAACTAATGCCAATCGGGCGTCTTTATAAGTTGGGTCTATTTCTAATGCTTTCTCGTAGTTTTTTCTAGCTTCAGCATAGTTTCTCAACACATACTGATTGGTTAGTCCAAGTTCATACCAAAGTTCTTTTGTCTCTGGTGTATGTTTTAATGCCTCTAAAAATATTTTATTAGCTTCCAAAGGTTGTTTTCTTCTTCTGAAAAGTTTGCCTAACTGTCTTGAAGATTTCCAATGAGCAGGATTTTCTTTCAGTACTTCCTCAAAGACAAGAATAGCACTATCATATTGATCTTGTTCACTTAATATCATACCATAAGAATATTCCATATCAGGAGAAGTTAAAGACATTTTTTTTGCTTCCTGGAATATCAACACAGCTTTATCTAAATCATTCAGAAGGATGTTTTCCTCAATGATCCCCGCATAAGCAATAGAATCTAAAGGGTCTAAATCAATGGCTGTTTGATAATTGATGATTGAAAGTTCTGAATTTTCCATTCTAGCATAAGTTTTACCCAATGCTCTATACGTTTTACTGTTTTGAGGAATTTCTTTAAGAGAGTTTTCTAAAAAATAAATGGCACTATCAAATTGATTCAAGGCAGTATACGATGAGCCAATAAATGTTTTCAGCTGAGGGTGCCTGTAACCCAACGCTATTGCTTTTTTACCGTTGGAAATTGATTCCTCCATATTTCCTAGAAAATAATGAGAAGAAGCAACACCAAAATAATACATCCCTTGCGTAGAATCCAGTTTAATGGCTTGTTCAAGGTCTTCCAACGCTCCAGTATAATCTTTCTTTCTCACTTTTACTCCGCCTCTTTTGGCATAAAGTGAGGCATCATCAGATTTCTGTGAAATAATTTCGTCTAGAAAAGAGATTTGTTTCTCATAAAATTCATCTTCATGTGCAGAGGCATCCACTAAACCTTCTAGCGTGTTTTGTTTTTTCTGACAGCCTAAAAGGCAAATTAAAAGTACAAATGGAGTAAAATATCTTCTGAACAACATTTTTATGGAATGCAATTGATGAATTTTAAAAACTTAGCAAATCGTTTTACTAAATGATGAAAATGCAAAATGCACAAAAAAGCTCACTTTGGGGAGGAAGTGAGCTTTAAATGTATAGTATTTTGATAAAAGAATTATGATAACTTATTCTCTCTTTTTCTTAGAGCGCTTAATTCTTTCTGTAATTCTTCACCTTTATTTCTTTCAGTAACTAGTTCTCTACGCACCTGCATTTCTCTTTCCTGTGCTCTAGTTCTGAAATCATCAAACTCTGTCTGTAATGAATCATGATCTTTTTTGATCACGCTTACTGCTTGATTATTAGTCTGGAAACGAATTAATAAAACGATCACTACAATAATTAAAACAGCAATAACAGCAAAGGCAGTATACATTACCGAATACTTTGGTATATCCATACCAATGAGGTTAATGTAATCTCCCAGTTCGATTAATCTATCTTTTTCTCCTAAACGAGATTGCATTTCTTTTACTTCCTGCTGTGCTAAAGCTGTTTCTTTACGAGCGTCAATAGCATCAGAATAGGCAGTTTGAAGAGAATCTTCCACCAACACCCAATAATCATCCAACCAAGATTGTTTGATCATTCTATATTCTTTCCAACGTCCACCTCGTTTAGACATGAATTTATAACCTTCTAACAGGGTATCATCAGCAGGACCAGTCGGTTTAACTTTTGTAGTTGTATTAGTGGATGTCGTTGTTGTACTAGTAGAAGTACCTGAACCTGCAGTCTCTTGTGCGTAAGCTGTGGTTAAAGTCACCATCAGCACAAAAGTTGTAACTAATTTAATTATTCTTTTTAACATGCTAGTAATTTTTTTTAAGCTATCATTTTACAAATATAGAAATAGCAAACAAAAAAAAAGCCTTATAGCGAAAAACTATAAGGCTTTTGTTGTCCGACCAGGTCTCGAACCTGGACTCTTCTGAACCAAAATCAGACGTGTTGCCAATTACACCATCGGACAGTGTTTCAAAGAAAGGTCTCAAATATTTTCGGTAGTTGTCCGACCAGGTCTCGAACCTGGACTCTTCTGAACCAAAATCAGACGTGTTGCCAATTACACCATCGGACAATCTTCTGAGGCCGTTTCTCTGAAATGCGATGCAAATGTAGAGGGATAATTCTTACTATCCAAATTATTCTGAAAAATATTCCACAAATAAATGTAAATATTTAAAGATTCATTCGGGAGTGCTTACTGTTACCCATTACAATTTCCGTATTAATTTGTTGAATAAAATATTGTATATCAGTCTTTTCAACCTCTATAAAAAATTGATTTTGGGTACCATTCTTAAATTTCACCTCTAATTGAAAATTTCCTACAAATCCGAAATAAAATAACAATGATGCCCCCAGAAAAAGAGATAATCCAGTAAAAAGCGAGACACTTCCTATGTTGGCTGCTACCAATGATAAAGGTCCAACTATTCCTCCAACAAGCAGAGGAAGTATGAGTTTCTTTTTCTTCAAAGCAACAGACTGAATCATTTTCCTTTCGAATTTCCGATGGGTAGTGGGCAAAGAAATCTCTAAAAAGAAGCTAGAGAGTTTTAAGAAAAAATAGGAATCCAACTCATACTTTAAGTCTTCATTTTCCTCCATCTTCACCCAATTGTATTGGTAACTGTAAGAATAATAATAGCCATTGTTATCTTGAGTTAGATCACTTACGGTATAATCCTTTTGTACTGAAAAATATGGTTCTTCTTGAGACAATGCTTATTGGTGGACTCTAGTTACTAAAAAAAGATTTACAATCTACTTTACACCTAAATATACAATTGAATCTTGGTGCTTGTTCAAATAGTATATTTATTCCTATAAATTATTATTCCAAAAGTGACTTATATAAAATCTTTCTTCTACTTACACAACTTCTCCATTGAATTCACTCTTCCTCCACCTCTTACTGGGCTTCCACCAAAAACATAAATGCTTCCTTTATATAAAATAGCATTTGTACCATGTCTTCCTTCAATCATATCAGGCATAAGTGACCATTTATGAGTAGTCAGTTCTAAAATCTGTGTTTTATTAGATGCTTTAGGCTGAGCATTTTCACCTCCCATATATATCAGATAATTATCTAATTTCACAATACCTCCTGCGGCACTTGGATAAGGAAGGCGGTCTTCCAGTGTTACCCATTGCTGTGTATTAAAGTCATAAACATCAACAAAAGGATTTGTATACTTAAAGAATGCCGTAAAGTTATTTTTATAATGTACACTACTATTTCTTCCCCCAATAAGATAGAGCTTATCATTGGCCACAACTGCGTTGAAGTGATCTCTTAAGTGAGGAGCAGAAGTTAATTGTTTCCATGTCTTGGTCATTAAATCATAAACATCAAAGCGGTTGGAACAGCCTGAAGTATGGCCGTTGGTGATACCACAAGCAAGGTAAATTTTATTCTGATATAAAACGGCTCCACCACCACCTCTTCTTACTTCTTTAGGAATGACGCCTTGTTTTTTCCATTCATTTTTTTCAGGCTGATAAGTCCAAATGTGCTCTAAAGGTGTTTCTACTGGATAGTTCCCTTTCATGGCTCCCACAAAATAAATATGGTCTTGATAAGAAACCGCTTGAAAATGATGCATAAAAAAAGGAGCTTCACCTATCTTTTTCCAAGTATTAGAAGACGGGTCAAATACTTCTACTGCTTTTGATTCACGACCACCTATCAAATAGAATTTATCTTTATGAAGTACAAAAGAAGTTTCGTGCCTTCCTTGAACTATCTGATTTTGAGTTACGGAAGACCATTGATATTTTTCTAATAATTGACTTTGAAGGTCATTTTTCTGAGCAAAAACACTCAGTGAAACAATGAATAAATTGATAGTAATTAGAAGCTGTTTCATGTTCAATACTTTGATTAAGTTGAAAGAAAATCTGTCACTATGTCAATATGATCAAAAATGTCTGATTTAAAAAAAACCATCTTCACTGTCAATGCTTAGTATTTAGTGATCTGTTTATGTCTATATTGAAAGGTTGATGCATTTTCGTTTTTAATAGTAGTCCAATCACTCTTTGCAATGAATAAAAACGACATTAAAATCATCAAAACAAACTCTGAATCAAATAACTAAATCAAAAATAAACAATAGCTTGAAGACATTCCACGAAGTTTGAGTACTTAGAGAAGAAGATGACAGTGCTAACAAATTCGAAATTTGAATCAAATTGCTTGTAGAGAAACAATAATAAATTAATGAAGTATTGTAAATTTACTTCAAATTAGATTCAATGCATGCAAGAACTAAATTTACCTAAGTCAAAGGTCCGCTTAGAAGAAAAAAACGGAAAGCAGTATATTTTTGATCCAATACGGAAGAAAATGCTCCAACTTACTCCCGAAGAGTGGGTGAGACAGCAGTTTCTACAAATGTTGCTTTCCATGGGTGTTTCCAAAGGATTAGTAGGGATTGAAAGTGGACTAAAGGTAAATAAAAAAGCAAAGCGTTCGGATCTTCTCTTATATGATAGAAATGGTCAGCCATATCTGCTGATAGAATGCAAAGCTCCGTCTGTAAAACTAACGAATGAAACTTTTAAGCAAGTGGCCGCTTATAATGCCACACTGAAGGCTCCATTCATAGGTATCACCAATGGTCTACAGCATTATTTCTGCAAGATAGATTTTGAAAATTCTTCGTATCAGTTTTTAAAAGACTTACCATTACCTCCATACGTTAAAAAATAAGTTGTTCATAAAATATGGAATACTATAAATATACTTTTGTTCTACTTTTCTTGATTGCTTTAGGCTGTGGTGTAGAAGAAATCACGGGGCCAAGATTAGAACTGACTATTGTTTCTCCTAAAGTTAACCCTGTTACGGCACAAGCATTAGTCACAACACAGGACACAGTAGTCTATGAAGCAAGAGTAAGAGGCGGCGACACTACTTCTTATCAATGGATCGTTGACGGTGAAGTAATTGCCAATGGATTAGTCTCTGAACCAATTATGTATACGGAAGAAGGACAGCATATTGCAAGATTCTTTGCTTCAAATGAAAACTATGAATCTTTTGCTGAAATTCTCATCAATGTCATCAACAAGATTGCCACTTTTGAAGATTTGCCATTAGAAGATTATTCATTTTGGATTGGCAGTGGAAACACAGAACCTACTACGTTCAATTCTGGAGGTATCGACTTCCTCAATACCCCTCCTTCAGACACAACAGAATATGCCAACTTTGGGTATTCCAATATTATAGATTCTACCAAAACTGATTTTGTAGAATATGGAGCATATATTCTAACACAAAGCCGAAATCAATTTGGTATTGCTAGAATGGATACTTTACAGGAAGATATTAAAATCACTTTTGATACTTTATATTCTCCACTGAGTATTTCGCTGGCCAATAGTCCAAAAGTGGTTCGCTATGCAAGAGGTGATATATCTCCTGATTCGGCTTTCACAAACGGAGATTATTTTGATGTTGTCATTAAAGGTATAAATAATGACGGATCTATTACTTCAGACTCTGTTGCTACACGTATGATTGATAGAAGTGCATTTTCTTTAACCGTAGTAGGAGACTGGACTCCAATCGACCTCTCCGCATTAGGTAAAGTTAGAGGGTTGCAGTTCAGCATCAATACAACTGCCGTACATGAGAATACGGGTATTGAGTACATTGACAAGCGTTTCTGTATTGATGACCTTGTATTGATAGAAAACTCAGAGAGATTTAACAACACACCTTAAAAACTAAACACATGCTGAAAGTAATTGACTTGAAAAAATCTTTTAAAAGTTCAAAAGGAGAACTTGAAGTCATTAAAGGTATTTCTTTCGAAATCAAAGAAGGAGAAATTGTAGCAATTGTAGGCACTTCGGGTTCTGGCAAAACGACTTTACTTGGCCTTACGGCAGGCTTGGATGCACCTACTTCTGGACAAGTGATTTTAGACAATATCGACCTGACAACTCTTTCTGAAGATCAAAAGGCTGATATCAGAAACCAAAAGATCGGCTTTATCTTTCAAAACTTTCAGCTTTTACCTTCGCTTACTGCACTGGAAAATGTTTTGACGCCATTGGAATTAAGAGGAGAGAAGAATGTTAAAAATAGAGCGAAGGAAATTTTAAGTGAAGTAGGATTGGAGGGAAGAGAGACACACTATCCGCATCAACTTTCTGGTGGTGAACAGCAAAGAGTGGCTTTGGCTAGGGCTTTTGTCAGCAAGCCAAAAGTATTATTTGCTGATGAACCAACGGGCAACCTTGATGAAGAAACAAGTAGTCATGTAGAAAACCTTCTTTTTGAATTGAATAAAGACAAGGGCACAACGCTTATCATTGTTACTCACGATCAGGAATTGGCTAAAAAAGCCGACAGAGTGATTAGAATTAAAGATGGGTTGGTGGTTTAGTTTTACAATCATCCACCCCTGTTATTCCTGAATTATCACTTCTAGACTTCTATAACTTCAACTTTTCTAATTGCTATTTTTTTGCTGTATGTAACTTTACTTTTTTAACTGAATGAAATGAAATTTACTATACCATTATTATCACTTTTCTTGCTGATTAATTTTCAATCCTTAGGAAATACTGTTGAAGTAGATTCCTTATTAAAGGAACTTAAATTGGTGATGGAGAAAAGGGAACAGTATGATGAAATAAAAGAAAAAAGGGTATTTGAAATCAAAAAACTGCTGAAAGAATCAAATGTAAACCTTAATCATCAGTATGTTATCAATAAAAATCTGATCAAAGAGTATTATTCTTTCTCTTTTGATTCTACACTGCATTATATCAAACTTAATCAGAAGGTCTCCAAAAAGATGGAAAATGAAGAATACATCTTTGAGGCCAATTTGGAGTTAGCTTACCTACTTGCTTCCTCAAGACATTATAAACAAGCAGAAGATATATTGCAGGAAATTGCATTGGGCCGCCTGACGCCTGAGTTAAAGCAGAAGTACTACAACTGTTATGTAAAAATCTATTCTGATTTGGATTATTTTGCTTTAGATGACTCAAAAAGAATTTCTTACAGAGAAGAATATCTGCATTATGCTGATTCTATTGCTCAATATATCGATGAAAAATCAGATGAATTTCTTTATGCGAAGGAATGGAAGTATCTGGAAGATAAAAGATATAAAAAAGCGTTATCTGTCAACGCCGTTCGACTCGCAAAAACATATTCAGGAACTGAGAAATATTCCTATATCACATTTCAAAGGGCGATGATCTATGAAATGAGCCGTAAAAACAGGGATAAACAGAAAAAATATCTTATCCTTTCTGCAATTTCTGATATCAAGTCTTCAAGAAAAGATAATGCTTCACTAGCTAAACTGGCTTACCTAATTTATAATGAAGGTGATGTGGAGAAATCATATGAATTGATCAAGTTTTCTTTTGAGGATGCTCTATTTTATAATTCAAAAGTGAGGTATACTGAAATCGGAAATATCTTTTCCATTATTCTTGATACTTTTCAGCTTTATAAAAAAGAGGAAGATACACAGCTGAAATATGTGATCATCATTATTTCAGTGTTGGTAATCGGTCTTATTATTCTATCTGTATTTCTTTTCAAACAAATGAAAAAAATCATTGGGGTGAGGGATGAATTAAAGGAATCCAATGAAAAGATGGCTGTCGTAAATGAAAGACTGGAGAACACCATGGAACAGTTGAAGGTTTCTTATTCTAAAATTGCGAAAGCCAGCAGTATTAAAACCACTTATATTGGCAACTTCGTAAATATCTATGCTCAGTTTATTGATAAATTAGACAATTACAGACTGGATGTGAAAAAGCTGGTTACAGGTAGAAAGTATCAGCAATTATTAGAATTAGCCAAAGACAAAGAAAATATCAATGAGGAGATCAAAAATTTCCATCAGATGTTTGATACGACCTTCTTGAATATCTATCCAAACTTCATTGAAGAAGTCAATAAACTGTTGGAAGATGATCAGCATATTGTACTTGAAAACGGTGAGATCTTAAATACTGAATTAAGAATTTTGGCTTTGATCCGATTGGGAATTAAGGACAGTGCTCAAATTGCTCACCTTCTGAAATTCTCTGTCAACACCATTTATAATTATAGAGCCAAAGTGAAAGGGAAAGCTAAAGGGGACAGGAAAGAATTTGAAAAACAGATCCTGAAAATTGGAGCTTCAACCGACTTCAATGAATTACCTGCTGTAAAATAATTTTTAAGAGCATGAGGTTTAGAAAAAATCCCTCATGCCTCGATTCTTTACCAAATCCAAGATAATAAAAGTGTTCATAATACATATAAACCTAATTATTAAGGTCAATAATTACTGTAATTGATCCACTTTATGAAGTCAACAAAATCTCATTAATCAACTAATAATCAATGTTTTAAATATTACAACGATCCACTTTTTAACTGTATGAAGTATTTTTTGATTTTTTAGCCTTCTACATTTGTAATGATCAAAACAACCAAGGTTTCGTCGGAACTTAAAGTATCAGAGTAAAAGAAAATAAAGCTTTTGCTTTAGTACTTACATCGTAATCTATTTTTAGTATTACATTTTACAAAACAATCTATGGAAAATCTGTACTATTCACTTAAAGTAGTTAACAAGAGAACTATGGCCATAGGTATTTTATTTTTTCTGAGTCAAATCCTTTTCGCTCAAGAAAAAAGTTTAACTGGAGTTGTCAAAGATGATTCTGGAATGGAAATACCAGGCGTAAATGTATTTATTAAGGGAACAAAAAAAGGTTCTATTACTGGCTTTGATGGAAAATTCAAGATACTAGGGTATGAAAAAACTGACGTTCTTATTGTCAGTTATGTTGGAATGAAAACAAAAGAAATTCTTATTGGAGAGCAAACGCACATTGATGTAGTTCTTCAGGAAGACGCCCAACAACTAGATGAACTAATTATTGTTGGGTATGGTACTCAAGATAAAAAAGACATTACAGGGGCTGTAGGTCTAGCCACAAGTGAAGACTTTGAAGACCGCCCGAATCAACAGATCGGTAACCTGATACAAGGCAAAGTGGCAGGTGTAGAAATTGCATCTTCTTCAGGTAGCCCTTCACAAGGGTTGAGTTTGAGAATACGTGGTACCAACTCGTTTAAAGGTAGCAGTGAACCGTTATATGTAATTGATGGAGTTCCCACTACAGATACTCGTTCGCTAAACCCTGCCGATGTTGAATCAATTTCTATCTTGAAAGATGCCGCTTCTGCTGCTATTTACGGTGCACAAGGTGGTAATGGTGTAGTACTCATCACTACAAAACAAGGTAAGGTAGACGGTATGCATGTAAGCTTAGATGCTTATGGTGGCGTTTCTCAGGTCTGGAAAAAAATGGATGTTCTGAATGGTGATCAATATAGAGAATTGATGACTGAAATGGGACGAAATACAGACTGGGATCAATACAATGCCAACACTAACTGGCAAGATAAAGTATTCCAAGATGGAACCACACAAAACTACCAACTGTCGCTTTTAGGAAAATCCAATAAGACAAAATATTATGTTTCAGGTGGATGGATTGATGTAGTAGGTGCTGTAAGAAGTTCTGAAATGACAAGATCCAACTTCAAGATGAACTTAGATCAAGAAGTCAATGACTGGCTGACTTTAGGTACTAGAATCACTTATTCAGATTACAGTGATATATCTGTCAATGACAACTCTCCTGCTTCAAACGGCGGTGTTTTAATCGGCGCAATCAATACACCTCCTGTAATTGGTGTTTACAATGAAGATGGCACTTTCACTAGTAACCCTTTCCAGAACTGGGAAAACCCTCTCGCAAGTACTGATGGTTTAGATAGAAATTTCAATAGCAACAGAATGCTCGGTAATGCCTTTGTAGAGATCAAATTTCTTAAAGACTTTTCTTTCAAAACAAACTTAGGTATCGAGCAAAGTACAGGTATTTACGAATCATTCCTTGATCCTTACAGAACAAGTTATGGTAGAGCACTTAATGGAGAATCAATCAGTAATGTAGGCCGTTATTCTTATCAGATTTTTGATAACATACTGCGATACAACAAAGTGGTTAACAATCACAATATTGAAGTGATGGCGGGTCATGTTTATCAAAAATACTACTGGCAAGACAACTATGTCACAACAAGAAACTTTGCCAGTGATGGTATTACAACACCAAACGCAGGTTCTGAATTGATCACCGCTTCAGCAAGTGCCTCAGAAAAAGCCAACCTTTCTTATATCAGTAGATTGAATTATGCTTACAACGATAAATACCTTTTGACAGCCAACTTTAGAGCAGATGGTTCTAGCGTATTTGGACCTAATAAAAGATGGGGATATTTTCCATCAGTATCAGTTGGATGGAGGTTAAGTGAAGAAGGTTTTCTAAGAGACTCGGACTTGATCAGCAACCTAAAACTTCGTGCAGGATGGGGTATAGTTGGTAACGATAATATTGGTTCTTATGCCTATTTAGGTAGAGTTGGATCTGGTGCTAATTATGTTATTGGAGGGCAAGTTCTTCCTGGTATTTACCCTTCAACAGTTGAAAACCAAGACTTACAGTGGGAACAATCAGAACAGCAGAATATTGGTATTGACCTTGGTTTATTTGATGGAAGATTAGAATTCAATGTTGATGCTTATATCAAAAGAGCAAGTCACTTATTAGTAGATGCACCAATCCCAACTACTTCAGGTTTTGATAGAGCTGTACAAAACTTAGGTGCACTTGAAAACAGAGGTATGGAATTCAACATCAACTCTACAAACATTGATAAAAATGATTTGAAATGGACTACCAACTTCAACATTTCTTTCAATAGAAATAAAGTTATAAGCCTGCAAGGTGAAGAGGTATTCGGAGGCTATATCAACGATAGAGATAATGCAAGTATTGCGAGAGAAGGCCTTCCTTTAGGAACACT
Organism: Flammeovirga sp. SJP92; assembly: GCF_001583495.1. Classification (GTDB taxonomy): domain Bacteria; phylum Bacteroidota; class Bacteroidia; order Cytophagales; family Flammeovirgaceae; genus Flammeovirga. The sequence continues at coordinate 27,069 of NZ_LQAQ01000099.1, read as the reverse complement.
TTACGGTTATGTTTTTGACAAAGTTGATCCTGTAACGGGTAGAGCTTTATATCTCACTAAAGATGGAGAATCAACAGATAATCCTTCTGCTGATGACCGCACAATCATTGGAGACGCCAACCCTGATTTTATTTATGGTATGACCAATACCCTTACTTACAAAGGGTTTAGCTTAACAATTTTCCTTCAAGGATCACAGGGCAATCAAATGCTGAATGCCACTCGAATTGAAGGTGAAAGCATGAACACACCAAGTAATCAACTGACCACCGTACTGAACCGCTGGCAAAAGCCCGGTGACTTTACAGACATTCCTGCAGTTGAAGCTAGTGGAGGGGTAAACAACTCTAGAGTTTCGACAAGGTTTATCGAAGACGCCTCTTATCTAAGATTAAAAACGCTTTCATTGGCTTACACTTTACCTCAAGATTTATTGGATAAAGTACATGTAAAAGGTGCTAAAGTATATGTGACAGGTGAAAACTTATTTACCATCACCAACTACTCTGGCTTTGACCCTGAAGTGAACACTTTCGGTGGTGACAATCTTGCAAAAGGAATTGACTACGGTACATACCCTCAAACAAGAACCTTATTATTGGGTGTAAATCTCAAATTCTAAAATGAAGGATAAAATGATAAAGAAATTATTAATATCACTCGCTGTTATTTTGGGATTTACCCAATGTCATAGCGTATTGGACCTCAAACCAATTTCGGAAGAAACCAGTGAAACGGCTTATGAAAGAGGAAGTCAGGTGGAAGCAGGGCTAGTAGGGGTTTATGATACATTTGGCTCTTTGGAATACTATGTCTGGGACAAGTTGAACTTCCAGGATATGAGGGCAGACAATCACTACGCAGGTGGTGATACACCTGAACTTTTTGCCATTGATTTACTTGAAGTTGCCCCTACTAATGTAAGGCTTTTCGATACTTGGAAAGGTTTATATGATGCCATTTCCAAAGCCAACAATATTATTGAGAAAGCAGAAGAACTACAAGATCCTACCTTCTCAGATGAAAGAAGAGAACAGGTCATTGGGGAGGCGAAATTCTTAAGAGCATACCATTATTACAACCTTGTAAATATGTTTGGCGGTGTGCCGATCACATTAGAATTCATCAAGTCTGTAAGCCCTGAAGCATTGCATATTCCACGTGCTTCGGTAGATGAAGTATATGCTCAGATTATCACTGATCTGGAAGATGCCGTGAAAGTATTGCCTGATACATACGGTGGTGATCCTAGTGTGAATAAAGCTAGAGCTACTGCCGGCGCTGCCAATGCAATGCTAGCAAAAGTATACCTCCAAAAGCCTAATCCTGAGTATCAGAAAGCATTGAATCACATCAATGCAGTAGAGCAAAGCAGTGCAGGCTATAGATTGATTGACTACACGCATCTTTTTGATGGAATTCACCCTAACAACGCCGAGTCAATTTTAGAGATTCAGTTTTTAGGTCCTAATGCCGGAAGTTTTGGTCCTCAATTATTATTACCTCCTTCTATTTCAGGTGATACATGGAGAAAATTCCTCACACCATCACATGACCTTATCAATGCTTATGATGCTGAAGGTGATGCGATTAGAAAAAACGCTTCCACACTTTTTGAAGCTGTAGACTGGGTAGATGAATACTGGGGTAATGCTGTAGGCAGTACCATTCCTTTCTCTTATAAATGGAAAAATGCCAACGGATGGCAAAGTTCTGATAACGCTTACTTGATTCGTTTTGCTGATATCTTATTACTGAAGGCAGAAGCACTCGCTCATTTAGGACAACTCGGTGAGGCCGTCAATGAGGTGAATAAAGTAAGAAGAAGAGTAAGCTTGCTTGGATTGACAGCAGATAAAGTAGCCAACAAAGAGGTATTGCTTCAAGCTATTCTAGACGAAAGAAGATTGGAACTTGCCGCTGAAGGACACCGATGGGATGACCTTGTACGCTTCGGAAAAGCAGTAAGCACCATGAACGAGTTAGTTGAAATTGACTTGAGAACAGGAGAGAAGGTCAATTACAATATGACTGAAAATAAAATATTACTTCCTCTGCCACAACAAGAATTGGATCGTAATCCAAACTTAGAGCAGAACCCATTGTAATGAATTGAATAAACAACTAAGAACATGAAAATTAAAAATTATTACTTGATCGGAGCTTTTCTTTTTGGTTTAACAGCATGTAGTTCAGATGACGAGGGTGTCACTGCAACAGCTCCAAAAGCAGACTTTAGTTATACAGTTTCTGACAGCCAAGATGGTACGGTTACATTCACAGAATCTTGTGAAAACACCAAAGACTATGTTTGGGACTTCGGAGACGGTTCGGCAACTACCACAGAGCCTAATCCTACACACAAATATGACGAAACAGGTAATTATGATGTGTCACTAACAGCCATCGGAGAAGCTTCTTCTGATATGATTACAAAAGAAGTAGCCGTTACCATTGAGGCAGGAAGCGGAGAACCAACTTATGGTGAAAACTTAGTGAAAGGCAGTGAAATGGACAATGAAGCAGACTGGACTTTCAGACAGGTTTGGGATGGAGAAGGTAATGAAGTACTTCATCAATTTAAAGACGGAAAATTTGTTTTCAATATCCCTGAAGGCAACGAGTATTCTCAATCTTACCTTTATCAGGAAATTACAGGTCTTGAAGCTGGTAAAACATACAAATTCAATGCTCATGTAAAAGGTGCTGGAACAAGTGCAATCTGGTTTGAAACTTATTTCACCAACTTAAACCCTGCGGATTCTGATTTAGAAGGACAAGCAAGAGTATACTTATCTAGCTTCGGAGAGGAAGGTTCTACTTGTATTGTAAGTGAGTTTGATGGTGATATCAATGAAGTTTCTCAACAAGGATGTGCTAGTGCTGATGAAAGCCCTGTATTGATCAATGCTGACGGAACGTTCACACTTACTGCTGAAGAGTTAACTGAAAGTGGTTCATTCTACTTGGCATTCAAAGTGGGCTCAGGATGGGGTGAAGTCAGCTTCGGTAATGGAGTGGAACTAGACAACATCAGTATAGTAGAAGTAATGCAATAAATTATTTAAGAGGTTGCCACAAACAACATGTGGCAACCTTGAATATTAAACGAAACAACCTTTTCTATGACTCGCTTAGTACTGTATTTTTCAATCATTATAATGACTGCCTATCAAGCAGTTGGGCAATCAAAAGTAATTTTTTCAGAGAACTTTGAAACTAACAATCAGTTTTGGCTTCCATTATCCCTCGACGGATCTAATGGAAATTCTGTCATTAAAAATAACTCGCTTATTATCACAGCTGAAGAAAGCGGTAGGTTTGCCTCTTACTATTCTGATCAAACTTTCAGCGGACATTTTCATGTTGATATTGAGTTTTCAGAAGACAATCATATCGGGCTAGCTTTATTTAAAAATAAAAATGGAGCCCCTGACTTAGAAAATTACACTTTGCTTCAGGTAAAAAGTGATGAAAATAATCTTGTGACTGTTAACCTTAAAGATGTTCAAAACGGAGAGAAAAATGTACTGGACAATACAGGAAAAGTTAAGAGTGAACTATACAAACACACACTCACAGGAACAACGTATTCTAATCCTTTTACAGCAACTTCAAAAAAGCTAAGAATACTTAGACATGAAGGAGAACAATTTTTCCACTTTTATTATGGTGTAGGCAAAGAGGTGTATGGAAAATATGCTGAAAATTGGATGGAATTGCCTCCTTCAAAACTATGGGGAGAGGACAGCGAGTATTTTGTGGGGTTAGTAGGCGTGCATGGAGAGGCTGTTTTCAATAAAGTAACGGTCACTCAAGCTCCTTTACATGATCAAAGTGACTTGGAGACAGGTTTTAAAGCTACATGGAGAGAATACAATTGGTCAGGCTATTCTGGAAACGCACTTGTTGTCTCATTTGATGACAACTTTGAATATGCAAAGGAGGATAAGAAGTTTATCTTGTGGGAACAATCTAATTTTGTACCTGCATGGCATATCAACAAAGACACACATTATTCTTATGAATTTGTAGAAACATGGTGGGATGGTTCAGTAGGATGTTTTGAACCTATGTCAGACCGTTTATTAAGTCATTCAAAAGTAGAATTATTAGAAGATAATGCAATCCGTAAAGTGATTCACTGGCACTATGTTTTAATGGATCCTGATTATAAAATTCCTGACTACGAACACGGAACTCAGCTTCCTGAAGTGGACGAGTATTATACGATTTATGCCAACGGTACGGTCATCAGACGCATTGAATACACTCCTAAACTGGATACTAGTTTTAGAAAATGGCATGAATTAACGGAACCTATGTTGATCGCTGGAAACAATCATAAGCCTATTGACTTATTAAGTGTTCCTGCAGTAAGTCTTTATTCTTCTTTTGAGGATAAAATGACCTCATTTGACATTAGAACCAACAAAGATTATAAAAACGACGATAATCTAGGCCCAACGATCATATATGGACATATCAAAGATGAGCCAGATGCTTTCAACGTATTTTCTGATGATGCTAGCGTTCCTGAAACTTTCGGAGGGAACAAACTCAATTATAAAATTGACTGGCATAATGCCAACTTAAGGTTCGCCCATTGGCCTATAAATAAAGAACCTTACGAAAAACCACATAAATCATGGGCGAGATGGCAAGAGCAAATTGCACATACGTCACTTGTTGGGATGGGTGTTTACGGAGGAACTGACTGGAAAAGTAACTACTTGGAAAGAGAAAACGGTAGAAAATACAGAAAATGGTTGATGATGGCCGGCCTATCTCCAAAAAATAATACGGCTTATGCTAAAGATTTAACGCAGTCATGGTTGTACTCCGGTTTTGTCATTATGCAAGATGACTCCTGTCAGTTCAAAGGATATTCTTATGATGACCGTTGGTTTGAGTTTACTGCTTTGGAAGAAAAAGCGAGTGCTTACTTTAACCTTTCTCCGGATAAGAAAATGGTACAGCCTCTTTTCAAAATCAACGAATGGAAACAAGATGAGGTGTATATTAATATCAATGGAAAGAATGTCAGTTCAGAAGATTATTACTTCATCAAAGAAGACAATTATATTATAGTTCAATTGAAATTAGACATCAACGAAAGCTCTAAAATCAAAATTTCAAGCAGTACCATCAAAGAAGAAAATCCCATTACAGATCTCCCTTCTAATGATTTGGGACAAAAAGTAAAAGTGATCCCTAACCCTGTACTTGGGGATCACTTTTCAATAGAATCTCAACTTCAAGGCAAACAGCACCTTCAAATTCTAAATTTAAGTGGCAGTGTATTATTAGAAAAGGAACTTCATTCTGTAAAAAGTACAATAGCAGTAGACGGATGGACGAAAGGAATATATATCGTAAACCTAATACACGACAGAGGTATGGTCTCTAAAAAAGTCGTCATGAAATAATCATTAAAGTAATTAATAGAGATGTGTGACCTCTTTTTCAAAAAGAGATAGGGCGGTTACACCCTTCAAATAAAAAATCAACTACAGAAATCATGAAAACAATCTTATTTTACCTGGTCAATTTACTCTTGATCGCTCAAGTAGCATTAGGAAGTAATAGTGAAATAATACAATTACATAAAGGTTGGAGTTTTAAACAAGTCAATACTACCAAATGGCATAAAGCGTCGGTACCAGGAACGGTACATTCTGACCTTATCAATAACAAAATTATCAAAGACCCTTTCTACAGAGTAAATGAAAAAGCCGTGCAATGGGTAGGGGAAAAAGACTGGGAGTACAAAACGAACTTCACTGTCAGCAAAGTAACTTTAGCAAAAGATAATATCTCCCTTAATTTTGACGGATTAGATACTTACGCAGATGTCTACATCAATGACATTTTGGTCTTAGAAGCCAACAATATGCACAGAGGTTGGAAAGTGGACTGCAAAGAATTACTGAGAGAAGGTGAAAATACGGTAAGAGTTTATTTTCACTCTGTCTTCAAAAAAGATATGCCCAAGTATTTAAATGCTCCTTTCAAACTTCAAGCATGGCCAAATAACGATCAAAACTCTGAAATTTGGTTGAGTCTTTATTCAAGAAAAGCAGGTTTCCACTTCGGTTGGGACTGGGGACCTCGATTAATCACTTCTGGTATTTGGAGACCTGTTTATTTGGAAGCATGGAACAACTTCAAGCTGGAAGACGTCCAAATTACTTCAGAGAAAGTAAGCAAGAAACAAGCTACAGTAAAGGCTGTTTATGAAATCATTGCAAGTAAAGCACAAAAGGGAGCAAGCCTTGAAATTGCCCATAAAGGAAAAGTATATGGCACTAAAACTTTTGATTTAAAAGAAGGACAAAACTTAATTCCAGTAACATTCAATATTAAAAACCCAAAACTTTGGTGGTCAAAAGGCTTAGGTGATCCGCATCTTTATACTTTTGACTGTACTGTAAAATCTGCCTCTAAATCTGTCACTCAAAAGGTAAGAACAGGTATCCGTTCTATCAGAGTGATTAAAGAAGAAGATGCTATCGGCAAAAGCATGACAGTGGAGTTGAACGGAGTGAAAGTGTTTATGAAAGGGGCAAACTATATTCCTCTACACAATTTACAAGATCAAGTTACGGAAGAGAAATACAGATACTATATACAACAAGCTGTAGATGCCAATATGAACATGTTGAGAGTTTGGGGTGGCGGTATTTATGAAGAAGATATTTTCTATGATTTGTGTGATGAAAATGGCCTATTGGTTTGGCAAGATATTATGTTTGCATGCGGAATGTTCCCTGCTGATCAAGACTACTTACAATCTGTAACAGAAGAGGTAAAATATAATGTCAAAAGGTTAAGAAATCACCCAAGTATTGCTTTATGGAATGGTAATAATGAAAACGAAATCTCATGGCATGAGTGGGGATGGAAACATAAATACACTGATGAAGAGCAAAAAATTTATATCGGAAACTTAAAGAAATTGTTCTACAATGTCATTCCTGATGCTATTGCCACAATGGATCAAACGAGACATTATCACCCTACTTCTCCAAACACAGGATATAACAACATTTCAGAAAATTATGGTGATGTTCACTTATGGCATACCAAAGGGGATACACCACTTACGGTTTATGATGAAGTAGTAGGGCGTTTTATGTCTGAATACGGTTTTCAGTCTTACCCTGAAATGAAGACGATCAAGAAATTCACTCAGAAATGGGAGAGAAATAAAACATCGGAAGTGATGTTTGCACACAATAGAGCCAAGCAAGATCAGACAAGAGATCCAAACTTTGGCAATCAAGCCATTGAAAGAAAAATGGAAACCTACTATGGTATTCCAAAGGATTTTGAAACTTATGTGTACCGAAGTCAGATCCTTCATGCCAAAGCAACAAAAATAGCGATTGAGGCACACCGTAGAAATATGCCGAAATGTATGGGTACGTTATACTGGCAATTGAACGATTGCTGGCCTGCGATCTCATGGTCTACCATTGATTATTATGGTAATTGGAAAGCACCTCATTATACGGTAAGAGATGTTTATCAAGAAGTGATTGCTCCAGTGATTATCGAAGATGGAAAATTGAACATCTACTTGGTTTCTGACCGTTTGAAGGACATCAAAGGAGAATTAGTTGTGACTTTAATGAAACACGATGGAACGGTATTAAATGATCAGAAACTAAATGTTCTAGTCGAGAAAAATAATAGCAAGATCTACTTTGGAGCAGATGCTGAAAAATTCTTGAATAGAGCACAAAAGAATGATGTTGTACTTCAAGTGCAGTTGCTTGAAAATGATAAAGTCATTACTGAAAATCATTTTGACTTTGTGGTTGAAAAAGAAATGAATTTGAAAGCTGATGTTGTAAAAAGCAGTGCTAAAAATATGAATGGTACGATCACTATTACACTTTCTGCTTCAAGTTATGCGAAAAATGTATTCCTATCTTATAAAGAAGCGGAAGGTCATTTCTCTAACAATTACCTTGATCTTCTACCCAACCAGGAAGTAGAAATCACTTTTACGCCTAAAGAAGGAAGCACTCCAAAAGATTTGATTATCAGATCTTACGCAGACTTCAACAACGACAATATTCTGAACCAATGATAAATCGAAATATATTGAAAGGTTTGCTGGCTATTTTACTGGCAAGCCTTTTCTCCTCTTGTGTTTCAAAAGCAGTCGACAAAGATCATATCACACTCCAAAATGATTTTTTAAAAGTGATGGCGAAAACACATGGAGCCGAACTAACAAGCATTTATTCTGACAGCAAAAAAGTAGAATACTTATGGCAAGGCGACTCCATATCATGGGCAGATCATGCCATATTACAATTCCCAATAGTTTGTGACTTAAAAGACGGATTCTATAAATACAACAATAAAGACTACCCGATGATGTCGCATGGTTTTGCACGACTCAGTATTTTCGAAACAGTACAATCGAGCAATACGTCTGTCACTTTTCAATTAAAAAGTTCTGAAGAAACCAAGCGATATTATCCATTCGATTTTACGTATGAAGTGTGCTACACATTGCATCAGAATCAATTGAATGTCGCTTTTAAAGTAGTCAATGAAGGAGAGGAAACCCTATACTTTTCATCCGGCTATCATCCTGGGTTTAATATTCCATTACATCAGGATGAAACATTTGAAGATTATCAATTAACCTTCAGTAAAGTTGAAAATTTAAAGAGCTTAACGTTGAAAAATGGATTAATCAGTGATCAAGAAAGAGATTTCCTTAACAATTCATCTTCTCTATCACTTTCAAAATCACTTTTCAAAGAAGATGTTTTTATTGTTGAAAATCCTCAATCCTCCACCATCAAACTTTCAAATAAAAACAATACAAAAGACAGTTCTTCTATAGAAATGACCATCGAAAATGTTCCTTATTTAGGCGTTTGGTCACCTTCTAATGAAAGTCCTTTTGTTTGCCTAGAACCTTGGTATGGTTTACCGGATTATGAAGATTTCAATCAAGATATCACCAACAAAAAAGGTATTAAAGCATTGGGAGCGGGTGAGGTTTTTAGTTGGAGTACAACAATGACTTTCAATTAAATCATATAATGTAATAGATGCGTGTCTTCCTTCATGGAAGTTTTTAGAGGAAAGGGTTGTTTTCAGCTCTTTCCTTTTTATACATTCAACTTCTACTAAAGTATTACAAATGGGTTACTTAACAAGATTTGATAATGACCTAGGTATTTCCACATTAGCTATATCTAAAATAGAGTCAACATTTATTCCTACACTATCAACAGATTCTAAGGTTACATAATAATAGACTATCTCATTATTGATATTCAATATACTATCAATATTAAGAATCTTAGTAAGGTGCTTTCCCCCGTTAATATGAGACATTTCTACATAGGTACTCGTTTTTTCTGAAATAGTTTCGGATAGACCTAGTGGCATTTTCAATTTTGCTTTATATACGAAGTCTGCTTTTTTATGTAACTCAATTTTCGCTTCAAAATTAGAATCCCATTTTCTTGTGATAAAGAACAAACTGCAAAACAATACAAGTATCAAAATTATCAATATCCCTAACCTCATCATCCAAGGTAGTTCTTGATCTAATAATTCTTGAACTTTCTTACTTCTTAAAAGATGGTTTTTATCAAATGTGTTCATTAATCTCCTAACTCTAATTGGTTTTTTACAAGATGATAATATGCTCCTCTGACCATTGTTAACGATTCATGATTACCTATTTCTTTTACCTTACCTTTTTCTAAAACAACAATCTGATCAGCATATTTTACAGTACTAAGTCGGTGTGCAATTACAATAACAGTTTTTCCTTGATAAAAACTTTCGAGATTTTCGGTGATTTGTTTTTCATTATTTGCATCTAGAGAATTTGTAGCTTCGTCTAAAAATAAAAAATTAGGATTTTTATAAATGGCCCTTGCAATTAATATTCTTTGCTTTTGCCCTCGGCTAAGCTCTTGTCCTTCTTCTCCAATAACAGTGTCATATTTCAGAGGTAAACTATCAACAAAAATATCTATACAAGCCATCTTTGAAGAATATAATAACCTTTCAGCATCAAACTCTGAACCTACAATAATGTTATTCGCTATTGAATCAGAAAAAATAAAACCTTCTTGCATTACTGCTCCACATTGATTTCTCCATATATCAGTTTTAAAATTTGATAAGTTTGTATTTCCAACTTTTATTTCTCCTGAACTCACTTCGTAATACTGAAGCAATAATTTAATTAATGTCGTTTTACCACTTCCACTAGCTCCTACAATTGCTGTCACCTTCCCTTTAGGAATAAATAAAGAAATATCCTCCAGTGCAAATGATGAGTACTTGTTATATTTAAAAGAGAGATTATTAAGGATCAAGTTATCATTGTCTATTTTAATACTTCTATCTTCTTGATCATTACTTCTATTCTCGTTTTTCTTTAAATGAATATCATTAATTCTTTCTAAACTGATTTGTGTATTCTGGAAATCGTATATAAAACTTATTACCTGATCAATCGGTGCTTTAAGCTGTCCTATTATATATTGAATGGCCAACATCATACCCAAAGTTATTTCTCCATTAACCACTGAAGTGGCAGCGATAATAGTAATCAATATATTTTTAGATTCATCGATAAGAACATTACCTGAGGTTTGGATCTGTTCTAACTTTAAAAAGCTAATATTAGTTTTAAAAAGGTCTGTCTGTAAATCTTCCCATTCCCATCGTTTTTGTTTCTCGTAGTTTTGAAGTTTTATTTCCTGGATACCAGATATCAATTGGTAAGTTTTACTTTGACTAAGTGCTTTTTGTTCAAACATTTTATAGTCAAGTTCTCTTCTCTTTCTCAAAAAGAAAAAAATCCATAGGGTATATAAAAAACTACCAGCTAAAAAAATTGAGAATATTTTAAGGCTATAAACAGCTAATACAGAACCAAATGCAATGAATGTAAAAAATGAATAGACAATGTTTTGAATATGGAAAGATAAAAATTGTTCAACTCTATCATGATCACTTATTCGCTGTAAAATATCACCTATTAATTTTGTATCAAAAAAGCTCATAGGTAGCTTCATCAACTTAATAAAGAAATCTGAAACCAATGATATATTAATTCTTGTACTGATATGTAGTAAAATCCATTTCTGAATAAAATCTCCAAACATCCGACTTATTATTAGCCCCATTTGAGCTATCAATATCAAATATATAAAATCGATGTCATGGTTTTTTATTCCAACATCAACAATTGATTGAGTTAGTAAAGGAAGAAGAATCTGGATAAAACTTGTAAGAAGGATACCAAAAAATAGCTGTAGAAAGTATTTCTTATACTTTTTTAGATACAGTAAAATATACTTCAAACTCATTGAAAAAGATCCTTCTTCTTCTATAGATTCAAAATTTTCAGAAGGGGTAGCCAATAGAACAGTTCCAGAATGAAGTGTGTCATTTGCTTTTTCACCCCAATATTTTAAAAAATCATTTTTCTTAAAGCTTTTATAACCCGCTCCAGGGTCTGCAATGTAGAACTTAGATGTATTTGAAAATGTATCTTTCTTAATCTTATATAGAACGACAAAATGGTTTTGTTCCCAATGCAAAATACATGGTAAAGGAACATCCTCTTCTAGTTGATCAATACTAACATTACAACCTATTGTAGAGAAACCTAAAGATTTTAAAGCATCGTCAATACCTAGTAAAGAGACCCCATCTGTAGCAATCGAACACAATTCCCTCAAAGAGTCTAATGAATAATTTTTCCCATAATATTTAGTAAGCATCCTAACGCAAGCTGGCCCACAATCCATTTGGTCATATTGCCTATATAATTTAAATTTTCTCAACATTTTCAGATAAAAACATACTTAAAATAATATCATCTTTTTTAGCCTCGTCAAAATCATTTACACAATAATCTTTGTCCACGTGTTCTATCATATTTTGACTACAGCCTCCTCCACAAATAGGTAATATTCTACATTCAAGGCATGCTTTATTTTTAAGCTTATGTTCCATTCTAAATGTTCGCTTTTCATTCCACTCAACAACTCCCTCATCATTTAGTATACCTTCTTTATTCTCATCTGTGAAATCTCTGGCATTGCATTTATAGACATTCCCATCATAATTTATCGTTGCCTGATTAAATTTATCAGCATAACATGAATTTTCAACACGATCAGATAATAAAGCATCTGGCAATGAAAATCCTTTATTTGTAGCTAAGGATAAAAATGTAGAAACTTTTTCACCTAAATTATTATTACTCTCCTGCCATACTTTATTCAAAGAGAAGGTAATCAATGACCTGTACTCTAATTCTAAATCTTCAAGGTCTTCAAAAACTAAATCTAATTCTTTAAGGTTTTTCTCAGTGTAATTGATTCTCAATACAACTGACATTTTATTACGGACTATCTTCTTAATATTCTCAACGATTTTATCATATGATCCTTTGGTCTTTGAAACAAAACGAACTTTATCGTGTTCATCCCTATTTCCATCCAAAGTGATTTGAAAACCATTAACCTTATACTTTAAGAAATCCTGAATCATATCATCACTAATGAGATAACCATTCGTTGTGAAATTTAATAATAATATAATACCTCTTTGCTGAGCTTTTTTAAAAGCATAATCCATAATTGGCAATACACTTTTCTTGTAATCAAGTAATGGTTCTCCTCCAAAAAACTGAATAGTATATTTTGTTATTTTCTTATTTTTTTCGAGGGTATTTTCTATAAACTTTTTTATTTTTTGTAATGAAGCATCTGAAATATGGGAGTTTTTTTTGTGAGTTTCATAGCAATACCAACAACCAAAATTACAGTTCATAGTAGAATTGATTATCAAATAATATTCTTCTTCATTATAGTTTACTTCATCAATTCTTTGTCTAACTTTTTCTATCTCATTATCAGATTGTTTTACAAAGAATCCTAGTTCCACTAATTGTTGATAGAAATCAGGGTGAATTTCCCTCAAGCCTTCCAAATTGTCCTCATTCTTAGCCGCTTCAATCAACTCTTTCAAAAGAGGATTAAGATACATGAATTTGTTAGTGAAGGCATTATGCAATATATAGTTGTTTTTATAAGAAAGTATAGAGTTAAATTGGCTGTATAGCATAGTAAATAAATTGATAGAACATCAATGGAGAAGATAAACTTCTCCATTGAAATAGTTAGAAATTAGGCCATTAATTAGTTAAATGGCTTTAATTTAAGAACATGTACATGAACATGAACAATTTCCTGAAACTGATACAGAAACAGAATCTGTTGATGGTAATTCTTTAGCTTTTAAAGAAGAAAAAGCTACGAATCCACCCTTCAATTTTCCTAATTGATTTTCTTCTAATTTGGAAAGTTCTTTTGCAAGTTGTTCTAACGTTTTTTTAGATTTCATTTTAATTAAATGATTTGGTTATGACCTACTCATTGCTGGCTTTTCGGTTTCCGCCATTATAATCTATGTTTATTCTGATTATTCGAAGTGTTACGTTTTTTCTTTGATGATTTATTCTTGGAGTTAATAGTATAGCTTAGCCATAATACAATACTTCTTGTGTTCTTTTTCTGATAGAAATCAAAGTATGAATCTTGAAACTCGGATTCATTTCTAACTCTAATTGAATTCAAAATATCAGTAAGATAGAGCCTTGTATTAAGCTTATTATTAAGAAAAGATTTCTTGATAATAAGATTTAAAGAGTAGTTTTCAGCATTAAAATAAGTTCCGCTTAAAAAGGGGGACATATAATTTCCAAAAAGATCAATAGACATTGTTTTATTCAATGAAAAGCCATTGTACATATAGAAAAATGCTGTAGCTTGATTGAGATTTTGATTAACTATTTTTCTTTCGAAAAGTTCTCCTATCAGTTTTATTTTCCACCACTCCGTAATTTTTTTGTTGTAGTTATATTCTACACCGTACTGCTGGGTAGTCCCATTATTCACATTTTGATGAACAGCAATATCGTTTTCCATACTCCACAACCCTGTAATTACATCTTTCTTGTGATTAAAGTAAAAAGATAAATTATGATTTCTTTTCGAGACAGTAAACTCATACTTATCTAGCAATTCAGGTGTTAAGTTAGGATTTCCAATATCATATCTATAATCATTAATCTTGTTCACGTTATTATTTAATATTCTAAAGGAAGGTCTTGTCAACCTTTTAGAATAACTCAATGAAATAGATATGTCGTTCTTTAGCTTGCTAGAATAATATATAGAAGGAAGCCATGTCAAATAACTACCATTTACCTTTGAACTATTGGTCAGATCATTGTTTTCAAATTGTGTATGTTCACCTCGTAATCCAATTTTTATATAATTCTCATCTAAAGCATAACCAATAGAAGTATATGCAGAGTTTATATATTCTTTATTTTTAGAATGGTTAGTTCTTTCATTAGGCACAAATTGTCCATCAATAACAGTCTTGGAATCTAAAACATTATCTCTTAAAGTCGAAAGATGTTTTATACCTACTAAAAGGTTTAATCCGCTTATAAACTTTTTATTCAAATCAGATTGAATGGAATACATTTCAGTTAAATTATTGGACTTATTCAAATCTTCCACACCATCATATTCAGGCGAGTCATACTCCGATGAATTAAATAAATCATTATTATATGTATGATTTATATAATCACCAACGAATGTAACTTTGCTTCCCAAGGTGTCTAACTTGAAACTATAGTTCAATATGAAATCTACCATCTGAGTCGAAATATCATAAGTAGAATAGGTTTTCCCTTCCACTTTTGGAATATTATTAACATCAGAAATTAAAAGATTATTGTTATTATTTAGTCCTAAATTATCATCCTTAATATAAAATTCTAAACCAGCTTCTTGTTTAGGTGAAATTTTAAAAATTGTACCAAGTCTGCTATTAACATTATTATTAATCTTATGATCATAATAACCTTCAGTAGTTTGATTTTCTAAAGACTCTTTAATCAAAAAGTTAGATTTATAATCTTCTTTACCTAATTCATTTACTAGTCCTAGTGTAAAATAAAACTGCCATTTACTTTTTGCATAATTAAATGACATAGAGTTATTTAAATCATACAAATTATTAAAATATGTACTATAATAAGTTTTCAGGTTTAGATTATAACCAGCACTTTCTTTTTTCAATACTATATTAATAACACTACCAGTTATATCCCCATCGTTTTCTGCCGAATTATTCGTTTGGATCTCAATCCTATCTATATCCTTCGTCAATAGACTATTTAAATAATCGCTTAAAGCATCTCCTTTTAAGTTTAATCTTCGACCATTTATAAGAATAGTTGCAGCTTCTTGCCTTAATAAGATTTGATTGTTATGATTTACCCATATCATAGGTACTTTCTGTAACATCTCAATAGATGAACTTTCTTTTTCTAAAGGAGAATCACTCACATGGAAAATAAATTTATCTTCTTTTTTCTCAAAAATATTCTGATCTCTTACAACTACTTCCTTCAATTTTTGATCAAAAGACAATACTACCTCTCCAAGGTTGTGCGTATTACCAACTTTCATGGTCTTTGTAAGGTAACCTACTGAACTTACCTGTAAAATTACATTCGGTAGATTACTTGATACTTTAAAAAAACCAGTAGAATCAGAAAATGTTCCATTTATAATTGAACTATCTGACTCATTTAACAATACAATATTGGCATATTCAACAGGAGCATTTTCTACATTTACTACCTTCCCATCAAACGTGGATTGAGCGTATAAAAAATTCGTTGTTATTGAAGTAAATAATATAAATTGAATTATTTTAAACATTAGTTAGCTGTTTACTAAATATCCCTTTTCATTATCACGGAATATTTATATTTCGATAGTTAGTTTATTTTTAAATAGAATAGCTTTTGCTATTTACCTTAGAAATTTATAAAATCTACTTCAAGTATAATATTGGTTTTACATACTAAGAGCAATTATAAAACGAATTTCAAATTTCATTAAAAAATAGCCTTAATACTCCTACTGTTTTAGTTATTTAAGTTTAAACATGAATTGAATTGATTATATACTTTTCTTTGGTGTTCGCTATTTAGACCTACTTACTATCTTTTTGCCACCACCAACAATATATTATTTAACTTTTATTAAAAATATAAAGTCAGTCAACTCAATATGAACTACTTTTTTTTCTTCACACTAATCAAATACACCCCAATAAAAATAAAAGCAGCTGCAATCACTTGCATTGCCTTTATTGACTCATCTAAAACTAATACAGCCACAATTGTTGTAACCATAGGTTGAAAATAAATATAAAAACTAGCTGTTGATGCATTTACTACTCGCATTGCCAAAGCATAAAATAAATAAGCGAGGAAAGATGTACACACCACCACGTAAGAGATTGCTATCCAAATAGATGCTGGAATAGCTTCCCAATCTGTAGCTTGCACGTCTGACCATGTGGCTACAGCTACAAAAGGTGTAGCCATGACAAATACCCATTTCATTACTGTAAATGGATGATATTTTATCAAAAGAGGTTTCGAAACCACCAAATAAACACTATAAAATGCGGCATTGACAAAAACCATAAAGTCACCTTTCATAGACCCTGAATGAAAAGCCACTCCGTTAAGTCCTATCATCATAATTGCACCTATAAAACCCATTGCTATCCCTGTTATTTTCAAGGGAGTCACTTTCTCTTTTAAGAAAATAAAAGACAGTGTAAGCACTATTACGGGAGAAGAAACTACAATAATAGAAGCATTGATGGGACTTGTCTGAGATAGTCCATCGAAGAATAATAATTGATTAATACAGGCTCCAAAAATAGCTGCGGCTAAAAACCGAGGTAGATCTTTCTTATCCTTGATTTTTTCTTTTACAGTAAATTGATGTAAGAGCGTAAAAAGAATTGCTCCACCTGTTATTCTTAAAAAAATAAAGGCGTAAGGGGTGATGTAAGCAGGCATTGCCAGCTTAGAAATCACAAAATTGCATCCATAAATTACAGACGCACCCATCAAGAAGAGGTGAGCATGAAGTTTTGTTAGTTTAGTCATTTTAGTCTTCCAATTCTGCGATTGGCTCAAATTTGTCGAAAACAAAAGCAGTATGAGGAGCGTCTTTCATTTCTGGTGTCAGGTCTTGCCCTGCCCAGTGCTGATAGTGCTTTCCATCTCTCCACAACCTTGATTTGGTCATATCATAGATTTTCCCTTCAAAAGCTACCCAGATCTCCTCTTTGTCCTGACCGTTTCTCAACGCTAACTGTTGTTTTGTATATTTTTCCATAAGGATAAAAATAATGGCTTTGTTAAATCGAATATAACAAAGCCATTGTGAAAAAGTTTATGTCATTTGAATTAAATCGGCACATTTACGTGACGCTCAGCATGGTATGATGAACGTACTAATGGGCTCGACTCAACGTATTTGATACCTCTTTTTAAACCTTCTTCTCTGTACATCTCAAACTTGTCTGGGTGGATGTACTCAATTACCTCATGGTGCATTTTAGTAGGCTGTAAGTATTGACCTAAAGTCATTACATGCAAGCCTCTTTCTGCAAGGTCGTCCATGATTCTGAATACCATCTCGTCTGTTTCTCCTAAACCAAGCATGATACCTGTTTTAGCACGACGGCCAGCATCCACAATTCTTTTGATATGCTCTAAAGAACGATCGTATTTTGCTTGAGGACGAACGGCTCTGTAAAGTTCTTTCACTGTTTCCATATTGTGTGAAATCACTTCCTGACCACCTTCCATCATTCTATACAACGCATCCCAGTTTTTTCTTGTATCAGGGATTAGCGTTTCAATAGTTGTTTCCGGATTGAGCTTCTTCGTTTCTACTACAGTTTGGTACCAAATTTCAGCACCTCTGTCCTTTAGCTCATCTCTGTTTACAGAAGTAATTACGGCATGCTTTACCTGCATTTTGTGGATTGCATCCGCAACACGTTTGGGCTCTTCTGCATCGTATTCGGTTGGTCTACCTGTTGCTACTGCACAGAAAGAACATCCACGAGTACATATATTTCCTAAAATCATGAAAGTAGCTGTACCTTCACCCCAGCATTCCCCCATGTTCGGGCAGTTACCGCTTTGGCAAATAGTATTCAACTTATGCTGATCTACCAATTTACGCACTTTAGCATATTCCTTCCCGATAGGTAGTTTTACACGCAACCAATCCGGCCTACGTTGAGGCTTTTCTTTTTTCTCCGAAGAGATTACTGGTAGTTCTATCATTTAATTTCTCGTTTTCGTTTTCGATTACAAGAATAACTCATAATCAAGGACAAAGTTACAAACTTGTTTCAGAATTATGAAATCATGTCACTAATTCAATATATTTCCTCTTTTTGGAGGTCGAATTGTTAATTTTGACTGAAAAAGCTGTTTGTTTTCCCTATTTCTTTTGATAAGAATCTGCTAAATGTTTGTTTTGCCAAATATTGTGATTACACACAAAATATATTTGATCATAAAAAAATCAATCACGATGGAAAATTCAACACAACAAGCAGGACGTCCAAAGCAAAATATAACGATATATACAGAAGCGAACCCTAACCCGAATTCCATGAAATTCATGTTGAGTTTTATGTTATTGAAAGGTGGTGAGAGCTATGATTTCCCAAGCATCGAAGAAGCAGAGGTTTCTCCTTTAGCAAAAGAGCTTTTCGAAAAGTTTGAGGAAGTAGAGCGTATCTTCTATATGAGTAATTTTATCACAATTACAAAAAAGGAGGGAAGTACAGACTGGATCGAAATCATTCCTAAGTTCAAAGAGTTCTTATTGGAGTATTTCGAAGCTGAAAAGCCAATCTTCGAGAATATTGATGAGACTATCGTAGAAAAGGCCGAGTCTGAAGCCATCAAAAAAATCAGAGGTGTTTTAGATGAGTACATCAAGCCAGCCGTTGAAATGGATGGTGGTGCTATCAAATTCCACTCTTTTGATGAAGAAACTGGAATCGTAAAAGTATTACTTCAAGGTGCATGTTCTGGTTGCCCTTCTTCTACTTTCACACTTAAAATGAGCATTGAGAACTTACTGAAAAGAATGGTTCCTCAAGTGAAAGAAGTAGTAGCGGAAGGCGTTTAATACAACAGCACTTTTTGAATAAAAAATTAAGAGTTAAGGATGAAGAACTAAAATAACTGTTCTTTATCCTTAACTCTTTTTTATGGTATTGACCCCTGTTATTTTTCTATAGATAATCCATATTTAATTTCGCTCTTAGATCAATCAAAGAAATAATGGAAACTAGAAATATCGTATTTATTGCAAAAAGTTTAGATGGTTACATCGCTGGCCCAGAAGGAGAGCTAGATTGGCTAAACAGTGTACCCAATCCTAACCATGAAGATGTTGGGCTCCATCCTTTAATGGAAAGAATTGATGGTTTGATCATGGGACGAAATACATTTACAATGGTTTGTAATATGGGAGGTGAATGGCCTTACCAGAAACCTGTATTTGTTTTATCCAATACTTTAAAAGAGGTTCCTGAAGAATTCGAAGACAAGGCAATTATCGTCAACGGTCCTTTGCATGAGTTAATCAACGACCTTCATGCTGAGGGATTTTATCAATTGTATATTGATGGAGGTGTTACGGTACAGAACTTCTTGAAAGAAGATTTAATTGACGAGATGATTATTTCAACTATACCTATTTTATTGGGTGGTGGTACTCCTCTTTTTGGAAGCCTTCCAAAGTCGATGATGTTTGATCATGTTGAGTCAAAAGTACTGCTGAATCAAATTACTCAAGATACTTATTTTAGAAATAGAAGTTAAATACTATTTATCTCATCACTTCCACAAATTGAATTAGATAAATAGTATTTAGAAATCAGGAGATTTCTGATGATCTGTAGGACACGAATGACGCTGGCGCTTAACATTCGCACCAGTGGTTCTACTACTTTTCCCTAGCGCAAGAGTTAAGCGATAGCGTCTCTTGTGTTTGGAAGGTCTTTAGAAGTCTTTGACTTCTAGCAAATAGTATATTCTGTCCTAATCATTAATTCTTCAATCAAAGTGCTGTTCACTAGATTAATATTACTTTTCCAAAAGGTGATCATTAATCAAAATAAAATCAGCTCTATCTTTAGGTTTGTCATTTTCAAAATGAAGATGTTGTGCAGGAAAATAAGTAGTATCATATTCTTCCTTTAAAGCCTCTTCTGATAAACCTTCTTGATTCCTTACCAAAGCACGCTCAAAGGCGGTTTCAAAACTACATTCTACCCAAATTCTATAATCAAAATCAAACTGTTCTTGAAAAAGGAAAATACCTTCTACTAATATGATCTCTACATCATTGATATCGTAATGAAAGTCTATCAGTTCTTCACTGTGATCTGGAGCTGAATGCTGAGCGATAAAATCAATTTTACCATCTGATTTTAATGGTTTAATCAATTTCTCGTTCATCTCTTCAAAACGGAAAGACTTTTTATAAAAATGCTCGGCAGGTTTTTCCTTAGAAAAACGACGAGAAGGAGGTTCCAGCCATCCATCAATACCAATCAACTCACATTTTACACTTCTTGAAGTTAATCCATCAAATATTTTTTGACCAATGTAGCCTTTTCCTGATCCATCAATTCCTGATATTCCTACCATCAGAGGTTGATGATATTTTGCTTTTTGTTGAAGTGTATAGAATAGGTTATTCATTATGTATTTTTTTATAAATGTAAAAAGGTTGGCCTGTATAATACAAACCAACCTTTCCTTTAAATGCTATATTAAGAATTAATACTTCGTAGGCATTAAGTCTTCGTATGCTTTACCTTTCGCTTTCTTACCTCCAACAATTGTCATTTCATCAACAATGTTTTTAGCACCATATACTTTGTCAATTGTCCAAAGTACATAACGTACGTCCACGTTGATACAACGCTGTAATTCTGGTTCGAATGCGATGTCACCGCTCATTGCTTCCCAGTTTCCATCAAAAGCTAAACCGATTAATTCACCGTTGCCGTTGATTACTGGAGAACCTGAGTTACCACCTGTAATATCATTATTAGTGATGAAAGCAATACGCAACTCACCATTTTGATCTGCATATCTGCCAAAGTCTCTCTTCACTACTTTCTCCTTGATTTCTTTTGGTAAAACAAACTCATGGTTTTTAGGATCTTCTTTCTCCAATAAACCTTTTGAAGTAGTATAGTAAGAATAGAACATTGCGTCACCTGGAATATAATCTTTTACAGTACCATAAGTCAAACGCATTGTTGAGTTGGCATTTGGATAGTATGATTTATCTGGATTCATTTCACGAATACCTTTCACATATAATCTGTTACCATCTTCTACTTTCATTTCAGCTTCTTGCTCACCTTTCGCTACTGATAAGTAAGACTGGAAGAATTCGTTGTGCAACTGTGTCAACATATCCTCTTCATAAACAGAAGCAGAAGGGTTGCTGATAAATGCTTCCAAACGACCTTGATCCGTAAATACTGAAGTTGTGAATGCTTTTTCCACATATGCTTCATAATCTCCGCTGAACTCTCTTTCAATTAATTCATATACTGAAGGAACTGGAAGATTTTTGTTTTCAGGACGACCTAAAACTTCTTTATACTTCTTCAATAACACTACTGCCAATTCTTTATCTGTAGCGTAGTCATAGTTTTTAAAGAAACCTTTTGCCTGCTCTAAAGCAGTTTCTTTAGCATCTTTGATCACTGTCTCTGATACTTCTTCTGCAGAAACCTCACCTACAAAACGAGCTGCTTTTCTTGCTTGCATCACCGCTTCAATACGGAAACCACCTTGCGTTAAAAGAACCATTGCTACACGGCCGTCTCTTTTACCGTCATAACCTTCTTTCAACATATCAGTCACAGTACCATATTCTTTCTTACGGTTGGCATCTTTTGCAATCCAAGCATTAAATTGACTTTCTTCTGCTTGTTTTTTCTCGATGACGTGTTGACGCTTCAGACCTTTTGTCTGACCGATAAAGTATTTCCAATAGTTAGCCGTACTAGCATATTTTGATGCATACTGTAATCTTACTTTCGGATCTGCATCCATGTGCTTTCTCCAAGTTTTCAAGATTGCATCACGCATTTCAACAAACAATGGGTTAAATACCTCAATTTGTTGTTTTACACCTTCAGAAGTTAAATAACGATCTGTAGACCCAGGATAACCCATGATCATTGCAAAGTCGTCTTTCTGAACACCATTGATAGAAACTGGTAAGTGATGTTTTGGTGTGTAAGGGATGTTATCCTTAGAGTATTTTGCTGGCTTGTTATCTTTGCTAGCGTATACACGGAAGATAGAGAAGTCACCTGTGTGTCTTGGCCACATCCAGTTATCTGTATCACCACCAAATTTACCAACAGCCTCAGGAGGGTTACCTACTAAACGGATATCATCATAACGCTCATAAACGAACATGTAGAACTCGTTTCCTTCAAAGAAAGATTTCACAACAACCTCATAGCTGTCGTTGTTTAATTCACCTTCTTTTTCTGCTTTGATACCTGCCATTACTTCCTGTGCCTTTTTAGCTCTTTCAGCACCAGTAAGACCTTTTAATTCTTTATTCACTTTTTCAGAAACATCATCCATACGCTGTAAGAAACGTACAAACAATCCTTCGATTGGCTTTTCTTCATCGTGACTTTTGGCAAAAAATCCATTCGTCAAGTAATCATTTTCTACAGTACTTACCGATTGAATTCCACCATATCCACAGTGATGGTTTGTAAAAATTAAACCTTTGTCAGATACGATTTCACCTGTACAGAATCCGCCGAAGTGAACGATTGCATCTTTAAGAGAGCTATTATTGACACTATAGATCTCTTCAGCTGTAAGCTTAAGACCTTCTTTTTTCATGTCTGTGTAATTCAGACGTGACACAAACATTGGCAACCACATTCCTTCATCTAGTTGCTTTTTTGGACCTAAATCAGAGGCAATTACCTGTGATGACAACATCAAAACAAGTAAAACTTGAATCCATTTTTTCATTATTCTCGTATGGTTAGTAAATATTCTTAATTATTCTATTGCAATTCTACCAAAATCATTTAACAAATCACATTAGGACCAAGATTTGCATTAAGATTATATACTCTTAATCTCTTAGTTTAAGATAGATTAACTTAAATTTTTAAAAGCATACGTTCTTACGCATGCTCCCGTAGAACTTGTATAATAAATACTTGTCTTTTGTTATGACGAAAATAATCAAATACTTATTATCCTCTGTCGTCTTTTTTATCTTCTTATCCTCAAATAGTTTTGCTCAAAATTTTAATACTTATTTTGCAGACGGAAAAGCAGCTTTTGACCAAAAAAATTATAATAAAGCAATTCAAAAATTCCAAACTGCTAGAAGTGTAGGGAAGGAAACAATAGGTGAGACGCACCCTGACTATATTCTTAACATTGAGTTTCTTGCCAAATCTTATGAAGCACAAAAAGATCTGGGCAACGCCAACATTTACTATACTTCTCTTGAAAAATTATTAGTAAAGTCTGGCAATGCAGTCTCTAATAAAATGGGTGATACTCAAGAAATTATTGCTGACAATAGCCTGGTAATGAAAAACTTTCCTCAAGCTGACGTGTACTATCAAAAGGCATTGACAACTAGAGAGAAAACAAGTGGAAAAACATCTAAAGCCTATGCTACCACATATCACAAGTATGCAAGATTGTACTTGAGAGGTCGTAAATACAAGGAAGCCGAAACAATGTACAGAAACCTTGAAGACCTTGCTGAAAAAACAATGAAAGGCTCTGATGAATATGCCCAAATTCTTTCAGAACAAGCTGAGGTATTCATGGGACTCAAAAGAGTTGATGAGGCAACAATTCAGCTTAGCATGTCCATTGTTGCTTATGAAAAAACAAAAGCTCCTAAGTCAACTTATGTACAGCTTTATCTTCAAGAAGCTTCTTTGTTAGAAAAAACAGGGCAGAGAGATGCTGCAATCAAATCGTATTACAAGTATGTAGATAATTTAGCAAAAGCAATCACAATCCAAAATCCTAAATACATTACTGAGGTTGAACGTTTGGCTATTCATTTGGATGAGAAATTAAGTGCTCCTGAAGATGCTTATAATTTCATCAAGAAAAAGCTTGATGCTAACATCGCGACACATACTGAAAACAGTACCCAAGTCGCTGCAACTTATATTGAATTAGCTGAAATTGAAATTACTCAAAATAATGTTCCTTTAGCTGAACAGTATTCTAAAAAGGCCCTTGAAACGTATCAAAAGTTAGGAAAGGAAAAATCACCTGAAGGCATCATCGCTACTATTACTTTGGCAAGAGTAAACAGTAAGCAAAAGAAAGATACAGAAGCTGAAAAGCTTTATAAGAAAGCCATTGCTGATGCTGAACAGAATTTATCTGACAAACATTCCAGTTATGGTCAAGCCCTAGATAGTTTGGCCTTCTTCTATATTGAGAGAAAAAGATTTGAGGATGCTGAGCAGGAAATCCAAAAAGGACTTGATACCAGAGAAAAAAATATGGGTAAACAGCATATTGACTATGGTAATTCTCTATATAGTTTATCAAGACTTTATTCTTCTCAAGACAGTTTAGTGAAAGCTGAAAAAGCATTGAAAAGTGTAGCTAAAGTAAGAGAAGGGTATTATGGAGCCTTAACCTTAGAGCATGTTACATGTATAAAAGAACTAGGTGATCTTTATGCTAAAATGGGAGAGGAGAAAAAAGTTGTAGCTCTGAAAACTTACCGCAGAGCAATTTCTCTTTATGAAGGCATTGGCATGAAAGACAGCCCTGTTGTTAGAGAAATTTATTCAAAAATTGATGTGATCAATGCTCAATAAATAAATTTGATGAAATAAAAAATGCTTCAATTAATGATTAATTGAAGCATTTTTTATTTCATCTAAATCAATTTTAGATGAATGCTTATCACAATCCATATTCAAGAAATTTAAAAAGGTCCCTCTTAATAATTGGAGTTCTTTAATTTTCTCATCCAATTCCTTTACTTTTTTCAGAATAAATTCTTCGTGAAACCCCTGATCGTATTCTTCATTCTCAATAACTGACAACACATACTTACACTCTTTCAAAGTCAAACCAAATTTCTTCATGGTAAGAATCATCTGTATTCTTTCTACATTTTCATTTGCGTAATCTTTATAGTTATTATACTCTGATGGTCGTGTGATATTTATAAGCATTTCCATCTGCTCATATAAACGTATAGTATCTCTCGACACTCCAGTTTTCTCTGCTAACTGACCTACTCTCATATTTTTTGAAAAAAAAGTTAGAAAAAGATTTGACCATTGACCATAGTCCACGGTTTATATTTGCATAAACTTAATTAATAATACTATGGAAATCAAAAAAGTCATTCTAACAATCATCTTCTTAGTACAAGGGGCTATGTATTCTTCATTCGGTCAAAACATCGACCCTCTAAAATCTGAAGTAAAATTTTCCATCGACAACTTCAAGATCAAAACAGTAACAGGTTCTTTTAAAGGCCTCACGGGTGAGATCTCTTTTGATGAACAAAAACTTGGAAATGCATCAATGAACGTCTGTATTCCTGCAACGTCTATCAATACTGAAAATAAAAAAAGGGATGAACATCTAAGAACAGAAGACTTCTTTGATGTAGAAACCTATCCTCTGATTTGTTTTGAGTCGAAGAAAATTGAGAAAAAAGAAGAAGGATACATTGTCACTGGAAACCTTACATTACATGGAATAACAAAAGAAATCACAATTCCATTTAATTATGATCACCAAGTATTCAAAGGTGAAACTTCGATCAATAGAATCGATTATAAAGTAGGAGGGAACAGTACTTTCACTGTGGGCAATGAGGTGAGATTATCTATTACATGTAAACTTGAAGAGTAAAACAATGCAGAAAACAGCTTTAATAACAGGAGCTACAGACGGAATAGGAAAAGCTACTGCAATCTTGTTAGCACAACATGGATACATTATTCATGTATTAGGTACAAACTCAAATAAAGGTGAAGTTGTATTAAAAGAACTTAGAAACATTAGTGGGGAAAAAGAACATCAATTATTTATATGTGATTTATCCTCAATTAAAGCTGTAAATCAGTTTTTAGACCAATACCTACTACAATTCCCTTCCTTGGATGTACTCATTTTAAATGCTGGTATACAACCCAAAGAAGCATTACTATCAATTGATGGTATAGATAAGTCTTTTACTACAGGTTATATTTCAAGGTATCTTTTTTCTGTGAGGTTAAATCCATTGCTTCAAAAATCACCTATCAAAAAAGTCATTCATATCAATGGATCAATAATAGGTAAGATAAAATATCAACAACTTGACAACCCCCAATATAGTATGATTACAAAGGTGTGGCAAAACTCAATAGGAAGTGCTTTATTGGTTTACAATTGGAAAATGATTTCTCATACAGATGTCTCTCATTTCCATTGGAATCCTGGTATTGTCAATACACAAACTGTACAGAAGGAAGGACTTATTGTGCGTTTACTTTCGAAATTAATGGGTATGATTTCTCCAAAGGAAGCAGGTCAGCAAATCGTGAACCTGATATTATCAGATCACACTATGCATCAATTTTATGTCAAAGGGAAAGGAAAGTCTGTCAATTCAAAAATCAAGAAAGGAGATGTATTGTTAGATGAATTATTACAATACTCTCAGTCTTTTACAGGAATAAAAATCAGTTGAAAATAAAAAGGGTCAGTTAAATAAATAACTGACCCTTTTTATATGGTTACTGTAAAGTCCTAAAATAACGATACACTAAAACAATCGTTATTATGGAAGACAATAAAAGTCAATATGTTAAAAGAACTCAGAAAGATTATTCAATGTCCTTAAAACTTCAAATTGTCTCAGAAGTTGAAAGTGGTCAATTAAGTTTAAAAGGTGCTACACGTAAATATGGAATACAGGGAGATAGAACAGTAAAGGTTTGGTTACAAAAATATGGTAACTTTGACTGGAACCATAAAGTCAGTGCCATGAAAAAGAAAACACCTGAACAAGAACT
>NZ_LQAQ01000098.1 GCF_001583495.1 Flammeovirga sp. SJP92 | reverse complement strand
TTATTTGAAGCCTATTTAAAAGAATGTATAAAAACATATAACTTTATAAGACCACACATGTCATGTTATATGAAAACTCCTATTCAGATGCATAAAACAAGAGGTCAGAGAAGAAGAACTTATCGGACTGTAAAAGTAACACAATAAACCTCGAAATTTATTGAGGTGAAATTGACAGCGAAGCGAATCAATTTTGCATCGATAAATTTGAGGAACCCGCGGTAGCGAAAAGAAAAAAACTGAAGGCTACCCATAAAAAAGACCCAATAATTTTAAAATTATTGAGTCTTATATCGAAATTAATTCACTAAAAAACTGTATCGTTTTTTCAGGGCATTACATACATTAAAAGAACTTACTTTTGACTATCCTAAGTAAGGTTTTAATGCTTTACTTCTTGATGTATGACGTAGACGTCTGATGGCTTTTTCTTTAATTTGACGCACACGTTCACGCGTTAAATTAAATTTCTCTCCAATTTCTTCTAATGTCATTGAATGCTCTCCGTTTAATCCGAAGTATAAAGTAATTACATCTGCCTCACGTTTTGTTAACGTTGAAAGGGCACGTTGAACTTCTTTACGTAAAGAGTCATTCATCAACTCTGTATCTGGCTTTTCCTCCATGTCGTTTTCCAACACGTCGTAAAGGTTATTTTCTTCACCTTGTACGAAAGGAGCATCCATAGATACGTGGCGACCAGAAATTTTCATTGTATCTACAACTTCGTTTGTAGTTACATCTAAAACTTCTGCAAGTTCGTCTGGAGATGGTTCACGTTCATAACGTTGTTCCAATTCAGAGAAAGTCTTTGAAATCTTGTTCAATGAACCTACTCTGTTCAATGGTAAACGTACGATACGTGATTGTTCTGCTAATGCCTGAAGGATAGATTGTCTAATCCACCATACTGCATAAGAGATAAACTTAAAACCACGAGTCTCGTCGAAACGTTGGGCAGCTTTAATCAAACCCAAGTTACCTTCGTTGATCAAGTCACCTAAAGAAAGTCCCTGATTCTGATACTGCTTAGCTACAGAAACTACGAAACGCAAGTTGGCTTTCGTTAATTTCTCTAATGCAATTTGATCGCCCTCACGAATTTGCTTTGCAAGAGTTACTTCTTCATCAGGTGTTAGCAGGTCAACCTTACCAATTTCTTGTAAGTATTTGTCCAGCGATTGTGACTCCCTGTTCGTGATCTGTTTACTGATCTTGAGTTGTCTCATCCGTTCTTTTTTGCCATTGTTAAGATTTTCTCAAAAGTATTCTTTATAAGATAAGGAATTTCTTGAGAAAATATTTATAATCAGGAATTTATCACTGCAAATATTGTGCAGTTCATAAATTCACTACATAATTGACTAAAAAAAGACATATAAAGTTTAGTAAATACTCAAAATAAATTTAAAGCGTTAGAGCTTGTTTGAAATTTTTCTTAATTAAAATTCAAACTTCAAACACGCTCTCACTAAACTGTCTTTTAATAGATTATTATCTTCTGTTGTAACCACCACGGTCACCTCTGTCGCCTCTATCTCTGCGGTCACCGCGATCACCACCACGGTTAAAACCACCTCTTCTATCACCACCACGGTCATTACGCTCTCTTCTCTCACGTGGAGGAGGAGGAGTATAACCTTCTGGCATAGGAAGTAACGCCTTACGAGATAATTTGAATTTACCTGTCTTAGGATCGATTTCAAGCAACTTGATATCAACTTTATCACCTACTTTCAAGATGCTTTCCACATTGTCAGTACGCTCCCAAGCGATCTCTGAGATGTGTAATAAACCTTCTTTACCAGGCATAAATTCAACGAATGCACCGAATGGCTGTAATGATTTTACAGTACCAGGGTAAGTTTCACCAACTTCTGGTTGAGCTACGATAGCTTTTACTCTATCTACAGCACCGTCCATTGCTACTTTATCAACAGCAAAGAAACTTACTTGACCTTGGTTTTCTACTTCTTCGATAACGATAGTTGCACCTGTGTCTTTTTGGATCTCTTGAATCACTTTACCACCTGGTCCAATTACAGCACCGATTAAGTCTTGAGGAATCATCATCACAAAACTACGTGGAGCGTGTGGTTTCAAGTCATCTCTTGAAGTTGAGATTACTTCATCCATTACTTCACGAATGTGAGCTCTACCTCTGTTAGCTTGTTCTAAAGCTTGCTTCAACACCTCATATGGAAGACCATCAACTTTGATATCCATTTGACATGCTGTAATACCTTTTTCAGTACCTGTTACTTTGAAGTCCATATCACCTAAGTGATCCTCATCGCCTAAGATATCTGATAAGATCGCATATTTTAATTCACCTGTTTCAGGATCATTTTCAGAGATCATACCCATTGCGATACCTGATACAGTACCCGTGATATTCACACCTGCATCCATTAGTGCTAATGAACCTGCACAAACTGTTGCCATTGATGACGAACCGTTTGATTCCAAGATATCAGAAACGATACGGATAGTGTAAGGATTTTCATTTTCTGGTGGAAGAACTCTTTGTAAAGCTCTATGACCTAAGTTACCGTGACCTACTTCTCTACGTCCAGGACCTCTGTTTGGTCTTACCTCACCAGTTGAGAAACCAGGGAAGTTGTAGTGAAGGATGAACTTGCTAGAGCTAGACTCCATCGCTGAATCTAACATTTGTTCGTCCATTTTAGTTCCCAAAGTAACCGTAGTCAATGATTGAGTTTCACCACGAGTGAACAAAGCAGAACCGTGAGCCGAAGGTAATACGTCTACCTCAGGAACGATTGGTCTTACTTCCTCTAAATCACGACCGTCTAAACGATTCTTCGTGTTCAATACTAAATCACGAGAAGCTTTCTTCTCACATTTAGCTACGTAACGCTTGATAAGCGGTAACTTCTCTTCAGTTTCCTCATCTTCCGGTAAAGCCTCGAAGTATGCTTTTTTCACTTCAGTGAAAGCCGCCTTACGCTCTGACTTGCCTTTGATACCTTGAGCTGCTACTGCGTATAATTTATCATAAAGAGCAGTGAAAACTTCTTCTTTTAAAGCTTCGTCTTCAACATCACCTTCAAACTCTCTGTATCCAGTAACGCCTGCTGCTTCTCTTAATTCTACTTGAATTGCACATTGAGTTTTGATAGCTTCATGACCTACTTTAATCGCTTCGATCATTTCATCTTCACCCACTTCTTGCATTTCACCCTCTACCATTGTGATGTTTTCAGCAGTAGCACCGATCATTAGATCAAGCGTACAACCTTCCATCTGTGCTGGAGTTGGGTTAACGATGTATTCACCGTTAGTGTCTTTGATCACCCTAACTTCTGAGATAGGACCATCAAAAGGAATGTCTGTGATTGATAATGCCGCAGATGCTGCTAATGCCACCAATGCGTCTGGCAAAGCATCTTTGTCTGCTGAGATCATAGTGATCATGATTTGAGTATCATGATAATAGTCAGAAGGGAATAATGGACGGATAGCTCTGTCCACTAAACGAGAGATTAAGATTTCACGATCACTTAAACGTCCTTCTCTTTTTAAGAAACCGCCAGGAATCTTACCTGCAGACGCAAATTTTTCTTGGTAATCTACTGAAAGTGGCAAAAAGTCAGCACCCTCTCTTTTCTCTGGGTTAGAAACAACAGTTGCTAATAGCATTGTATTTCCCATGCGCAAAACGATCGATCCGTCTGCTTGTCTTGCCATTCTACCTGTTTCTAATGAAATCTCACGTCCATCAGGAAGGGCAACTGTTTTTTTAATCACGTTTTCAAACATCGTAATTGTGTTGTGTTTTAATATTTTCTTCAAACAAAGCAGATATTTAAGGACCTAGTCCTATCTGCATTCATACAAGGATTGCTGTAAAAATTTGTTGAAATTACTTTAGTCCAAGTATTTAAATTAGGCTAGTAAAAGCGAACTTTTGCCAACCCCAAAAATTAGTGATTTTTTATGGATAAAT
This sequence comes from Flammeovirga sp. SJP92, assembly GCF_001583495.1. GTDB lineage: Bacteria > Bacteroidota > Bacteroidia > Cytophagales > Flammeovirgaceae > Flammeovirga. The sequence continues at coordinate 256,902 of NZ_LQAQ01000098.1, read as the reverse complement.
CACTTCTTGCCAGTCTTTTATTTCAATAAATTAGTCAAAATAAAAGGCAATGTATAAATACGCAAAAAGGGAATTCCAGATTTTGGAATCCCCTGAGTGGTATTTTTACACCAGAAAGAATTACTTTCTGATACCAAGTTCTTTGATAATCGCTCTGTAACGGTTGATATCTTTTTTAGCTACATAGTCAAGCATAGAACGACGCTTACCTACTAACTTCATCAAACCACGACGAGTTGAGTGATCTTTTTTGTTCGACTTTAAGTGCTCCGTTAAGTGTTGGATACGCTTAGTGAACAATGCGATTTGAGCTTCTGGTGAACCAGTGTCTCCTTCACCTTTACCGTATGAAGTAAAGATGTCTTTTTTGTACTCAGGGCTTAAATAATCCATAAAACCACAAATTAGTTTTGCGAAAAACTTGAATTTCACGTTACAATATCCTTTTGACAGCGATGACGCGTGCCGAATATTGCTCCCCTCAATTCGTAGTTACTTCGAGTGTTACATAAAATTTTCAGGGTGCAAAACTAAGTATATTTTGTAAAAAATCCGAATAATATTCAACATAACAGTATTCATTAACGAAAAATTACAATATTCGCACTATACGGGCAGACCAAACGTCTGCCTAATGAAATAATGATGACAATAATAGGAGTTCACCATGGGAAATAGATCTGAAAATCTACCGAAAAAATTTACTGAGCGTCTTCAAGGACAAATTTCTGCTGAGGACTTTGATGCTTTCAAGGAAGCGATTGATGGACAGGTACCTGTATCTTACAGAACCAACCCTTTCAAACCCGCAGAGATTACTTTTTCAGATACCACTCCGGTGCCATGGTGCGACGAAGCTCAATATATTGCCAAGCGTCCATCTTTTGCCGAGGACCCTTTGATTTTTGCAGGTGCATATTATGTACAGGAAGCATCTTCTATGTTCCTTTGGAAAGCATTAAAACAACATGCTCCATTAGAGAAAGACCTAAGGGTACTAGATCTATGTGCCGCTCCTGGAGGAAAAAGTACATTGATCAATTCTCTTCTGACACCTAAGAGTGTTTTAGTGTCCAACGAAATTGTAGGTAAAAGATCCCTGCCATTAATTGACAACCTAGTAAGATGGGGAAATCCGAACACATTAGTAACAGGTAACTATGCAGAAAGCTTTGCTCCATTAAGAGAATATTTTGATGTAGTAGTGACTGATGCTCCTTGTTCAGGAGAAGGGATGTTTAGAAAAGACCCTAAAGCCTCAGAACTTTGGTCAACGTCTTTAGTAGATTCTTGTGCTTCTATTCAAGAAAGTATTGTGGATCATATTCCTCATGCCTTAAAAGCGGGTGGCCTATATATTTATAGTACGTGTACTTTCGCTCCTCAGGAAAACGAAGAACGTTTAGCTCAAATTCTAGAATCAGACGAGTTTGAACCATTAGAAATCGACATTGATCCTTCTTGGGGCATCTCTACAGTTGAGGTAGAAAGAAACGGAGTGAAAGCCATCGGTTACCGTTTTATTTTCCACAAGACAAAAGGAGAGGGCTTATTCTTAACCGCTTTCAGAAAAAAAGGAGAGCCATCTATCCATCAAAAATTCAGTGTTTCTCCTAAAAAGATGAAATCTGTCTTTATGGTGAAAAAGAGAGAATCAGAAGAGTTAAGAAAATGGCTGGAAAACGGTAAAGATTTTGAATTCTACCAAGACGGAGAAGATGTATACGCTATCCCGGTTCATATGGTACAAGATTTCAAAATCATGAAAGTCACTCAGAAACTCCGTCACCAAGGTATCAAAATGGGGCGTTTCAATAAAAAGAACGGTCAACTGATCCCTGATCACGAACTAGCCGTTTCCAATATTGTCTCTTCTAAAATCCCAACGTTAGATGTGGAATACAGAGATGCCATCGACTTTTTGAAAAAACAGGAAATGAGCGTTAAAACTATTCAAGGCGTAAAAGGTTGGGCTATTATCAAATACAAAGGTCTTGCATTAGGTTGGGTGAAAGTATTGCCAAACCGTTTGAATAATTATTATCCTTCGGAGTTGAGATTAAGAAAGGATGTTTAATTTTTTGAAAGACAATAATAACTGAAATATAAAAGGGTGAAAAGCTATTAGAAACTTTTCACCCTTTATTTATGGATAGCTATTATCTATCTCCTTACAACAATTTTCTTATTAAATACACTTCCATTTACCGTACCTTGAAGGATATAAACCCCGTTTTGGTATTCAGTAGTTCTTACCGAAGATGTATTAAAATATTCCTTTAGAAGATGACCACTAACATTAAATATTCTCACATTCTCAACAGGCTGAGAAAGGTAAACAATATTATCAGCTGGGTTAGGATACACTGTAATTTCAAATCCTTCTAATTCATCTACTGATGTCGGAGTATCTTTTCTGAATTTTGCATACAACATCACATCACCAATACTTCCCACAGGAATTTCTGTGATTGAGTTTGTAAACTCTGCATCTGTAAACCACCCTTCGAAAACGTAACCTTCTTTAGAAGCTGAAGCCAAAACAACACCTTCTTCCACTGTATAAACAGATGGATTATCATGCGTCACATTTTCCTCGAAAGTAATATTATACTCAATAAGAGCCCACTTTCCATATAAAGAGAGATCTCCAATACTACCAGAAGCTATTTCTGTAACCTCATTTTTTAATGAAGCATCTGTAAACCATCCTTCAAAAGTATAGCCTTCTTTTGAACCTGCTGATAAAACTATCGACTCGCTTTCAATAGTGTAAACTGATGGGTTCGTATGTATAACATCTTCTTCAAATGAAATACTATATTCAACAGGAGTCCATTTTGCATATAAAGAAAGATTACCATGACTACCTGATACGATTTCAGTTATTGAATTTGTAAATTCTGAATCGGTATACCAGCCCTCAAAAGTGTAACCTTCTTTGATTCCATCCGAAAGAACTATTACCTCACTTTCTATTGTATAAACTAATGGATTGTCATGAGTCACGCCTTCTTCGAAGGTTAGTGTGTATTCAACCGGTGTCCACTTAGCATAAATAGATATATCACCAATACTACCTGTTGATATTCTTGTAATGGAAGTTGTAAACTCAGAGTCAGTATACCAACCTTCGAAAGTATAACCTTCTTTGATTCCTTCCGAAAGAACTATTACCTCACTTTCTATTGTATAAACTAATGGGTTATCATGATCTACTTCCTCTTCAAAGGTTAGAGTGTATTCAATCGGAGACCACTTACCATAAATAGAAACATTTCCCATACTACCTGTTGATATTTCTGTAATAGAAGTTGTTAAATCTGAATCAGTATACCATCCTTCAAAAGTATATCCTTCTTTGGCTCCTTCCAAAAGGGGTATCGTCTTACTTTCTATAGTATAAGCTAATAGATTATCATGAACTATTCCCTCTTCAAAGGTTAGAGAGTATTCAATCAGAGACCACTTACCATAAATAGAAACATTTCCCATACTACCTGTTGATATTTCTGTAATAGAAGTTGTTAAATCTGAATCAGTATACCATCCTTCAAAAGTGTAACCTTCTTTGACACCTTCTAAGAGAGTTATCGTCTCACTTTCTATAGAATAAACCAATGGATTATCATGAACTACTCCTTCTTCAAAGGTTAGTGTATATTCAATAAAAGACCACTTAGCAAATAATGAAAGATTACCAATACTACCTGATGGAATTTCTGTAATGGAATTTATAAACTCAGGATCAGTATACCATCCTTCAAAAGTATACCCTTCTTTGGCTCCTTCCAAAAGAGTTACCGTCTCACTTTCTATAGTGTAAACTAATGGATTATCATGAACAACTCCTTCTTCGAACCTTAATGCGAATTCTATTGGAGACCATTTTGCATAAATAGTTATATCACCATAACTTCCTGTTGGAATTTCTGTAATGGAAGTTGTAAAATCTGAATCAGTATACCAACCTTCAAAAAGATAATGTTCCCGACTAGCATTTAATAAAGTAATAGTAGGGCTATCTATATTATATTCTACTATTAAATTATCATGAAAAAAATCATTATGATATGTAATAGAATAATTAACATTTTCCCATTTTCCATAAAGGTTTATATTGCCTGTAGTTCCCGGTTTTATACTTGAAATACTATTTTGGTAAGACAGGTCTGTATACCAAAAACCTTGCTTTCCATGGGGAGGCACCAAATCTATTGAACTTTCAACATTATATTTCAAAGGGTTTGAATGCTCTCTAGCATAATCATAATTAATATTGTATTCTATAAAGTCCCATTTAATATAAATAGTTTTTCCTGCAACATTTTCAGCTGACATTTCGTCCACTTCATTTTCATAAGAAGGATCATAATACCAACTATAAGCAGACTCAGAATACCCTTCCTTATCTAATTCTAGTCGATTAAAAGCATAATCACCTATTGTATGTAAACTTTCAGGAAAAGATAAACTTCCAAATAAATTATTTTCCGAAAAAACATGACTATCAATTACCTCTAAATTATTTGGAAGTACAATAGTCTCAATATCATTAGAACCAAAACAGTCAATTGCTAAAGTAGTTATACTATTAGGTAGTACAAGCTCACCTTTAATCTTATTTCTAAGAAAACTACTATTTCCTAAACTAGTTGGTGTATAATTATTAGGGAAGTTAACCCTTTCAATTTGGTTAGTTGAAAATGCTTCTTCACCAATTACTGCATTTACCGGTATATTTAATTCACCACTAATAGAATTATTATAAAAAGCCCACCATTCTATTCTCTCTATGTTTGGAGGTAATTCAAGACTATTAATTGAGTTATATGCAAAAGCGATCATTTCTATATATCGAAGAGTATTAGGTAAAACTACAGAAGTCAATCCTTTATTTTCAAAAGCTTCTGCACCAATACTTCTTACTGTAACCCCATCTAAAACCGCAGGTATGATAATATCACCACCTCCTGTATATGAACAAGACTGAATTACACCATTAGCATCAACGACAACATCATCATCTGTCAACGTATATTTGATAGTACCCCATTTTGCATACAAGTCTAAATCTCCAATACTGCCAGAAGGGATTTCAGTAATCAAATTTGTCAATTCAGAATCACTATACCAACCTTCAAAAGTATATCCTTCTTTGGCTCCTTCCAAAAGAGTTATCGTCTCACTTTCTACAGTATAAACTAATGGATTATTATGAACTACCCCTTCTTCAAAGGTTAGTGTATATTCAATAGAAGACCACTTAGCAAATAATGAAAGATTACCAATACTACCTGATGGAATTTCTGTAATGGAATTTGTAAACTCAGAATCACTATACCAACCTTCAAATTCATACCCATCTTTGGAGCCATCTGAAAGTGTAATGGTTTCGCTTTCTATCGTGTAAACTATTGGATTATCATGAACTACATCTTCTTCAAACAGCAGTGTATACTCAACAGGTAAATATTTTGCAAAGATTGTTTTTCCATAAATTTTATATCCTGTATCAATTATGGGTATTTTTGTTTGAAAACTCCCATCATAGTACCAACCTTCAAAATAATAATTACTAGACACATCACCTAGATGAAATGAGTATTCTTCAATATGAAAATAATTATTAGGCATAACAATTTCTTCAATTGGATTCCCTGTAAACACATAATTACCTACATGAAAAAAATAATCTGGAAAAATCACTTTAGTTATATTATTATTCCGAAACGCTCCATAACCAATAGAAGTAATATTAGATGGAATTTCAATTGTATCGCTTAAATTGTTATCAGCAAAACAGTTATTATCAATTCTTGAAATATTATATGGCAATTGAATTAATTCAATATTATTATATCTAAAAGCTTCTTCTCCAATGAAATCAATATTTTCTGGCAAGAATAATTCACCTCTTATATTGTTTTCATGAAATGCAAAATTTCCAATTTTTAAAATGGTTTGGGGAAAAGTAACAGAAGTAAGGTTTTTCTTGTAAAAAACACCTTCATCCCCCCATTTTCCAGCAATTTCCTTTACTGTTACACCATCTAAAATCTCGGGTATTATAATATCACCACCACCTGTATAAGAACAAGATTGAATTACACCATCAGCATCAACAACAACATCATCATCCGTTAATGTATATTGTGCGTATGAAAAATTGGTCAAAAATGGCATTAGGAAAAGCCATGTCAATAATAGTTTTGCTTGCATAGTTTTTAAAAAGAGATAAATGACAAACTCATTAATAATTTGACTCTTTTATTGAGTTGAAGTTTGCTTTTACACCCAATAACTGCACAAAATTATTGAATTTAATATTAACAAAAAACACAGAAGCGTATAAAAACAAAAAAAGCTAGCTGAAGCAGCGAGCTCTTTCCTGTTAAACCTAATTTTATTAACCCATTATCAATCAAAAATCTTTATGTTTTTTAATCTTTAATGTCTTATCTGATGTAAATGTAATAAAAAGTTTATAAATACAAACGGATTCTTTAAAATATTATTTACAATTATTAAATAAATACCATTTTAAACCCTAAAATGGTGTTAAAATGGTAACTATTAGATGTGTCAAATGTTTAAAAAAGTGATTTTTAGAAAAAAAAAGAGCACCACCCGTTTTGGTAGTACTCTTTGAAGAAAAGAGAAGGGAACTTTCTAAGCTTCCACTTCTTCTTTTGTTGAAAGTCGCTTGATCTTGATTTTTAATGCTGCGAACAATACTGTCATGATCGGACTTAATAAGTTGAAGAAGCAATACGGAATATATGCCCATGTAGCTACACCTAACACCGTAGACTGTGCTACACCACAAGTGTTCCATGGTACTAAAACTGATGTTACCGTTGCTGTATCTTCTAATGTTCTACTTAAGTTTTCAGGTGCTAATCCTTTTTCTTTAAAAGCTTCTGCATACATTTTACCTGGTACTACAATAGACAGGTACTGATCAGAAGCTGTAATATTAAAGAATACACAAGTGGATGCAGCTGAAGCAAATAATCCTGTTTCGCTTGTTACTTTAGAAATAATAGTCTCTGTAATCTTTGTCAGCATACCACTGATTTCCATTGCTCCACCAAATGCCATTGCTACTAGAATCAACCAGATCGTATTCAACATACCTACCATGCCACTTGATGAAAGTAATTCTGAAACGATAGTGTTATCTGATGAGATGGATACACCTTCGTACATTGACTTCATTAAGACTAAGTAAGACCCTTTCCAATCTCCTGCTAAATCTCCTGCTAAAAGATCAACAATTTGTGGCTGTGCTATTAACCCTACAACTGCTCCTGCCAATGAACCAATTAATAAGGCTGGCAAAGCTGGTACTTTCTTTACAATCAAGAAAACAACCAATGCTGGAACAATAAATAAGAAAGGAGAGATATTGAATGATGCTTCCAAAGCTGTCAATACTTCATGAACGTCAGCTTGTGAAACTGTTGATTCGTAACCAAAACCAATGATTAAAAATAAAATCGAAGCAATCGTAAATGACGGTACTGTTGTAAGCGTCATGTATTTGATATGCGTGAATAAGTCAGTGCCTGCCACTGCTGGAGCAAGGTTTGTCGTATCTGATAACGGAGACATTTTATCTCCAAAATAAGCTCCACTGATAATAGCACCTGCTACTAGACCTTCAGACATTCCTAGTGTTTTACCTATTCCCAATAGTGCTAAACCTACTGTGGCGATGGTTGACCATGAACTACCTGTTGCAACCGAAACGATAGCACAAATAATAATGGTAGCAAATAAGAAAATAGAAGGGTTTAAGATTTTTAATCCGTAATAAACCATTGCAGGAACGATACCTCCCAACAGCCAAGTACCTGCAAGTGCACCAATCATTAATAAGATCAAAATAGATGGCATGGCTGAGCCAATACTATCCACAATTCCATCCATTAGTACATCCCAAGTTACTTTTAATCTAAATATAGCTACAATCGCTACTACAGCCGTAGCGAGCATTAATACAACTTGATTAGAGCCTGATAATCCATCGTCTTTGAAAATTAAGACATTGATGGATAGCATAATAATTAAAAAAAGAATTGGTATAATAGATTCTAAAAATGATGGTTTTCTCTGTCCATTCATAGTATTCATAGTTTCAAAATAGGCACGTATTGCCTTTAGTCCTCGTTTATATGTATGGTAAAGCTACTAAAAAGGGATGCAAATACAACAGTTTAGAACAGTAGTATTTGCATCCCTTAAGTATTAATTGTATAACTTATGTTATTTTCCGACTAAAAAAGCTTAATTCTCAGCCTTTTCGATAACTAGAGCCTCTAATTCTTTTATCCTTTCTTTCTGTAATTCAATCTCATCTCTAAGCTTCACTACTACTCTTGAAGTATCCATATCCGCTATTGAAGAAGCTATTATTTCTGATAGTTTCTGAAGGAAATCGATATGATAAGTATCAAGTACAGTGAAAGATGAAATCTCTAATATACCATACATTACATCTCCATAAATCAAAGGCAGTATAATCAGGCACTTTGGTTTAGCACCTCCCATACCTGAAGATATATTGATATAATTATCAGGTACATCTTCTATATAAACCATCTTCTGCTCTTTGTACACTTGCCCTAAAAGGCCATTTTCAAGATCATATTGTCGCTCATCGTACCTTTTCTTATCATAGGCAAAAAGTGCCATCAATTTCAAATGCTGTTTTCCTTCTTGATCTTCATTCAAAAGGATAAAAGTACCTTGGCTAGCTTCTATATAATTGATAATACTTCGAAGCAGATTGTCATACCACTCTTCTTGACTTGTGTTTTTTTGCCTAAGAAGCTGGTTAAACTGAGCCATACCATTAATCACCCAATTTCTTTTCTGTTCCTCTTCCTGTACGTCACGGAACTTATCCCTCATTTGTATCAAATCATTGGCAAGAGGTGTATCTCTGTATTTATTATCATAAGTTACATCAACTTCTCCAGATGTTACTTTTCTAGAGAACATATTGGCCGCCTGTAACTGATTATCTAATGAATAAAGATTATCTGTAATTTCAGCTACCTCATCAAACTTATATTTCTGATTTTTCTTAAACTCAAGAAGTGATTTTCCGTCGTTAATTCTTTTTGTAACACTTTGAAGAAACTCGAAACGCTTTCCAACCGCTCTTGAAAACATGAATACAAACCAGCATAAAATTAGTGCTTGCAAGATGAATACAATAAGGAATGTAATCATCATCCATTTGACATAATTCTCACTATTAGATAGTACTTTTTCGGATAGGCTAATTAATCGAGTGTTGATTTTTTCTTGCAGATCAGAGACGTCTTTCATTAAACCAGAATTTTGACCTCGGCCAATTACTTTCATCAAATCGACAACTTTATGCATTCCAAATTGATATGCAGCCAGATTGGCTCTTAGTGCTCTGACCTCCTGTTCAGTTAGATCATTTACAGAACGATTCTGATACATCCTCACAATTTCCATTTCAAACTCCTCAACACTTTCATCAAAAAGTTTCAAATACTTCGATTCCCCTCTCAATAAGTAATCTTTCTCGTTCCTTCTCATGGTAAGCAACATTCCCATATCCACTGTGATATCTGTCTTCTCAATTTTATGGATTTTTGAACGCATATTACCAATCATTCCCCAGTCCTTAAATCCAAGGTCAAGATATTTTCTCATTAGGAAATCTTGTTGTGCTTTCAACTCTTCCATGTCTGAGCGCAAAAATTCCATTTCTTTTGCTCTAGAATCATTCAATCGGTCCATGTGCTTCCTCACTTCTTCAACGGTAAACAAAGCCGAATCCAATAAATTGATAGATCTAATGGTATTGGTACTTTTTCTTTTCTTATAAAAATCAGCCGTGATCAAATCCTCCAACAAGAAATTCTTGTAGTAGATCTCAGACTCTGTGTACAAAGAATTGCATTTTTTGAATTGTTCAGTTAACTCGTTCGTTTCAACTAAAGAACGTGTACCTAAAAATACCAATGCCAAAGTTGACAATAGTAAAATAGTATTAACTATAAAGAGAACACCTAAGCGAAAACGAATAGTTTTACGAATAATCATATGCTTTGCTTGATAAGTAACCAAAAAAATAAGGAATGCCTAAAAGCTTTGCTTTTAAAACATTCCTTACTTCAAAAATATTGCCTCAATCCTTCTTTTTATAAAAATGAAAGATCAATTACTTCGTTTTCGCGAAAACTTTTACTTCTTCTGCTACAACTGAGGATAATTTCATAACTGCATCAAAAATACCATCATGATCAAAGCCTGCCTCACGTTGTAACTCAATCTGCTCTCCATGCTCAATGATGGCATCAGGAATACCTAAACGAACTACTGTTTTATTTGTATACTGATTATCCATCATCCATTCTAAAACTGCACTACCGAATCCACCCATCAAGGCACCGTCTTCGATTGTGATTACCTTGTCATACTTCGCAAAGATTTCTTCTAAAAGTTCAGCGTCCAAAGGTTTTACAAAACGCATATCATAATGTCCTGGATTTACTCCTGCCACTTGGAAACGATCTCTTAATTGTACCACATAATTTCCGATATGACCGAAAGTAAGGATTGCTATCTCTTCTCCCTCTTGAATCACTCTACCTTTTCCTACTTGAATTTCTTCCATAGGTACTCTCCATTCCGGCATCACACCCTGCCCACGAGGGTAACGGATAGAGAAAGGTGAAGTTCTGTGATTGACCGCTGTCTTCATCATATGACGAAGTTCAGCTTCATTCATTGGGGCCGCTACTACCAGATTAGGAATACAGCGCATGAAAGGTATATCGTATGCACCATGGTGAGTGGCACCATCTGCGCCTGCAAAACCTGCTCTATCTAAACAGAAGATCACTGGCAAGTTTTGAATACAAGCATCATGTACCACTTGATCATAGGCTCTTTGCATGAAAGAAGAATAGATATTACAGAAAGGAATCATTCCTTCTGCTGCTAAACCTGCCGCAAATGTTACGGCGTGCTGCTCTGCAATACCCACATCAATGGCTCTGTCCGGCATTTCCTTCATCATGATATTCAATGAACATCCTGAAGGCATTGCTGGCGTGATACCCATGATTTTATCATTCTCCTTGGCCATTTCTAAAATGGTCTCACCAAATACAGTTTGGTATTTAGGTGGCTGAGGAGTTTTGTGTACTTTCTTTTTGATTTCACCTGTCAACTTATCAAACTTACCTGGAGCGTGCCATAAAGTTTGATCTTTCTCCGCTAAAGCATAGCCTTTACCCTTAACTGTAACAGCGTGAATAATTTTTGGACCGGGGATTTTTTTCAAATCTTCGAATACATGTACCAAGTGATTGATATCATGACCGTCTACAGGACCAAAATAACGAAGACCTAATGCTTCGAATAAATTGCTTTGCTCTAATAAAGCTGACTTCAGAGCATTTTCTGCTGCTGAAACTGCCTGTTGAGCGTGAGGACCGATCTTTTTGACCTTTCCTAGCATATTCCAAACTTCATCCTTGATTTTATTATAAAAAGGAGAAGTAGTAATGTCTGTCAAATAATCTTTTAAGGCACCTTGGTTAGGGTCGATGGCCATTCTATTGTCATTTAAAACAATTAGAATGTTAGCATCTGATGCACCTGCGTGGTTCATGGCTTCGAATGCCATACCTGCAGTCATAGAACCATCACCAATTACAGCGATGTGCTGTCTATCATGCTCACCTTTTTCTTTAGAGGCGATTGCCATACCTAAAGCTGCACTGATAGAAGTAGAAGAGTGTCCTACACCAAAAGTATCGTACTCACTTTCGTCACGTTTGGGGAAACCGGATAACCCACCATACTGACGGTTTGTGTGAAACGAATCTCTTCTACCTGTAAGAATTTTATGATTATATGCTTGATGGCCAACATCCCAAACGATGCGGTCATAAGGAGTATTGTAAACGTAATGGAGTGCAGTAGTTAATTCTGTTACTCCTAAGCTTGCCCCAAAATGTCCACCATAAATTGAAACATTGTCAATGATGAATTGTCGCAGTTCTTCATTTACTTGATAAAGTTTATCAAAAGGAAGCTTACGCAAGTCACTTGGCGAATCTATTTTTGCAAGAAGTTTACCCGGTTCAATTAGCATAACTAGAGTGTCTTTATTTAACCTTAAAATCGAGTTCTGAAATCGTAATTATAATTCAGAACGAATTTTAAATAGATCTATAGGTAATTAAATTTGTCGCTATAGACTTTTATAGTTTGTACTATTAATCAACAATTTGTTTTATCAAAACTGATTCTTGTTAAGAATTGTTTTAATAAAGCATAAGATTAAACGAATTTAGGCAAAAATACAACAAAGATTCCCGCTCTAACAAAAAGGGAATAAAATAGTTCTAAATTTTAGTAGATTTCTCTCATATTCTTGTGATATGTAAGGTTTAAACCTAATTCGTTGTCACAGAATGGAGTAATACCGAATAGGAAAAGATATAAAACAACAAATACATGAGCAACAACAAACCGAGAACATTGTTCGACAAAGTATGGGATAACCATGTCGTACAACGCAAAGAAGGATTTCCTGATGTGTTATACATCGATACACATTTTATTCATGAGGTAACTAGCCCTCAAGCATTCAATGGACTTCGTAACAGAGGAATCCAACTCGCTCGTGTAGATCAAACTTGGGGAACAGCGGATCACAACGTTCCTACTAAAGATCAGCACCTTCCAATCAAAGAGGCTTTATCAAGACACCAAGTGGAAACACTGACTAAAAACTGTGATGAGTTTGGTGTGAAATTATATGGATTGGGGCACCCGTTCCAAGGTATCGTTCACGTGATCGGACCTGAGTTAGGGGTTACTCAGCCAGGAAAAACAATTGTTTGTGGTGATAGCCATACTTCTACTCACGGTGCGTTCGGTTCCATTGCATTTGGTATCGGTACGTCACAAGTGGAGCAAGTAATGTCATCTCAATGTACTCTTCAAAACAAGCCTAAGGCAATGAGAATCGTTGTGGATGGTGAGTTACAAGAAGGTGTAGGTGCGAAAGATATTGTACTTTATGTCATTTCTAAATTATCAGCTTCAGGAGGTACAGGTTACTTCGTAGAGTTTGCTGGTTCTGCTATCCAAAACTTATCAATGGAAGGTAGAATGACAGTTTGTAACATGAGTATTGAAATGGGTGCCCGTGGTGGTATCATTGCTCCTGACCAAACTACTTTCGATTATTTAGAAGGAAGAGAATTCGCTCCAAAGGGTGAGAAATGGGAAGAATCATTGGCGTATTGGAAATCACTTCCTACAGATGAGGGTGCAACATTTGATGCTGAATTCGTCTATGACGCTGCTGATATTGCACCAATGGTTACTTATGGTACAAACCCTGGTATGGGTGTTGGTGTGGACAAATCAGTTCCAACTCCTGAAAGCGAATCAGACAAGAAAGCTTTAGAATACATGGGCTTGAAAGAAGGTGAGGCGTTAATCGGTAAGCCAATCGACTATGTATTTATCGGTAGCTGTACAAATGCTCGTATTGAGGATTTAAGAGCGGTAGCTGATTTTGTAAAAGGTAAAAAGAAGGCTGACGGCGTAAATGTTTGGATCGTTCCTGGTTCAAAGCAAGTTGAAAAACAAGCAATCGCTGAAGGTTTAGATCAAGTATATGCTGAAGCTGGTTTTGAATTAAGAGAGCCAGGTTGTTCAGCTTGTTTAGGTATGAATGAAGATAAAGTTCCTGAAGGAATGTACTGTATTTCTACTTCAAACAGAAACTTTGAAGGACGTCAAGGTCCTGGTGCTAGAACGTTACTAGCTTCACCACTTACTGCTGCTGCTGCTGCTGTAAAAGGTCACATCGTAGATGTAAGAGAAGAGTTAACTACTGCATAATTTTAATATTTAAAGAGAATATCAACATGAAATATACAAAATCGACTTGCGTTCCTTTAAATATTGAGAACGTAGATACAGATCAGATTATCCCTGCTCGTTTTTTGAAAGCGACAACTAAAGAAGGCTTTGGTGACAACCTTTTCAGAGACTGGAGATACGACAAACAAGATCAGCCAATTGCTGATTTCGTATTGAACCAAGATACTTACAAAGGTGAAATCTTAGTCGCTGGAAAGAACTTTGGTTGTGGTTCATCACGTGAACACGCTGCTTGGTCTATTGATGACTACGGGTTTAAAATCGTAGTATCAAGCTTCTTCGCAGACATCTTCAAAGGAAACGCTTTGAACAACGGATTACTTCCTTTAGTAGTTTCTGAAGAATTCTTAGCAGAGCTTTTCGCTGATATTGAGGCAGATCCTTCTACTACTTTAGAAGTGGACTTAGAATCTCAAACAGCTTGGATCACTGGTAAAGAAGAGAACAAACAATCTTTCGAGATTGATGACTATAAGAAAATGTGTTTGATCAATGGATATGACGATATTGACTATCTATTGAGCTTAAAAGAAAACATTGCGAAATACGAGCAAGATCGTGTTTATGCATTCAATGTCTAATTCAAACTCAAACAACAAACAAAAACATGAACAAGAAAATCACAGTACTTGCAGGTGACGGTATCGGATTAGAAGTTACAGGCATTACTCAAAATATATTAGAGATCATCGGTGAGCGTTTTGGTCACTCATTTGAGTTCTCTCCAGCATTAATTGGTCACTCAGCAATCGAAGCAACAGGCGAGCCTTGTCCACAAGCAACAATTGATGCTTGTAAAGCTTCTGATGCAGTACTATTAGGTGCTGTAGGTATGCCAATGTATGACAACAATCCTAACTTAAAAGTACGTCCTGAGCAAGGTTTACTTAAAATCCGTAAGGAATTAGGATTATTCTCAAACATTCGTCCTATCAAATTATTTGATGAGTTATTATATACTTCATCAATCAAACCTGAAATTCTTCAAGGTTCTGACATCATTTTCTTCCGTGAGTTGACGGGTGGTATCTACTTTGGTACTCCTCGTGAGCGTAACGAAGACGGTACTGAAGCAATTGACACGTTACGTTACTCTAAAATGGAGGTGGAACGTATCGCTCGTCAAGCTTTTGAATCAGCAATGACACGTCGTAAGAAATTATGTTCTGTAGATAAAGCCAACGTATTGGAATCTTCTCGTTTATGGAGAGAAACAGTACAAGCACTTTCTGCTGAATACCCTGAAGTAGAAGTTACTCACATGTTCATTGACAATGCAGCAATGCAATTGATCCGTGACCCTAAGCAATTCGACGTAATTGTAACAGGAAACATGTTTGGTGATATCCTTACTGATGAGGCTTCTCAAATTGCAGGTTCTATGGGTATGTTGCCTTCTGCTTCTGTTGGTTCAGAAATCGGATTGTACGAGCCAATTCACGGTTCTGCTCCTGATATTGCAGGCAAAGGTATCGCTAACCCAATCGCTTCTGTACTTTCAGGTGCATTATTGTTAGATATCTCTTTCGGATTAAAAGACGAGAGCGATGCGATCATCAGTGCTGTTGATCAATTCTTGAAAGATGGATACAGAACGTTAGATATCGCTACGGAGGAAACTCCTGAAGATAAGCGTATGAATACTGAACAAACAGGTAAGAAATTGGCAGAGTTATTAGCTTCTGTGACAGTGTAACTACCTATTGTTAAATACTAAGGATCCTGCCTTCTTCTCGAAGGTGGGATTTTTTTATGCCTAAAAATTGATAATATCATTTTGAGTGGCAGGAGTGGGCAGTCACAATATCCTTTTTAGGAATTAATTGATCTTTTTTCGGTAAAACTTACCCAGCTGATAGCGTTAGAATAATCATGTTGAAAACAAAATCTAAAACTTTAATATACAGCAAAATGAGAACTAAATCAGCTACTATTTTATTCCTTTTTTCAATCCTAAGTATTTTCTCATCATGTACTAAATCAAATGATGAGGTAGAACCGATTTATCCAACAGAGGGCAATGTTGAGTTCTATTATAATATCACAACTGAAGGTCTAAATGTAACGAAGCAATTTGTTACGGTTTATAATACAGAGAACGCAGACAAACTAGAAGACCTAAAACTATTTGAGTTTGGAAAAAACCTGTTTATCAATGTCTACATGAAAGACGGACGTAGAATTGATATTACAGATCAAAATGAAGGAGGCAACTTATATGATATCATTGCTAGTCAAGGTATCAGAATTCAAGATATTGATTTTGGTAAGCATATGTATAGAAATTTAGAAAGTGATAAAATAGTTATGCTTAATACTTCAATCAAGGTGGTGCATGAAATACTCGAAGATGAATAAATCGTTGTTTTATGAATTGATATGATTCTTTTATACCCAGAAAACACTAAGTCCTGTAATTTTTTACAGGGCTTTTTTTGTGTAAATCTTCTTATTTAATGACTACTACTTTCATTAGTTGAAAATAACTCTCCCTTCGTTGAAAATTTCTCAAACACATTTATAGGTTCTGTTTCTTTGTAATAAGTCAAGTGAACTATCCTTCTAACATCATTACGATAACAATGAAACCTATAATTTTACTCCTTTTAATCATATCCGCAACAACGGCTTGGTCCCAAGAAATCCTTCTGCAAGGAAAGGTGACTGGAGGCGACAACAAAGAAGCATTAGTCAATGCGTTAATTACTATTTCCAATGAAAATAATAAATACCAAGTCCTTTCTAATTTGGATGGAGAATATAAAATCACGCTCAAAGAAGCTGGAAAATATAAGCTAGAGGCCATGTATTTGGGGTATAAAAATTATGCTTCAATGGTAACCGTCACTCCTAAGACAAACCAATTAGACGTTACTTTGGAATCGATGTTTACAGAATTAAATGAAGTTGAAATTGTAGGTGATGTTCCTGTTGTGATAAAAGAGGATACCCTTCAGTTTTCTTCTAGTAATTATAAAACACATGAAGATGCTACAGCGGAAGATTTGGTTTCCAAAATTCCAGGAATGGACAGAGATGAAAATGGAAATGTCACTTCTGAAGGAGAAACTGTAAAAAAAGTACTTGTGGATGGAAAAGAGTTTTTTGGAGATGACCCGAAAAGTGCCATGCAAAACCTTCCTGCCGAAATGATTGATTATGTACAGGTCATTGATCAGAAAAGTGATCAGGCAGAATTTACGGGTTTTGATGATGGTAACAGAACTAAAGCCATCAATTTTGTAACGAAGAAAGATGCAAAATATGCTTATTTCGGGAAAGCTGAGGCGGGTTATGGTTCTGATGAACGTTATAGTGCTGGTGGTAATATCAATATTTTCAAAGGAGAACAACGTCTTTCATTTACAGGTTTGAGTAATAATGTCAATCAGCAAGGTTTTATGTCTGATAACCTTTCATCGGGTGGTCCTAGAAGAAGAGGCGGAGGAAGAGGTCGTGGAAATGGTACTCCAGGGGAAATTTCAGCTAAATCTAATGGTATTAATACTTCTCACCTTTTAGGTACTAATTATATTGATTCTTGGGGTGAAAAAATTGACGTAACAGGAAGCTATAGTTACAAGTTGGTGGACAATGTAACCGATGAGGCTTCTTCTACTGAATACCTTGTTTCTGAAAGCAGTAATCAGATCGTTGATGAAATTCTTGATATCGATTCAAGAAAAGAGAATCATAATTTTAATTTCAGAATGGATTATGAATTAAGTCCTAAAACCTCTATTCGTATTCGCCCATCCATTAAAATGGAAAATGGAAACAGTGCCAACAGCAGTTTATCGAATACTTATTTGAAAGACGGAACAGATCTCAATAGTTCTGATATGAAACAGTTCAGCACCAACAACTCCGCTGATATCAATAACTCTTTCCTTATTCGACATAAATTAAATGATAATGGCAGAACGCTGACCTTAGACTGGAAATTGTATTATCATAATGACGACACCTATCAAGATGTATTTACCAACATCAATTATTTTGAAGGAGATAATACGGAAAACGATTCTACGGCTCAAAGAATTCTAGGAGATACTGAAAAATTCAGAACATCAGCTAATTTAATATTCACTGAAAAACTGGCTAAAAACCTTCAGTTAAAGCTCAATTATTTTCAAAGTTGGGAAAAGCAGGATGTTAATACTAGAACGTATGATATCATGGATGATGCTAACGAAGGGGATTTTATTGAAGAACTTTCGAATACATTCACCTCCAATCAAAATATTTACAGACCAGAAGCAGGGTTACTTTTCAAGAAAGAAAAACTGAATATTACCACTTCACTTCAGTATCAGTATTCGGCTTTACTGAATGAAAGCATTTATCCTACTCAAGAGAATACCACTACGAATTTTGGTCACTTCTTACCTTCACTTTCCATTAATTATAAATTTTCGAGAAGTAAAAGATTACGTTTCTCTTATCAGAAAAATGTCTCTTTACCGAATGTCACCAACTTACAATCTGTAGTAGATTATAGTGATCCATTAAATATTTCATCTGGTAACCCTTATTTGGAAGGAGAAGAAAGTCATGTGTTGCGTTTCAATTATAGAAACTTCAATATCGCTAGAAAGGAAATGTTCTTCATTAATCTATCGGCGACACAAACCGACAATAAAGTCACTCAATATACTTTTATTGCTGAAAATGACACCACAATCAATGGTGTGCCAGTGAGAAAAGGTGCTTCTTATACTTACCCCATCAACTTGGACGGCTACATCAATGCCAGAGGAATTATGGTTTACTCCAAACCAATCAATCCCATCAAAACCAATATTTCTTCCATGACAATGGGTAGTTACACAAGAAACGTGGGTATCACTAACGATATCACTTCTTTCACATATGATAAGTCATTGGGACAAGGCATTCGATTATCAAGTAATATCAGTAAAAGAGTCGACTTCAATATCTCAAGTATGTGGACTTACCACTGGATCAACAACAATGCAAATGCTTCCTTGAACGGAAATTACCTTCATAATAATATCAGAGCGAGTATAAATGTTGAACCTATTGAAAGGTTGATTTTGAATACTTCTTTCACTGGAAATATTTATAATGGTGATGATGATTTGATTCAGGATAATATCTATAAATGGAATGCTCATATCGCCTATAAAATGTTCAAAAATAGGAGAGGGGAAGCCCGATTCTCCGTTTCAGATATTCTTAATCAAAACAGTAGCATCAGCAGAACGGTAACAGAAAGCTCTATTCAAACGAGTACTTACAATGTGCTTCCACGCTATTTTATGGTTTCTTTTATTTATCGACCTAAAGGAAAAACCAATCAAAAAGGTTTTGGTGATAGAGGGGGCAGAGGTCCGAAGCCATTTTAAATAAATTTACATTATTAAAAAATACACAAAAATGAAAAATCTAATTTTTACATTCCTTCTTTTAAGCCTTAGCAGTCTTGTATTTGCGCAAAGAAATTTCCCGTCATTCACACCACAAGAGTTCCCAAAAGAACTTTCTAAAGAATTGAAATTAGACGAAAGCACTGAGAAAAAATTAGGCAAATTATATATCCAATTGCAAGAAGATGTGATGAATACCATCATGATTGCTAGAAAAGATGGTGAAACGGATCGAGCAAAAATTAAGGCTGAAACAGATGAACTTAGAGATAAACATCTTATGAAAGCCAAAGGCATTCTTGATGCTGATACTTATGCTTCTTATGAAAAATTCATGTTGATGGAACGTGGTGAAAAGCAGGCTTACCTTTTGGAATTAAAGCTTGAACTTACTCCAGATCAAAAGGAAAAATATGATGCAATCAACGCTTCTTCAAAGCAAGTTTTCAAACAAATCAGAGAGCAACATAAAGGAGACCGTGAAGCAATGAAAGAGGCTTTGGAACCTGTTATGAAACAACATGAAATGATGCTTTCTCAGGTGCTTACTGAAGAGCAAATGACTATTTATAAAGAGGCGAGAGAGGCAATGAAAAAGAAAGGGCGAAGAGGTGGAAGAGGAGAAAACGGTAGAAGACCGTTCTAGAAATTGCATTAAAAAAGTCAGTAGCTTAGTTTTTTAACTATATCGCAAGTGTTAAGCCGATAGGCGTCACTTGTGATAAATATTGTCTCCCGACTTCGAATGAGTCAACACCTTATTCATAAATATTTCGAAGTCGGGAGACTTCGCCAGAGTAGTTCCAAGTGACGCTCACGCTTAACACTTGAAACATGGATTTGTAACAAAAAAGCACAAGTCTAGCCTATTGCCTAACTTGTGCTTTTTCTATTTTATCTTAACGATTCAATTCCATATGATACCCCAAATCGTCTTTTTCGTACTCTTCAATACTCAGTGGCTGTTTACTTTTAATCAACCGAATGCTATGCGTACTTCTAAAATAACGAACATCTATTAAGGTATCTTTGAACTGAAAAATTGAAAATCCCCAATCGTATAAATCATATTTTAGGTTTATTGCCTTATCGTATCTCGATATTGATTCCACTACTTTGAAGTATTTTGAAAGGGCTTCATTATAGTTTTTAAAAGATACTTCTTCAATATAATATTGATGATTATTGATTGTGTAATCGAAACTATCTTCCAAATTTCCATACTTAATCCATCTTTCTTTTTTGAAAAAGACAATCAATAAAAACACCGAAATAAGTATTACAATAAACAACATGACTTTTATAATTTAGAAATTAAATTTCCCGTTTGAATTTTTCGCTTCCGATTCTGGAAGGATTTCTTGAATCGCATCCCAATGTTCTACGATTTTCCCACCTTCTAGTCTGAAAATATCATAGAATGCTACCTCTTTTTTCATGAAAATCCCTTCAGAAACAGCAATAACAAAGTTTCCTTCACCAAATAAGGCGTGATTTTTCTTGTAAACCATTGGCATTCCGGCCTTATTCAGAGCTTCAATAGCTTCACCCAATCCGGCTAAACCATCTTTTACATTGGGGTTATGCTGTAAATACTCTTCCGTAGATACATAATCCGTGATTTTCTCAGGATGCTTTCCGAATAAAACATCATCAATAAAGTGCTTGACAATCTTTTTATTCGATTTCGTTTTATCCAAATCCTTGACCTCAGCTGTACCATCTATTTGAGACCTTCCAGAAGCTGTTTCAGTGACTTTCTCCTGTAGGTTGTCCCAGTGTTCTACAATCAGACCATCTTCAAATCTAAAGATATCTATTCCGATTTTCGGCCCGAAGAAGTTGTAATCAGTATGAGCGATTACAAAATCTCCATCTTCGATCACTCTTACCGTGTTTGCCTTTGCTGAACCTTCTGGCAACTGCTGTAAAACCGCTCCAAAACCGGCCAAACCATCTGCTACAGATTGATTATGCTGAATGTATTTGTTTGGGTTGATATAACCCGCAGGAGCTGAATCTCCTGTTTCAATGCTTTTTAATAATGCTACTACCTTGTCTTTGTTCGATACTTCCATTTTACTAGAGTTTGATGATGAATCTTGAGCTGAGCTTGATAAAAAAGCCATAATTAATACGGCTAATGAGTATATTTTCTTTGTCATGGATTACTATGTTTGTTTAACAAAATCAACATTACAAAGGTGGCGGATAGAGGAAGTTTTATAAAGGTAGATTTACGCCCTTGAATGATACATTTACGCCTTACTTGTTTTTTACTCTAAAGTCAGCAGGGGTGACAGTCGTATGTCTTTTAAAGAACTTGATGAAGTTAGTGGGTTCGTCATACCCTAGCTCATAGGCAATTTCCTTTACCGGTTCATCCGTATGCACCAATAATCTTTTGGCTTCCAAAACTACTCTTTCATCAATGATCTTTTTGGGTGACTTTGACAGTACTTCAGCGGTTGACTTATTCAACTGTTTCTCTGACAAATTCAATGAATTCGCATACCATTTCACCCCTTTTTCTTTTTTATAAGACTCTTCTAAGTGTTCTTTAAAGTTGATCACATTGGTCAGATAGAGACTAGGTTCCAATTCTTGTATACCTTGTTCTCGGTATGCTCTTTCTGATTGTAATAAGAATAAGTAAAGTAATTTATGAAGGACCTCTTTTTGAGCCTGATCTTTCTTCTTTTCCACCTCTTGATTCATTTGGTGGAAAATAAGTTCTAATGCCTCTCTATTAATAATAGGTGATAATTTTGCGACGTCATAAAGGTCACTATATAAAATAGAGGTCGTAATATATCTAAAGTCATACTTGGTTTGACAGAAAAAATCGTTGGTGAAAATGATTGATTTTCCCTCATAATAGCCATTTGCATCGTAGAGATTCACGGAGTTTTGCGCTACAAAAATTAAGGTATTGTCTTCAACTTTTATGGGTTTAAAATCTACATAGTGTGTGCCGTGTCCTTTTTCAATCCAAAGAATATGATAAAATCTCGCACGATGTGAAGTTGTTATTAAATGATTTTTCTCTTTAAATATTTTTTGAAGATCAACAATTTCAAACTCCAATCCATCCTCATTCTTCCTGAAGTCGTATTTTTTTATTTCTTCTTTCATCCACAATCGGGTTATTATTCATACAACAATTTGAAATTTCCAAACTGCACTATGTTAATGGCTATTTTTCGTTAAATTACAGAAAATCAAAATGAAACATTGATGATAAATCGATAAATTTAACGTTTCATTTCTAAGCTACCAATTTCGAATTATAATCAGCTGTAACATTGAAATCACTTATAAAGAACTTCAATACGTTTTTTTTAATAGTATTTACGTCTACTTCCATTTTCGCTAGCACTATCGACAGTTTACAAGAAAAACTTTCAGATACTTTTGAACCTCATCAAAGAGGGGAATTAATGCTTCAGTTAGGGAAAAAGTTTATTGCCGTTGACATGGACCGTGCAATAGATTATACCACTGAAGGCATAATGCTTTACGAAGAAAATAAGGATGATCAGCTTTTGGGTGAATTATACAACCTCAAGGGCAATATCTATCTTTACAAAGGGCAATCTTACAAAGCAAGAGAAGCCTACTTCAATGCTATTCAACAATTTAGAAAAATCAAAAACAAAGAGTTGGAAGTAAGATCACAAACCAACTTATGTCAGATTTATCAACAGGAAAAAAATTACCCTAAAGCGTTAGCTGAATATGACAAAGCCATCGCTACAGTCAAAGAGTTGTCTGAAGATATTCAAAACGATTTACTCCCACACCTCTATCTCAATAAAGGTACACTATATGATGAACTCAATGAACCTGAAAAAGCCATTCACCTCTTCAATCAGGTCATCAGAATGTGTAAAAATGAATCACAATTGATTATGAAAAGTAAAGCCCTGCACAACCTTTCGAATCAATATGCCAATCAGAAAAGATATGAAGATGCTTTAGAGGTTTTAGAAGCTTCTTATAAGATCAAACAAGAATTGAATGATGAGAGAGGGGAAATCAACTCATTAGTGGCCTTTGCACATATTGCTTCTCAACAAGGTCGTTTTAAAGAAGCCGAAAAGTTTTATTTAAAAGCCATAGAGCAAGCAGATGAGGTGAACTCTCCTGTTGACCTCAAAAATGTCTACTACGGATTATCTACTTTTTTTGAGAAAAATGGACAAACTGAAAAGGCATTTCAATACTTCAAAGAGTACAAAAAAGCATCAGATGAGCTCCTTCAACAGCGATACAGCAAAGGAATTGCAGACTTAGAACAGAATCAAATCAAAGCTTTAGAAAAGATTCAGCTGTTGCATGAGAAAGAAGAACAGCAAACGATTATTATCATTCTTACGTGCCTTTTTATTGGTATTATTTCTATCATTTTGATGGTACTCAGAGTTCAGCGTTTGAAAATGATCAACGCAAAGCAAAACGAGGAAAAAGCTAATATTGCGAGAGAGCTAGAAACGGTTGAACATCAATACACACAAGAGCAAAACAAAGTATTGCAGTCTCAAGTAGAGTTTAAGGACAAAGAATTGACGACAAACATTATGCACTTAATGCAACAAAACGAGTTGATTAATAAGGTCTCTGAAGAATTGCTGAGTATTGATTCTGAGTTGGACAGTAATAATAAAAAGAAGATCCGATCGATTGTTTATAACCTCCAGAATGCCAATCAAGGAGAAGTTTGGAAAGAATTGGAATACCGTTTTGAACAAGTGCACTCCGACTTCTTTGATAAATTGCATCAAAAATTTCCAAGCCTTTCTCCTAATGAAAAGAAGCTTTGTGCATTCCTCAAATTAAACTTAAGTACAAAAGATATTTCCAACATTACACATCAAAGTGTGAAGTCCATTCAAGTGGCGAGATATCGACTCCGTAGAAAGTTAGAAATCAATAATACCGATGTCGATTTTCAAACTTTCTTTGATAATATCTCCTACAACGAAAAATAATTTTCAAACAATTAGTCAGCAGTGTTGATTCATTCATTTGCATCTATTAATATCGTATATCATTTTTTTGAAGGGATAAGATGAAGATAGAGGGATTAAAATTTATAGATCTATTTGCTGGTATTGGTGGTTTTCATAAAGCGTTGACATCGTTTGGAGCAGAATGTGTTTTTGCTTCTGAATGGGATAAATTTGCCGTAAAAACCTACCAACGCAACTATGGTATCCAACCTCACGGTGATATCACTCAGATTGATGAAAAAGAGATTCCTACTCATGATATCCTTTGCGCTGGCTTTCCTTGCCAAGCCTTTTCTGTATCAGGCAAACAAAAAGGATTTGAAGATGCCCGCGGTACTTTATTTTTTGATATTGCGAGAATTGTAAAGCACCATCAACCGAAATTACTCTTTCTAGAAAACGTCAAGAACTTTGAAAAACATGACGGAGGAAATACCATTCAAGTAGTCATCAAGACTTTAGATGAGCTAGGGTACAATGTAAAATACAAAGTGTTGAATGCATCAGAATTTGGTTTACCTCAGAACAGAAAACGAATTTACTTTGTCTGCTTCCGAAAAGATATCACCACCGATGAATTCCACTTTCCTTTACCTCATCAAAAACATGTTAGCCTAAAAGACTTTCTCGAACAAAAACCTGATGCCAAGATTGTCAACCGCCCTGACATCGACATTTATAAAAAATACAAACCTAAAGAAGATAAAGAAGGAAACGTCATTTTACCCAATCGCCCCATACAAATCGGAAGAGTCAACAAAGGCGGTCAAGGAGAACGTATCTACGACCCCATCGGTCATGCTATAACGTTATCTGCCTATGGAGGAGGTGTTGGAGACAAAACGGGTTTATATAAAGTAGGTAATCAAATCAGAAAACTCTCCCCGAGAGAGTGTGCCCGTATTCAGGGGTTTGATGATAATTTTATTATTACTTCAGCCCATAATCAAGCTTATAAGCAGTTTGGAAATAGTGTGGCGATTAATGTTTTGAAGGCGATTTTGGGGGAAATTGAAAGGATCAAAGTGAATTCTTAAGGAATTTACTACAAGTATGGTATATTGAATTATGTTCACTAACAACAACTTGCAAACTATAGAAAAGTGAAAGAATTTTATAAAAGAAAGTTTAAGAATAAAAGCCGATTTGAGTTAGAATTAATCGTTGATAATGCTTCATATTATCATCCTGAAGCTGTTCTTGTAGCAAAGTCTTTGATTTTATTGAAGGAGAATGAATCAAAACAAGATGATAAAGAAAATCTTGGAGAAGATCTAGATATTATAGAGCAATCAATCAATGACCTTCTTTTATTCCTAAAAACTTATCGAATAAACTATTTCCTCAACTATATAGTTTCAATTCAAATTGTTTACTCAGCTTTTCTTTTTCTAAAGTTTTACGAAGAAGAATTAGGTTTAGACCCAGTTAACGATTTCACTTTTTTTTGGATTGGACTATTGATCAACCACATATTATATATAATTGAAACAAAGAAAATTTATACTTTTCTAAGCAGAGTTATTAATGATTTATTCTTCCTAAATATCATATTCGTTTTTCTCAAAATAATAGGCGGTATAAACATATCCTCAATAGAGGATGCAGCTGTAACGATTTTCATTATCGTAGTAATAATTGTTTTCATAGAAATAATTTTTTCAATCACTTTCACCTTCACTAAATTTTTATGGCAACAATTACAAAAATTAAAATAGGCATTATAGTATTTACATTATCGATAATTCTTTCAATTAAACTAATTGAAAATAACTTCTATAAGCCTCATAAAATAAATGATTGGAAACAACTAGAATGGTCTAATTTTCAAGGTATTCCAAAACCTTTCTCAATATATACTGCTGCAATAGCTAGTGATATAAAACTTGTAGAAGACTCAACAAGTGAACATAAATATTATGCAAAAGCATTTCAAAATGAGACACTTTCATGGTTAAATAAAAATGACACTACCTCTGAAAATTCTGCTTACATTTTAAAGCATGAACAATATCATTTTAACATTACAGAGATTTTTGCACGAAATCTAAATGAAGCATTATATAAAGATCTTCCTCTTTCTGAAAGTGAAATAATAGACTCATTTAAGGTACATAGAGCAAAGTTAAGAGTAGAACAAGAAAAGTATGATAAGGAAACAGATCATGGACTAATCATTAGTCAACAAAAATACTGGGAATATAAAATTGATTCAGTTTTATTCCGTCAAACAATCAGTATGCAAGAAGGATTGAAAGGATCTCTTTTTGAAGGTTACGAAGTAATATCTGATGATGATTTCAAAAATTACAAGTATTATAAATATAATATGGGGTTTCAATTAGGTATTAGATGCTTAGGAGAGGAAGACTGGAATATTGACGATAAAATTATGACTTTTTTATCATCCGATAATATAGAAATTTATTATTTAGATAGAGAAACTCAAGCTAATAGCCAATTTGGAATACATTCAATATATGTGATGAAAGACCAACAAACTAAATATAACTATTATTCAATCAGAAGAGGTGATATTGCCTTTTCTATTATGACTACATATCCTTACAGTTCTGATTCTACAGGATATGAAAGAATATCTAAATCATTTTTAAACAGTATTACAATTCATGGTAAGCCATTAATAAATTAAACACCATCAAAAATACCTCAAAAAGATATTCATGATGGTGTTCATCATTTATAATAAAAAAAGTCCTAAGCCTTCACCAATTGCCCTTTATTGACAATCGCTACAGCTTTACCTTTTAATTCTTTTCCTACAAAAGGTGTATTATTTGATTTTGATTAGAGGTAAAATATCAAACCAATAACTGCACTGGTATATCCAAATGCTCAGCAACAGTCTTAATCATTTTTAAGTTCAACTGCCTTTTTCCATTCAATACTTCACTAATTACACCAGAACTACCAATAAAAGTAAGGTCTTTTTGCTTTAAACCCATCTGATCCATTTTGAATCTAATCAAATCTAATGGCTTTAAACTAGATGTGTTTATTTCTACATTATCCTGTTCGTAGGCATCTATTAAGATTGATAAATGTTCTAAGGTTAACTCTTCCTCTTCAGAAAGTGTTTCAGCCTCCATTAGTTCATCTAACTTATCTATATAAGTGTCGTATTGAGCTTCACTTTTTACCGGGAATAAACTATTCATAAGATTTTCAAATAATAAGTTCATTTCTTAAATATAAAAAAACACCACCACAAATACCTCCAAAAGATATTCATGATGGTGTTCATCATTTATAATAATAAAAGTCCTAAGCCTTCACCAATTGCCCTTTATTGACAATCGCTACTGCTTTACCTTTTAATTCTTTTCCTACGAATGGTGTATTATTTGATTTTGATTGGATATCGCTTTCAGCAAATGTCCATGTAGCTTCAGGATCAAAAACTGTAAGTACTGCTTTGCTACCTTCAGCGATTGGTTCTTGTTCTACCTTCAAGATTTGACGAGGATTTGTTGTCAATTTCTCAATAATCGTATCTACATCAATCTCTTTTGGTAAGTTAGAAACGATAGATGCGAAAGCTGTTTCTAAACCGATGATACCAAAGTCTGCTAAATCAAATTCTAAACGCTTTGACTCTGTATCTTGAGGTGTATGTGAAGAAACAATGGCATCAATTGTTCCGTCTTTGATTCCTTCCCAAAGTGCGTCAATATCTTTTTGAGATCGGAATGGAGGATTTACTTTTAGGTTAGTATCAAAAGAGGCTAAATCTTCATCGGTGAATGCTACTTGGTGAGCAGCAATATCACATGTTACTTTTAATCCTTCTGCTTTTGCTTTACGGATGATGTCTACTGACTCAGGTGTTGAGATATTAGCAAAGTGTACTCTACCGTCTGTGTAAGTCAACAATGAGATGATTTTTTGAATGGCTAACCATTCCGCTACATTTGGAATACCTCTTGTTCCCATCAATGTAGATGGAATACCTTCATTCATATGACCATCGTTGTTCAGCGTTTTCTCATCTGCTTTTTCGATCATCAAACCATCAAACAATTGCATGTACATCAAGGCTCTTTTGATAACCCCAAGATGCCAAGATGATTTTACGCCATCTGTAAACGCTACAGCACCGGCATCGTGCATATCTTTCACCTCATTCATCTCTTCTCCTTTACAATCTTTTGTCAAAGCACCCATTGGGTGGATTTGAACAGGAGAAAAAGTGCTCATTTGCTTAACGAAATGAATGCTTTCTTTGGATTGGATAACTGGAGATGTGTTTGGTAGAGTGGCTACGTCTGTAAAACCACCAAAAGCGGCTGCTTTTCCTAAAGAGGCAATATCTTCTTTGAATTCTTCACCAGGCTCATTTAGAGTTGCTCTCATATCAAACCAACCTAATGAAACGTAAAGTTTCTCATTTCCTTCAATGACTTCAGCATTGGAAGCATCGATTTTTTCAGTGGAAATTTTGTTGATGATACCATCCTTAATAAGGATGTTTACAATTTGTTTGTGATAGGTTGAGGTAGGGTCTGATACTCTTACCTTACTGAGCAAAATTTCTTTCATTACCATGTGACTCAAAAAGATCTTATATTAATTTTTGGCCACACCAATGAAAAATCAGGTTGATTATTGGAGTAACCGGACAAATTTAAGATAAAAAAATGAAGAATGAAGAATTAAGAATAAAGAGTTTGAATAGAATAATGCTCGTTACACTACACTATTAATGCTTACTTCACGTAGCAGGTCTAAGTGGCTACAACAAACACTCTAATAAAAATAATGAAGTAGTATAAAATAGTAGATCGATATCCGGTCAAATTTTCAACCATAAAAAAAGAGATACTTCTCAGTATCTCTTTTAATAAAAAATGTGCTCAAATTTGTTTTACCAGCCTGCAAACTTGATGTTTTCCGACTTGAACAACTTGAACAGCATCCATAATATTTTTTACTAATCTCAATCCCATTCCTCCTTTACGATGCTCTTTAATTACATCATTGATAGTAGGGGACTGATAGGTTTTAATATCAAAAGCTTCTCCGTTATCTTTTATCTCAATAACAACGCCTTTTGTATCTATTGTAGTAGTAACAGTTACTTCTATTTCTTTGGTAGGATCACAGCTATTAGAATGAATCATTCTATTTGCACACACCTCATCAACTGCAACAACGATCATATCTCGTTTGGAATCAGGTACACTGTAGCTATCTAATGCCGAAAGAATAAATTCTCGGATTATATGTAGATTAGCGGTCTCACAGTTGACTTTTTTCCTAAACATCACTGTCCTTTAATAATTTGAATGGCTTCTTCTTTGGTGGTAGCCAGATTTAAAAATTGATCTACTCCTAAAATTTCGAATACACTTCTAATATTGTCTGCGACATCAAATAACGCCATTTGAATATGGTCGGATTCTATATCGTCAAGTCTGGATGTAAAAACTCCAATTCCAGCAGATGAAATGTAAGTTAACCCTACACAATTTATCAATAACTTCTTGTCTCCTCTGTCAATCACTTCTTGTAGTTTAGTATCTAAATCTACAGATGAACTTGCATCGAGTTCTCCAACCACATTGATTAGAGTGAAGTCACTTTCTTGTACAACATTAACGTCTACTTTAGTCATTACGTATACGGTTTAACATCATTAAGGTTTCCCTTATTTTGATTTTTTTTTACATTTTTTATCAAATCATGAAATAAGAGCATGTTTGGAATATAAACTTTTAATGTAAAAGGAATATCAAACATGCTCTTAGGGTGTAGGTTAAATACTCCTACACTCTGCATGATATTTTAGAAATCAATACGTTGATTATAAAATCAACATAGCGTCTCCATAGCTTAAGAAACGGTATTTTTCTTTGATTGCTTCCTCGTAAGCTCTCATTACTAAATCATAACCACCAAATGCAGTAGCCATCATTAATAATGTAGATTTAGGCTTATGGAAACCTGTCACCATTGAGTTTACAATCTTGAAGTCGTATGGAGGGAAGATAAATTTATCTGTCCATCCTTCGTTTCCTTTTAAAGAATTAGATGCTGATACAGATGTTTCTAAAGAACGTAAAACTGTAGTACCAATAGCACAAACATTTTTCTTGTTCTCTAATGCCTTGTTTACAATTTCAACTGTTTCTTCACCTACTCTGTAGTGCTCAGAATCCATTTTATGCTTTGTCAAATCCTCCACATCTACATCTCTGAAAGCACCTAAACCTACGTGCAATGTGATAGGAGTGATATCAACACTCTTGATTTCAAATCTTTTGGCAATTTGAGGCGTAAAGTGAAGTCCTGCAGAAGGAGCTGCTACGGCACCCTTCTTCGCTGCAAAGATAGTTTGGTAACGATCTTTGTCTGATGGCTCAGCCTCACGACCTAAATCTCTTGGAATTGGCGTTTCACCTAACTCCTCAATTGTTCTATAAAATTCTTCTTCCTCTCCATCTACTAAGAAACGGATCGTTCTACCTCTTGAAGTAGTATTGTCAATAACTTCCGCTACTAAACTACCGTCTCCAAAGTATAATTTGTTACCTACACGGATTTTACGGGCAGGATCAACCAATACATCCCATAAGTGAGATTCTTTATTGAGTTCACGAAGAAGAAAAACTTCGATTTTAGCACCTGTCTTTTCCTTGTTACCATAAAGACGAGCTGGGAAAACCTTAGTGTCGTTCATTACCAACACATCTCCATCATCAAAGTATTCCACGATGTCTCTGAACTTGCGGTGTTCGATTTCTCCTGTCTTACGGTGTAAAACCATTAAACGTGCATCATCACGATTTTCCTCAGGATACTGAGCGATTAGATCTTTTGGCAGATCAAACTGGAATTGGGATAGCTTCATGGAATGAAATTACGTATTATTTTCTTTCTGTAAATATCAATATTAGCTTAACTTTACACAATACACACAAAATGCGTACCTTGAAAATCAAGACGGTAAATTTAACAAATAAAGATTAGATAATTTCCAAACAATCTTTTAGATAGAGATTTTATCATCAATTTTCCATCATTTTTTCTATAAAACATGCTTTTTATAAAACTTTTTTTCGAAAGTTTCCGATTTGCAGTCCATGCTTTGAAAGAAAATATACTTAGAACAGTCCTCTCTCTCCTCGGTGTCACAGTTGGTATCTTTGCTATTATTGCCATTTTTACATTGGTAGATGCACTCAACAATGGTATACAAAGTAGTCTTTCTTCATTCGGTAATAATGTGATTTACATAGGAAAATGGCCTTTTTCTTTTGGGGAAGGCGAATATCCTTGGTGGAAATACTATAGACGGCCTAACCCTGATAAAAGTGAGTTGAAGTTTATCCAAGAAAATGCAAAGTGGGTAAAATCAATTGCTATTTATGAGCAAAAAAGAGGTAATACAATCAATTATAGAAGCAATACTTTTGAGGATGGAAAAATCATTGGAGCTTCTTATGAATACAATAAAATCAATTCAATGCCTATCAGTGAAGGCCGTTATTTTACACAAGGTGAAATGAGTGCTGGTGCTCAAAAAGCGGTCATTGGCAGTGATGTGGCTAGTGAACTTTTTCCTAATGGAGATGGACTGGGGAAAATCATTAAAGCAAGAGGTACAAAGTTTCAGATTATTGGCATTTTTGAGAAACAGGGAGAGAGTTTTATTCCTACCCCAAGTAATGATGATGTAATCTTTATCCCTTATAATTCATTTATCAAAATGTACGCTTCCAAGGGGAGGTGGATCAATACCAACTTGATTGCCAAGGGATATGATAAAGATGATAATCTGGGAGAAATTTTAGCCGAGCTTCGTGGACTATTAAGAATAAAAAGAGGGTTAAAACCCAAAGAAGAGGATGATTTTGCACTCAATAGAACAGATGCTATTGTTGAGTTTGTCAATGGAATTACAGGTTCTTTGAAGTTAGCAGGAGGGGTTATTGGTCTTTTCTCCATCCTTGTAGGTGGCTTTAGTATTGCCAATATTATGTTCGTTTCTGTAAAAGAAAGAACTTCACAAATTGGAATTCAAAAAGCACTGGGGGCAAAAAATTATTTTATCCTTCTACAGTTTTTATGTGAATCGATGTTCCTAAGCTTTTTCGGTGGAATAGGCGGATTGTTTTTAGTTTCACTATTATCATTGTTATCTACTGAAACATTTGTGATTTCTCTTAACTTTACAAACCTAATTATTGGTATGCTCATTTCAGGTCTGATTGGCATTATTTCGGGTATTGCACCTGCCATTTCTGCTGCAAAAATGGACCCTGTTGAAGCAATGAGAGCCGCGTAAATATTATCCCCTAAGATTTATGATCACACCTTCTGAAAGGATCAGTGCATCTTTTCCTTTTGAGCCCACAGATGGTCAGAAGCAACTTTTTGACCTTTTGGATCAATTTGTATTAGAAAAAAACAACCGACGAAATACGTTTTTATTAAAAGGATACGCAGGTACTGGTAAAACGTCCGTTCTAACTGCTTTTGCTAATGTTCTGAGGTTTTATTCTTATAAAACTATGATGTTGGCACCCACAGGCCGAGCGGCAAAAGTGATGTCATCTTATGCCAAACGAAAAGCTTACACAGTACATCGTATTATCTATAAACAGACGGAAGATAAGGAAACAGGGCTATTAAGGTTTGAAAGGCAAAAAAATAAGGCTCAAAATACGATCTATATCATTGATGAAGCTTCCATGATCGATGACCAACCGCATACAGCAGGTGAGGGACTTTTAAAATCTATTGTAGACTATGTTTTTGAAGATCCGAAATCTAACAATAAACTTTTTCTCATAGGAGATACGGCACAGCTTCCTCCTGTAAAGCAAGAAATCAGCCCTGCCTTGGATGAAATCTATCTACAAAATGTTTTTCGTTTGAGTATTATTAGCCATGAATTGACTGAAGTAGTTCGACAAGCTTCTACCTCTGGCATTTTATACAATGCTACTTTAGTAAGAAACTGCCTAGCTCAAAATACAGACATTCAATTCAATACTTCTTCTTTCAAAGATATTTTTAAAATGGGGTCTGACCGCTTAGAAGATGGGTTGTTGTATGGTTACGATAAATATGGGATTGAAAATACAGTAATCATTACTCGTTCCAATCGTGCTGCTACTCAGTACAATCAATATATACGAAGGCAAATCCACTTTCGAGAAGAAGAATTAGATGCAGGAGATTATTTGATGTTGGTCAGAAATAACTACTTCTGGTTAGATGAAGATTCCCCTGCTGGATTTTTGGCCAATGGTGAATTTATTGAGGTAGCTGGAGTAGGAAATATTGAAGAAAAATACGGCTTCCGTTTTTGTGATATACGTTTCAGATTATTGGATTATGAAAATCACCCAACGGTAGAAGCTAAAATAATTTTGGATACACTTCATTCTTTTACACCACAATTAGAAAGGGAAGAATCAAGAAACTTGTATAATTCTGTTATTGAGGAATACGCTGATATAGAAGATCCAAAAATCCGTTTGAAAAGACTGAAAGAAGACGAATACCTCAATGCCCTTCAAGTGAAGTTTGCTTACGCATTGACTTGTCATAAAGCACAGGGAGGACAATGGGACGCCATCTTTGTGGATATTGGATACTTGAGAGATGATATGGTAGATACTGATTTTCTCCGATGGCAATATACCGCTATCACAAGAGCGAAATCAGAATTATTTTTAATGAATTATCCAGATCGTTTTTTTGAATCTTAAGTATTAAAATAAAATGCCATTGAAAGTTTTTCCCCTCAATGGCATTTTTTATTATAATATTAGCTCTCCAGGTCTTCAATCATATTACTAATACCTTGAATTTCCTTCCCGTACATTTTATTAATTCTGAAACCTACAAGTTGAGGTAAATATCTTTTCAATAATAGTATCATTACTGATAATATTACAATCGATACACCAATAGTAAGTTGAGTTTTTGAATTCCACTCTAATAGCACACTTAAGTCTTTTCCATTAGACTCCAACCCTAATGATAAACCAAAAAAGTATCCGAATATCAAAGAGTAAGGCATTATGAAGTAAATCAGCAGCTTTAATTGTTGTTGATAACTTTTATAAATATAATCTCTTACATTTTTCAAATAGGCCAAAGTATCCATCGTATCAAATGATCTTACTTTTTTCAGTTTCAATAAATAATCTATGAAATAAAGAACAAAAGGAATGATTGAAATACTAACAATTACCCAATTGTCTTTTTTAACAATAACATAAACAGCTATTGATAATACAACCGTCCATGAAATAGCCCATTCGAACTTCGTTTTATTTATTATTTTTTCAATTAAGTTCATCGATTTTATTTTTTGAGATTTAGCAGTTCCTTTTACTGATTTTAAGTTGGGAGAAGTTTGATGCCCCTCTTCCCATACTCCTTTGATTAAGTCAAACTCTTCTTCCATTGCATATTTTCTTTCAATTGTTTTTTAATTCGATTTATTTTTGCACCAACATTAGTAGGTGTGATACCCATAATTGATGCAATATCCTGGTAAGAGTGTTCCTCCAAATACAACAAAATCAAAGCTCTGTCAACTTCTTTCAAAAGTCGAATGGCTCTATACAACTCTTCTAGGCGTTCTTCTTTTTCAGAGAATTGAGGTACTTGATCAATTTTCTCATTGATCTCCACAGTACTCACTTTCTTCTTCTCTTTTTTGACCATAGAAAGGCAAGTATTCAACGATACTCTGTACACCCATGTGGATAACTTGGATTGTTGTTGATAACTTTCTTTTGAACGCCAAAGTTGCAAACACACCTCCTGGAAATAATCCTCAAATTCTTCCTGTGAATGTGAATAAGCCCGACAAATTTTATAAATGATGGATTTGTTGCTTTCTATATACTCTTCATAAAATTCAATTGACATTAGTTAGTTACTTTAGTGTTGTTCTCATAATGAAGATAAGCCATGAATGAATTTAGTTTACATTGAACGACTCTATCAAAGCTTTTTCTTTCATAATTAAATGGAGAAATAAGCTTTTCAAATGAAGTGATTTTTAATTCTCCCTCTTCAATACGCTCTACATTAATCAAACATCTTGAAGTTACCATTTCTTCCATTGAACTTAAAGGAACAAAAGAACTGCCCTCAAATAGTAACTGGAAACGATTTTCTTCTTGCTTTAAGATGCGCATTCCATATTTCCCTGCAATTCTATGAATAAGATAGTCAAATGCCATTTCATCACCGTCAAAATTAAACGTTTCAACAGATTTGCTGTCATGGATCATAAGAGAGTAAAAGTTTGAAAAGATGCTCATAATAGTAATTTTTAATTATTGTTTACTGGGTTAGTAGTCATTTTTTCAGATTTATTACAAATGGGCTATTTTTTTTCAAAATAATTTAAATAAAAATCACAAATAACTAATTATCAATATTTTAAATAAATTTATATTTTTCATTCATCGTAATTTTTTGTAATAAAAATATTCATTCGGTTTTAAGAGCTAAAAAATAAAGGCATTAAATGCAAAAAACCATCGGATCATTGACCCGATGGTTTTAGCTAATTGAATTTCGTTCTTATTCTATTTTTTGATCAACTTATTATACGTCTCCACACTACCGTTTACTGATAAAGTGTAGATGTGCATTCCTGTCATTAAAGATGACAAGTCAATAGTTGCTTCGTGATTTCCACTGCCTAATTGGCCAAGTGAAATTGTCTGTTCCAACACTCCATTCATATTATATATCTTGATAGATACATCACCTGAATTAATCATGTTGAATGCAAAAGTAGTTTCACCAATTACTGGGTTCGGATAGTTTCTTAAGTTCGTTTGACTTACAAAATCCTTATCAATTGATGTTGGTAATTCTGTATCTACAATTACGTACAACATTGTCATCACCGATGCACCGTGAATGTCTGTTGCGATTAATGCTACTTCCGTTTCACCTTCAGTCATGCCTAAGATGGCAAACTGACCTTGTGTTAAGCTAGCCATCACCACGCCATCATCTGAAGTGGCAATACCAAACGTCAACTCGTCTCCGTCTTCATCTGAGAAGATGGCTGTTGGATCAAGGAAAGTAGGTGCTACACCTGGCATTAAGTACAATGTGTCTTGCTCAATTGCAATTGGTGCTCTGTTTACATTGTTCACCATTACATTGATTGCCGAAGTTGTAGCAATACCATGCTCATCTGTTACTGTTATATTGAATGAATGATCACCTGCACTCTCATAGTCTGTCACTAATTGAATTGACAATGTATCATTGTTCACATAACTGCTGTCGATAAGAATGTGCTCATCTACTTCGAATGTGAAAGCATGACCGTCATAATCCATAGCAGTGATCATGAAAGTTGAATCCATTGCTTCATCCATTTCAATGTTCGCAGGGAAGTCAACAAATTCAGGAGCATTGTTTAATGTCATCATTGCTGTTACTTCTTCCACTTCA
Source organism: Flammeovirga sp. SJP92 (assembly GCF_001583495.1). Lineage (GTDB taxonomy): Bacteria > Bacteroidota > Bacteroidia > Cytophagales > Flammeovirgaceae > Flammeovirga. Next base: position 220,070 of record NZ_LQAQ01000098.1, on the reverse strand, counting down.
GCATTCACATCGTTGCTGATGAATTTGAATACTGCTTTTTCTGAAGTTGAAAGTGCATTTGCTGGCGTAAATGTAACATCAACATCTACAGATTCTCCTTGTGCCACTGTTCCTTCGAATGAAGATAAAGTAACCCATGGTGTGATTCTTTCTGACTGATGTAAAGCATTCATCCAAAGTAATAATGGGAATCTGCTGTCAGTTGTTACGTCTAACCACCCGCCATTTACTTCAATGTATGAGATATCTGCCATTGTCTCCGCCGATTCTACAAAACCTTGTGGTCTTGCTGGACCGAATGGATAAGTGATGATCATGTAAATTGTTTCACCTGGGTGGAACTGAAGAGATTTTTCTAATTCAAATGTGAATAAAGCTCCTTCTAAATCATCAATTGCAGTTTCTGTTTCAAAAGACTGCTCATGTAAGATTGTAGGATTGTCAATATCACCGATTCCGATCGCAATCTCCAATGTAGCATTCGCCATTCCTGCTGGTACATACCAAGTAGAAACGTGAGATAAGTTAAATCCTGTTGATGGAGCTTTGAACTTCGTTAAAGTACTGAAGCTGTTTGCACCATAACCAATCCCACCTGCTTTCTCATAACCTTTGAAGTAGTTGATCTCATCATCAAACTCTTGAGTTGTTCGAATTCCTGTGTTTTGAGATGCAATTACTGAAGCATTAAGAGATGCAGTATTGATTTCTGAATTGAACTTATTGAATACTGAAGTAGCGAAACCTGCTCTTACGAATTCAGACTCTACTGTGTAATGTAAGTCAGAACCTCCATCAACATTACTGATTGTAATTGTTTTAGTGATTACTTCTTCGTTATCTAATGAAGAGGTATGAATAGTATCAGCATCTACAATCATAGTTGGAGGTAAAATCAAGTTTGCTTTCACCACTACTGTATCTGTAAGACCCATTGCATCATTTACAACCATAGAATCTAAGAATGCACCGCTTGCTGTTGGTGTAAACGTAAATCTTGTTGGAAGATCCTCACCTGGAGCTAAAGAAGGCCATGGAGAGAATAAAGGATCAAAGAAAGCAGTATTTAACCATAATGGATCACCAAATGGATTACCATTCCAATCTCGGTTATAACCCCAAATTTCAACTCTAGGATTTGTACCTCTGATCGACTTCATTTCAGCCAAGTTCAACCCTTTTGTACCAATATTTTGTGTATTCAATATTGCTTCAACTTGTTGTCCATCTGACCATAAAATATCACCTAAATCAATCACTTCTTTATCCCACTGTAAAGTAGCCACACCATTCACTGTTAAATGAACTGGAATTTCAACTTCTTCATTATTTGGAGACTCACTGATCAATCTTAATGTAGATTTATAGTTACCATCTAAAAGTTTCTCAGCATCTACTGCAAAGTTCATTGTTTTAGACTCTCCTGCAGGAATTACAGTCTTTTCTGTTGGTGTATATTCGATGACTAAACCGTCTCTGATGTATGAACGGTAGAAGTTCACCATTACACCTTCAGTACCATCGTGGTTTTCTAAACCAATAGTTAACCACTTGTTCCAGAAATCAACACCTGTTTGGTTCCAAGTCTTGTACTGCATTTTGATTCTACCGTCTTTGTAGAATACTGTCTCAGCTGTAGCGTGTCCACCTAAAATGTTTCCGAAGTGTTGGAAACGCTCATAAGTCACCACAAATTTCTCTTCATCCTCGTAGTACCAGATACCTTTGGTAGGTGTTTCATCATAGTAATCTTCTCCACCTGCCATCCAAAGTGGTGCTACCAAGTTATTGATATCATGAGCAAAAGGAATTTCTAATGGGTACCATACTTTATCTCCTAGAGGAGCACCATGGTAGTAGTTGAAACTCATTTGACCGTGAATACCGATGTAAATACTATCGTACTCAATACCATAGTACTTGAACGTAAATGGTAATTTTACAGGCTCCCAATAGTCATCCAATTCAATTTCAATCTTCTGACCGTTTTTCGTAATGTCAATCAATTGATAAGCTGGAGATTCTGGATCTTCAAAACCTGATAACACTTTCATATTATCTTTCCAAGCATAAGAGTAAGTAGGAATTACGCTCATTGGCTGTATTTCTTTCTCTTCATATAACCAATGCGATCCCATTGGCAATACTTCTAAGTCTGCTTCGCCTTCAGAGTTGTCGACTACAATTGAAAGTTGGTCTTTTTCACCTGCATTCAAAGTAAAGTGACGATCTGAGTTGTCCACGCTGATCATTGGTGCATGGATAACATTGGCAGTGATAGGGAAAGTATAAACAGTTCCTAACTCATCAGTTACGATTAGGTTATCTGACATTGCACCTGTAGTAGATGCTGTAAATGATACCTTAACTGTTTCTGAAAGTCTTGGATCAATTGTAAACGATGTCTTGTCAACTTCAAATGAACCGTTTTCAACTACTGCTGATGTGAATGAAATTGGCTTATTACCTTTATTTCTAAACATCACTGTTGAAGAAGGTGTAGCTGTTTTGAATACATCACCAAAGATGATCTCGTCTTTAGTTGTTGTCACTACTGCTTCACCACCACTTGTTACATCTGCATGTAATGTAAAGTGAGCTAATGGCGTTACTGGATCATTTGTATAGATAGAGATGTTTTGAGTGTTTCTCATTTCATCTAATCCTTCTGTTACGACATCATAAGCGATATCTACAGACTGACCTACAGGAACTACACCACTTGTACTGCTTAAATTTCTAGCAATTTTTCTACCTGGATGATTTACTTTAATTGTTACATTTGAACTCTTTGAAGTAAATAACTTTTCAGGTTGTTGTGAGTTTTCATAGATATAGAAACCGTCTTTTTTATCAGGGCTTTCCACACCAATAAATGGTGAATTTGAATTTCTGATACCCCAAACATCTTGGTATCTATACTCTACATTACCATCTGCATGTAATACAATTTGGTAAGAGATCTTATACGACTCGCCGTAAGTATCTTCTGAAGCAATTGTATATAAGTTTTTATACTCCATTACAATACGGTCACTGAATCTCTTATAAAGGAATTTAGTATCTAAACCAATATTTGTATACAAGTACAAACCTGCTACATAACCATTAGAAGTAAAGTCTGATCCTAATAGTTTACCCCAGCTACCATTTACAGGGTCTTTCGTATCCAAAGCAATCATACCTACATGTGATACATGCATTCTGTTTACCAAAGTATCATAGAATGGGAAATCAAATCCTAATTCAACTTCAATAAAATCAAGGAATGAATCATCCTTAAATTGCTTCGTGAAGTCCAAAACATCTGCTTGTCCATCTAACTCTTCCCAAACAAAATTATCTGTTACCAATTCCCATGAATAACCGAAACGGTGTACACCTTCTTCAACATTCTCTTCATAAACTGGAATTGAGTATTGTAATGGATAATTACCTGTATTGTTGATTGTAAATACACCTTCATCTGTATCACCCAATCCTAAAGTATATGTTTGTTCAGCTGGCGTTAATTCAATTTTTGAAGGCTCAATTGCTGATGCAACAACATTGATTTCAAAAGATCCACCATAAGTAGCATCTGTAAACACAAACTTAGCCGTCTCTGCGCCACCTTGAGTTGGTGTATATTTGATCTTAACTTGACCAATTTTTCTAGAGTAGAAAGTGTATGGCTTTTCAGAAAGTTCAAATGCTTCGCTACCTTCTTGTGTAACGTTGTTCGCTAATTTGAAAATACCGTAACCATAGTTACCTACTTCAATAATCAATTCTTTCTCTGAACCTACTTGAACGCTACCGAAATCTACAATATCTAATGTTTTGATGTCTGATTTATGACCATCTACTTTTGTTGAAATATTGATTTTTTTCAATGGTTCTTCAGGATCATTTGACTCTACAAACATTACAGATGTATATGATCCGTTTACTAATGTAGAAGCATCTACAGTAGCTGTAATTACTTGCTCTGAATTACCTACAATATCACCTGATGCAGGTTTTAATGTAATGAATTCACCTACTGAAGGGTTATCACTAATCGCTGAAACTAAGTAAGCTTGTGTCTTATCACCAATTGCGTCTACTAAGTAAGACCATGACTTACCATCGTCATTACTGTAGAACATTTTATCTTCACCTTCTTTTGAGAAGTTGTATTCACCAATTACTAAAGGATATTGGTTTCCTGCTGGTACTTTTAATACAATCCAGAATACCTCTCCTTCAGGGAAATACAATTGCTCATCCAATCTGAAATAGTGAATATCATCATCTTGAGGTTCTAATTCAGTTTGCCACTTCAAAGTCGCTGTGCTTAAAATATTACCTTGGTAGATTTGAGCATAAGTAGTCCCCTCTGTCAAAGTGTTTAAGTAAAACTCAATGTGTGTAAGATTGAAACCTCCTTCTGGAGCTATATATGCTGTAGCAGCTGTATTCGATCTTGTAAAATCTGTATCTCCAATAAATAATGATGGGAAGAATCCTGAATTACAATATTCTAAATATTGTTTTTCAAACTCTTCTAATTCAGTATGGTCACTCAATGACATTACTTCTAAACGTGGAGAAGGTTGAACTCCTAATTTTGAAGCTTCAGTCATTTGACCTGCTGAAATTGTAGAATAAGTCTTAGGGTAGTGATTCTTATATCTTGTCTCTAAAGAGTAAATTAATCTTCCTTCTTCTTCATTCAAGAATGTGATCTCATCTGAAGCAGTTGTTGAAATTGTTACATCTGCCGTGATAGACATTGACGACTTAGAGAATGTCAACTTAGGACCAAGATTAGTTGCACCATTAATGACAACAGACATTGGTGACGCATTTTCCCATCTATCTTTTGCTACAATAGCAAATGAATAAGCTGTCTCTGCTTTTAATCCATCAATTTGTCTTACGTTCCAATCTCCAATAGCACTAGCAGAATTTACTTTTACTACAGTAGCTGTTTCTAAATCAAATTCTCCTTCAGAATAATAAATATCAAAAGTGCTTGCTTGGCCATCATCTTCATCAGCAGGAGTCATCCATTTTAATGCGATGTGATCAAAACCTTCATAAGCAATTTCAAAAGAAGCTACAGAGTCAGGAGCAATTCCTTCATTTTCTCTCAATGCAAAAGAAGCATCAATTCTACCAGAACCTAACTGACCTAAATAATCAGGGTTTTGATCCTCAATAGAAACTACACCTGTCAATAATTGTGCTTTCAACTGATTAGGCGTCATTGTTTCACCACCTAAGTGAGAAAGCACTAATGCAGCAACACCTGATACGTGAGGACAAGCCATTGATGTACCTTGGTAGAATCCATAATCATTGTCTGGCAATGTAGATAATACACCGTTTGTTAAAGCTGAAGATGTTTCTCCACCTGGCGCTGATAACTCAATCCAATCTCCATAGTTAGAGTAATCTGCTTTTTGATCTTGAGGGTTTGTAGAAGCTACTGTAAAACAAGGCTCATAGTATCCAGGGTACCATTTTCCTGCATGATTATTGTTACCTGACGCGAAGATTACAATACCACCTTTCATCGGCGAACCTTCATAATCACCTGCTTCGGCGATAAAGTAATCGATAGCATCTAGTACTACCTGATCAAAATAACCTTCTGAAAGGTATCCCCATGAGTTTTGAGAGATCACCGCACCATTATTAGCCGCATAAATATAAGAAGGAGCAACATCAATAAGTGGACCGCCTAAAATCTGGCAAGACATCAATAATGCACCTTGGTTTTCACCGTCACCACCTGCAACACCTGCAACACCAATACCGTTGTTGTTAACAGCGGCTACTGTACCTGCAACGTGTGTACCGTGGCCTTGAGGAGCAATGTCTCCTGAAGCAGTTGTGAAGTTCCATCCGTAAATGTCATCCACATAACCATTACCATCTGAATCTTCTCCTTCAACACCGTTTAATTCGGCTTCGTTGATCCACATGTTGGCTTTCAAATCTTCGTGGTTTACATCAATACCTTCATCATGGATTGAAACAATGATGTTGTTAGTACCCATTGTTGTTTCCCATGCCTTGAAAAGGTTAATATCTGCACCTTTAGTCCATGCAGCATCAGAACCATCATTGCTATAATGCCATTGTTTTGAAAGCAATGGGTCATTGACAGGAGCTGTTTCTGATAAAGTTTGAATTTGATCTTTTGAAATTGGAGCGAACTTCGCGTCCGGCTCAATTAATCTTTTTTCTCGGATCACCTCTGCTATTTCTACATCAGCAAGTGTAGAGAATGATTGGACTACTGCATCAATCGATGCTGAAGTAGATACCTCCATTTGGTACCATAAGTGTAATCCGTGTTTTCTTAATTTATGCTCAAATTTGGCATTATATGGGAATACTCTCCTCATATTTTGAGCTTCATACTGTTGAGCTGTTGCGTCAAACGCTGCAATTCCAAGTGTAGCAATTCCTCCATTCATTGGAGTCACCTGCAATCTTGCATCTGTTTGTTCTTTAAACTTGACCCTGATCACGCCTTGTGCAACACCTTCTGAAAAGATAACAGGTTGTTGTGCATAGGTAACTGAGGTATTAAATACCGCAGCTAAAAGGCATATCAAGACAGTCAATACCTTTGGTAAATGATTTCTCATTGATAGTCTGTTTAGCGGTTTAAAAAATTGAATTGGCTAGAAATTATTTTAACCTTAATAGGTGCAGTAATTTCTGAAGCACGTCTGTCTCCTTTTTTCGTACTTCAATCATCTCCAGTAATCTTTCCTTATCTAAAGATTGATTACCCTTGCGAGATTTCTTCGTGTTCTTGTCAGACATATTTTCTGATAAAAGTTCATCGTTAGATCCCACACAATTTTAAGTCGTAAACAAGTGTAAATTCAAAAAACCATATGCTACATGTATCCAAATACACTACTACATCAGTGCTACACCAACATTAATAACAATCAAATACAAAATCATAAAACACTAATGATGAAAACATTAAACCAAAAACAAAGTATTTACTGTATTTTCACACAACAACAATAAAAACAACTCTTTTTTCTAAAAAAAATAGATGAATAATAGGTTATATTAGAAAATTAGACAAGAAAAAGAGCCTAGTAGTAGACAAAATCACAACTTAACACTATATAAAACTAGCTTTAAATTAGATGCTCTCTCAAGGCTCTTTGTTCGTTAAAAGTAAAGTTTCTTAATTGTCCATCATGGCTACTACTCTAGCAGGTGCAGCAGATGCCCCAACTATTTTCAATGGAAAAACAGCCACTTTAAAACCTGAATAAGGTAAGGCGTCAAGGTTCACTAACTGCTCCATATGACAATACTCTTTTTCTTTCCCTACAAGGTGTGCATTCCAGAATAATTCCTTATTTCCGGTTTCCTTGGCCTGCTCAATTAAATAAGGTAATGGCAGGTCCCATCCCCAAGAGTCAATTCCCATTACTTTAATTCCTTTATCAATAAGGTAATGTGTCGCTTCTGCACTCATACCTGTTCCTACTTTGTGGAAATCTTCCGTACCATTAAACTTATCACGACCTGTTTTCACCAACACAATCATTCCTTCTTTCAGCTCTAAATTATTCTCCGAAAGGAACGTTTCCACATCCTCTTGAGTGATCGGTTCATAATCAAGCTTGTGTTTCATGTCGATTACAATCCCTTCACCATAGCACCAGTCCAAAGGTACTTCATCAATGGTTTTTGCCTTTTGTCCAGCCACAGTAGGAGAGTAGTGCCAAGGGGCATCAATATGAGTGGTAGAGTGAACGCCCATTTTTTCGATGGTATCATCAGCCCAGCCTTCAAATCCTTTGGGGAAAAGTTTAAATGGAAGACCTAGGATCCTAATAAGCCACTTTGCCTTGCGATGTGGTTTGTGCTTGATTTTGACACGCATAAACCACGGGTCCTTTTTGTTGAATTTAATTGGTTTAGAGAGATCAATAATTTTCATAGCTGACTATTTAGTTTAAGTTTGGGAATAGTTTTAAGTCATCAATGTTAAGTATTTTTTTTGAAAAGTAAGTACTAAGTCATTAAAAAAAGCCAACCCGAAACAGGTTGGCTTTTTCTTTCATGTAACCAAGTATTTAATCGTCCTATTTAATCCTGCCCTCACTCGATATAGGGCAAGACAAATTTCTTAAGTACTAAATCAAAAATAAATCATAGTTAATTTTAATTTATTTTTTGTGAGTACAACGCTAAAAAACGTATTAATAGTGGTTCTATTAAAAGTTTTTTGAAGGAAGTAATCGCAAAACAATAAATAGAATTAGTATGAGATAATTTTGAATTTGTACTTATATATTATTTTCTATTAATTAGATGACAAAGAATGGATAAGTATCCTTCTCTATCAGAGTATCCGCTAATTCTCTACGCAACACGTGTACGTTTTCTAATTCGTACTTTGTGAAACGTTTCAAGCCCATCAACATGACTTTTTGCTCATCGCCTTTGGCAATACCAGCAATTGCTTCTCTACCTGAAGTAGCAATTTGCTCCGCCGCCTCACGGATAAACACTTTTGAAATATTGATTTGCTCTTTACAAGCTTCCTCACCTTTTTCTTCTACCATTTTTTCGGTACGAAGCATTGCTGATTCTGCTGCATAAATCTGAATCAACATGTCAGCAACATTCATCAGAATTTCTTGCTCATCGTTGATTTTTGCTTCAAATACTTGAACCGCTCTACCTGCTACCATTAAGGCTGCTTTTTTCAAACGCTTCAAAATATCTTTTTCAATGTTGAATAACACTGAAGCATCTATTGTTTCAAATGATGGAACCGAAGTCAGCTCTTTTGCAACGTCCATTGCAGGTGATACAATGTCCAATTCACCTTTCATGGCACGCTTGATCATCATTCCTACCAAAAGCATACGGTTGATTTCGTTCGTACCTTCATAAATTCTTGAGATACGTGCATCACGGTACGCTCTTTCCATTGGTGCATCTGCTGAGAAGCCCATACCACCGTAGACCTGAACACCTTCATCTACTACAAAATCCAATGTTTCAGAACCGAAGACTTTAAGGATAGCACACTCGATCGCGAATTGCTCTACACCTTTTAGTTTCGCTTTTGCTTCATCCATACCGCTTGATAATAATTCTTCAGTATGGTCTTCTATATTTTGTCCTGCTCTATAACACATCGACTCAATTACATAAGTCTTCGTAGCCATCTGAGCTAATTTTTGCTTGATTGCTCCAAAGTTTGCGATAGGCTGTTTGAACTGCTTACGCTCTTTAGAATATCTGATAGAGTGATCAATCACTGCACGACAACCACCTAACACACCTGCTCCTAACTTTGCTCTACCGATGTTCAAGATGTTAACGGCAATCTTAAATCCATTACCTCTTTCAGAAAGCATATTTTCAACAGGCACTGCAGTATCATTGAAGAATACTTGACGAGTAGAAGAACCTTTAATACCCAGTTTCTCTTCCTCTTCGTTCATCGTAATGTTACCGAATGACTTCTCTACAATAAATGCTGTGTGGTTTTTATCGTCTTCGATTTTTGCGAAAACAATAAATAAGTCAGCAAAACCTGCATTGGAAATCCACATTTTTTGACCTGTCAGTAGGTAGTGTTTTCCATCGTCTGTTAATACTGCTTTTGTTTTACCAGAATTAGCATCAGATCCTGCATCAGGTTCTGTCAGTGCATAAGCGGCTGCCCATTCGCCTGTTGCTAATTTTGGAAGATATTTTTCTTTTTGCTCTTGTGTACCGTAATAAAGGATTGGCAAAGTACCAATACCTGTATGTGCACCATAAGTTGTTGAAAATGAACCTGCTTCACCAAATACATCTGCAATTAACATAGAAGTATTAAAGCTCATTCCTAAGCCTCCCATGTCTTCAGGAACGGAAATACCTAATAATCCTAAGTCACCAGCTTTGGCAAAAATTTGTTCTACTAATTCCCAGTTATGTCCATCAATTTCTTTGGCTTTTGGTGTGATTTCCTGATCGATAAAATCTTTCGTGGCTTGTGCCATCATCACCTGCTCTTCTGAAAATTCTTCTGGCGTAAAAATCTCATTCGCCTCTGTCTCGCGGATCAAAAACTCACCGCCTTTAATTGCTTTTTTATTGGTTACAGTATTCATTGATCTGTATAAATTTTGTGTGTTGTTATTTTGGATGAGAATAAACTACTCGTGTTTATTCATGTATTGTTTATTGGATGTGTGTATCTTAATTATTCTGCAATGATGAATGTATTACAAAAACAACCATTCACTTAAAAACGTATGCTTGCATAACATTCATTTTCAAATATATGAAAATTATTATGCAAGCATAACAAAAAGCAGAAAAAAAATGTGATTTTAACGCTTATTTTTCTAAAAAAGGTGTTTTTGGGTGAAAATGAAGTAGCTCAACACACTTTTTTATAAGAATCATTAAAATGTATTTACAATTATGACATATCTCACTTATGTACTCATGTTTGCATTGTATTTTTGCGCAGTTGAAGTATTGAGGGGGTTAGAATTAATGCATTCAATTACTAATCAACACTTTTGACTGTTTATAGGAAACAATAAATGAACAAACAATGAGCGATTTTTTTTATCAGAAGCCTTTCCCGATAAAGGACGACACTACAAAGTATAGATTATTAACCAAAGATTATGTTTCTACAATTGAAGTAGACGGACGTAAGTTTTTGAAAGTAGACCCTAAAGGTCTTGAACTACTTTCTCAAGAGGCAATGGCGGATGTATCTTTCTACCTTCGTACGGCGCACTTAGAAAAAGTAGCTAAAATCTTAGACGACCCAGAAGCTTCTGATAACGATCGTTTTGTTGCTCGTACATTGTTAGAAAATGCAGCTGTAGCAGCGGAAGGACAATTACCTTCTTGCCAAGATACAGGTACTGCTATTGTAATGGGTAAAAAAGGTGAAGGCGTAATTACAGGTTCAAATGATGCTGAAGCGTTATCGCGTGGTATCTATGAAACATACAAGGAAAGAAACCTACGTTATTCTCAAGTTGTTCCTTTGACAATGACTGAGGAGAAAAACACAGGTACTAACCTTCCTGCTCAAATCGATATTTACTCAGATCAAGGTAACTCTTATGAGTTCTTGTTTATGGCAAAAGGTGGTGGATCTGCCAACAAAACTTTCCTTTACCAACAAACTAAAGCGTTGTTGAACGAAGAAAGCTTAACTGCTTTTGTAAAGGAAAAATTAAAATCAATTGGTACTGCGGCTTGTCCTCCTTATCACTTAGCATTTGTAGTAGGCGGTACTTCTGCTGAAGCAAACATGGCTACAGTGAAGAAAGCATCTGCAGGTTACTATGACCACTTGCCAACTGAAGGTAACATGGGCGGTCAAGCGTTCCGTGATGTAGAGTGGGAAGAAAAAATCCAAAAGATCTGTCAAGAGAGTTTAATCGGTGCTCAGTTCGGTGGTAAATACTTCACGCACGATGTGAAAGTAATCCGTTTACCTCGTCACGCCGCATCTTGCCCAGTAGGTATTGGTGTTTCTTGTTCAGCTGACCGTAATATCAAAGCGAAAATCAACGAAGATGGTATCTGGTTAGAAGAATTAGAAAAAGATCCACGTCGTTTGATTCCTACTGAAGAATCACAAATGGACAACCCAGTTGAAATCGACTTGAACCGTCCAATGGATGAGGTATTAGCGGAATTAACGAAATACCCTATCAAAACTCGTTTGAACTTGAAAGGTACATTGATCGTAGCTCGTGATATCGCTCACGCACGTATCAAAGAAATGTTGGACAATGGTGAGGAGATGCCAGAGTACTTCAAGAATCACCCAATCTACTATGCTGGTCCTGCGAAAACGCCAGAAGGAATGCCTTCAGGTTCATTCGGACCAACTACTGCCGGTAGAATGGACCCTTATGTAGGACCTTTCCAAGCAAAACGTGGTTCAATGATCATGTTGGCAAAAGGTAACCGTTCGCAACAAGTAACAGACGCTTGTAACGAGCACGGTGGATTCTACTTAGGTTCAATTGGTGGTCCTGCTGCAATCCTTGCAAAAGAGAACATCAAATCTGTGGAGTTAGTTGACTTTGAAGATTTAGGAATGGAAGCGGTTCGTAAGATCGAAATCGAAAACTTCCCAGCCTTCATCATCGTTGACGATAAAGGAAATGACTTCTTCGCAGAATTATAATTCTGAATTATATAGATTTCATATATATGAATCCCTTGCAGTGCATGCTGTAAGGGATTTTTTTATTTTGAAGAAACTTTTTGCTTAATAGTAATCATAGCACCAACAAACTCAATATGCGAAATATCAAAATCAATTCTATTCTCAACTTATTGGAGGAATTAAGTCAGCAGATGGAAACATCTATTGATAATGACCGTTTATATTTTCCTTCAAAGTATGGAAGTGGTTTTATTCAGAAAAAAGAATTTGGTGATGGTTTAATTTTTCAAGAGGAAAAGTTTGTCATCTATGAAGATATGGTTTTGACAAGAAGCATTGAACAGCAAGAAGACTATCTATCACTTTATTTTTTGATTCACTCTCCTTTATTAACCTATAATCCCAAAAGTAAAGACTGGGCACAACAGAAATTACTTTTCTTCGATAAAGATTATACTTTCAATCAATATTATCCGGCATATCTTAATATACATCAGTATCATTTATTCATCCATAAAAATAAACTAAAGGAAATAGGAGAGAGGTTTGAGTTTCCTCTTCCTATCTACCAACATTATTTAAAGGAACAAGGGTGGTTGTTTCAAGCTTCACATTCTATAGAAATTAGAAACTTAATTAAAGAACTTGAACAGCTACAACTTAACGATCCCATTCAAAAAAGTCTTTTTCATCAAAAGTTGGAAAGTTTAATTCTTTGGTCACTCAAAAGTATCAGTGAAAACACGGAAAGGAGTTCCAATAAGATGTATCAACAAGATCTTCAAATAGTATTAGAAGTAGGTAACTTATTACTTCAAGACCATGAAAACAGTATTTCAATCCAAGAACTCATTAATAGATATGCTATTGGAGAACGAAAACTTCAACGTTTATTTAAAGCTCACTTTGGTGAATCCATGAACTCTTACAAGAAGAGAATGAAGTTAGAGCAAGGCAAACAAATGTTGGAGCAAGGTCTTTTTTCAATTACTGAAGTTTCTTATCAGCTTGGTTATAGCTCACCAAGCCACTTTTCTAAGATATTTAAAGATCATTTTGGCGAAAGTCCTAATAGCTTCACTAACAATTGACGGATTCGCTATACATTAAGACGGAATAGTGTAATACTTCTGACTGCCTTACCTTCTAATTTTGTATTGTAATCAAAAAGAAAACCATTACAAACACTATAATCATGAAGGTAATTTATTATATATCAGCGATTTTATTCTCTTTTATCTTTACAATAACTAATGTCGTTTATGCTAATGTAAACTATGATGTTGATGTAGTAAGAAATGTCAACTATGGAAAAGGATTAATTCTGAAAGACGGAAGACCTACATCTGTTGACTTATGGATGAATATTTACAAGCCTGTAACGACCAATAATGAAAAACGTCCCGCTGTATTCTTTACATACGGAGGGGCATTTCAAAGAGGCACTCCACATGACCGTTATGAAATCGACGGGCAACAGGATACTTCACCTGAGGAATACTGTATGAGGTTAGCAAAAAAAGGATATGTTTGTTTTGCTATCGATTACCGATTAACTCCCGACTTTCCCATACCACATCTTGAGGGTATTGATGAGCATACTGTTTTGAATAGAGACGGTATCAAACTAATGTTGGATAGAGCTTCTGAAGTAAGAAAAGCAATGAACCTTCCTCCATTAGATCCCAACAATCCTGAGCATATTAAAATACAATCTGATGCTGTTATTGCTGCTGCTGAAGATTTACAATCTGCTATTCAATTTGTAAAGCGCAATGCAGATGAGCTACCAGTAGATCAAGATAAAATCATTATTGGCGGTTTTTCAGCTGGTGCAGTGACTTCTTGGAATGTTGCTTATGGGTTAAAAGAGCCTGTAGCAGGGGTATTCCTTTTATCAGGTGCTCCGGTAGTTTTTGAATTGGATAATATCAAAGCTGGAGAAAACCACCCTCCAATTCTTCAGTTCCTTGCACAAACAGATCTTACAGGAGCAAGAATTGCCAATCCTCTAATGATTCAACATTATGAGAGAACAGGTGTGGAGTATGAATTCGCTTGGGTGCCAGGGTTCGGACATTTCTATCCAGCAGGTGCTACTTCTATGTCAGGAGACGCAGTTAGAATACCAGTAGAAACAAGACTTTTCAACTTCATTGAGAGGGTAGTCAATTCATCTATTTAAGTATTTGGAATAAAGTCATTAGGTGTTTCGTGCACCATAGTTAAAACTATGGGTAAGTGATAGAGCAACCTAACCAAGACTAAAGTCTTGAAGGTTGAAAACGAAAACAACACTTTAGTGTTGATGGAGTCAATATCACTTGCCCATGACTTTAGTCATGGTGCACGATATTTTGCCCTTTTATTTATTTCTACAATTTACATTTCCCTGTTATGAATCATCGTATTTCTCTTTGTATACTTCTTTTAGTCTTTTCAGCATTCAATGTATTTGCTCAAGACGCAACTCCTTCAAAAACAAGGCTCACTTCCATCAGTCTTCATAAAGAATACTACAATTTCAACTCGACGCATCAAGCCACTTATTTTCTTTTAAAAGGAGGAATTACTTTTAAAGACAATAGTCACTTGCTTGTAGAATTAATAGGAACGCAATACACGGAAGAAGGACGCAAAATATATTCTCCAGGAGACATGAATATCTCATACTCAAGATCTATTATTCCTTCCAATAGCAAAGATTTTCTAGGTTTAAATGCTACAATGAAAATGCACTTACCAACAGGTAATTCTGACTTATCAGGGTTATTTGGTCATTATACATTAGAGCCAATGATCCAATACGGATGGAAATTAATGGGGAATCACCTCACTTTTTCTAATCAATGGAGAGCATATATACCGACAATTCAAGCTGTAGAAAATACTGTTGCACCAGCTTTTGTTCGTTTTGAACCTTCAGTGAAATATCAATATGATGATAAATGGATTAATGTAGCCATAGACAACAGGTGGGTCTGGAACTTTGATGATTTTGTGATCTATTATAAAATAGAAGGGGGTGTTGATTTGGGTAGTAACTATCGTCTTTCTGGTTTTTATGAAAGAAAATTAAGGGGAGAACCATTATTTGATATCTATACAGGCATCAATATCAATTTTAGATTCTAATACATTCATCTTTAAACTTCAATCAAAAAAGGCTTAGTAGATTTCTATCTATTAAGCCTCTCTCTCAGTCTTAAAGTTCTTCTTTATTCAAAAAAGTTACCTCCGCATTCATCATCCACTTAAATTGACCACTATCTTTCCATTGTCCCAAAGACGATCTTCTTGTTAAACCTTTCTTTCCAGTCATACCAATATGTGGGTTTGAAACGTCTGGATTTATCCATTGGAAGGCAACATAAAATGGTTGGTTTGTTGTAATATTTTGCTGAGTAAGATCGACATTAATCCAGCCCCTTTCTACTTCTGATTCTATAACTACCTGTTTTTTTAGTAGTGATTTGCCGGGCAATCCCGTTTCAACATCTTCTTCATAAAGGTGGACCAATAATTTGAACTTTTTTCCTTCTCTATTACTCACAAAAGTACCGACATTATTAATAAAGACTTTCTTATTTTTAATATCGAATCTTTTCGCAATTTCAGTTCCTTCTTTTCCCCCATACACAAAACCTGATTTATTTGTATTACCCTTATCACCTAATATTTTTCTCTTAAGATGTTCTTTTTCATCTAATACAATTACTTCATCCAAAACACTTTCTTTTGACGTTACGACAATATTAGGATTCAAAATAAATTGCTTTAAAGGTATTTCAAGCTTCTCATAAGCTACATGTTGTATAGTTAAAATCGCATCTTCTGATATGGAAGGAGGGAAGGACAATTCGAAATATCCATAGTGATTAGTGATTGTTCCATATTCTGAATTTACAATACCGACTGCAGCATATTCTACATACTCTTTCGTGGTACTTTTTATACTGCCATGAATATATTTTTTCAGCAATGGTAAAGAATGCTTTTGGGTAGCTTGAGCTTTAAGATAACCAATACCTATCAAATTGACAGAAGTTTTCTCATAAGCCTCTAGTAGTTCATTTACTCTTTCAGTTAGTTCATCTTTACTTTTATAGTTCTTTCCTGAAATATCATTACACTCAGCAATATACATTCCTTGAAGATGTGCCAAACCTCCTTCATATTTTTTAATGGATATAAATTCTAGAGCAAATGTTTGAGCACTCATCTTAAAAATCATTCCCAATTTAATACTATCACTACAGCTGAATTCAAAAAGCCAATTTTCAATTTCAAGGCTATCTAGTCCTTCTATTGATTGATTAATAAGCTGTTCTCTGTTGGCATTATAATCAAATTCTTTTGAGGACTGTGAGAAAACTGAGGACGTAATAAAGATGAATAAGAAAAAGAGGGGACACTTCTGAAGTACTGATTTAGTTTGCATTGTATTATTTAAATTAGTTTTTGATCCCTCAATATATAAAAAAACCTTCAAACACATTGATTGCGGTTGAAGGTTCCAAAAAAACTTATCTATAATACCCTTTACTCTGAATCAAGGTTCTCACTCCCTCAGGCACCATATACCTAAAGTCCTTATCTTCTTTGACACAGTTTCTGATATAAGTAGCAGAAATATCCACCATAGGAGCATTGATCATTTTCACATTCTTGTGATCTTTTAAATCAGAAGGCTTCGCATGCGGTCTTGGGTAAACCAACAGGCCGTAATCTTCTAAGATAATTTCGTGGTTTTTCCACTTTTTAAAACCAGCGAGATTATCTTCTCCTACAATCACTTTAAAGGAGTGTTTCGGATTCTTTTCTTGAAGATAAACTAAAGTATCCACAGTATAACTTGGCTTAGGCATTCTAAATTCAATATCTGATGCTCTAAACTTATAGTTATCTTGGATAGCAGCATTGACCATATCCAAGCGGTCAAATTCATGAAGCAATGATCCTCTTTTTTTGAAAGGGTTATGAGGAGAAACTACAAACCAAACTTCGTCCACCTCACCACTTTGAATCATGGCATTGGCAAGTATCAAGTGCCCAATATGAATGGGGTTAAATGAACCAAAAAATAATCCTGTCTTCATTCTTTAATTATTATTTCTTCCAACCTCTCAACATCTCACGCTTACCTGGAGGGCCTGGGTAACGCTCTACTTCATAACCTACACTCACCAAATCTCTACGTAATTGTCCTTTGGCACAGTACGTCACAAACAGACCATCCTTTTTATTCACTACAAAGCATTTTGTAAGATTTTCTACATACCATACCTCAGGCTGTTTGTTTGGAGCAAAGGCATCAAAGAAAATCACATCAAATGTATTCTCTTCCGCTTCAAATTCCTGCAAGGTTGTTTTCTTTTTCGTAAGGGTGAAATTGGGTAAAATAGCAACTTCCTTCTCCCATTCACAAGAATGTACCGTTTTGAAATAAGACGTCAACTCACCTTCTAAAAGATCAGTATAATTTAAGCCTTCAATCAACTCTTCATTTAAAGGAAAAGGCTCTAAGGTAATCATGGAAAAGGTATGATCAGGATTTTTCAAGGCTTGCTCTATCATTAGGATCACATTTAATCCAGTGCCCATACCCACTTCAAGAATAGACGTTTTATCTTTTCCGTCCTTCACATCTTCCCAACCTGATTTGATAAATACATATCTCGATTCTGTCAATGCACCATGATTTGAATGATACGTTTCATTCAGCTGTTCATTGAACAAAGAACTTGAACCGTCGCTTGTTTCTATAATCTTGATATTTCCCATTGATTGTACTTTTCGTTTTATACAAAAAGAGACCACCCTTTTGAGGCAGTCTCTTTTATTATATGTTGAAAGTTCCTAGAAGAACTTGTAACGCTCGTCTTTTACCTCTGAAAGCTCTTTTACAGCCTCCAAGATGTTGTAGTTAGCAGATCTGTTGTATCTGTTTTCTACTTGAGTTTGGTAGATTGAGTAATCTGCAGTTTCTAAAGCTTTCTCTGCTTTTCTAACTTTGATTACAACTACACTGTTCTCATCAACAATTGGTTTAGATACCTCACCTTCTTTTAATCCAAATGCAGTACCAATTGTTTTTGGAGCAATACCAATTCCTTGGATTGATACGTCATTTAATGAAAGATCTGAAGCAATATCAGCTTTAGCACCATTTCCGTAAGCTTTTCTCATGTCCTCGATAGAACCTGATAAACCAGCTAATTTAGAAGTGATGTATTCTGCTTTCTTTGCTTTCTTCGCTTCAACCATTGCTTCGTTTTTCACATCAGCAAAATCAGCTACACCTTCTTCACGAGATGACATCAATGTAGCAACAACAAAGCGATCATCTAAGTCAAATACTTCTGATACATCATCGATACCAGCTTCATTATATGCCCAACGGATCACTTGTCTTACTGAGTTACCTCTTAAACTGTTGATGAAAGTTGCAGTAGGAGCGATTGTTAAAGCTTGCTCGATGAAGATCTTTTGCTCTTCCGCTAACTCTTCGAATGCTTTTCTACCACCTTTTGCTGAAGCAGCAAATACTGATGCCTTACGGTAAGCTTCGTTGATTGTAGCATCTGAAGCAGATAATTTCTTCTCTACTACTGCTAATTCAAACTGCTTTTTCGTTTTTGTTTCAGTTACTTTGATGATATGGTAACCGAAAGAAGTTTTTACTAATCTTGGAAGTAAACCTGCTTTTCTAGCTGAGAATACTGCCTTGTCGAACTCAGGAACCATACGTCCTTCTGAGAACCACTGCAAGTCACCACCTCTTGATTTAGTAGTAGGAGCTGCGTCACCTACTTTCTTCGCTAATTCTTCGAAGTTTTCACCACCTTGGATTTTTCTTAAAGTAGCTAATGCTTCTTGTTTTGCTTTAGCATCATCCTTATCGTTTTTGAATAAGATATGTGAAGCTCTAGCAGAGTAAACTGTATCTTCTGAAGTACCTAATACTTTGTAGTCTCTGAATGCACCTGCTGCGAAGAAAGGACCATAAACTTTTCCTTCTTCTAAAGCGTTAGCATCTAAAACTGTAGGAAGACCTGTCATGTTCGCTGATAAGAACTTAGTAGCTCCTTCAGTGTTCGCATCAACAAATGCAGTGTCATTTGAAGTTCTTTCAAATGCTCTAGCAAGGTCTTGCATATCTCCCTCTAAGTTTTTCTTATCAGAATCAGATGGCTTCACTTGGAAACTTACAAACTCAATACCTCTGTTGGCATCACGCTTAAACTCTTCTTTATTGGCGTTGTAGTATGCTTTCGCATCATCATCAGAAGTATTCACAACTGAATCAGGAACGCTGTAAAAAGGAACATTTAAGTAAGCGATTTCAACTTTATCGTTTTGTTTCTCATATTCTTTCTTTCCTTCTAAATCAGAAGCAAAGTAAGTACTTGAAATAAGATTTTCGTATTTGATTCTAGTACGAGACGTCTTCAATTGTTGCTCGAAGCTTAAGAACTGTTGGTACTGAGGAGAGTTAGGACCTTGTTGCTTCAATGAAGAAAGGTACATTTTGATATTTTCTCTGCTTACTTCTCCAGTAGAGTCTCTGAAGTACTGACCAAATTCTGGAGCGATATTGTTACCAGAAATGATATCGTCTAATTCTTCCTGAGAAATAGTAACACCAAGTTCTTCCATTTGTTGACCATAGGCAACACGGTAGATTAACTCGTTCCAAGCCATTTGACGAACACCTTGCATTTGTTGCTCGTTTGGAGGTGTAGGGTAGTTGCCTTTGATAGCGTCGACTATCTCACTGAATTGTCTCAATTCAATGTCTTGACCACCGATAACACCAACAATTTGCTTGTTGCTTCCTAATAATCTTGAGTTAGGTGACATTAAGTCTCCCCCCACCATAAATAAAATCAGACCTATTGCGATCAATCCAACTGCAACGCCAGACTTTTCTCGGATCTTCGTAATTATTGCCATGATAAACTAAAAAAAAATGCTTTATATATGAATCTGTTCGTATTTAAATCTTAATGTTTTTAGGTGCTAATTTCCAAACACTCCGCTATTTGATCGTCTCACTTGAAAATTAGTCCGAAGTCACTAAGTGATATTAAAAACATGCAAATGTAAGAAGTTTCAATCATTCGGCACCAATAAATACAAAAAAATGTAAGGATAACACCAAAAAAGACATAAAAAAAAGCCTAACAGAATTTCTGTTAGGCTTTTTAGAGCGAAAAACGGGGTTCGAACCCGCGACCTCAACCTTGGCAAGGTTGCGCTCTACCAGCTGAGCTATTTTCGCATACTTTGTACCAGGAGTGGGAATCGAACCCACACGAGGTTGCCCTCACAAGATTTTAAGTCTTGCGCGTCTACCAGTTCCGCCATCCCGGCTCATTTACCATTGCTGATAAATGAAAGTATTTTCTTGTTTTTATTGAAAGGAAGTCAAGTCTTCCTTATCTCTTTAGCCATTTAAATAACTTGGCACTTAGAGCGAAAAACGGGGTTCGAACCCGCGACCTCAACCTTGGCAAGGTTGCGCTCTACCAGCTGAGCTATTTTCGCAGCTTAGTACCAGGAGTGGGAATCGAACCCACACGAGGTTGCCCTCACAAGATTTTAAGTCTTGCGCGTCTACCAGTTCCGCCATCCCGGCTCATCTACCATTGCTGACAAATGAAATGTTTTAAATGGAGCGAAAAACGGGGTTCGAACCCGCGACCTCAACCTTGGCAAGGTTGCGCTCTACCAGCTGAGCTATTTTCGCTTATTCATTCATGCTTTTCGTTTAAAGCGATGCAAAGGTAAGTCGAGATTTTATATTTCCAAAAGAAAATAAGAAAAAAGATAAAAATGAATGTAAACAACCTGATTTTCAATGGTCTTTTTTTCAACAAAAAATGTAACAAATGCATTGATTTCTAAAATCGACTCAACTTCCACATCTATTTTGCTTGCTAAAATTGATATTTTCAACAAATATTAGCTCAACGCTTGACCAGAAAAAGAAATATTCTAACAATCATTTTGATTTTCTTTTACCAAAAATCGACCTTGAAACACTACACTTTCAGATATAGTTTAATAAAGAAGTATCCTCAAACTTTATATCAGACTCCTTCATAGAGAAAATACCTTTTGCATCTTAAATCATAGTTTCCACTCAATAAACTCTTTTGAATCAATATTCATTAAAAAATATTCTGAATAAATTTTTAATGATCGTTAGTGATTTACTTTTATTAAGTGTTGACTATACATTGGAGTGTTATTCCTCTATATCTTTGCACTATACCTTAGATTTTCATCTAGATCTTATGGATTTGGTGATTATCATTCTAAAATCTAGAATTTTTTAGAAAGAATTCATTATTTTTAAAATGAACTAATATTATGGCAATATCAACTTATCCTATGGATTTCAGTTTTACAGATACCCTTTTTGAAGGGGACAAAGATGGATATGTAGATTTCTTATCAATCTCTATTGATGAATTTGAATCTGACTTTCCAAAGTTAAAATTAGCATTAGAAGATAAAGACTCTGACCTTTTTAGCGCTGTTAAACATAAGTTTAGCACTCGATTACACACTTTTAACCTTGATACATTAGAGCGTTTTATGGCTGAAGTGGGAGCAAATTACAAGGAAGATGTCAATTCTGTTGACCCAGTAATGGCTTGGGCTGAACTGGAACGTCACCTTCGTAACATCTTAGACACATTAAATGAGAAGTTATCAGAAATCAAAAACAGCTAACAAAAGCTTTCATTTGATTTAATTGGTATTTTCAGAAGATATAATGACCTGTATCTCTCGTGCGTATGCAGCGTAGCGTTGAGACAGGTCTTCTTTTTTTAGATCTTTATAGTAATCAGACAGGTTTTTATTAGCCTGAAAACTCACTTCGTTGGGTTTCCTGAATAATTGTGCCGCTAAACGAATAGGTTTGCTGTAAAAGTTTTCTACTGCCTTTTCTTTCTCTCCTTGGGCATAGATGATGTTTCCCATCAATAAATAACAGCCTATAGTCTTTATATAATCACGCCCATAGTTTTCTTTATAATACCCTAATAAGAGCTCGCTATAATAATAGGCCTCGTTGTATTTTTTCTGATGAAAATTAATCATTGACAAATTATTGTAAGCGATTGCTTTCCATCTGCTTTCACGGTTTTCCTCTAATTTTTCCACATTATGATATAGTTTCACAGCTTCAACAGTATCACCTTTCATCAATAAAAGTCCAGCCATATCTATACTCTGAATAGCAAGCTGTGTACTGTCTTTTTCAGAACCGATCTCCCATTCTATAGCATATGCTTTATTTGTAAAAGTCTCAGCCTGTTGAAAATCATTCAAGCGAACATAGCATTTTGAAATTAAATGCATTATTTCTGCTGCTTTTAGGTTGTTTTTCCCAAACTTTTCCTGGTTCTGCATTAATGCTTCTTGGTAGATTTTCAACGCAATAGCATCTTGCTTTACCCTTTCAAATTTCTCCGCTACTGTTAGATACCAATTAGACAATTGCGTATAATCGTTGAGATCCTGATTAGCAATCAATGCATCAGAATATAGTTTCTGATACCACTGATGGGACAATTCATATTCTCTCTTATAAAAAAAAGTGTCCGCAATTTTTCTTTCATAAGTCTGCCTTCTTTCTGCTGTTCCAATGTTTCCCACCAATATTTTCACAACCTTACTCGCTGCTTCATTCGCATCCTGATAATCTCCTCTTTGCAAATAAACCTCTGTTAAAGATTCATATTGATTGGCCAACTCAATTGAATTTTTGCCAAATACCTTTTTTGCAATTTGAATGGACTGTGTCAAGTTTTCGGTGGCAATTTTATAGGCTCCGGTTCTAGTTTGTGCTTTTGCGATTCTATTGAGAATTTCCACCATATCAGCACGGTACCTTGTGTCCATTTTTGAAATCAGATTGGAAGCTTTAGTATAATATGAACTAGCGGTTCCAAAGTTTTCTATTTCATAATGAAAAGTACCCAGCGTCATATACACACTGATCAGCGGGAAATAATGCTCTCTTCCTTCTGCTTGCTCGTAAGCTTCCATTGCCTGTTCATAATAATTAATGGCAATATTAGAAAGTTGATGATGCCTAAATATCTGAGCTAGATAAATATACATATCACCTATAAAAGCATAATTGGGAGTGGGATCTGAACGAAGAATAGCCAATGCTCTTTGAACATATTGTGAGGCTATATTGGAATAACCATTATCTGCAAATTTCTCTGCTATTCGTTTATGAATAAGAATAATACGAAGATCTGTATTACTATAAGTCTCTTTTGCCAATACCAAAACACTGTCTGCTAGTGCAGTAGCATCTAGATGGTAATTGTTACGGAGTAAAGAATCCAGTTCGGCTTGAATCTCCGATACATCATGCTCTTTAATTTTAAGCGTGTCTTTCTCTAAAGATTGTCCGGTTGAAAAAAAAGGCAATAACAAGCATATACAAAAAACAACTAATGTCAACCACCCCTTATGTATATTACTAATTATCACCTTTATGTTTATTTCGTCTATTATATAGACACAATTACTTGATTTCCCCTAATTTCACAGGAGTCAATGGCTTGATTATAATACCAGCCACTTGTTCGTATTGCGCCGCTTTTTTTCTGTCTTCAGATGTCACTTCAGCAGAAAGCATATACACCTTATCGTTTTCTATATTTTTAGCTTTCAATTGATCCAAAAAGTCCCAACCAGTACTAGGAGGCATATTAATATCTAAAAATACTACTTCAGGTTGCACTTCTTCCCAAGCATCCACAGCATCTTGTACGTTGAGGTAAGTTGTTACGTTTTCCCCAAACCCAGTTTTCTCTATCATTTTACGACAAATCAGGTTATTTGTCGGATCATCATCAATAACAAAAATATTCTTGTAATTACTCATAGGTAGAATATGAAAATATAATTATTCTTACATATTAGCATTCAACTAAATAGATCAATGCTAAACCGTTGTTAAGTGTTGACTTTAAAAAAGTCTACAACTAATAAAGCACTAATTCGGATTCTAATATAGATGTTATTCCCATTAAAAATTGATTTTTCTTTATCAATTGTCAGACTTTATTCAAATCAGATATTATGAACAATGTTAAATACAATATTCATAAATAATATATAAACAGTGCAAAGATAATTTACTTTTAGGAATTCTAGAGCAAAATCTTGAACATAAAAAAAGGTGAGCATTACTCACCTTCTTTCTAACCAATTCAATTATTTAAACTTCCATCGAAATATATTCATTAAAGAATGAACAAAAGTCACTCTTTAACTAAGTCAAATAAGAGATTGCGATTTTTGCAATCATTTCCTCATTTGGTTGACTTCTTGACTGTAAACATATTATAATATTGACTATTTCGCAAATAATCAACGTATTATTTTAAACTTTTCGAATAAAAATACTGATTTGTATCTAATTTATAATCAAAACACTATGCACTCGTTGAATTAGACTATAGATTTAGTAGAGTAATTGTATTTTCTACACCGAAACCGGTTTCGGTGATCAAATTATGGATTTAATATTTTTATGACCTGATTAAGGTTATTTTTTGAAAATATTACATTTGAATGAATTAAAACTCTAAAACATTTTTGATGCTGATCGTCAATTGAAAACTATAGTTATTAAATGATAGGCATTTTTGTATAGCTATCAACTTCATAGTAACTTGCGTAAATATTTTGACAAAAAAACTTTTCAATGGATATCTCAACTGCTCAACATGCCCTAAAACAATATTTTGGGTATGACCGATTCAGACCAATGCAAGAGGACATTATCCAGAATGTACTTGCAAAACAAGATACGGTTGTCTTAATGCCCACTGGAGGAGGTAAGTCAATCTGCTATCAAATACCCGGAATTATTTCTCAAGGAGTAGCCATTGTAATTTCTCCATTGATTGCACTCATGAAAGATCAGGTTGAAAACCTTAAAGCCAATGGTGTACCTGCCGCTTTCTTGAACAGTACGCAATCATATACAGAAATGAGAGAAGTAGAAGAAGATCTTATTAACGAAAGACTGAAACTGCTCTATATCTCTCCTGAAAAATTACTAACACCCCAATTCTTAGATTTTCTTTCTAGAGTTTACATCAGCTTTATTGCTATTGATGAAGCACACTGTATTTCTCAATGGGGGCACGACTTCAGACAAGAATACACCAAGCTTATTTCTTTAAGACAGCGTTTTCCAGATGTATCATTTATTGCTTTGACTGCCACTGCTGACAAAGCCACGAGAAATGATATTGCAATTCAACTAGGAATGGTCAACCCAAGAATGTTTATTTCATCTTTTGACCGACCTAACCTGAGTTTGAGAGTGGAAGCGGGGCAGAAAAGAATAGAGAAAATATTACATTTCCTGGCAGAAAGACCCAATCAGTCAGGAATCATCTATTGTTTATCAAGAAAAAATACTGAAAGTCTCGCCACAAAATTACGTAAAGCGGGACACAACGCATTATATTATCATGCAGGTATGCCTGCCAATGAGAGAGCTAGAGTACAGGAAGGTTTTATTAAAGATGATATTCCAATTATCTGTGCAACTATTGCTTTCGGTATGGGAATCGACAAACCCAATGTAAGGTGGGTGGTTCACTACAATCTCCCAAAAAATATGGAGGGGTATTATCAGGAAATAGGTAGAGCTGGTAGAGATGGACTTCCGTCTGATACTTTACTTTTTTACACATTTGCTGATGTAATGCAACTGAGAGACATGGTGGGAGATAGCGGTCAGTCTCAATTACAGCTTTCTAAGCTGGAAAGAATGCAACAATACTCGGAGACAAGAACTTGCCGTAGACGTATTCTACTAAGTTACTTTGGAGAAAGTTTAGAAAAAGACTGTGGCAATTGTGATGTTTGTAGAAACCCTCCAGAACTGTTTGATGGAACAATCATCGCCCAAAAGGCAATGTCTGCCGTGATTAGAGCACAAAGAGAAATGGATAAATCGCTTTCTGCCGGTATGTTGATTGACATTTTAAGAGGTTCCAGAAGGATAGATCTTATCCGCCAAGGGTTTGATCAGATAAAAACTTATGGTGCTGGTCATGATATTTCTTATGATCACTGGCAATTGTATCTACAACAAATGCTTAATCTTGGATTGATTGAGATTGCTTATGACCATCATAACACTTTTAGAGTAACGAAAGCAGGTGAGAATGTGTTAATGGGTAAATTCCCTGTTAATTTCGCGAAGCTTTCACAATTCAAAGAAACACCATCGACAAAAGCACCTACCAAAAAGGTTACAGCAAAAGAGCAACTACGTCAGGATTTATTTGAAACACTTCGAGTACTCAGAAAGAAAATTGCAGACAAGGAAAGTATTCCTCCTTATGTTGTATTTAATGATGCTACGCTTACGGATATGGCTGAAAAGATGCCAATATCAGTACATGATATGATCAAGGTATCTGGTGTTGGTGAAACCAAACTAAGAAAGTATGGTAATGAGTTTATCGGGGCGATTGTTCATTATGTCATTTCAAAGGCAAAAGAAGGATTCAAAATAAAAGGAAGCTCTCCTTTGTTGACTTATGAGTTATATCAAAAAGGATTAACAATTCATGAAATTGCCCAGCAAAGAAAGCTGAGGGATGAAAGTATTATGAATCACCTGGCTACCTTATATGAGATGGGGTACAACATTGATATCTTCCAGTTCATCAATGGAGAACAACTGGAAGCTGTGGCTGAGGCCATTCGAAATGTGGGTGCTAATCAAGGAGTAAAAGCAATTTTTGATTATTTTAATGGAGAACTTCCATACAGCTGTATCTATTTTGGTATGGCACATTTTAATAGAACTGTGGGTGTGTAAAGGATTTTTTGCACACTTTGAACATTATATAATTTAAGTAGAACATTATCATGAGTGAAGGGAAAAAGCACAAAGCAGGTTTTGTGAGTATTGTAGGAAAACCGAATGTGGGTAAATCCACATTGATGAATGAGTTGGTGGGAGAGAGGCTTTCCATTATTACAAGCAAGGCACAGACTACTCGACACCGTATTATGGGAATTATGAGCTCTGAAGACTATCAGATTGTCTATTCAGATACTCCTGGTATCATCAATCCAAAGTACGAATTGCATGAGTCTATGATGGACTTTGTGGACAATTCACTCAATGATGCTGATGTGGTACTTTTTGTCACAGATATTTTTGAGACGTTTAAAGAGAAAGATGCTCTTATAAAACTTGAAAAAACAAAAGCGCCAATCATTGTCATTATCAATAAAATTGATCAGGCAAAGCAAGATGATGTCTTGAAAAAAGTGACTTATTGGCAAGAAAAGCTGAATCCTAAAGTGATTATGCCTGTTTCTGCTTTACATGGATTTAATGTCCCTGCCATTTTGGATGAAATTCTTAATCTACTTCCTGAACATGAGGCATTCTATGACAAAGAAGAATTGACAGACAAACCAATGCGTTTCTTTGTTTCTGAAATCATCAGAGAAAAAATCTTTATGCACTACAAAGAAGAAGTACCTTATTCTTGTGAGGTGATTGTAGAAAGCTATAAAGAAACTGATGATATGGTAAAAATCAAAGCTACAATTATGGTAGAAAGAGAAAGCCAAAAAGGTATTATCATCGGTAGAGGCGGAATCAAACTGAAACACGTTGGTGCTGATTCAAGAAAAGAATTGGAAAAATTTATCCAGAAAAAAGTATTCCTTGAAACACATGTAAAAGTGGACTCTGACTGGAGAAAAAATGATAAAAGCTTAAAGATGTTTGGTTATAAAAATGACTAAGCTCAAAAAGTGATTCAATAAAAAAGACCTTCTGCAATTTTACATTACAGAAGGTCTTTCTTTATATGATACAGCCTACTATTAATTATCTACACGGATAAAAATGTTTGCAGGCGTTGTATTTCTTCTTTCGTCTCCAACTACCATTCGTAATTCATAATTTCCTGTATCAGGAAATACAAACGATTCTGTATACATTAAAGAATCTTCTCCCGGAATAGGTACTCTAATATCAAATGTTTGCAATGTAGAATCTCGAACACCTCCATTTTCAATATCATCAGGATCATAAATGAATAAGATCATCTGCATAGAAAACTCATTCATATTTTTATCCAAATCTGCTAACATGAAATTGATTGGAAAATCCATTTCCTTTTGACCTGTGATACTGTCCGTCTCAAAATCTTTGAATTTATAAAAAGGTGAATAGTTTCTGAATTCCATAGGAATTGTGGCCCTTTGAGCATTGTTCAAGGCCACATCTTTAGCGTCCATATGTACATTATACTCTCCTGTTCCTGCCACATGTGAGTTGTCAGAATCAGGCACTGGAACAACTTTTATGGTTCTAAAGATTTCTGTTTGTGCTCCTGCAACTGGGAAAGTATCAAAATCATTGAGATAAGCTGGTACTCTTAAACCCGGAGAATCATCTCCACCTATATATTCAAAAGAAACAGTGTATGATAGCATTCCACTTTCATCTCTGAAAAAGGCTCTTATTTCAAGGTCTGTACTTAAAGTATCTATATCTACTTCGCCGTTCTTTCCGTCATTGCCATTGATCAAAAAATATTCAATCACCGGAGGAAATGTATCCACAAACCTTTCACAAGAAGTGAAAAAGCATAGTACAACAACTGTTTTTAATATATATAGAGAGAAATTTCCCTTCATGATTTCTTTAATTAGAACTTTTTAAAGAGTAATACGCCTGTTAAAATCAATGCGATAAGTACAAAGATGTTCAAAATAATCTGAATCATCGGCGTATTATCCATAGATAATAAGGTGTTGTCTGCATTTTTCATAGCGTCATAAAAAGATCCAAGATCCGTTTTAGAAATTTTGGCATCTCTTAGACTCTTACCTTTCACAATCACTTTTCCTTCAGGATACAGCGTCTCATACTTTCGTGTTTTTGTATTGAAAATAGTAAGACTGATAAAATCTTTCAAATCATATTCTCCTGGCTCTTGAGGCTCAATGTAATAGACAAACTCCTTAGAACCTACCACTTTGCCATTTGCTCTTTTGATGTTTTGAGAAACGCTTGGAGGATAGAAAAGTAAATCTTCTGACTCTACTAAGTCCGGCTCACGGATTGATGAAATATTACCAACACCTTCCACTTTGAAGTCAAGTGTTACACTTTCTCCTGTCTGGATCTCTGTCTCACTTAATTTTTGTTTTAAACGATAGTTACCCACACTGGCAATACTCTTGTACTGACTGTCTGGTAAAGGTTTTACTTTTACAGTTTTCCCTCTTGATTTGAAAACTTCAACTGTTTCTTTACTATTTCTCCCGAAGAAAGATTGTCTCTGAGCCACTTGATATTTAATCATTTGAAGCTCCGTTGGCTCAATTACAATATCTTCAGTATTCAAAGGATAGAACATCGCTTCGTAAATCTTGTACTGACGGTATGATTTTCCATTGACTGTTACATACTCAGAATGCACTGACTCAATATTGAAGTTTTCTTCCCAACAGTTTTTAGGTTTTACTTTCTTCAAAATCTCTGTCACTTGTTCATCCAATTTATAGAAATCCATTTCGGCTCTGTTGGTTACAGCTACATAAAATGAGATGTCCATTTTAAAACCTTCTCCTCTATAAACACTGCTTTTGTCAGTACTCACTGAGAAAAATGCATCTGCTTCAACATCAATAAATTGCTGATTTTGTTGTTGATTTCTTGATGATCCTCCTCCCCAGAAATCTGCAAAAGGATCATAAACTTGCCTTTGCACAGCTGGCCCTACTTTGATAGTGGCTCCATTACTGCTTACAGATTTACCATTGACAGACATATTAAAAGGAGGTAGTTTAAATGTACCTTGTTTTGTTGGTTGATACATTTGAACTACACTCTGCTGAGTGGAAACCTGCCCATTTATAATTGAAGTCTGACTTGATGTAGAAGGTCTACCTTTTCCAAAACCTTCAATATCTGGGAATTCAGAATACTTGGTCAGACGACCATTTTTAACAGTTAAAGTGATTTCAAAATTTTCATTTTGACCAATCTCTGTTCTGCCAATTGCAATACTTACAGTTTGTGCATAAGTAGAAAATGACAACAGCATTGAGCAAAATACAAGAAGCCCAATTTGTTGCATTGAACCCTTAAAAGTAAAAAATTTCAATAGTGATCTTTTCATACCGTAAATATCTATAATTCGAGGGAAGAAAAGTTGTGAAAAAAGTTTAAAAAAATGAATTATAACTAATAAAAATGTAACTTATACACTATATTAGCGTTACACTTATTAGCAGATGTCAAAATAATTGTTCAACCGAAATTTTTATTTTTCAAGACAACCAAGTAAAAACAAACCCGATCATGCTTGAATATACTAAGGTAATTCTCAATAAAGTGTCGTTTGACAGACACTTATTTTTAAAGGAGTTACGCAAATCTTTGGGAATCCTATCGATCAATGAGGTTCTATCTTTAAGATCATGGGGAAAATCCAATTTTCCAAAGTATGCCTTCACAATTCAGAACGAGTGCAACAAACATATTAATTCGTATGCACTAGTTGGCTAAAATACAACATACTCACTCACACAAAGAAATTACAATAGTGGTCACCTAAACCAGAAGGTGATCACTTTTTTTGTGCATACATAATATTTCTCTTCAAGCCTTCCAATTTTGTTCTCTTGACGGCTGACTTTCTGAAAATCTCTTTGAAGACCTCATCGGTGATTTCATTCCAATCATTTTTAGACATTTCTCCTAAATGATCATGAGGAGAAAACTCTGGGGTGCTGTGTGGTTTTGAAAAACGGTTCCACGGACAAACATCTTGACATATATCACAGCCAAAAATCCAGTCTTCCATTTTTCCCTGAAATTCCGTTGGGATTTGTTCTTTTAATTCAATCGTCAAATAGGAAATACATTTACTTCCATCAACAATACCTTTTTCTGGAATAGCATCTGTTGGACAAGCATCAATACATCTTGTACATGTTCCGCAGTAGTCTTTGATAGGAGCATCTTCTTGTAATTCTAAATCAATTATCAATTCAGCTAAAAAGAAGAAACTACCCATTTTTCTATTCAAAAGTAAGCTATGTTTGCCCACCCAGCCTAAACCTGCTTTTTTGGCCCAAGCTCTTTCCATAACAGGAGCTGAATCTACGAAAACTCTACCTTCTACTTCACCAATTTCAGCATTGATAAATTTCACAAGATCTTTGAGTTTTCTTTTTATCACATAATGGTAATCTTCTCCATAAGCATACTTTGCCACTTTGAAGTTTCCTTCTTGTGCTAAATCTTTTTCAGGGAAATAATTATAAGAAAGCATCACTACAGACTTTGCCCCCTCTACTAGCTTGGTAGGGTCTAATCTTTTATCAAAGTGATTGGCCATATATCCCATTTCGCCATGCATTCCTGCTTTAAGCCATTTTTCTAAAGGATCTGCTTCCTCTTCCAAAAAACCTGCTTTAGCAATTCCACATTCAGAAAAACCGAGTCTTTGTGCTTCTTCTTTTATTAATTTAGAATATTTTTCTTTCTGATTTACCTTATCCACAATGATTATTCAATGCATCTATGGACACTTTTCCACAATGCTCTATCTCATCAATAAAAGCATTATCAATGCGTGCCATACCTTCCGCTTCTTTTGTTATAAACTGAAGTCTAGTCGCACCTATTGTTCCTGCTATACCTTTTAAAGTATGTAACGATTGGAGGAGTAAAGTCTGATTATTTTCAGTTATACCTCCCCTCGCTTCAGAAATCAAATCATAAAAATCTCTTTGGAAACACTTTATGATCGATAGTTGCTGATATTCTTCTTGTGCAAAGGTCTTAATTTCTTCCCAAATCTTCATCTTTAATAAAGGAATAGTAAGGTATGTTTTAATAAAATTAGGTTTCATAGTCACTATTTCTTTACGATATGACTAATACTCCGTTTTAGTTCCCATGTAAGATCTTTTTTTATTTTAATATTTTGATTAAAATTTTCTTCAAAATGAAAAAGTGAAATAATACAACCCAAAAACAAAGTATTCTTTACATCATCAATCCTAAATTGAATTAAAAAGTTCCAATACTCCATTCAGTTATACATAAACATGACAAGTTTAAGCGTTATATCTAGCTTAGATCATACATATGAAAAACCTACAAAAGCTATATACGTAATTAATTACGCACTTCATTAGAGCATATACGTTGTATTACAACATAAGTCACATCAATGGATTACACTATTTCTTAGAATAAGTCAATAAAAATACACAACGTATTCATTTACGTTGTAAACAAAAGGAAATTTGTACAAGTAGCAAGGAAGTATTAACTATCAATTTTCACTCAATTGAATTGATATTTGTAGTCAATAAATTTCATTATTCATATAAATTAGGTGGTTTAGGAAATTTAATGATGATCCTGATTGTAATTAAATTGAAAAAGAATTTTAAAAAATAGTACATTATTACGATACTCTTTATTTTGCAAAAAATTACATACCATGATCATATATAATATCTCTTTTCATGTAGACGATGAAGTGCTTTCTACATGGAAAGAATGGATGAAAACTTATTTCATTCCAGAAGTAACAAATACCAAGTGCTTTAAAAGTCACAAACTGATGAAATTATTGTCTGAAAAAGCAGAAGCTACAGGAAGTAACTTTGCATTAATGCTTGATGTGGAAAGCTTATCTAATGCAGATCGCTTTATGAGACAACACGAACAAAGTTTGCATATCCAGCTCAAGCAGAAGTTCGGTGAGAAAGTAAGTCAGTTCCGCTCTGTATTAAGAGAAGAAACGATCTAAAACGATTTTTATAACAACATGAACACATTTTTTCGATCAATTTATCTAATAGGATTGTTCCTTATAGGAATAATATCTACTACAAACGCTCAATTGATTAACCCAGTCAAATGGAGTGCTGAACTTTCAAACAATTCGCCAAAAAAGGGAGAAGTTATTACTATCACTTATAAAGCGGAAATTAAAGAAGGTTGGTATCTCTATTCTTCAGATTTTGATCCTGACCTAGGACCAATGCTTACTGAAGTAGAATACACTTTAAACAATACATTTGAAGTTGCTGGAGAATTTACTCCTGTCAACCCAAAGAAAAAATATGATGAACTTTGGGAAGGTGATATCACTTATTTTAAAAAACATGGTGAATTCACTCAAACACTAAAAGTACTTGAAGTTCCTTTTAAAATTGAAACGAATATTTCTGGCCAAAGCTGTTCTGATGAAACGGGGCAATGTATTCCATTGGCCAAGAGTTTTGTTTTCGGTGATGCTAAAATTGCAAAAGTCGAAGAAGCTGTTGATTCAGAAGTAAAGAAAGAAGTAAAAGTAGAGCAAGTTGAAAAAGGTGAAATCAAAGCTGTTTCTTCAAGTGGACAAGACACTGAGGAAAGCTTATTTGGTTTTATGCTTTCAGCTTTCATATTTGGTCTTACAGCTATTTTTACTCCTTGTGTGTTCCCAATGATTCCATTGACGGTTTCATTTTTCACTAATCAGAGTGGAGGAAAGTCAAAGGCATTCTTATATGGTTTCTCAATTATTGCTATTTATGGTTTCTTTGGAGCTGTTTTAGCACCTCTCGCAGGAGACCCAAGTGTAGCTAATGCTATTTCAACACACTGGTTACCAAATATCCTTTTCTTTACAATTTTCATCGTTTTTGCGATGTCGTTCTTCGGTATGTTCGAAATCACAATGCCGAGTTCATTAGTAAATAAAATGGATAAACAATCGGACAAAGGTGGTTTAGGTGCCGTATTCTTCATGGCCTTTACATTAGTACTTGTTTCTTTTTCATGTACAGGTCCAATTGTAGGAACAATCTTGATTGAATCAGTAGGTGGAGCATACGTAAAACCTATCTTTGGTATGATTGCTTTTGCTTCAGCTTTTGCATTACCATTCACAATATTTGCCCTGTTCCCTGGTTTAATGAAAGGTCTTCCAAAGTCGGGAGGTTGGTTAAACTCAGTAAAAGTGGTACTAGGTTTTGTAGAATTAGCATTAGCTTTCAAATTCTTATCAACAGTAGATTTAGTATATCACTGGGGTGTTTTAGATAAAGATATCATGGTAGCGATTTGGATTGCTATTTCAATGATGTTAGGACTTTATTTATTAGGTAAAATCCGTTTACCGCATGATTCTCCGATGGACGTTATCAGCCCTCCAAGATTAATTTTAGCGACAATTGTATTCTCATTTGTGATTTATTTGATCCCTGGATTATTTGGTGCTCCATTGAAAATGCTTTCAGGTATTTTACCTCCACAAACACATCATACTTTTGATTTAAAATCGATTATCCGAGATGAAGTCGCTAACGCATCTATTGATGCTTCTTCAGAAAAACAGGATATGCTTTATCCAATCAAATACGGAGACATCTTCCATTTACCTCACGGTTTAAAAGGGTATTTTGATTATGATCAAGCGGTAGAAGCTTCTAAGAAATTTGGAAAGCCTATTTTCCTTGACTTTACGGGACATGGATGTGCCAACTGTCGTAAAATGGAAGACAATGTTTGGTCAGATCCTAGAGTATTAAAGCGTTTAAAAGAAGATTATATCATTCTTGCTTTATATGTAGATGACCCTACTAAATTACCAAAAGATGAATGGGTAACGTCAACATTTGATGGTAATGTGAAAAAGACAATTGGGGCAAAGAACTTTGACTTCCAAATCACGAAGTTCAACAGTAATGCACAACCTTATTATTGCCTGTTAAATGACAATGGTGATTTAATGATTCCTGCAAAAGCTTATGACTTAAATGTTGAAAACTTTATCAACTTCTTAGATGAAGGTGTAAAGTCATTTAAGAAATAAATCATTTAATAGATAGATTTTGGCCTACTCTTTGAAAATTGTTCAGAGAGTGGGCCTTTTTTATTACTTTTGGTTTTAAATTAATCCCATAAGGCAATATTGCCTATTTTTTTTACGCTTATTCGATTAAAATTTTCGCTAAATAAGCTATTGATGTAACTAAACATGAAACATTTCAAAAAGGTTATACAACAATATAATTTTCCATTTTTAATAACTCTACTTCTGTTAGTAAGCTTGTCTTCTTGTTCAATCAAAAAGAGTATTTTATTCAAAACAGATACAAGTATCAATGAGGAAGTTTTTCAAGATGCACAGCAATCTGCTCTTCATAACTATGTTATTAATGTAGATGATAGAATAGCAATGTCTGTTTTCACAAATAGTGGAGAGGCAATTGTTGATCCTAATGGAGATTATCTTCAACCAGACCAAGTTTTAAAGAAGAGTACTGAGGGAAATAACTTAAATGGTAATAATGCTAATATGTTAGAAAACCCAAATAGTGCTTTGAATATGAATTTAAGGCAGAATAATGATGAACCTAAAAATTATCTCGTTCAATCAGACAGCCTTGTTATACTTCCATTAATCGGAGCAATTAATCTAGTAGGGTTAACATTAGATGAGGCCAATAAAATACTAGCTGAAAAGTATAGTGAGTTTTATCTAGATCCTTATGTTGTTACAAACTATATCAATAAAAAAGTAATTGTAATGGGAGCTACAGGAGCGAATATCATTCCTCTACGCTCAGAACATATGACATTATTAGATGTCATTGCTCAAGCCACTTTAAGTGGACAAAATACTAGAGGAAATAACGGCGTTCCGGTTCAAAATGACATCATGGCTACCAATATCAGACTTATACGTCCCGATCCTGTCTATGGTTTGAACAAACCTGCTGTTCAGCTTGTTGATTTGAGTACTATTCAGGGAATGGCAAAAGCAAATTTAAATGTAATGCCTAATGACGTTATCTACATCGAACCGCGTAGAAAATCAGATACTAGAAACCTACAAGATTTAACGCTTCTAGTTAGTGTAGTCTCAAGTGTTGTATCATTATACTTACTGATTCAACAAATTTCTACTGGTAATTAATCATTAAAATAAAAAGTCTCTCAATGACTGATTTTGATAAAGAATTTGACGACTTCGATAGAGAAGATGGTAATATAGCAGATAGTATTGATTTTGATAAACTAGAATATGTTGTCAAGAAAAATATTGTCTGGGTCCTGTTATTGATTTCATTAACCACAATTTGTGCTTATCTATATATAAGATGGTCACCACGTATTTACGAGGCTACTACATTAAATCAGATTAAGCTAACTTCATCTTCCCAAGAATTTGCTGAAAAACTTGGTTTGATGAGTAATTCTCTAAATGATGGAAAATTAGAGAGTGAAATGGCTTTGATCACATCGGGTGTCACATACAATAGAATACTTGATTCATTGATTGATCTAAGATTGAGTTATTATTCTGTAGGTGAAATCAGAGATTCGGAACTCTTTGGAAAAAATCTCCCTTTTTCAATTACGTTTCCTTCAGGAAAATTACCTTTCCTACAGGATAAACCAATATTACTAAATTTTTCTGGAGATGGTAAAAGCTATCAACTAACTTACAATCAAGGTAAAAGTGTAGTCGAAGGAATATCAGGAAAACCATTATTCTTTGAAGGAGCTGATATTATCATCGAACCCAATTCTAAGTCTACAATAAATAATACCTTCTCTTTTGTTGTCAACTCAAGACCTTCACTTGTAAAGTTCTTGAAAAAAAATATTAGTGTGCAAGTTTTTAACCCTAAAGCTAACACTATCCAAATTTCTTTCACAGCTGGCAATAGAGAAAAGGCAATTGCAATTCTTCAATCCATCAACCTGGCTTACAGCCAACTATCTAGAGAAGGAAAGGCATTGGTATATGAAAGAGCTCTAGATTATTTATACAACCAAGCTGACTTGACAAGAGACTCTTTATCCCTTCAAGAAAAGAAGTTGAGAGAAATTAGCTACAATAAAGATTTATCATCCTACATGGATGCTGGTCCTATTGTAAATAATATTCAGGAGCTTGAAAAATCACTGAATGAACTGAAAGGAGAACGCAAGAAATACCAGAAATTAAGGCATTTCTTAGAAGCTGATAGCAGTATTGTATACATACAGGCTTATGCTACAATTCTTACAGATGGCAGTATTGCTTCTAACTTAAGTGAACTCGCTAAACTTGAAGTACAAGCAAATCGTATCAAAAACTCTTATACTGAAAGAACAGTTGCTAGCAATGCTAAACTAGAACTTTATAAGAAATTACGTTATGAAGTTGCTGAGTCTATAAAGTTTGCAGAAGAGTTTCTTACAGAGAATATCAGTGAATTACAAGGTGAAATTGGTAAACTGAAACATGTGTTTTATCAAAATATTGGTGGAGATCCTGATTTCAAAAAAATTGAGAAAAGAGTTGAAATCTATACAAACATCTTTGATCTTCTTACCAATAAGATGATTGAAGTGAGCATGGCTCAAGCAAGTACTATAGAAAGCTCTACTGTGATCAACTCACCAAACGCAAGCAAAACCCCCATCACACCAAAAATCATGATTGCTTATGGGATTGGTATAGTTGCAGGTATTTTTCTCTCTGTGATTCTTATTTTGATTGTATATATCAAAATGGACAAAATCAGTGGATTAAAACACTTAGAAAGAAGAACTACAATGCCTATTCTAGGTTTGATTCCAGAATATAATAAGGAAGAAATGCCCGTTTCTAAATTAGTTGTGTCTGGCGATCCAAAATCTACAATGAGTGAGGCTTTCAGGTCAGTGCGTACCAATTTGAACTTTATGATCACTGACAATGAAAATAAAGAGCAAAAGAAAGTCATATCTGTTACTTCTACTATCAGTGGTGAAGGTAAAACGTTTATCGGGTCCAACCTTGCAGGAATCATAGGAATGTCAGAACAGAAAGTTGTTATGGTTGACTTAGACCTCCGTAAACCTAAAGTACACCTTGCTTTTGGCGGGAATAACTACAAAGGTTCTTCTTCTATTCTTACAGGACAAAGTACAATAGAAGACTGTCTACAAAAAACGGATATTGACAACTTAAAATATATCAGTGCAGGACCAATACCTCCAAACCCTTCTGAATTGGTAATGTCCAATAATTTTTCGGTGTTCTTAGAGCAGTTGAAAAAAGAATTTGATGTCATTGTCCTTGACTCTCCTCCAATTGGCCTCGTTACAGACGGTATGATTATCATGCAACATGTGACTCATCCTATTTACATTATCAGAGCTGATTACTCTAAGGTTTCTTTCATTGATAATGCCAACAATCTTTATAAATCAGGAAAATTCAAGAATATATCTGTTATCCTAAACTCTGTTCCTGATAGAAGAAGCTATGGAGGATATGGCTACGGTTATGGTGCTATGTCTTACAATGCTGGCGGGTTCGGCTATGGTTACACCTACGGATATGAATCTGATATGAATCCTGAAGATGCCGCTTACTTTAATACTGTATCAGAACCTTTCTGGAAAAGAGTATTCAAAAAGAAGAAAAAATAATAATTCCTAAATCAAACAAAATAATACACTAAAAACGTAGTTCTATTTGTAGGTTTGTAATTATTCAATTGATATAAATAATTTGTTATGGGTTGGTTGTCTCGTCTTTTTTCAAAAAACAAAAAAAAAGAAACCAAGGAAGTTATCACAACTCCTCAAGGGCCAGAAATAACCATGGATATGCACGCCCATTTTTTACCTGAATTAGATGATGGTGCTTCCAGTTTGGATGAATCCATGGAAATCATAAAAGGGCTTCAGCAATTGGGGTATAAACACCTTGTGGCTACTCCGCATATCATGAGTGACTTTTATAAAAATACACCTGAAGGTATTGCCGAAAAAGTTGCACTTGTAAGAGAAGAAATCGCAAAAGAGAAAATGGATATAACCATTGAGTTTGCCGCCGAGTATTACCTTGATGATGGTTTTCTTTTAAACTTAAGAAACAAAAAGCCTTTTCTTACTTTTGGTAAAAAATATCTTCTAGTCGAAACATCATTTATAAATCCTTGTTTATTTATTGATGAAGCAATCTTCATGGCAATATCACAAGGATACCAGCCTATAATTGCACATCCTGAAAGATATACTTATGTTTTTGATGATTATGAGGAAATTGTAAGATGGAAAAGCTTGGGTGCTTTACTTCAAATCAATGCTCTTTCTTTAATGGGATATTACTCCTCTAGGTCAAAAGCTATTGCTGAAAGGTTGATTGATGATAACCTCGTTGATTTTATAGGAACTGATTCTCATAAACCAAAACATATTGATGGGTTAAAAAAGGTTTTGAAATCCTCATATTATTATAAATCATTAGGTTTGAACCTTAAAAACAATCAAATTGCAACATTTTAAAAGAAACGTATAAAAGTTTGTCACTACTAGGGAAAAAAGTTTTTGTAACTGGGGGAACCGGTTTTGTAGGAGGATATATCATTCAGGCACTGCTCAAAGAAGGAGCTCAAATTGTGGCAATGAATGGTGTTCAAAATGATAAATCTTTTCTTAAAAATGAAAACGATCAAATAGAGTGGGTAGATGTCCACCTTTTAGACCCTAGTCAACTTTCTGATGTACTGAAAGAGGTAGAATACATTGTTCATGCCGCTTCCATTGTTTCTTTTAATACATCCAGAGAGGAACTGCGTGCTGTGAATGTAGAAGGCACTGCCAACCTTGTCAACATTGCTTTACAATCCAACATTAAAAAATTTATTTTCATAAGTTCTATTGCGGCACTTGGTATTCCTGAGTTTGGTGACCAAATTAATGAGGAATCAAAATGGACAGGAGAAAAGGGGATGTCGCAATATGCGATATCAAAATACAATGCTGAGCAAGAAGTTTGGAGAGGTTATAGAGAAGGGCTAGACATGGTAATTTTGAATCCTTCTGTCATCTTTGGAGTTGGTGATTTCAAAAGAAGCAGCTTATCCATTTTGAATTATATTAAGGAAGGAGTGAAGTTTTACCCTAGCGGTCTTTTCTCTTCTGTAGATGTAAGAGATGTTTCTCAAAGTGTGGTCAATGCATTGAGACTTCCAATTACGGGTGAGCGATTCATTTTGAATGCGTCTAACCTTCCTTTTAAAGAGGCTTTAACGATCATCAGCAAACAACTGAATGTAAATCCACCAGTCAAAAGCATATCACGCTCTACTGTGATGTTTCTTTATTATATCAAAAAGATCTTTTCTATTTTCAGTAGTAAACAAAATGCTCTCACAAAAGATCTTATCAATACATTGTTTTCTACCTATCAATATCAAAACATAAAGGCAATAGAAAAACTTGATATCAGGTTCTATTCACTTGAGGAAACAATGCTGTGGATTAATTCAAACCAATAGAAGTATACCTATATCTATTAACATAATTAATCCCCTTAAATTCAATTCACATAAATAGAAGTCTATTA
The DNA here is from genome assembly GCF_001583495.1 of Flammeovirga sp. SJP92. Taxonomy (GTDB): domain Bacteria; phylum Bacteroidota; class Bacteroidia; order Cytophagales; family Flammeovirgaceae; genus Flammeovirga. Next base: position 179,450 of record NZ_LQAQ01000098.1, on the reverse strand, counting down.
ACAACTTTACATTATATTTATTGCGATATTGTATAGAACTTTCTATTTAAAAACTTCAATATGCCCGATAGTCAAAATAACATACAAAGTGCTTTAGAAAAATTTGAATTGATGGAAAAGGAGGGAAGAGTAGAATTTTTTGACCTAAGTACATTTGAAGATATCATTGAACACTATTTCGTCAATTTTAATATCAATAAAGCACTTAAAGCATGCGAGGTAGCCAATAGTGTTTATCCATTTTCCAGTACGATAAAAGTACTTCAAGCAAGGATACTGGCCTTTTCAGGTGATTATTCTAATGCTTTTGCCGCTATTAATGAAGCCGCACAAATTGCACCAACAGACTTCAATGTCTTATTTCATAAAGGGTCTCTACATTCTATTGTTGGCGAAGTAGAAAAAGCCATCAGCAGTTTTGAGACCGCCTTGCCCTATGCAGAAAACCCTGCCGATATTTATTATAACATTGGTATAACACTTCAGTCCATCAATGAATTTGAGAAAGCGGTAGAAGCCTTTAAAAAATCCATTGAAAGTGACATGTCTCATGAAAATACAATTTATGAACTAGTGGATTGCTGTGTACAGCTTAATCAAACGGAAGAGCTTCACAACTTCCTTCAACAGTTTGTTGATAAAGATCCCTACAATACTGATGCGTGGTATAATTTGGGAATTTACTTCAGTCAGATTAAAGAATACAATGATGCGCTAAAGGCATTTGAATATGCTATTTTAATTGATGACACCTTTGAGAGTGCTCACATGCAAACAGGGCATTGTCATATGAACCTCAAGGAATATGCTGAAGCTTTTAGAGCCTATCTTGAAGCTTTGCAAAATACTGAGGAACCAACAGCCGAACTGTATTGTCACTTGGGTGCTTCAGCTGAACTGATGAAGGACTACAACGTTGGTATTCGTTACTTCAAGAAGGCCATAGAAGTTGATGAGAATTATGATGAAGCATGGTTTGGAATAGGAGAAAATCATCGATTATTGGGCAATTATCTAGAAGCCACTCATTATTTGAGTAAAGCTGTAAAGCTGAATAAATTTTATGATGAATACTGGTTTTCCTTAGCATTGGCTGAAACTGCATTGGGCAATTTGAGTTCAGGTATAGAAGCTTTTGAAGAGACTTGTAGAATCAATCCACACAGATCTAAAGCATGGATAGAATGGTCTATGGTTTATTATAATGAGAATGAAACCGAAGAAGCTATCAATGTATTGAAAAGAGCACTTGATCACTTAGAGGGCAATCATTCCATTCATTATAGACTTGCAGGATATTATATGCTGTTTGGAAAACTAAAGGATGCATACAAACATATTGAGGTAGCATTAAAGCTTAACTATGATGCTCACACTGAATTAGTTGATTTCATTCCTAATAACACAGTGAAGAAAATCCTAGAATCAGCGATTTTAAGTTTCAAAAAGAAGTAATTTTTAGTGTCTAAAATACATTAATATTCATTTTTGACCCTTTTTTACATTCATTTTTGAGTCCTATCCCTCATTATTGATAATTAGCATTAATATTTCATTTTTTTAACAAAAATATACACTATAAGCGATTCAGTTTTACGAAATTGCGCCTCGTCTTATTGTGTATAATGTTTGAATATACTTAGTAAGCAATTAAAAATGTATCGACGAGAGAAGTCGGTTTTTTTTATTTCAAATCGTCCGATGATGAATTACGTTTTAAATAATCTTCCTGAAAGAAGTGCTAAACCAAGAAACAAAGGTTTAACAATGGCAATGGATAAAGGTATGTCTTTACGTGAAGTAGAAGACGTCTTGTCTACATCAGGAGATTACATTGATATAGTAAAGTTAGGATGGGCTACTTCTTATGTAACTCCTCAGCTTCAAGATAAAATCAACCTTTATAAAGAAGCGGGTATCAACGTTTACTTAGGTGGTACTTTATTTGAAGCTTTTGTTATCCGTAACCAATTCGAAGACTACTTAAGAGTTTTAGATAAATTCGGTTTAGAATTCGCAGAAGTTTCTGATGGATCTATGGATATGGCTCATGATGTAAAATGCGAATACATCAACAAATTATCAAAACAAGTAACTGTTCTTTCAGAAGTAGGTTCTAAAGACGCTGAGAAAATTATTCCTCCATACAAGTGGATCGAATTGATGCGTGCTGAATTAGATGCCGGAGCTTGGAAAGTAATCGGTGAAGCTCGTGAAGGTGGTAACGTTGGTTTGTTCCGTTCTTCGGGTGAAGTTAGATCTGGTTTAGTAGAAGAGATTTTAACCCAAATCCCTTATGAAAATATCATATGGGAAGCTCCACAAAAAGCACAACAAGTTTGGTTTATCAAGTTGATCGGCACAAACGTGAACCTTGGTAATATCGCTCCTAAAGAAGTTATTCCTTTAGAAACTATTCGTTTAGGTTTAAGAGGCGATACATTCCACGACTTCTTAAACGAAGGTTGGAAGTAAGCTAATTTTATACAAAAAAATCCCTCTTACAGACAAGATGCTGTAAGAGGGATTTTTTGTTTCGGTCTCTTTTATTTCAAATTGCGTTTTATTTTACAATTAGTGTTTTAGAAGTTACACCTTTGCTCGTAGCAATTTTAAGGATGTAAATTCCTTTATTCAAACCACCAATATTGATTGTACTGTCAGTAGTACTACCTACTTTTTGCCCAGCTGCAGTAAATATTTCTACTTGAGAAATCAATGCTGCTTCAGAAGCAATATTTACTACATCTGTAGCAGGGTTTGGATATAGAAGCAATTGTCCAGGAAGTAAATCATCAATACTATTGATACTTCCTACTTTTACATCTACTTTGATTTCAACAGTTCTACCTGTATAAGTAATGCCATATTCATTTACTCCTTCAGGAATAACAACTGTAAGTACTAATTCTCCAACCTCATTTAGGGTTAGGGTATTTCCTTCTAAAGATGCTACAGTTCCAGAAGTTGAAAGTATCATGTCTTCTGTACCTTTTGTAAATACAATATCAAAAGTAGGGTGATCTTCCATAAATAACTCTGAAGGAATATTATGCTCAAGAGTTGGCGAATAAAAGCTAAACTCATCTTTATATTTTACCCATTCATTTTCGATAGTACTCCATTGCTGAGGATATCTTTCATTATAAAGATTATGTCTGAACTCTTTCCAATCCATTAGTTCCTCACTCCATGTATACTCTATATTATCATAGTAAAATCTTTTTACAGAAGGTAAGAACTCTTCAATAGTTTCATCATATAAGTTTATGATAGAATATGATTCCTCCCAATTATTCCAATTGTCAAAACGTTCTTCGATTCTTATTTTTTTCCATTCTTCATCAATATAGTCCTCATATAAGTATTCCGTATATCTCGAACCATCTATATTTATTTCCTCAATATTAGTCTCCCTTTGGTATGGTATCCAATCTTCATCTTCAATCCATGAGTACCTTATTATTATTGATTGATCCTTAAATATTTCGGTTCGATATGCACCTTCCCAAAGATCTATTTGTTTAAGGTATACATATCTTTCAAAGATTGATGAATTTTCTGTGTAATGAGTAATTTCTCTTTCTACTCCAAACCAGTTCTCTGTTTCTGGGTTCCAGCTTTCCACCTCTAAAACATTTTTTGTCATTACACCTTGAGTATTAGATGAAGTCTGAGATAGGTTTTTTCTATAATATTCCCAATCTGAAATATCATAACTCCAATAAGAATTGATAGTAACGTTTTTATCTCCTTCAATCGAGTACTCTTCCTTATTATATCCAAACCATTCATTCTTATTGATATCATATCTGTAGCTGATATTTGAAATAATATTTCCTTCTTCATCATAAGAATAATCGTAAGCATATGAACCAACCCACTGATCATTTTCCCAATTATAGCTTTCATAGTTATAATACTTTCTTATTCCATTATCATGATATAAAGTATAGTCAATTGATTTATAATAACCTACCCAATCCCCCTTATCAGAAGACCAATCATATCTTGCATATCCGATTTTATCTCCGTCTTCATTGAAAAACTCTTCCTGTCTTCTTTGATTAACCCATTCACTCCCATTCCAACTTTGTTCTATATCATCTGTGGTAGTATCATCTGTTTTTGTTTTCAAATAGTTATCTTCTTCTACAAAGTTTCCGTTGATATCTAAACTATATGTCATAACACCCATTTGTATTCCATCAACAAAAGTGTATTCAAACTTTTCATAAAGTTCCCATTCAGGATTTGAATAACTTCCAGTATTCTTATAGTAAATACGACTCTTCAGAACGTTATCTACAGAATCCTCGATCACTTTATAACTACTATTAGACCAATATCCTGCTTCAGAATTATATTTTAAACCATAGAATTCCCACTCACTACTTACTCTTTCATCAAAGTGTTTCTCATATAAACTCATTTGGGAATTAGATGGATATACAAAATCTACATACTCTTCTTTCAGAGTATAGTTATGTTTATTATCTGTATATGTTTCTCGTCTAATTGAATTTATTACTTCTGCTTTATTAGAAGCAAAAGTGATATACTCTGTAATATTACCTATTTCTTGATATTCTTGATAGCTGTCTGAAACCCATTCATTTTCTGAGAAGTTGAATGTTTCATAACTATAATCTGTACTGTTAGTGAAATTCCATTCTTCCTTATAGTTATTGACATAATCATTTTCTACTGAATCCCACAGCATTTGTATCTCCGATTTTTTTTGACCCAGATCGTTATAGGAATAATATCTTTTATTCATTTTTACCCAATTAGCATCACTCCAAGAGAAAAACTCTTGTGTTAACAATTGATTCTCATCCGATTTTTCATACTCACGTTTATAACCATATGTATACTTTTCTCCATCCCAATTACTAAAATAGATATAAACTATTATGAAATTATTATCATTATACGCATACTCATACACACTATTATTTAGCCATTCATCAGTAGTTCTATTCCAATTAAAAGTTTGTTGCTTAATTATATTTCCATTATTGTCATAGTTGTATTCATACTTTGTTCCATAGATAGAAGTTTCACTATCCATGTTTCTTAAATAATGATTTGTTACAAGTAATCCTTCGTCATTGAATGATTCTATTGATTCATAATTTTGCACCCAAGCATCTTCTACCCAATCATAATTTTTACTTGTTGTAATTGAATATGAATAGTGAGGATGATTGAATTCTTTCTCGTATTTATACCCATAAGTATATGTATCATCAATGCCTCCCGATTGAAACATCTCTAAGGTTTTAGAATAACTACTATTTCTGTGATATACATTTTCTTCTCTGTAACTTGAATACCCCTCAATATGTGCAGTTACTTTCTCAACCCATACTTTTCCATCCTCATGATAAGACATTGTCTTCGTGGTTGATTTCTCCCAACCTTCATCTACAACAAGATAATCTTCTGAAAGAGTTAATCTATTTTGTTCATCTTTTTTAATGATTTTTTTTGAATAACCAACCCAAGCGTTATTTATCCATTCTTCTTCAATAGTCTCTTCCCTACCGTCCTCATGAAAAGTATTCAATGTCTGGTTAGTATTTACCCATTCATCATTAACAACTCCATAAGTAATCATTGATATCATTCTATCCCTTAGATCATATGTGGAAGTATATTTCGATGCCTTTTCCCAAACATTGTCATTAGCCCTATAATACTCAAAAGACAAAACATTACCATTTGAATCATACATTCTATGGTTTTTTACATTTTTTGACCACTCTCCATCTTCTGTTTCTCCATAGTAATCCTCCATTAATGTAATAAAATCATTCTCATCGTATTCATTAATAACCTTACTTACCTTTTCCCATTTTTCAACTTCTACATTATACTCTTGATAAGCGTTCAATATCTGACGACCTAATTCGTCAAAAGCATAAGTTCTTTTCCAATCAGCAACAAAATCATCATTCACAAAGTCATATCTAGTTCTTTCTGTTTTGAAACCTTCCTCAAATAGATCTTCATATTTGTATTCTACTACAAAATCCATTTTTGAAGGTACCCATTTATAAAAAATTTCTGATGTTATGTTACCTTGATAATCATATTCGTAATTTTTCTTTGTTTCACCTACCCAATCTTCAATAGAATGATTCCAATTATATATCACTTCAGATAAATACCTACCATCTTCATTATATTCAAAGACTCTTTTTTGATCTAATGTTAATTCCTTGTAGAAACCATTCTTGTAATAATCTCTTTCTTTTCGGACTGTAGTGAATGTGTTTCCATCAATTTCAGTTTCCTCTTCATACCAAACAAACCATTCATCCAAAACTTTTGAATAATCAAGCCTTTGATAGAAGACTTGATTTCCATCCTCGTCATATTCTACATTATATGCATATCCCCAACCTACATAAGCATTTACTTTTTCATTATAATTTATACTCTTGTAAGAAAGATCTCTCCATTCTTCATCAAACTCTATTTCTACCTTAGAGATAGGCATCATTTCCCCTGTATTATTATCTCTTTCTTCATAGACTAATGTATAGCTAAAGTCTGAGTCCCAAGTATAAGACCTTTCTAACAATAATGTCTTTTCTCCATTAGGAAAATCATACGTTTTTTGATTAGTAATATAATTATTTTCACTTCTTTCAATCTCAACAAATTCAACAGTTTCCCAAGTATTAGAAGAAGTGAGATCTTGAGTTGTATAAGTTTCGATGAAATCATTTTGATCATAAGAACGAAGCTTTCTACCAACTAATACAGAATCACCATTCAAATCATACTCATAAATTAGTGTTGAGTCATTACGCAATGATAAAGTAGGATCTTCAGACATCACTCTTCCATTTGAAAGCAAGTCTTTCAATTCTTTTCTGCTTTGAACAAGCAACTGCTCTTCACTTATTTTTGTATTAATATTTGAATCAAATTCTTTTTCATTCTCTTTATTGTCAGTGCCCACCAATGCTTCTTTCTTAACCCATTGTGATCTTTGAAGGTTAAAAGTCTTTTGTCGCTTTTCAGGTAAGTGACTGATAAAAGATTCTGTCAAGGTGAAAGGAAGTTCTTTTTCTTCATTACTCCCTTTGAATGTAACTTTTTCCTCAGCTCTTTTCTTTAGTAGTGTTTTTTCTAAGCCTTTAAGCTCTTGAAAAGTAGAGAATGCTGATTTCTGAGACGCTGTCAATTGAATTGAAGATAATGCTTCCTTCTTTTTAGCTTCTTTTCTTGTAGAGTCAGCTTTGTACTTCTTCTCTAATTCAGCTTCAAGCAATTCTTTCTCTTGCTCTTTTTTTTGTTTTGTTTGCTCTAAAACATTAACACTAATCGGTGTTTGTTCAGGTAATTTTTTGTCCTGAGCATATGTAAATGCAGGGACAAAAACTCCCAATAACAGTAGTTTTCTAAAGTTCATTTGTAAAAATTGAAGATTTGATAAAATATATAGTCTTTTTGTATGGACTCAAAAATTGATATTACGCTAAATAATTTAGCATCATTTTATACACTTTAAGTAATGAATACAATAATTGCTTATTGATACCAAATTAAGATATTATATATATATATACAGTATTACATGTATCTTTTAACATTTATATTTTATTTACTAACTCAACAAAACCTTCCAAGCTTCCTCCACCATTCCTTTATCTAATAGCTTTCCTGCTAAAATGTGATTGTTTTCTCTTGACTCCATCATAGGAACCTCTATATGTTCTAATGATTCAATGGATGGAATTGCTTCTATGTTTGCAAGTTTTGCTAATTGATTCCCTGTCAATATTTCACTTTCAACGATATGTAAGGGTAATTGATCTATACCAATTCCTTTTTTCCTGATTGGCTTCTCAATACTCATCAAGGCATCGCCTGAAGCTCTTACATAATAGTTTCCTCCCATTCTTCCCATCAAGTCTAATTTGGCACCTTCTATCATGCCATTATCATCTAATATGTTCTCATCGGCATGTATTCTGATCACTTCACATATAACCAAATTACCTGCACCTCCTTCTTGTCCCATTTCAATAACTTGCTGAAGCTTACATTCAAACTGTACGGGCGACTCTTTCACTCTTGGTGCTTTTACATCTAGAGATGGAAGTTCTGTCAAACCAGATTTAATAAATTCATTAATGCCTTTATCGTACTCGGTACTGGAAAGTGACATTTGTTCTACAATAGTGTATGGTACAATGTTAACTACACACTCTTTGGTCTGTAAAATGTTTTCCAAAGTATGCTTAACGGTATTACCTCTCACTCTTCTTGTGGGTGAAAATAGCAAAATTGGTGGGTTGGCTCCAAAAAAATTAAAACAGCTATAAGGACTTAAGTTAACATTGCCTTCATCATCAATTGTACTTACAAAAGCAATTGGACGAGGGGCAATAGCATTTAAAAGGTAACCATGCATCTGTGCTGTAGTTACGTCTGAAGGAGTAAAAGTTTTCATGTGTTTATTGGTGTTTAATATGATAACTTGAAAGTATCAGTAATCCTCTATTTCTCAAAGTAAAATTTCATTTTTTTGAGCTTTTAAAGCTAAATCAATAGTTAACTTTATATTTACACACTTTATATATTTGTAATTTCAAATACACTATTATTTGCTAAAACAAATGTATAAAAAACAAGAATAAGGAATACTCAGTACTCATTTTTAAGTAGTTAATGTAACAATTAAAAATTCAATCTTCGCTAACCTGTAAAATTGATTACAAATTTTAAGATTCTAATTTATAAAGAATTATTTATTTGCATAACCAAATATAACAAAGAATAGTATTTCACTTTCAACCTACTCAAATTTAAAATTTCAATTTTAAATATTGGAAGTTATTTTTTTCGTAATTCACTGATTTGTAGTTAATAAAGAGGAATCTAAATGGAAAGAAAAAAACGACTATTTGATTAACATCAAACTAAATTGGTTTTATTACCTAAAAATGACTTTGTAACGTGTAATTCACCTAAAAACAAAATAGAATTAAGCTTTAAATAACTTTCAGATAAAACGTGATTTCTAACTTTCAGAAATAAATCACAAAGTTATGCAGACTGAGATAATACCAACTGATAAGATGATGAAAGAGCTTGGTACAAATAAAATGATTACTGAGCTTATCATGAAAACTTTAGGACTTTCGGCTATGAACGAGATGTACACTAAACTATCTCGTTATGAAGGGATTGAATTGATTGAAAAGGCATTGGACATGCTCAATATCTCTTTTGAAGTCAGTGATGAAGATCTAGCTAAAATTCCTAAAGAAGGTGCGTTTATAAGTATTTCCAATCACCCATATGGATTACTTGATGGTGTATTATTACTGCAGATGATGAACAAAGTCCGACCTGATTTTAAAGTCACTGCCAACCATTTTTTGGAGGTCATGAAACCCTTTCAAGACTTGTTTATTAGTGTTGACCCTTTTCGTAAAAAGAAACTAAATGCCTTTTCTAAAGTACTGAAAACCTTAGATGAAGGTAACTCAATTGGTCTTTTCCCAGCTGGTGAAGTATCAACCTATTATAATAGTAATAAAAGAATAGAAGATGGACCTTGGACAAAATCGTCTATTCGCTTAATCAAAAGTGCAAATGCACCTGTGGTTCCTGTTTATTTTCATGGAGTCAACAGTTGGATGTTCCATTTATTGGGCAAAGTGCATCCTTCATTAAGAACTATGCAAATCCCTAAAGAATTCTTAAATAAGAAAGGGAACAAAATTAAAATCAGAATTGGCCAGCCCATACAACCTAAAGAATATCAAAAACACGAAACTGTTGAGGAAATCAGTTCTTTCTTAAGAAATAAAACCTATTTGCTAGGAGAAGGATTGAAGTCGCAAAAATTCCTGAAGCCTAATAAAAAAGTAAAGACTGAAGCTGAACCTTTATTCCAGCCTATTCCTAAGGATGTTCTGGTGGGAGAAATTAAAGATTTATCTTCCTCATCTCTACTTTTCAGCCAAAAACAATATGATGTATATATCTGCCCATCTGAAGAAATTCCTTATATCCTTCTTGAAATCGGCAGACTGAGAGAGAAAACATTTAGAGATGTAGGAGAGGGGACAAACCACTCTATTGATTTGGACCGTTTTGATGAATATTACCAGCATTTATTTATTTGGGATAAGGAAGAAAGCCGTGTGATCGGGTCTTACAGAATTGGTAAAGGTGATGAAATCATGGAACATGTCGGTAAAAAAGGTTTCTATACCAATACACTATTCAAGTATAAAGATGGTTTTAAACCTATCTTACGACAAGGAATTGAATTAGGTAGATCTTTTGTGATTAAAGAAAAGCAAAAAGATGCCTTCCCATTATTCTTCCTTTGGAAAGGCATCAATATTTACTTGAAAAGAAATCCTCATTACAGATACATGTTCGGTTCTGTAAGTATAAGCAACGACTATTCTGATGCATCAAAAGATGCGATCATTTATTACTCACACAAGTTCTTATACGATCACGAACTTTCACATCTGATCAAACCTAGAAAGAAATATAAAATCACTTCCAATGTCCAAGAATTCATTGATGAATTGACGAACAAAGAATATTTCAACATCAATGAACTGGACAAATTATTAATGGAAATTGATTCTAAAAAATACAAAGTACCGGTTTTGATCCGTCAGTATATCAAGTTGAATGGCAAAATCATCGGTTTTAATACTGATCCTAAATTCAACAATTGCCTAGATGGATTTATTCTGGTAGACGTTCTTAACATACCTCAAAAAGTAACCAATCAATTAAATTAAGTGGTTGAGTCTGTACTTTCAACAGCTCAAATACTTATCAAATCGTTCAACATGATCAAAGATCAGGCTGATATTATTAGCCTGATCTTTTTATATTTCTAACTCACACTTGTTGTAGGTGTAAGATTTAATTGATACCAATTGATTTTTCTTGTGTAGAACATTGTTGCCCCCAAGATCATTGTCAACCCAATACTACCCATCAGCAATGCATAATCTACCATTTGTAATGTGATAAATAAGAAGGTATAAATTCCGAATAAGATCAGCATCAACATTAAAGGCAGTTTTTTGTTTTTAAATAAACTCAAGGAGTATAATGAAATCATACTTACAATAGCTACAGAAGCAATTCCAAAAGCAAGGTTGAAAGAACTGTGTTCTGAGATCGATACCAATAATGTGTAAAACAAGCAGAGGGCAATCCCCACCATGGCATATTGTAAAGGATGAATTCTTGTTTTATTGATCACTTCCACCAAAAAGAAAATCAAAAAGGTTAATGCAATGGTCATGGCTCCATATTTGGCAGAACGCATGGAAGTTTGATAGTCATTGACAGGGATCAGTAAGTCTACCCCAAAAGCTGATTGATCAAAGTTGCTGTATTGTTTGAATTCACCTGATATCCATTGTAAAGGAAAGTTTCTGTTCAACTGCAGTACAGTCCATTTTGCCGTAAACCCTTCTTCTGTCACTTCTCTTGTATCAGGGAGAAAATTACCGACGAAACTTGGTGAGTCCCATTTTGAATGCATGCTTACCTGAGTGGTTGCTCCAAGTGGAATAAAAGAGAGGTTTTGACTTCCTTGTAGTACCAAATTAAAACTGAAATCATATTTTGATTGACCCTCTTCTGAAAGTGTAACGGGAATTGTAACACCACTTTCTACTAATTTCGGTATTCTACTTCCTGGTTCAATATCCAAGGTAGTATCATTCCATTTGACTTTAATTTGATTCTTAATTCCTCTGAGATCATTAATTCCAACTGTGAGAAATGCTTTATCCAATTGTATTTCTTTCAAATCGCTAGGTTTTGGAATTGACTTTAAATCAAATTGTCCTTTCACATCTAAATTAGAAGAGTACACTATAATATCGTAAATACCCCTATTTAATGATCTTGGATCTACGTCACCATCAATCTTTAATTCTTTAGGCAACAAGTACCAGTACTTTGTATATTCTATCACTTCACCCTCTTGATTTACTCTTTCCATCAACATGGGAACTGTTAGAATTGGCCCTTTCACCACCTGTTCATTTGACCATTTTGAAGACACCTCTTTAATGGCTTTTCTATTCATATTTTCCCTTTCATAAATAATGGATTCAATCATAGAAAGTGGTATTAATAATAACAGCATTAAAATAGTAATAATACCAACTTTGACCATTACTGTGTTCTTTGCCCAACTTCTTTGAGGCTTTTGATTTTGTTGTTGTTCCATAATAATTAGATTAAAAGTTTTATATAATAATTTGTTTAATGAGTAATTTTTTAACTCGTTTTTAAAAGTGTTATGCTTTAGTCTATAAGACTGTTGTTTGCTTGTTCAAAGCCTTAATTATCACTTTTGGACGACTTGAAATACTTCTTTGCTTTGGTGTGATCAGCTCCATTGCACTGTTTTCTTTATAGTTCACTTTTGATAAAATTGACTCTAGAAGTGGAAGCATGTTATTGAGATTTCTAGATTTAATGATGAAGTTCCAAAGCGGTTCAAATTTTTTCCATCCACCACTGTACAGCAAATGTTTTAGTTTGTGCTTATGCGCATCATGACTGAGGCTTCCCTTTAGAATATTGGACCAAGCATAAAACTCTTTGTATGCCCAATCATAGCCTTCCTTTAATTCCTGAGCCGTTAGTTTTTTGGTTTGGTAAACGACATTTCTGGTATCATACATATCCCAATTTCTAGTAATGATACGGCCACTGCTTTCCATATCTTTAAAGAGTTTAGTGCCGGGATAAGGCGTCAAAACATGATAAGTAGAAGTAGTAATTCCATTTTCTACGCCCCAATCTACCGTTCTTTTAAACACATCTTTGTCATCATCATCCAGCCCGAAAACAAAACTGCCATTGATCATAATTCCTAGAGAATGTAGTCTTTGAACCGCTTTCTTATAGTCTTTTTGTAGGTTTTGTTTTTTGTTGCTTTGCTTTAAGTTTTCTGGGGAAAAGGTCTCGAATCCTACAAATAAGCTTCTTAAGCCAGCTTCTGCTGCTTTTTCTATTAGGTTTCCTCTTAAAATGGAATCAATTGTGGCCGCTCCTTGGAATACTCTGTTCATTCCTTTCATTCCATCAAATAATTCAGTGGCAAACTTTGCATTACCTAAAAGGTGATCATCTAAAAAGTACAAATGCTTACCTGGCAAACGATCAATTTCTGCTAATGCATCATCCACTTGTTGTGTATAAAAGCCTTTTCCACCTTCAAAAAAGGCGTCTTTATAACAGAAATCGCAATGATGAGGACAACCTCTGGTCACTACAATTGAATTAGGAACGAGGTAACGTTCTCTTTTAATTAAATCCCGTCTAATCGGCGGAGCTCCAACAAGTGTTCTAACGGATGAGAAATACCTCTTTTGAGGTCTTTTGTTTTTGAAGTCTTTAAGAAATTGAGGAAAAGTTTCTTCGCCTGGTCCTAAAAAAAGAGAATCGGCATGTGGTGCCGCTTCATCAGGAAGAGAAGTCACATGCAAACCACCAAGTACCACATAGGCTCCTTTTGTTCTGTAGTGATCGGCAATTTTATAGGAGCGATACGCATTGGTGATATAAACTTGAATGACTACAAGGTCGGGCTCATCATCCAAATTCAATGTTTCTACATGCTGATCTTGAAGATCAATTTCATCTTCTGAAGAGAGATAAGAAGCTAAAGTAGCTAAACCTAATGGTGGAAATAAAGAGTATTTGATTGGTCTCCAAAAAGGGCTTTCAGCTTCTGCCAATGCCGGCAATATCATTTTTACTTTCATAGTTTTCTAAAAGTACTTTGAATTACAAAGTGAATGAATAAAATTTTTATATTAAAATGAGAGCCAATGCCTCAGCATCAATTGAAGTACCACTTTATTTAACCTTCTTCTGAGTATTTTTTCTTCTCTTCGAAATAAGTTTTTGTACATAATTGTATAGTTTAAAAGTACTTTGAAATACAAAGTAATAGTTTAAAATTTTTTATTTTAGTAAATCTTCAATGGCTTTGATATGTTTTTGGAAAGCCACTTTCCCCTCATTGGTAGCAGAATATTTGGTATTGGGTTTACGGTTCAAAAACTCTTTTCTTACCGAAACAAACTCATTCTTCTCCAAATATTTCAAGTGACTCGCCAAGTTGCCATCTGTGACACCGAGCAGTTCTTTGAGGGAATTAAAATCCAGGTACTCATTTACAACAAGTGCCGCCATAATTCCCAATCGAACTTTATTTTCAAATGCTTTATTTAAATTGTTTAATAAGTCTTTCACTTTTGAGGATTAAAATACATGTATAGACCATATGCAATATGCAAGAATCCAAAGCCTATTGTCCAGAACCATAAACCGTATCCAATAAATTGCGTCGCCAAAAGTCCTAAAATTATTTCAATTATCCCAAGACCACGTAGTTCTGAGATGGTATATTTACTAGCATTCACGAGTGCAAGCCCATAAAAAATCAAAGTCAGGGGAGCTGCTAAACCAATAAATCCTTTTGCTACTAAAGCCAATGTCAGTAAACCGCCCGTTGCCAGTGGTATCATCAAATTGATCAATAACCTTTTCGCTTGAAGGTCCCATAGCTTCTGACCGTTTTTCTTTGCTTCAGAAAATGTAAAATATAAAGCAGAACCAATCGCCGCCAATAATGTTACTGCACCTGTAATAATAAGGGCATCAATCTTTTTTCCACTAATAATATTTCTTTCATAACCGATATTATATAGAATATCATAAGCGAAGTATGCTCCTATTAATGCACAAATCCCAGCACTGATTCCAGAGAGGCCACTCAAGGAGATAAACCGAGATGAACGGTTCATAATATCCTTGATTTCTTTTAAGTCGTTGATGTAATCTTGTTCTTTCATAAAAAGTACTTTGTAATTCAAAGTAAGTGAATAAAATTTATTTTCACAAATCAGTTTATCAAAAATGTTGGCTGTTCTTTTATTCACTCCTTATGTTGGTAACTTTTGCATTTCTTATTATTCAAACTTTACTAACATTATAATCCACTGATTAATAGCTATTTGAAAACGTTATACAAACATGTGAATTTAGTTATTCACACTATCAACACTATCTTTTAAAATATTTCAATAATATATTGATGTGGATAAGTTAAGTTATTCACAATGGGTGATTCTCATAAAAGTTACCAACATATTTGTTGACAACCCAAAAAACCTCTGCATTTCCAATCCTGAAAATACAGAGGTTTTTATCATTATGTGAATAAGTAACTGCTTTTACTAGAGCATGTTTGGAATATATATTTTAAAAGTAAAAATTTTCCATTTTAGGTTGTGAGGAAATTAATTTCAGAAAAAATAGCGGTTCTATAGTTGATGAAATTAATAAACTCACGTTCTGAAAGGGTGGATTTTTACTAAAATAGATGTTTCAAACAAGCTCTTAGATACTTGCCGCCATTTCTGTGAAGTTCCTCCACACATCATGATCAGGAAGTTTCGCTGTAAAACGTACAGGCGTTTTTTTCACAGGATGTTCGAATTCCAATTCTCTTGCATGAAGGAAAATTAATTTACCTTTCATGATTCTTTTTGGAGCACCGTATTTCATATCACCAACAATCGGAGATGCAATGTTACCCAGTTGTGCACGAATTTGATGAGAACGACCTGTCTTTGGAATTACTTCCAAACAGTAGTTATCACCTACTCTTCCTAGCATTTGATAATACGTCTCTACATATTTACCACCTTTTTTCTCAGACTGATAAACATGAGAACGGTTCTTCTTCGGATCTTTCTTCATCCAGTTGATCATTGTATCCTCATCGTACTGAGGCTTCTTACCAACTAAAGCGATATATTTTTTTGTAATCTTATGGTCTTGAAAGATCTTCGCCATTCTTTCTGCCGCTTTTGAAGTACGGGCAAAAACAACAACACCACTTACAGGTCTATCCAAACGGTGAACAGGTGCTAAAAATACAGCACCAGGCTTATTGTATTTTTCTTTGATATACTCTTTTACAATATCCAAAAGAGTTTCATCACCTGTTTCATCCCCTTGTACAAGAATACCTGGAGCTTTATTCACAACCACTAAATGATTGTCTTCATAGATGACTTGTGATTGATCGATTTTCATAGTTTCGAAATTTTAGACTAACTCAAAAATGAATTAGTATTGTTCTTTTTCGTTCGGGAAATCTACCGCTTTTACATCTTGAATATAATGCTGAACTGCTTCAGTCATCATACCGCCAATGTTGGCATATCTCCTTAAGAAACGTGGTTTAAAGTCTTGTGTAATACCTAGCATATCATGAACAACTAATACTTGTCCATCCACTCCAGAACCAGCACCAATACCAATCACCGGTATAGTCAACTCTTTTGCAACTCTTTCTGCTAATGCTGAAGGGATTTTTTCTAATACTAAGGCAAAACATCCTAATTCTTCTAACAGCTTGGCATCATCAATTAACTTCTGAGCTTCAGCTTCTTCTTTTGCTCTTACTGTATACGTACCAAACTTATAAATAGATTGAGGTGTTAATCCCAAATGTCCCATTACTGGAATTCCAGCTGATAAAATTCTTTTTACAGAATCCTCAATTTCCTTTCCGCCTTCAACTTTTACAGCATGTCCGCCTGACTCTTTCATGATACGGATCGCAGAGCGCAATGCTTCAGTTGAACTACCTTGGTAGCTACCGAAAGGAATGTCCACCACTACTAACGCACGATCAACAGCGTTGACTACAGAAGTAGCGTGATAAATCATATGATCTAAAGTGATTGGTAAAGTAGTTTCGTTACCTGCCATCACATTGGATGCCGAATCACCTACTAAAATAACATCAATACCTGCACCATCAATAATCTTAGCCATTGAATAATCGTAAGCGGTAAGCATAGATATTTTCTCACCTCTTTCTTTCATTGCTGCTAATTGATGTGTAGTAACCTTTTTTATATCTGATTTATGGACTGACATTTGATTTTTATGTTAATATGAATTCCTCTTCGT
Source organism: Flammeovirga sp. SJP92 (assembly GCF_001583495.1). Classification (GTDB taxonomy): domain Bacteria; phylum Bacteroidota; class Bacteroidia; order Cytophagales; family Flammeovirgaceae; genus Flammeovirga. The sequence goes on along the minus strand of NZ_LQAQ01000098.1, from coordinate 162,425 downwards.
ATTCCTTCAATAATAACATCTTTACTAGTTGTTGATCACAACAATAAATAGTAAAAACTAATTTTGATGGGATACTTTTATCTATTTCAAATTGATTTGCAAATATACGAAGTATCTCTTGATTCATAACAGTGATAAAGATCCACTAAACCCCTCTAACGGATGATCTTTGTCTTACTTTTTGTCAATAGTTCAAAATAAACCGCAGATCTCTTAAAACTATAACTTTTAATTACGTATCTCATTTAAATAAAAATATAGGTTGTATTTTCGGGCATGGATAAAAAAATGAGGTTTGAAAACAAGGTTTGCTGGATTACAGGAGCATCTTCTGGCATTGGAAAAGCAGTTACTTTATTATTAAGTCAGCAAAATCCAAAGTTGATACTCTCCGCTAGAAATCAAGATAAATTAGAGAAAGTAAAAAAAAGTATTGATCCAAAAGTAGAAGTAAGCATTTTGCCTTTAGACCTTGCGGATGATAAAGAGGTTTTACATCAAAAAGCGAAAGAGGCTTATTCTATTTATGAGATGATTGATTGCATTTTTCATATAGGTGGAATCAGTCAAAGAGCCGGTTTTGAAGAAACTTCATACGACACTTTTGAACAAATCTTTAAAGTCAATTTCTGGGGGCCACTGTATCTCACCAAAGCCTCATTACCTTATCTCAGAGAAGTATCAAACCCCATTATAGTTTCCATTAATAGTGTTCAAGGAAAGTTCGGTGTTCCAGAAAGAACCGCTTACTCTTCTTCCAAACACGCCCTCTTAGGTTTCTTTGATTCTTTAAGAGCAGAAAACGTCATCCCTAATCTTCAAATTACCAATATTTTACCGGGGTATGTAAAAACGGACCTTGCTAAAAATGCTCTTTTAGGTGATGGCTCAACACAGGGTCACTTGGATGAAGGAAAAGGAGGAATTACAGTTGAAAAAGCCGCACTAGACATTGTAAAAGCAGTCACAAACGGAAAAAGTGAAGTTGTAATCGGCAGACCAAGAGAAAAAATAGCCGTTTTAATCAAGCGTTTTCTACCAAAGATATTCGAAAAATTAGTCAGCTCGTCGTAGGGGTTGTAGGGGTAGACCTACGTGTCTACCCGCAATTATTATTTCAAAAAGTGCTTATTTATAAACTCCTGAAAGCTCTCTTTACACTGATCACTCACAGGCAATACCACATCCCCATCAAAATAAATTCTATTTCTGCTGATACTTACAATCTCATTCAAATTGACAATATAAGAGCGATGTACCCTCAAAAAGTTCTCGGAAGGAAGAAAATCCATCACTTTTGTCAAGCTAAATAAAATCATCAAAGGCTTTCCTTCCACAAGATGGATTCGGATATAATCCTTCATTCCTTCAATGTATTTTATCTCCTCAAACTTTATTCTGACAATCTTATAATCGGTTTTGATAAACAGAAAATCACTCTCTTTTTTTACGGTAGATTCTATTTCTTCAATAGGTTTTGATTCAGAAAAATACCTTGATTTCGTTTTTTCCAACGACTTTGAAAATACAGGAAAGGAGATTGGCTTCACCAAATAATCTGCCGCATCAACCTGGAAACCTTCTACCGCATATTCTCTATAAGCTGTAGTGAAAATCACCTTAGGAGGATTCGTTAGTGATTTCACAAATTCCATCCCTGAAAGATCCGGCATATTAATATCTACAAACATCAAGTCTACCTCTTCTTCATTCAAAAATTGAATAGCTTTGATGGCACTCGTAAATGTTTTTATCAACTGAAAAGAAGGAATCTTCTCCACATAACTTTGGATTTGCTTTAACGCCAAAGGTTCATCATCTATGGCAATACATCTAATCATAACGGGATTTTTAGGTTTACAGTAAAGATGTCGTTTTCCTGATTAATATCTAAAGAATAATCATCACCAAACAATAGATCCAGTCTTTTTTCTGTGTTCTCTAAGCCAATTCCTGATCCTTTATTTTTCTTCTGATGCTGATGAATTCTGTTGGAAATAAAGAAATGCAATTGATTATTTTCAATAGTATATTTTAAATGAATAAAAGCAGGTTCATTATAGCTTACACCGTACTTGAATGCATTTTCTATTAATGAAATCGTCAACAAAGGAGGAACTTCTACTTGAGGCAATTCATCAGGAATTTCCACTTTTAGATCGAAATCATCCATCAATCGTAATTTCATCAAATCGATATAACCTTTTATGAAATTAATTTCCTCAGAAAGAGAACCTTTAGACGATTGAGAATCATAGAGCATATAATCCATCATCTGTGATAAACTAATGATCGCTTCCTGTGCTTTTTCTTTTTCAAAATCTATTAATGCATGAATATTATTTAAGGTATTCATAAAGAAATGCGGACTGATCTGTGTTTTCAGAAAAGCCATTTTGTTGGCGATATTTTCCTTCTCCGCCTTCAATTTATTTTGCTCCGATTTCGTCCATTTACTGAAAAATAAAAGACTAGAGTCAAATCCAATCAGCAGAATACTCAGAATGATAAAATTGGCATAAGGAGGCACAAATTCCTTTTGTCTAATCATTTGATGAGGCGGATGCATAGGTGGAAAATGCTCTCTAGGTCTCATCCTTGGCAGACGTTGATTTTCAAAATAAGTATGCAGATAATACACTAATACTGATAAAGCGATAATACTTATTCCTACAAGAATAAAGTACTTGACCTTTTTATCCTTGAAAAAGAATTTAGGCATAAAGTAAAAGTGATTGACAAGATAAACCATCAACAATACTGCATACTCTGCCCAAATTTTATGAATGTGATTCCATTTAATTCCGTTCTCATAATCCCCAAACAATAAGGGCATGGAGAATAAAAGTAACCAAACTAATGTGGTCAGAATAAATGGAACTTGATTGACCTGCTTCTGCATTTTCTTTAAATATCTATTTCATAGAGAAAGGAGAAATAGGTAAGAAGAAGAAATTATTTTCTAACCTCTTACCTCTTATCTCAAAAACACTCTATTTCACTGTTCTTACTAATCGAACAAAATTATAAATTCTGATTGCATCACCCTGAGGACCAAAACCCTCTTCATAATCTGCCGGATCACCTGTTTTAGGATCACTTCTTTGAGAACCTGCTCCATGAATATCGATCCATCCGTTCATATTTCCTAAACTTCTTCCAAAGGCTACATAAACAGCATTTCCTCCACCTTTATTTGCCATCGACTCATGTGTAGTACTCGACCAATACCATGGAAAATCTTCCTCCTCTCTTTCATTAATAATCTTTGTACATTCAAAAACAGGATCAATGGAAGCTGAATTATGTGTAGCTGGCGAACGGTCGTAATCAACAATACTCTGCAACTCTTTTGCATCCGGCAATCTCCAATCTGTATGACCTGCCAACTCACTGTTTTCAGCATATTTCAAAGCATCTTGCCATAAAATAGCCTCAGCATTATCAGCCGTAGACCACATCAAACCTGTTGCTTTATCCGTTACCGTTCCATCTCCATTATCAGTGTAGTCATTCTGACCATAAGTAGCATTTCCTCTTACCAATAAATAATTGAAAGCCTTATCCCCACTTCCGTGTGGGTTTCTAGTACCGTAACCCTTAATACGTCCATCAGCGAAGTTGACTCCAAAAACTAATGTTTCTACTTCTTTACTCACATAAACATTCGTCGTTGCACATTGCATATCAATCAACCTTTCACCTGCACTTACATCTCCATAAGCAAACTCAAAGGTATTGTCATCAATAAATGGCGTTAAATCTGTACCTGAAGTACTTTCTGGAGCAATATCTTTTCCGCTATATAAAATCAATGAATACATTTCTTTGATCGTCGGTACCCTCCAATCAGAATAGCCTGCATAAGTGAAACCGTTTTCTACTAAAGCAAGGATTTCACTGTAAGTCAGTTTATCATTGACATCAATTGTTCCGTCTCCGTCATGATCAAAACTCTGTTGCCACATCAGACCTGTCACATTATCAGTTACCGTTCCATCGTTATTATCTGTATAGGAAGGTTCGTTACCTAGGTAGTTCGCATTTTGACCATAAAAATCATTTCCTTCTACTTGTGTTGTGGTTGGTTGTGAATTATTAAAAAAGGTAGTTTGATTGGTTCCCACAACCGGGTATCCTGATATATCAGGCAAATTATTTCCTGGAGCTTCTGGGTTTTCCTCCGTATCTTCAATGATTTCATCTTCCTGAGTACAAGAAGTAAAACTAAAAGTCATAAAAGCCAAAAGTCCTGTTAGTATGCTTAGTCTAAAAATAGATTTATTCATGATGATTGATCTTTAAGATTAATGTTATCCAAAAGTAATTTTGAGATCTCTCTTAAAGAAGTACAATCTACCAATTGGAGGTTTTTATCGACGAATTAAAGTTTATTATAAATCGGCTTATCATTCTTCATTAATCACTCTTTTTCTTAACTTTAAACCTCAATTTCAATACAGACAATGACAAATAAAGATATAATCAAAAAGTTCCGTTTAACTACCTCATTAATGGAACTGCACGGTGCTAATCCTTTTAAAACAAGAGCTTACAGTTCGGCGATTCAAAGCATGGAAAATGCGGGTACTCCTCTTATTGCCTTAGATCAAGAAGGTCTAGTAGGAGTGGGTTTATCTAAAACAATGGCTGAAAAACTACTGACACTTTTTGAAACAGGAACTTTCAAGGAGTTAGAAGAATTGGAAGAAAAAACACCGGAAGGAGTCATTGAAATGATGGGATTGAGTGGTGTTGGTCCTAAGAAAATTGCTACACTTTGGAAAGAATTGGATATCGATTCTTTGGAAAAACTGAAAGTGGCTTGTGAGGAGAATAAAGTACAGGCATTAAAAGGTTTTGCGGCTAAAACAGAAGCTAAAATTCTTCAGCAAGTTTTATTCTTGCAGGAAAATCGTAAGCGAATGCATTATGCAAAAGCAGAAGTAGTAGCAAATGATTTTATCGATTTTCTTCAAAAGAAAGAGCTTAAAGTAGCAACTGCAGGTGCACTGTCATTGTATAGAGAAGTTGTAGAAGTTTTTCAGTTTACAATTGCTACTGATAGTACTGATTCACTGCTTGATGTTCTTAAAGAGTATGAAGGAATTTCGATTGATCCTGAAAAGTGCATTCCTTTAACTTTAAGAGGTACAATTGGAGAGAACGAAAGTCCATTAGAAATTTTTGTTTCCTCTTCTGAAGAATTTATTAAGCTGTCTTTCCAAAAAAGTGCTACTGTTCAGCACCTTCAATTACAAAAGGAAGGGAACATGTCATTGGCAGAAGTGTTGAGAAAAGAAGAGGTAGCTTCTGTGGAAGAGATTTATGAAAAGGCGGGACTTCCATTTTTCCCTACACCTTTGAGAGAAGGTCTTTTTGATGAAGATTTTGTAAAAAATGGCATTCCAGAACTAGTACAGGACAGCGACCTTAAAGGATCTTTGCATAATCACTCTGATTACTCTGATGGGCAGAATACATTGAGAGAAATGGCTGTTTATTTGAAAGAGCAGGGGTATGAGTATTTGGGAATTTCGGATCACTCCAAAACTGCTTTTTATGCTAATGGTCTTTCAGTAGAAAGAATTGAAAAACAGCATCAGGAAATCGATGAATTGAATAAGGAATTAGCTCCTTTCAAGATTTTCAAAGGTATTGAATCTGATATCCTTTCTGATGGTAGCTTAGATTATGATGACGATGTATTGGCGACTTTTGATTTTGTTGTTTCCTCTATTCATTCACCTTTGACAATGACAAAGGAAAAGGCAACAGAACGTTTAATTAAAGCCATTCAACACCCTGCTACTACTATTCTTGGTCACCCAACAGGAAGGCTTTTATTAAGAAGAGAAGGTTATCCTATCGATCATAAGGCAGTCATTGACGCTTGTGCGAAACACGGTGTAATTATTGAAATCAATTCTAGTCCATGGCGTTTGGATCTCGATTGGAGATGGGTACATTATGCTTTGGAAAAAGGTGTAAAATTATCCTTGAATCCTGATGCCCATGCTGTAGAAGGATATGCTGATATGCATTACGGTTTATTGGTCGGGCAGAAAGGAGGCTTAACCAAAGAGATGACTTTTAATGCATTGAGCAGAGAGGAAATAGAAGAGTATTTCAAATCAAGAAAAAAATAAATTGATGATAAAGTAGCCCTAAATGCCTAAGTAAATTAAAGTTTGCTTAGGCTTTTTTGCATGTAATATTTCAAAGGTTTTGTTCATAAAAAGTACTTTATTAATAATTGATTTTACATTCCCTAGAAATTGAAAGTAGATAGTAGGGCTCCACTTCAAAAATTAGTATATTTTTAAACTGATTTTAGAGGCCCTTTAGTTACATGTTAAAAACAGAAGAAACCGGCAAATACATTGCTAAATTACCTAGAGAAATTATCGGGGCTACTATTTTTGTAAGTATAGCACCCCTAATTCTGCAACTTACATTCTTCAACTTTGGAAACCCTTCTATTCACCATATAGAAGATTCCATATTGGACAATGTTAGTGTCAGAGCTCTTATATTTGAAGAGTATATAGGCTTTTTCGTTCATTTAATTTTAGAATGGAGCGGTGTTACTATAGCTCTTTCAACTGCAGCGCTGAGTTTTATCCAATATAAAATGACAGGCAATACCACTGCACCTATTATCGGTATTGTTCTCTTTTTTGCTGGGTGTATGGATGCTTTTCACACTTTGGCTGCAGCCAATATCATTGAATCCATTGCCTTCAATGATAATTTTATACCTTTCACTTGGACACTCTCAAGGATTTTCAATGCATCTATTTTGTTGCTTGGGATTGCTTTAGTGATCAACTATAATGATGTAATTCTTAAATACAGAAAGAATCATATCATGTGGGTTATTTGTCTAATCGTATTTATTATTACATACGGAATCGTTCATTATTGTGCTGTTGCTCCTTCATTACCTAAAACCTACTTTCCCAACTTCTGGATAAGCAGACCTTTTGATATAATACCACTAGTTTTATATCTTCTTTTATTTCTGGTCCTTATTCCAACGTTGAAAAGAAATGATCCTGGTGTTTTTGTGGAAGCACTATTATGGAGTATGCTTCCTGCTATTGCTACTCAAATTCATATGGCTTTTGGTTCAGATAGGCTTTTTGATGGACATTTTAACATTGCACACTTCTTGAAATCGATCTCCTATGTTATTCCTTTTGTGGGTATCATCATGGATTATATGTATATGTATCAACTAGATCATATCAGAATGGAAGAGATGGAGAAAGCTCAAAAAATATTGAAAGGAAAAAATAAGGAACTTGAACAGTTTGCTTTCATCACATCACATGATCTACAAGAGCCACTTAGAACTATTTCAAGTTTCTCAGATTTACTACAAGAGCAAGATCTAACACAATTAGATAAAGAATCTAAGAAGTTTATTTATTATATTGGTCAAGCATCCAAGAGAATGTCAATGCTTATTCATGGATTACTTGAGTATTCAAGGCTTGGTAAAAATAGAGAATTGAAAAAAGTAAACATCAATGACATTCTTCATGATGTTCAAGATGATTTGCAAGTGGTCATTAATGAAACTAATACCATCATTGAATATGTTGATTTACCAATTATTTATGGTTATCCACTTGAGTTAAGACTATTATTCCAAAATCTAATTAGTAATGCTATTAAATTTAGAAAACCAACAGAAGCTCCTTTTATTAAAATTTCATCTGCTCGCATAGATGGAGAATGGATGTTTGGAATCCAAGACAATGGTATAGGGATAGATGATAAGTTCCGTCAGAAAATTTTTATCATCTTTCAAAGGTTATCATCATCTAAAAAAGATGGTGAAGGAACAGGTATTGGACTAGCCCATTGTCAGAAGATTATTAACCTGCATCATGGTCAGATTTGGGTAGAATCTGAAGTTGGAATCGGGAGTACTTTTTATTTTACAATTAACACTAAGAAATAATGAATCGAGAAAAATTGAACCAAATATTATTAATTGACGATGATGAGCCCGTTAATTTTCTTCATGAGATGATCATCAAATCGTCAAAACTTACTGATGCTAGAATCGAAATTAAAATGTTAGCTCAACAAGGTCTTGAGTTTTTGAAAAGCCAAAGCGTGGATGAAGATGAGCCTTTATTAATTTTTCTTGATATCAATATGCCTAGAATGAACGGATGGGAATTTTTGGATGAGTTTGAAAGCATGCCTTCAGAGCTTGTTGACAACACTATTGTTGTGATGTTGACTACAAGTCTCAATCCTGACGATAAAAGCAGAGGAGAAAAGCATCCGGCAGTGAAAAAGTTCATGACTAAGCCGCTGACTAAAGATGGTTTTCAAAATGTATTAGAAGAATTCTTTCCATATTAAAAAGGCTTGAAAATATAAATTTTCAAGCCCCTTTGTCAAGAAGTACTGTTAACTATTCAGCAGATGCCTCTTCGTCTTTTTCTTCTTCTGTATCTTCTAAAGCTTCAGGGTAGAACTCTGAAAGCTTGTTGTACCATGTCACTAATTTTTTGATGTCAGATGTATAGATACGATCCTGATCCCAGTTAGGAAGCACTGAAGTGATAAAATCTTCTAAGTCATCCTCACTTTTTGTATCTACATCAGTCAAGATACCAACACCAAATTTAGATTTGATAGATTGGAAAACTTCCTCTAATGCTACCGACTCTTCAGCCTCACCCGTCACATACATAGAAATCTCTTTCAAGATAGAGATTCTTTGACTTGCATTCACAATGGTTTTCTTAGGCTTTACCTCTAAAGATTCAACAATCACACCTGTACGAGATGGTTTTACAATCTTAAATAAGCCAGGTTTACCAGCAACTGAAGCAATATCTTTTAAATTCATATTTAATTATTTTATATCATTATATCCATGTACTCTACACTTTGTGCAACAATAGAGTTCATGTCTTACCGATTTTTCTTATCAAAAATGCTACGCAATTTAATAAATCATCTCATGATTTCTCAATAATTGGCTGTCATTAATTATTAAGAAATAGCTAGTATTGTCTACTTAAGCAGTAATTGATGAATTAAAAGAAGAATTTTTCAACAAAACCACCAAAAATCATATCCTCTTAAAATGTGAAAAAACCCATGGAGAGAACTCCACAGGTTTTTATATATACATTTTGGCTTTTTAGTCTTGTTGAGACCAGAATTACTGTAGCGTAATCTCTAGTGCTAAACCGCGAAGTTCGTGCACCAATACGTTGAATGATTCTGGAACGTTTGGATTCGGCATGTTGTCACCTTTAACAATTGCCTCATATGCTTTCGCACGTCCTTGAACGTCATCAGACTTCACAGTTAAGATTTCACGAAGTACATTAGCTGCACCGAATGCCTCTAATGCCCAAACTTCCATCTCACCGAAACGCTGACCACCAAACTGTGCCTTACCACCTAATGGCTGTTGAGTAATCAACGAGTAAGGTCCAATAGAACGGGCGTGCATCTTATCATCAACTAAGTGACCTAGTTTCAGCATGTACATCACACCAACAGAAACTCTTTGGTGGAATGGATCACCTGTTAAACCATCATATAATTGAGCACGACCAAAGTCAGGTAAACCTGCTTCTTTCAATTCTGCTACTACTTCTTCTTCAGAAGCACCATCAAAGATTGGAGTCGCATATTTTCTACCCATTTTCAAACCAGCCCAACCTAGAACAGTTTCATAGATCTGACCGATGTTCATACGTGAAGGTACACCTAGAGGGTTCAAACAGATATCCATTGGAGTACCGTCCTCTAAGAATGGCATATCCTCTTCAGGAACGATCTTCGCAACAACACCCTTGTTACCGTGACGACCGGCCATCTTATCACCTACTTTCAATTTACGACGCTTAGCGATGTAAACTTTAGCAAGCTTCACGATACCTGTTGGTAATTCGTCACCTACTTCTAGTGTAAATCTATCACGCTTGAAGTAACCAGTTACTTCGTTACGAGCATTCACGTAGTTCTTCACAGTAGAACGTACCAATTCGTTGATACGAGTATCAGACGTCCAGTTGTCTAAGATAAGGTCACCGATTAGGTTCACTTCCTCAGGAACTGCATAACTAGAATCATCACGGAATGGGTTCTCTCCAGAGAAGATGTTTTCAGCGATGTTTGCATCAGAGAAAGTAACTCCTTTGCTCATCACTTCTTGACCGAATTTATGGAATACGCCTTCACAAGTCATACCGTCCAATAACTCAATCAATTTAGACATCATCTTATTCTCTAAGCCTTTCAAGTCGCGTGAGTATTGCTTTTTCAACAACTCAACTTCTTTCTTAGCTTTAGCACGCATCTCTTTGTCTTTCTTAGGACGAGCAAATAGACGAGTGTCGATTACTGTACCAATTAAAGATGGAGAAGCTTTTAATGAAGCGTCTTTTACATCACCTGCTTTATCACCGAAGATAGCACGTAATAATTTTTCTTCTGGAGTTGGATCTGATTCTCCTTTAGGAGTAATCTTACCAATTAAGATATCACCAGGACGAACACGTGAACCAACACGGATAATACCGTTTTCGTCAAGGTTTTTCACTGCGTCTTCACCAACGTTAGGGATTTCAGAAGTTAATTCTTCCTCACCACGCTTAGTGTCACGCACTTCTAATTCATGTTCAACAATGTGAAGTGATGTATAAACATCATTACGTACTACACGCTCTGAGATTACAATCGCATCCTCAAAGTTATATCCCTGCCAAGGCATGAAGGCTACTAGTAAGTTTTTACCAATTGCCAATTCGCCATTTTCAGTAGAATAACCTTCAGAAAGAACGTCACCTTGTTTTACTCTTTGTCCTTTCTTCACGATAGGACGCATGTTCATACAAGTATCCTGGTTTGTTCTGCGGAACTTCACCAAGTTGTGTGATTTTACATCGTCTTCGAAAGTAGCTAACTTTTCGTCCTCTGTAAGATCATATCTCATATGAATACCATTCGCATCAACTGTATCTACTACACCGTCTTTCTCAGCAAGAACAACAGTACGAGAGTCAATTGCTACGTTTCTTTCCAAACCAGTACCTACGATTGGAGCTTCAGGCTTCAATAATGGCACGGCTTGACGCTGCATGTTGGATCCCATCAATGCACGGTTGGCATCATCATGCTCTAAGAAAGGAATCAATGATGCGGCAATCGATACAATTTGGTTTGGAGCAACGTCCATATATTGGATGTCTTCTGGCGCTTTAAGCGGGAAGTCACCCTCGTAACGTACTTTTACAAACTCTTCAGTGAAGCGGTTGTTCTCATCTAAGTCAGTCTTAGCTTGAGCGATGAATTTCTCATCTTCCTCTTCAGCAGAAATATAAGTAACGTTATTGTCTTCAATGTCAACAACACCGTCTGTTACTTTACGGTAAGGAGTCTCAATGAATCCCATGCTATTTACTTTAGCATATACCGTAAGAGATGAAATCAGACCAATGTTTGGACCTTCTGGTGTCTCAATAGTACAAAGACGACCGTAGTGAGTGTAGTGAACGTCACGAACCTCGAAGCCTGCACGCTCTCTTGATAAACCACCTGGTCCTAATGCTGAGATACGACGCTTGTGCGTTACCTCTGCAAGAGGGTTAGTTTGGTCCATGAACTGAGATAGCTGGTTGGTACCGAAGAACGAGTTAATCACTGATGATAACGTACGAGCATTTACCAAGTCAACTGGCTTAAAGTCTTCGTTATCACGAACGTTCATACGCTCTTTAATAGTACGTGCCATACGAGCTAAACCTACTCCGAATTGAGAGTAAAGTTGCTCACCCACCGTACGGATACGACGGTTTGACAAGTGGTCAATATCATCAACTACTGTTTTAGAGTTGATCAAGTGGATCAAGTGCTTGATGATTTTGACAATATCTTCTTTAGTCAGTACGCGCACTTCCATGCCTGTCTCCGACTGTAACTTACGGTTAAGTTTGTAACGACCTACTTCACCTAAATCGTAACGTTTGTCCGAGAAGAACAAGTTGTTGATAATATCACGTGCAGTCTGATCATCAGGAGCCTCAGTGTTACGAAGTTGACGGTAGATTTGGTGTACCGCTTCCTTCTCTGAGTTTGAATTATCTTTTGCTAATGTATCGAAGATGATACGGAAATCGTTGATGTTGATATCTTTTCTATGAACGATCACAGAGTTAACACCTGCATCTTCGATCAATTCAAGATCCTCCTCAGAGATGATATGATCACGCTCTAAGATAACATCGTTACGGTCGATAGAAACTACCTCACCTGTATCCTCATCTACGAAGTCTTCTGTCCATGTTTTAAGTACACGAGCAGCCAATGTTCTATTCTCTAACTGAGCAAGGTTTGCTTTCGTTACCTCGATTTCCTCAGAAAGTTCGAATAGATCTAAAATGTCTTTGTCTGATCCATAACCGATCGAACGAAGAAGCATCGTCACTGGGAATTTCTTTTTACGGTCGATATAAGCATACATCACGTTGTTAACGTCAGTTGCAAATTCGATCCATGATCCTTTGAAAGGAATTACTCTTGCAGAGTAAAGTTTAGTACCGTTAGTGTGTTTTGATTGAGCAAAGAACACACCTGGAGATCTGTGTAACTGAGAAACGATTACACGTTCTGCACCATTAACTACAAACGATCCACGAGGAGTCATGTAAGGAATGTTTCCTAAGAACACATCTTGTTCGATGGTTTCAAAATCCTCGTTATCTTCGTCGCTACAAGAAAGCTTTAACTTCGCTTTTAACGGTACACTAAAAGTCAAACCTCTTTCTACACACTCATCAACAGTGTATTTTGGAGGATCAATTGTATAATCAATAAATTCCAAATTAAAGTTCTCACGAGAATCTGTAATTGGGAAATTCTCCATGAATACTTTGTAAAGACCTTCATCTTCACGTAATTCCGGTGGAGTGTCGATTTGGAAGAAATTGTGGAAAGACTTAAACTGTACATCTAAGAAGTCTGGGTAACCCAGTACTCTTTTTGCTGATGCAAAATTCTTTCTACCGTTCTTGAATGTTGCCAAGGTGGTATTCTTTTTTAAGTTTCAAAAACTATCTGCTTATATGGTAACTCGTACCATCCTAAACAGAGGCGCCAAAATGTAAATTATTGCAAGTAAATAGACTATTTTGCCTGATGCAAATAATATATTTCACATGCAACTTGCAAATATAGACAAAAGTTACTAAAGTCATACTCTTATTGGCATAAGTTTTATCAACAATACTAAATAACTTAAGAAATGTCATTGTATTGTTAGCATATTTATAAAACTATCTGAATAATAGTTTGCTAATCCCTGATGTTTGAAGATGACTTCTCCTTTTTCATTAATGACATAAGTGGACGGGATACTATTACTCTGAAAAACGGATGGGGTAGAAGTAACTCTTCTGTAATTTGGAAAACTATAACCTTTCCTCTTTAAAAACTTTTCTGCCTTTATTTTATCTTCATCTACATTCAACATCATAAACACAACATTTTCATCGTCTTTGAAATGTTGATAGAGCTTTTCAATACTTGGCATTTCTGCAATACAGGGCGGACACCAAGAAGCCCATACATTAAGAAAAACTTTCTTGCCTTTGAATGCTTTAAAATCTACAGCTTCACCTGTTTCAAACTTTTCCAGTTTCCAGTTATAATCTGTTTTTCCTACATAACCTTCAGAAGAAGAGGCATTCATAAGCCCTGTCATTAATAAACCTCTTTGCATCAATGCAGACACTTCCGGCAAGGCTCCTGTAATATAAAGCCCTCCTAAAAGAATGACGAAGAAACCCCATGATTTCAGTTCTTTAATGATGGATTGTTTTGAAATATTCATATTCAACCTAAGTTTTCTATCTGCTTATTATGGTTTTGCATTTTCTCATTCTAAAATGAATCAGTATTTCGTCGTTTTCCTACCGTTTTACTTACAGAAAGTTATAAGGAAATACACCTCACTATTTTTTAAAATAAAAAGCCTCAGTATTTTCAAAGATACTGAGGCTGTACTTTATAATTGAATGAATGTCCTGACCAAAGCAATTACTTTTTACTTTGCACAACTGGCAATTCACTTAAGATTTGAGTTTTCAAGAAGCTATTCACCAATTCATTTAATTGATAAAAACGAGCGACTGTTTTAGGAGATAATTCCTTCTGCATAATTTTCATATGCTTCTTTTTCAACTTCAGATTTTTCTGCTGAATCGCCATTAGTTCGTTGACCATATTTAATGCTTCTTCGTCAGTAATACCATCAGTTTCACTGATCAATTCTTCAAATAACTTTGTTTTTTCTCTTGACAAATCAGAGTTATCCAATTCGAACTTGTCATACAATTCCCAAAACTTTGTGGCTTCTTCTAAAGATAAATCCATATTTTCCATGAAGAAGATTCTTTTTTCAGTTTTGATTACTGATTTAATGGTCTCTGCATCTATTGTTTGAGCGCTTATCATCATGGATGTTCCCAAAAGAAGAGATACTATGAATAGAAATTTTTTCATTGTTGTAGATTGTGCTTAATTTTTATTTTCTAATTAATACTCAAAGAATGGAATAAGGTTACACTGTTTCCTTATTAATTTTGATTATTAACTCATTTTCAGATTCTTAAAGAAGAAATTTATTTTTTTATTAAAATACCTAGCCAGAATAAAATGATCTTTATTTCAGCTAGGTAGTATATAATTTATGAATACTTTCCCTTAGAATACAAATCCCACATTGAATCCCAAATAGGAATGATCTGATGCATTGCCTGCTTTAAAGGCCTGATTATAACGGATTGTGAACAGCATATTGAATGAAGAGCTTACATCAGCTACCACCCCCACTTCTGGAGCAACTCCAAAATGCCAGTTTTTATCAATAAATGCCCATTGACCAAAAGATGTTCTCTGGTTGATAAAATAAGTACCTACTCCCACACCCACATAAGGGTTGATAATACCATCTTTATTGAAGTAATAATTGGCATGCAATAATATAGGTACAATATTCATATATCTGTATTGTCTACCATCTGCTACAATCCCTTCACTAGGATTGTGGTAACGCTCATCTACTTTTTCATAAAGAATATTCCAATTGACAGAAAAGCCATAGGAAACTGGAGTTGTCAACAAGTGTCGCTTCCATTCCAAACCTACACCTCGGCCACTGAAAGCACCGATATAATCGCTTGTATTTCCTAACGGAAGGGACATTTGATATGATAAAATAAAATCAGATTCTTGTGCTGAAGCATAAAAGCCCATCAAAGACAACAATAGAGTGACAATATATTTTCTCATGATTAATTTCTTTTGAATAGATTGTGTAATAGTTTTTAGTTATCTGTTCCGGCTTTTGCAGTGTTGTATTGATCAAATAATACATCTATACCACTCTTAATAAGGCTGACATTGTTAGCACGGGATAAAACACCATTTAATGCTCCTTCCCAGCCTAAAATAAGCACATATCTATTTTCTTCTTCTGGTGGATTGTTCTCTTCAACTGTTTTAGAAACATCCACAAAATCAATCAAAATTGTTCCGTTGCTGTATGAATAATATGAATACCCTCCACCATACCATGGATAGCCTGGGTAACCTGGGTAACCCCATCCTGGCCAACCTGGATAACCTGGCCAAAAAGGTGGTTGCCAAACAACACCTTGCTGCTGTACTGCTATTTGCGACAGCTGTATAAATAAATCTGCATCATTTTCTGAAGTAGGGTTTGTTACTTGTGTCAGCCCTAATACAGATTGAAGTTGCTGATTTGTATAGTTAATTACTTCCTGCTGCTCTGCTTCGCTTAAAACATTATCTGTTCCAATACCTACCACAGACATAGAGTCAGTAACTAAATAATACGTTTTGTAAGATCTTAAATCCTCAACGGATTCATATTGAGAGATAGCAATATCCAAGTCGCTTGTATACTCAGCTCCTCCTGGATAACAGCTTTGCAATAACCCTATTAGACCAATAAGAGTGAATGCTTTAAGAAAAAGTGTTTTCATGAAAAAAAAATGAGTTATTAAATATGTTAACACTTCCAAAGATAAAAGACTTTTTTCTTAAAATCACTAAAAATAACATACAAATAGAGCGATTGTACTTTGTTAATACAATAGTAAAACTTTTAAAGTCAAAAATTAGTAATAGTAAAAACGGATTCTGTATTTTTATGCCATTCTATTTACGGACATAAAATTCCCCTATTCTTGGTAAAGAAAATCAGTTATTTTGTTGCAGGGCTTTTGATATTAGCTTTTGTATTAATAGGCAGAATCGATAGAACACCTCTGCATTCAACAGAAGAATATAAAAATACCATTCTTAATACAGATAATATTATATCTGCAATACACAAAGAAGTTTCAACACAAGATACACTTCTCATTGGCTGGTCTGCCAAATCCATTGTTCCAAAAGGTGTTTCACTACCTGTAGCAGGCTATGGATTTAGAACATCCTACACGATCATAAGAGATTCACTTTATGCTAGAGCTTTTGCATTCGACGACGGTATTCGCGAGTCATTTGTATTGACTTTAGACCTAATGATTTTTCCTATTGAAGTAAGAAAACGCTTAGAGAAGTTGCTGCCTACAATTGGTCTTACCGCTGATCAGGTACTATTTTCGGCAATCCATACTCACAACGGCATGGGAGGCTTTGACCCTTCTTTCTTGGGAAGTGTTTCTATGGGAAAATATTCAGAAGAAGCCACTCAAAAAATTACTGAAGCTTCGTTTAATGCTATAAAAGAAGCTCGTAATACAAAATCAAAAGGCGGAGTTGGTTTTCTGCAAACTGAATCACCTGATTGGGTGAGAAATAGAATTGTAGATGGGGGAAGAAAAGAAAATTCTATCCGGGCTATTAAAATCAGTCGTACAGATGGTAAACAGGCTGTTATTACAACTTATAATGCACACGCCACTTGTTTGAATATGGATTTCTGGATTTATTCTAGAGATTATCCTGGAGAGTTTATTGATCACCTAGAAAATAAACCTTCAGTTGATTTTGCAATGTACTGTGCTGGAATGGTGGCAAGCCACGGCCCTAACAGTCCGCATGGGGAAAAAGATTTTGAAATGATCAAACACATGGGACAGGCATTATCTGATTCTATATTCGTAAAGTGGGAGCAGACTCCTGTCAATTACGTTATAGATGCCAGTATTCACAAAGTGGAAGTTGATTTCAGACCTTCACAAGTGAGAATAGAGAAGAACTTGAAAGTCCGTGACTGGGTATTCAAAATGGCTTCAGGAGGACTTCAAGGGGATATTACCTACTTCAAACTAGGTGATATTGATTGGTTTGGAACTCCTTCAGACTTTTCGGGAGAAATCGCATTGGATTATAAATTTGATTCGTTAGCAAAAGAACATAACAAAAATTTCATGCTTTCGAGTTTTAATGGAAACTATGTAGGCTACATTACTTGTGACGCTTATTATGACTCCTTACATAGTTATGAAATTAGAGAAATGAACTGGGTTGGACCTGAATATGGGGCCTATTTTGGAGATGTTATCGAAAAATTGATTAGAAATTAAAGTAATCTTATCATTTCAGCTTGTTAAATTAAATCGGATAACTTAGATTTGCTTATAATATAGAAAGTCACGACAAAACCTATTTCCTTCCGGTAAGGTGACTACGATGTAGATAGCTTCTATCTCACACACTCTTAATAATAAAATTAAGTTTCTTCATAAAGTATTTCATTATAGCGACAGTCTGAAACACTGTCATCATTATTTTTATGTATACAAGAAAGCTACTAGAGGCTAAACTGCTATCTGAATTGAAAGATATTGCAGAAAGTCTTGGCATGAAAAATTTCAGTAACCTTCGTAAGAAAGAACTCATTGAGAGAATTGAAAATCAAATCAAAGCTCAAGAAAAAAATGAGAGTGCACAGCCTGTGTCTGAAGCACCAGAAGAAGTAGAGCAAACTCCGAAAGTTACGCCAGCCGCCTCTAACGATAACAATAACGAAAATGCTCCTCAACCAGAGAGCGATAAGCCCGTTAGTCAAAACAAAAAGCCTGAAAGCAGACCTGATAAAGCCCGATTAAACAGACGTTCAGCTTCACCAAGAGAAAGAGTGAAGAGAGAAAATGTGAAAAAAGGGAATCCAAATCAGCGAGGAAAGAATCAAGATCAGAAGAAAGCAAGGGGGCAAAAAAATAATCCAGCTCAACCAAGTGCTCCAAAGCCTATTACTCATGACGATATTATGTCTTGGGAAGAAATTGACTTAGGTATTGATCCTTTAGACGACATGCCTGATTTCGATATGTTCTTGGACGATGAAACGGATGAAAAAAATCCTACACTTCAACAGGAAAGAAATAAAGCCATTGAGCAAAAAGCTACTGAACCAGCTAAACCTGTTCAGAAAGTGTCTGTGAAAGATTTTGATGGCGTAATCAGCAGTGAAGGCGTATTGGAAATCATGTCTGATGGTTTCGGATTCTTAAGATCTTCTGATTATAACTACTTAGCCAGCCCTGATGATGTTTATGTTTCACCTTCACAAATCAAACTTTTTGGTCTAAAAACAGGTGATACAGTAAGAGGTAATGTTAGACCTCCAAAGGACGGAGAAAAGTATTTTGCCTTACTAAGAGTTGATACAGTAAACGGAAAAACGACTGAAGAAATTCGTGATCGTATTCCTTTTGAATATTTAACGCCGCTCTTCCCTCAAGATCAATTACACCTTTCTACTAAACCGCAGATTTATTCTACTCGAGTATTAGATTTATTTGCACCAATTGGTAAAGGTCAACGTGGTATGATCGTAGCACAACCTAAAACAGGTAAGACAGTGTTATTGAAGGAAGTGGCCAACGCTATTGCCCAAAATCACCCTGAATGTTATTTGATCATCTTACTGATTGATGAACGTCCGGAAGAGGTGACAGATATGCAACGTAGCGTAAACGCTGAAGTAATTGCTTCTACTTTTGATGAAACAGCTGATAAGCATGTAAAAGTTTCTTCATTGGTATTAGAGAAAGCGAAAAGAATGGTGGAATGTTCACATGATGTAGTCATTCTACTAGATTCAATTACTCGTTTAGCACGTGCGTATAACACCGTTACGCCATCATCTGGAAAGATCCTTTCTGGTGGTGTAGACGCCAACGCATTACATAAGCCTAAGAAATTCTTTGGTGCGGCAAGAAATGTTGAAAACGGTGGTTCATTAACCATCATCTCTACGGCATTGATTGATACAGGATCGAAGATGGATGAAGTAATCTTTGAAGAATTCAAAGGTACAGGTAATATGGAACTTCAGCTGGATAGAAAGCTTGCCAACAAGCGTATTTACCCTGCAATTGATATTCCTATGTCGGGTACTCGTAGGGAAGATCTATTGATGGACAAAGACACATTGCAGCGTGTATGGATTATGCGTAGAATGATGTCTGACATGAAGTCAACAGAAGCAATGGAATTCTTACAAAGCAATATGAGAGGCACAAGAACAAACGAAGAATTCTTGATCTCAATGAATAAGTAAGATCATTTATACAGCACAAAAAAGCCGAAGTAATTTTTTAATTGCTTCGGCTTTTTTTTTCTGCTATCTTTTGAAAGCGAAACACTTCAAATTAAACATGATTAGATGTTTTCTTATGCAGGTATTTTTTCAAAAGTAATAACTGAATTATAAGAAATGAATTCAATTGCTTCTAAGCTTTATTATTACCTCCCAAAAGACAATATTTTTAGCAAACTCTATCAATTGTTGAGAAAGGAAAACCCGAACTGGGTTAATCTCTTTTTCATCGCTGAAGGTGCGGGTCTGGCTATAGTATTTTCAATTGCTTATACCACTTTATTCCAAGAAAGAGCTGTTGATAACTTGCCTTATGCGTTCATGTTTAGTGGCATTATTATTCTTTTGTTAGCCAGGCTTTTAGCTTATCTAGAACGCCGTTTCCGCGTGGAGCATTTGAATGCCACCTACAGTTTGATCAAAGTATTGATTTGCGTCTTTGTATGGTATTTGTGTTTAAGTGAAAGCGATTATCTTGTCATACAAGGGCTCATCATCAGCATTAAACTCTTGATTTTCTTTGAAGACTGTACGTATTGGACCATCATTGAAAATTACTCTACTACCGCTGACCGAAGGAAGGTGCTAGAACAAGCCAAGTCATTTAAGGTATTGGCAAAGCTTACCGGTTTTTTAATTGTATTGGTAGGTTCCAATTTATTCAGCTTGTCGGCCATGGCTTTCTGGGCTATTCCTCTGTATGTAATTTCTGGATGGGGGCTTTGGCAATCACTGAAGAATAGTAATATTGATGATCAACTCGAAGAATATCACGATAAAGTCACCCGACCATCTAGAAAATTCACTCCAGATAGTTTCTGGGCATTTGGCATCTCTAATCCTTATGTATTAAAACTAGGATTACTAACGGTATGCATGGCCTGTGTTTGGGGTATTGTAGAGTTTTTCTTTATGGTAGATTTGAGGGTATCGCTTTTTACACCTCAAAAAGGACTGATTGCACTCTCATTATTATTGATTGTTTCTTACGCCATTGTGGCGACAATCACTCCTTTCTTTTCATCAAGGAAATTGCAGGATATAGGCATTAAAAAATTACTTACTATTCCGCCCCTAATTTTACTATGTATTGTAGTGCTAACTTATTTAGTATTAAGATTTAGCCCTCCTCAACTGCCTGTAATGCTAACCTTGGTCGCTATTGTCTTTATTATGACTAGAAATATCATTTTAACGACAGTTACGCCTTCGCTGTTAAGGCCAATTCAGAAAAAACATAGAGGTTTTACATTTGGAATATTAAGAGGCTTTTTTGGGTCACTTGGATTAATACTTTCTGGCTTTTTTCTCTGGATAGTCAATGCTGATGTTTCCTCTAGAGAAGGAACAATGATTGTCTGGTTATCCATCAGTTTCTTACTGGCATGGTGGCTTTGTGCAAAGATTGTTTCTAGAGATTATAGAGTAATTATCCGCCGTGCCTTCTTATTGAGAGATATAGAAAGTTATGAAATTGCCACTCATGACCAGGAAGTAAACCGCCTTTTAGTAAATAAGTTGATTTCTCACCGCCCCGAAGATGTGCTTTATGCTTTGGAGGCAAATACCATGATCAACCCCAAAAAGAATGAAACGGTTCTATTACATATGCTTCGCCACCCTGAGGAAGTGGTAAGGTATTTTTCTATCACTTTCAATGAGGAAATCAAAACGCCAAAGATTGAAGAGGCTATAAAGAAACTCGCTTTAAAAGATCCTGATCCAAGGGTAAGAAAAAAAGCAATCATCAGTACTTGCAAAAGCGATCCTACTTTTATTAAAGAAGTGATTGATTGGATTGATGATGATAACAAAGAAATAAGGAAAGGAGCACTTTATGGTCTCCTCTCTTCAGAATCTGAAGAACAAAGAACCATAGCTCTGAATTATATTAAGAACACTTTAAAATCTGAAAACCCTAAACAAAAAATCTTTGCTCTAAAAATTCTAGCAAAAGTCTCACCCAAGGAAAGTGAGCCTTATATCTTTGATGCTATTATTGATGGTGATGATTTACTGATCAAAGAAGGGATTAAAATTGCAGGAATTGTAAAAAGTCCAACGCATATTCCATTATTAATTAATCTTCTGAAAGAAAATAAGTTCAATGATACCGTACTGAGAACACTAATTCAATATGGTGAAGATTGTCTGGATATTATTGAAAACGAATTATTTGTTAACAAAAGGAGAGAAGATGTTTATCTGATCACATTATGTAAAATAATGGGTAAGATTGATACGCCTAAATCCTATGAGATTTTATGGCAATTGGTGGATTATCCTTGGCCATTTATGAGAATGGCCGCCTACAATGCACTCAAAAGATTAAAATACAGACCAAAAACGGATACTGACTTTCAGGTTTTAAATAAACATCTGGAACGCTTTTTCCAGAATTACTATTGGCTTTGTAATGCCATTGTAGTTTTGAAACATGAAAAACCATTCCGTGCTATGCTTTCAAAGGCATTGGAAGATGAATTAGAATTGATTGAGGAAGGAATCAGAACCATTCAAGAGTTTATGATTGCAGGTAAAGGAGATCAGCTTTTTAAAGTTACTTCTTTCAGCAAGCGCCTTTTTGAATATACTGATCAAGAAATGATATTACAGAATGCAGAAATTGAAAAGAACCTCTGGAAAACCCTGCCTTCTTCTATTTATCAAAAACTGATCATAGTTTTGGGGTATTACAGTCTGGAAATGAAAATGCAAAAGTTGGGAGATTATTATTCTGCTAACCTTGTGGATCCGCTGAGTATTACTCTGGGAATTATCAGACCCTTCAGTTTTAACAGGCCTTTGTTCAATACTTGGACGAAAATCACAGCATTAATCAGTATACGTGATGCAATGTCTCCAAGCTTAATGAAATACATCGGTCAGATATTAAATAAAGACGACATAAAACTGATTGAACCCGCTTTGATCAGCTTAAAAAGAATAGAAGATTATCAAGATTTACCAGTGTCGAAATCATTGGATGAATTGGTTTCACCTGAAAGAAAAGATTGGCTTATGGGCATATTAAACGAAGGAACAAAACCATTACTGGAGCTGGAAAAAGTAATTTTATTACGTTCTACAACTCTATTTAGGGAAATCCCTGAACACATTTTAGTAGACATTGCCAGTATTATGCATGAAGTTAGAGTTCCTAGAGACACTTCTATCTTTAGAAAAGGAGAGGAGAGTAGAGAAATGTATATTATCTATGAAGGAGAGGTAAAACTTCATGATGGCGGTTTTACTTTTAATACATTGATGAATCGAGATCTTTTTGGAGATCTGAGTTTATTAGATTCTTCACCAAGATCACTTTCTGCCACCACTACAAAAGATTCTGTTTTGATGACTATAGAACAAGATGATTTCTTGGCCTTAATGGGCTACAGAAGAAGCTTGATGCAAGGAATTTTAAAAACACTTGGACAGCGTATTAGAAGTCAGAATAATTATTCGAAATAAATATCAAACCATAGTTTGAAAAAAGCCATTGAACATTTCCTTTTAATGAAGAAAGTTCAATGGCTTTTATTATTTCTTATTTTCGGGTAAAACCCAAGGTTGCCAACGAAATACATCACCTAGTTTTTTCATCATTTGATTTCCTCCAAAAGCTACAATCCCAAGAAGTAATATTATATCAGTTCCTATGGAAAAATAGAGCAGATTCTCTTTGATAAAAGGAACTTCAAAAATATTAGGGATGTAACCTGAAACTACCGTCACTGCAAACCAAACAAGAATACAAACTATTCCTATTTTATATTGAAAAGGCGTTGCTGGATATTTTCCGGGAGGTAATCCCATCATTTTTTTGATTTTTCCTTTTACCAACTGAATCCCTTCCTTACCTGCTAAAAGTCCTCCTATTAGTAAACATACTTCGGGGACACCTACTACAAAAAGTGTAATGATAGTGGCAGTCATTCCTTTACTCAAACCTAAAAAAGGAACGATCAAAGAAAATACAGGAGAAATAATACCAAGCACAATAGTGCCCAAACCTATTTTACTTTTTAATGATGTTTTCATGATTATGGATTTTGAAGTGAGATGAAAAGAGGGAGAGTATTTTATTTACTCCCCCCATTGAGTTATTTAAAGGTTATTGAAACTTTCTGGAGTTCTTACAGAAATGTCCTTTTCTCCATTTTTGAATTTATCATAGATTAATTTTTCCCATTGATCACCTTTTACCATACCAAGATGATCTTCACTATGAGGTTGAATTCCTGTATCAAATACTTGAATGTAAATTGGGTTAGGATCAGCTTCATGAAATGGTAAATTCTGGTCCGCATAAGGGCAATTACTCGCCACCAAATACAAATCTTTTTCACAATAAAACTCCAAACCTGTACCGTCAGGAACAGATGGGCTTAAAAACATCTTACCTCTTGTTACTCCTTCCTCATCTGGAATAATTTGATTGGGTTGGAAGATATTCAAGTCATTTCTATCTGCTAAAAATTGTACTTTTTTCATTCTTTCCTCCTCATCTTCAATAGAAGCAATCGCTGGAATTCTATTTAATGCTTGAATAAAATTTTCATGGCAACTGTTCATGTGTACAGCTTCATTTCCGTATGCACACATATTGTATTCTTTGCTACAGTGCGCGGCAAAAAACATGTGCTGTACTTTCATTCCATTATCAGGATCTTCTAGTAATTCATAAGGGTACTCATCTGCAACTAGCGTTACAATTTTCTCCATGTACTTGCTTTGAGTCCAAAGTGAACCATAAATAGACGGAGAAAAACCTGCTACAGCTGTTGTACTTAAATGGTCTGACCACTGTTCTAAATCAGGAGTGAAGAATAAAATATCAGCAATTTGTGTTCTACCATTATGTTGGTGAGGACGTTGTTCTATTCTAATAACTTGTCCTG
Organism: Flammeovirga sp. SJP92; assembly: GCF_001583495.1. Lineage (GTDB taxonomy): Bacteria > Bacteroidota > Bacteroidia > Cytophagales > Flammeovirgaceae > Flammeovirga. Next base: position 137,900 of record NZ_LQAQ01000098.1, on the reverse strand, counting down.
CTTTGGCATAAAAAGAATTGCCTGTATGCTTTTCTAATACGTCTTCGTAAACAAGTTTTCGAGTATTGTTCGTTTTTGTGGCGATCACTTTATCATAGAATTCTGTATTCGGTTTTACACCTCTTGCAAATTGTTCTACTGGATCGATATCTGCGTTGTAGCTTTCATTTTTCGTTGTCATAGCATTCATTATTTAGTTTCCTATGTTTTTTTGTTTTCACTTACATAGGCGAAAGCCCTAAATAAAACCTCTATTCGTTTAACTCTTTTTAACACTAAAGGAAAATTATACATTCATATCAATAAGGTATATCTCTCAATCACTTCTATTATTCTAGTCTCATTAAAAACACCATCACAAAAATCTCTTCTTAAAAGCATGTTTGGAAAATTTTCACTAAAAGAGACCTCTAAATAGGGGTTTGAGTAAAACTGACGCATATGATAATGTAAGGAGTGATCCACTCTACTATTCATCATAAGCTGTTATACAGTTAAAACACAAATTGCTATGTATACTTTAAAGAGAGAGTTTATAAAATATACTGATCAGATAGGAATAACAGGTTCATTTATCTGTTTGATTCATTGTATTATCACATCAGGTGTAATGATTGGTAGTTCCATTATTTCTCATTCTTCACACCATCACCATCATGATCATATTCATCAATTAGATATCTGGGGAATAATTGATTTATCTATGATCGTTATTAGCGGTATAGCTGTTTATTTTTCTACAAAAAAATGCTCTTCTTCTGAAGCTAGAAGCATTGTGATGTGGGTAAGTTATATTGTTTACAGCGTTTGTATGCTTTCTAAATATTTTGGTTTTGAACCTCTTTGGCTAAGTATATTATCTTATACAATGTCATTTGTACTGATAGGAAGTCACTTGATGAACTTGAAAAAATGCCATCATTAATCCAGCTAAACTAAAACTGTAAGAAACTGAATTACCTCATATATCTATTAAATACTACATATTTCTTTTATAGTTAGAGCCAATAAATACCTGTTTATTGGCTCTTTTTATGATGAATAAGAATACTCATCAAACTCCATCCACCATTCTTTTGCATTTTGTTCCGACCATGGATAAACACGATTAAGATTTTCTAAAGCAGAAATCAGCTGTCTGATATCATTCGGTCGTTCTTTTACATTAAAACTGATACAACTGAAAAGCAACTGTATCAGTTCTTCAGGAAGGGTAATGTCTTTAAAAATATCTTCTGTCAATAAACTATCAATAGAATCCTGACCCATCAGCATTTTCTGAGAAATCAATTCTACAATGTATTTTCCACTAAACATATATAAACCTACCGCTCCAATGGCATAGATATCCTGTCTTGCATCAGCGTTGAAAGGATCATGTAGCCGTTCAGGTGCCATAAACATTGGTGTTCCTCCAATTCGGTTGATTTTAGTCTGTTGACTAACGTCTGTATTCATCTCTTTGACCAAACCAAAATCCAGTAATTTTATAACATCATAAGCACCTCCTTGATTGCAAACCATGATATTTGCAGGTTTGATGTCCCTATGTAGTAATCCTTTTCGGTGAGCTTCTTCCAAACTTTTACATACCTTGAGTAAAATATAAATACCTCTATTGACAGTGACAGCATCCTTTTTGGTCAGTAAGTTTTCAACAGAAATACCATTCAAATATTCCATCACATAATAGAATTGTCCATCATCACTTGTTCCATAATCGTAAACTTTTACGGTGTTTGGATGATCCAACGAGGCCATTACCATTACTTCTTTTTTGAAACGATCTAAAGCGTCTGTTCCATTCAATTCTTTTTTCAATAGCTTAATGGCAACAGGCTTTTTCAATAAACGATGTTCTCCTTTATATACTTTTCCGAAACCGCCTTCACCAATCTTTTCAATCAATTGATACTGTCCTAGTTCCTGCAGTTCCGTGTATTTTTTTCTCAAGAGATCTAACTTAAAATTACTTCGAATGGCTATTACTCCAAGAATGACAGCAATCAACACCACCAGTAAAAAGGTAATATCGAAGAGATACATGGAGCGGTTGAATTCACTATAATTTTGTTCGTGAATTAAACCAATTTGGTATTCTGGAAACCAAATCCATGCACCAATGACTTCGTGGCCCAAGTAATTAATATAAGGTTGCGTCAGCGTTCCACTATATTGTGGAGAGTTGGAGGCTAAATCATCTTGGATGACTTCAAATAATGCCGTGCTTTCATTAAGGTTTGGGTCTTTTAAAGTAATATTTAGAATACTGGATTTGGTTGTATCAAAGTCGAGCATCTTAGAATGTTGCAAATCTTTCAGAAAACGGCTTGTGCTTAGCATTTGTCCTCTTTCATTGAAAGCATATACTTCTGAAGAACTTCCATGAATGGTACTCCTGAAAAGCTGACCAAATGTTTTCTTTGAAGTCAAACTCATATTAAAGACACCCTCTAATTTTCCATCAATAATAATTGGGGTAGAAAAATGACACTCTGAGGTATAATTCCTGACTTTTGAGGTATCGTGATAGATTTGTTTTTCTAATTCAATAGGAGGAGTAAAAACCGTATGACCTTCAATCACTTTTACATAATAGGGATAGGCACCTTCTGCAAGCAATTTTCCATTGAATAATGATAAATGAGACGTTCTATCCAACTCTGCTGTACTAACCAAAGTGATTGGGCTTGAATGATGCAAAATTCCAATTCCCAATATATTTTCATTTTTACTTAAACGGCTTAAATCTTTGGTGATTGAAAGGAGGGGAGAAGTTGCCTTTTTGAAGAATTCATTGCCATTTTGATCATAGAGAAGGTTGAGTTGTAAAGTGGCATTTTGAACAACGGGTAGAGAAGCGATATCATGTACTTTCATCTTTTGATTTTCAACCCACTGCTTCAGAATTGTTTTGTTTGCATTAAGGATAGCTATATGTTCATTCACTTCCATCGCTTTGAGCTCTTCTCTAATATATGTTCCATAGAAAAAAGCTGAAACAATAAAAAGCACCAGAAAACTGATGATCAAAATATTTTTCTTCTTTGGAGCATTTTTGATTTTCCCAACTAGATCAAGACTTTCCTGTATATCAGGATTAAAAAAAGGTGCAATCTCTTTTTTGGTCACCTCTTCTTTTTCTGTTTTCTGGTCTCCGAAGTTTTCCTGCTCTTTCAAAAAAGAAAGGTACAATTTCAATGTATATTCTCTAAGCTCGCTATCTTCTTGGGTTTGTTGCTCTATAAATGCTTTGCCTTGAGATTCTGAAAGATCAATCACTTGTCCAAATAATGCGGTTGCTCTTTCATGTAAATTATCACTCATTTATACCTCTTTGGTTAAAAACATTCTAATCCACTGTTTCGCTACTGTCCAATCTACCTCTACTGTTTTGATAGAAACGCCCAATTCATCTGCAATTTCCTGCATTTTCATTCCTCCAAAAAACTTCATCTCCACCACATCAGCTTGGCGTTCATGCTTCTGTTTCAAATGTTCAATGGCTTCATCCAATGCAAGCGTCATATCACTCTTCTCTGGATTAAAAATAATGGCATTTTCAAAATCAACTTTATTCCAATCTCCACCTCTTTTGATGGTATTTTTACTTCGAGCGTGGTCCACTAATATCCTTCTGATGGCTCTTGCACCTAAAGCATAAAAGTGTGTTTTTCCCTGCCATTCAATGTTATCCTGGTCAATTAAATTCAAATAGGCTTCATTGACCAATAAAGTAGGTTGAAGGGTGTTTTTATTGGATTCTCTTTGAAATAGTTTTTCAGAAATTAAGTGCAAGTTTTCATACACCAAAGGATAAATCTTATCACTTCTTTCGTCTAGGGTTCTGTTATTTAATAATTGAGTTAAATTTTCTTTCATAGTAATAGTAGTATATTGTTATTATAAGATGCTATTAAATGATGGAAGTAACAAGTTTGCACCTACAGAAAACTGATAAACAACAGGTTAAAGTCTCCATTTTTTCATTTTATTTTCCTGAATAGAATCAAAAAAGTGCTTATTGTTTTACAACAACAAGCACTGATAGAGAGGAATTAAAAGTTCATGGGTTTTGGGGATACATCTTTTGAAAAAATACGTTCATAAATTCGGTCTTCCCAGCCATGATTGATACTAAGATGATTGTCTGAATAAGGTTGGATGCCTGTATCTTCTACTTTAATATACACTGGATTTGGTTTTGCCTCTGGGTAAGGAATTGCCTGATCAGCATAAGGACAATTACTGACCACCACGTAACAGTCTTTCTCAGCATAAAATTCTACACCTGTTCCATCAGGTACTGAAGGTGATGGTGATAAATAACAACGGGTAATACCGTTTTCATCTTGCTTAAACTGATTCCCTTGAAAGATGTTGATATCATTTTTATCCGCAAAAAACTGAACCATTTTTCTTCTTTCCATAGGGTCTTCAATGGCTTGTATGGCTGGAATTCTATTAAAACCATGAATAAAATTCTCCTGACAACTGTTCACATTAGCTTCTTCTCCATGCGTCATTTCTATCCATTCCGGACAGCAATGCGCTGCAAAAAACATATGTGATGTATCCTTATTGTCTAACAATTCATAGGGAAATTCGTCTGCAACTACTGTAGCAATTTTCTCCATATATTGGCTTTGTGTCCAAACTCCTGAATATAATTTCAGGTTCAAACCTTCTATTGGACCATTATTCAAATGATCGCTCCATTGTTTTAAATCAGGGGTAATGAATTGAACATCCAGAATTTGTGTTCTGCCATTATGTAAACTTGGACGTTGTTCAAAACGAATCGTTTGACCTGCTTTTAATGGAAATGCATTTCCAGTATGCGGTTCAATTGTATCCTCATAAACTGTTGTTCTAGTATTATTCTCTTTAGTAGCAATGACCTTATTGTAAAAATCATAATTGACTTTACATTTATCTTGGTAAGATTTTACAGGGTCTACATCTGCATTGTAAGTGGCTTTGTTGTTCTTTGAATTACACATTTCTTTATCTATTAAATTATTGAAGATAGTTGAGCTTTTGAAGCTCTTTCACTTACATATGCGTGGCAATTCAGAAATCCCCTATGGAGAGATGAAAAAAATAATAGATATTTTAAATCTCTGCTCTATTTATTCAAATAAACCAATACCCTACACACGTAACAGGCTACGTGGCTACAAGACTTTATTCGAAAATTTATGACTTTAGAATTTAATCAACTCTTGATTCATATTTTGATATAAAAAAAGAGCATAATCTCACGACTATGCTCTCTTCGTATTTTTTTATCAGGTGGTTATTCTGATAATTTCTCTGTGACTAATTTCTCAGCATTCGCTAAACATACAGGAAGGTCTTTATTGATCAAACGAACATCAAACTGATCTCCGAATGGCATTTCTTCTGCTGCTTTAGCTACTCTTTCTTTGATTGCTTCCTCAGAATCTGTGGCTCTTGCTCTTAGTCGGTCTTCTAGGCAAGCTACATCTGGAGGGCATACAAATACAGAAAGTGCTTTCTCTTTAAAGTATTCTTTCAGGCTGATTCCGCCTTGAACATCTACATCCAAGACAACATGCTTTCCTTCTTCCCAAATTCTTTCTACTTCGCTTTTTAAAGTTCCGTAGAAAAGGTTTTGATATACCTCTTCATATTCTACAAATTCATCGTTCGCGATTTTCTCTTTAAATTTATCCAAAGAGATAAAATAGTAATCTTTCGCGTTTTGTTCTTCTCCTCTCGGAGCACGTGTGGTAGCAGAGATTGAAAAGGTCAATTCTGGAAATACACTTAGAAGATGTCTCACAACGGTGGTTTTACCTGATCCTGACGGTGCAGAAAAGATAAATACTTTGCCTGATTTCATGCTTTATATGTGCAAAATAAATTTTTGTTTAAGAATGCAAAGATAATGACTTAAACAATTTAATCGCACTTAGTTCGCTTTCTTTTGATAATATCCCATCTTTTTTGCATAATCTTCTAGCTTTTCCTTCAGTAGATTACGTGCACGATGCAGTCGACTACGCACAGTTCCTATTGGGATATCCAAAATCTTGGACATTTCTTCGTAAGTAAATCCTTCAATGTCACAAAGGATAATTACGATTCTGAAATCAACAGCTAACGCATTCAACGCACCGGTTACCTCGTCTCCAATTTTATATTTAGAGTTCTCTTGTTTCAATCCAGCCACTAAACTTGGGTCATCTCTTTCACCGCTGTACACTGTTTCTACCTCATTGTAATCGATCTTCGAAGGCTCCTTACTTTTCTTGCGATATTCGTTGATGAAACTATTTTTCAGAATTCTGAAAAGCCATGCTTTAGCATTGGTTCCTATTTCAAAACTATCAATAAATCGATAAGCTTTCATATGTGCATCTTGTACTAAGTCTTTAGCATCTTCATCATTACCGGTCAAACGGAATGCAAAACTATACATGGAATCGGTGTGGGGAGCAAATTCACGATCAAAAATTATTAATCGTTGTGCAGTTGTATTCGGGGATTTTTTCTTTTTAGCGTCGTTATTCATGATGTAATTAAGAGTAGAAAGAGCTACCTTTGAGGGTATTTCCTTTTAAAAATGTGATAATAAATTAAGGTTTAAACAGTGCTATAAGTAATCCTGTTTTTCTTAGCTAATCACAATATACCAAGGAATTAAAGAAAAGGAGCTATTTATCAACTTCAATGAGTGTATAATGTTATGAGAATCCAAGGAATAGATAATATTGTTATAATTGGGAGCCCTTCTATGAAGGAATTTGCTATTTCTTTATCAATTATCAACACCTTAAAATCACATAACTCCCAAATAAAGGTCACTTGGATAGGGTACGAAGAGCAAAAAGTACTAGCTGAATATGTCAATGGTTTGGATCAGTTTCTTGTAAAAGAAGAAGTTGAGGATGAAATATTAACACAAAATCAAGCGGTTATCTTCCTTTCTGAGGAAAAAGATTTTTCTAAAAAATGCCGAGATCTTAAGATTGAAATTAGAATTGGTGCAAAAAGCGGTTGGAGAAGCAATCGCCGATTTACAGATGCAGTTGCCATAGATGATCTGCTAACTTTGGAGGAATGCTACATTGCTTTACTTACTCCCTTAGGAATCACTGAAAAATCAAATAACGAACCTTCATTGACTGCCCCTGTTGGTACATTTAGAGGAATCATTAAAAAGGATCTTAAAAATATTGTATTTTACCCTTACCGATTGGATACACATAGAGTTTGGCCATCTGTACGTTATTTTGAACTAATAGACCAACTTCCAAAATATGAGAATAATTATATCATTGCTGGAAATGAAATGGAAGGAAAAGCGTTAGAAATGACCGCTCCAGAATTGTTTAGAGTACCAAGTGTAAAAAACTCTACCGACTTAGAAGATCTTGAAGAGACTTTAGCTTTAATCGCAAAAAGTGATGTTTTGGTCACTTATAATAATGACATCGCCCACCTTGCTCATGCAATGGGAGCGAAGGTCATTTGTATTTCTTCTTCCGCAGAATCCTTCTATATCAATAAGGAAATGTGTTCGATTATTACTCCAGATGCTTCTTGTATAAAATGTGTAGGGGAGAAGCCTTGTGAATGTTTGAGGAAATTAGGGATTGAAGAAGTGATGGAGGAGTTGAAGTAAATTTTCCTCAACAATTAAAATTACGTTTTAGTAAAGATGTTCTGCTTCTATTCTTAATTTTAGTTTAAAATATATTTCACTTTTTTCCCATCTTACTCTTTGAATCAAGTTTATATTTTTGATACTTTTAAAGTGTAATTACAATTATTCCAATGGATGAGCTAATTACATAAGCAAACTATAATTTTTTCATTTTGTAATAATCTATTTTTAGAACATGAAAGCTTTCAAGTTATTATTGTGTATCATCATTTTACATTGTGTTCAATCTAATTTACTTGCACAATCCAACAATTATTTTAATTGTGGATTTAAAGGAGGGTTTAACTATTCAAAGATCGGCGGTGATGCTGAAGGAGTCAATTCAAAAGCAGGTATATATATGGGTGTATTCATTAAGGTTAAAATGAGTAATATATTTTATATTCAAAATGAAGCAGTATACTCTATGCAAGGAACAAAATTGGGAGATAATATTTATGCCAAGTACGATTATATCAATTTTCCTGTTATTCTTAAGATATTCCCTTATACTAAAGGGTTTCACTTCCAAATAGGTCCACAATTAGGAACAATTATTTCTGCAAATATTTCTGGAAAAGGTAATGGCCTCGATGTTTTCGATCAAATTGAAAAAGTAGATTATGCTTTTGCATTTGGTATCGGCTACAACTTTATACATGGAACTTCAATAGATTTAAGATATAATTTTGGCCTAAAATCAACGACAGATACAGGGAAATTTCCTAACAATGTTCTACAAATAGGATTAGAAGTTTATCTGTAACTGATGAATAGGAAGAAATTAATTTTAGGCCTGCTTATTCTTATTGAATCGTATCCAAATCAATCGCTTTCATCAATTCTTTAATCGTCTCTTGAAGAATAAGGTTTTCTTTTCTTAATGAGGATATTTCTTTATGAACATCAGTCATATCAGAACTTGATAAATAAGATGACTCAAATTCATTTGATGCCTTCATGGTATCGTTAGCATTTTTTAATTCCATTTCCGCTACAGCATTTAGAGCTCCAAAATTCTTAATGGCACATTCCAGTTGAAATTGAAAGTCTGGATCCGAGGAATCAATACTTTTGAGCGTTTCTATTTCTCTAAGTTTTTTAGAAACTTGAGTATCAAATTCTAACTTTCTTTCTACAATTGCTAAAATATGATTCGGTAAAGGTTTAGACAGTTCTTCTTGGTCTTTCTTAAAAGCATCTTCAGCTTTTTCCAACCTTGTGATATAAGTTTCTATCTTATTAGAAATTCGTTTAATTTCTTCAATTGAATTATTTTTCTTTCCCAGAAAATCAAAAAGTCCCATGACAGTTTTTTATAGATATGTTTGCTTAATTTCAATTACTAAAGTTATAAAATATAGCTATCAATCGCTATTTAAATTTTTATTATAAATTCTGTTTTTTCTTCCACTGAAGTCACACTTAAACTCCCCTTATGCACTCTTGCAATCTGCTTACACAATGCTAGTCCAATTCCATTCCCAGTGTTTTTTGTCGTAAAGAAAGGTACAAAAATATGTTTCAATTCCTCTTCAGGAATCATAGGACCGTTGTTGGTAATGTGAATAACTAATTGTTCCTTCTTTTCAAATTCAATAGTCAACTTAGAGTTATTTACATCAGACATTGCCTCAATGGCATTTTTGATAATGTTATGCAAGCATTGGTGAATTAATGTGGGATCAAAAGCGTGTATGACTTCAACTTTATTCACATTAATCACATCTATGTTGATATCTTGATTGTGAATAACTTCTTCAAAGCTATTCAGTTCTTCTTGAATAAAGTTATCAACATTTATCTCTTTCATTTTGGGTGTTGGTAACTTTGAAATCGAACGGTAGATGTTGATAAAGTTCATCAATCCTTCTGCCTGACTATTGATCACTTTAATGCTCTTCACATTAGTGTTGATAATTTTCTGATTGAAGTTTTCTAAAGGTAAAGGAGCATTTTCCTCATCCGTCATCATCATCAACATACTGTCAGAAAGTGAAATAATCGGAGTCATCCCATTCATAATCTCATGGGTCAAAACACGGATTAGTTTACTGTAGGAGAGGTGTTCTTTCTCTTCTAACTCATTTGAAATGTCCTGTAAAGTCAATAGAAAAATTGTCTGATCTTCACGTGATAACTGTCTCGCTTTCAGTACTAAATTAGAATTTTCTAGCTCTAAGGCATTTTGATTAAATGCTTTTTGAATTAAATCAGATGTAATTGCCGTTTTTGAAGTGAGTTGTTTTAAATGTGTAAGAACGCTGAGATTTACTTTTTCTTTAAAAGAAGAATTGACATGAAATACGTGGCCGTTTTCATCATAAGTACAGATACCAACATCTTGATTTTCTATGATCCAATCCAAGTACTTTTCCTGTCGAATACTGTCTTTCTTAATTCTTGAAAAAGAGTGTTGAATCTTTTCAAGCCTATATTGATAGGTGCTGTCGAACTGTTGGTAATTCTTCGCATTCAAAAAACTTAAGTCCTCATTACCGATCGCTTCTACAATCAGAATACTTTGATTCAATGCATTTTTTAAGATAATAAGTTGATAAGTTATCAACCCAGTAACCATCAAAACAAAAGTTATCAACATATATGGCTGTTGTTGATAATGCACAATCAATCCTCCTAGAATTATCAACAGTAATAAAGTAATGATGATTTTTATATAGAAAATCTTTTTCATGACAACCCCAATTTTTTCAACTTATTATAAAGTGTCTGACGTGTCACACCTAATTCCTCAGCGGCTGCACTAATATTCTGAGGATGCTTCTTCAAGGCTTTTTTGATTAACACTTCTTCCGTCTGTGCTAAGTTCAATGTTTTCACATTTGTGTTTTCAGAGGCAGAAGTAACAATCAGGTCCGGTGTGATTTCATTTCCATCTACTAAAATCACTGCTCTTTCTATCGTATGTTGTAATTCACGAATATTACCCGGCCAATGATAGCTCATCAATTTCTCTTTTGCCGAAGCAGTAAATTCTAATGTTCCTTTATCGTATTTCTGGGCCAATAGATCTTTAAAATGATTGGCAAGTAAAATCACATCATCTCCTCTGTCTCTTAGGGCGGGAACTTCTATCTGAATGGTATTTAATCTGTACAGTAAATCCTGACGGAATTCTTCATCTTCCACCATTTTAAAAAGGTTTTTGTTGGTGGCTGAAATTAATCGGATATCAATCGGGATTACTTTATTACCACCTACTTTTGTGATTTGACGATTTTGCAAAGCCGCTAGTAATTTTGCTTGAAGGGAAAAAGATAAGTTTCCGATTTCATCCAAAAACAAAGACCCTTTATTGGCCAACTCAAACTTACCTATTCGATCTTGATGTGCATCGGTAAAAGCTCCTTTTACATGACCGAACAATTCACTTTCGAAAAGCGTTTCCGAAACGGCACCCATATCCACTTCTACCAATTGCTCTTGGTTTCTTTTAGAATAATGATGCAGTGCTTTGGCTACTAATTCTTTTCCGGTTCCGTTTTCACCAGTGATCAAAATGTTGGTGTCAGTCTTTCCTACTTTGGCGATCAAGGAAAGCATGTTTTTCACTACAGCCGATTCACCTATAATTTCTGGGAATGAATTCTCTTCTTTTCTTAAGGCTTTTGCTTTGGTTTTTAGTTGTTGAATTTCCCCTTTTGATTCACTCAACTGTAATGCCGACTGTACTGTTGCCAACAATTTTCGGTTGTCCCAAGGTTTTAAAATAAAATCTGATGCTCCAATTTTGAGTGTTTCCACTGCCAATTCAACATGACCATAAGCCGTCATCATCACCACCGAAATATTGGGATAAGTCTCTTTAATTTTTTTCAACCAACGTACTCCTTCTGCTCCGGTATTTAGCCCTGGAGAAAAATTCATATCCAGCAAAACCACATGAAAATCTTCTACTGCCAAAGTTCTCATGATCTGTAATGGATCTTCCAAGCTTTTAATCGTATCAAAATAAGGTTCCAACACTATCTCAAGTGTTGCATGAATGGAAGGGTTGTCGTCGATAATTAAAAGGTTTCCCATGTGGTGTTTGTTTTTGTTGTTTTTCTTAATACACTAAATTTCGCGATAGTTTTTGGGAGAATTGATGCAAGTGTCAAAAAATTTTACACCGTTTTTCTTTAATCCAACTTCTTTTCTGATTACTCTTTCTCATTTAACTCTGCCTGATCTTAAACAAACTGTTCAATTCGTTGACACTTTAGTGTATAATATTTTTACAGTTTTAAATCTTTTAAAAATACAATTCCCTTTAAATAAAACACTTAGAATAACTGGCCAATTTTTGGGAACCTAAATACCATCAACCAATCACAATTCAAAATATTGAATGCTATTGGTAATTCATTTTTAAGCTAAAGATTTACATTCATATACTAAAATGGAAGAGGGACAAGTAGATTACTTGTCTCTCTTTTTTTAACTATTTGCTCAAATAAAAAAGGTGAACTCAATTATTGAATTCACCTTCTATTCATCTATAATATTGTATTTTTAATCATTATAATAATAATGAATTTGTGAAGTAGCATCCTTTGAAAGGTTAGTTTCTCCAGGATTATTTTGAGTTACAGAAGCTTTATTTATCAATTTCCCTTCAATAAACTGCGTATCTCCCCAATTATTAAAATTAGATTTATCTAGATTTAACCTGATGGAATCACAAGCTAAATGAGAGTCAAAATTGGAGTTATTTGTTCCTGAAATTTCAAGATTAGATAATCCTTTTCCTTCTCTGTTACGCATATAACCTTCACTTCCGTCAAGCTCTAACTTCAAAGAAGATCCCTTGAATTCATTAAACCCAATATTAGATGACTTTGCTATTATATTAAGAGTCTCCAGTGGTAAACTCAACTGCAAACTTTCCATTCCTTCTGCCCTCTCTTTTGGTAATTCTGACAACACCAATGTATCTCCTTTTATTGTATAAGGAATTTCTATCTGTTCCACATCTTTTTCCAAATACACTTTAAACTCATAGCTATCAGCAGTAGCAATTGATACATAGTAATTGGTATTCTGAAGAGAGATATAAGAATAAGCTGGCACCTTCTGCGTAAAACTATTTTCATTTTTTTCTGGTTTTCCTCTTGCCACAGAAACAACAGCTCCAGTAATGATAAAAAGCGTTACGCTACTTAAAAGAGAGATTAAATATATATTACTTTTCTTCATGGTATAAGTCTTTTAGATAGTTTTGAAGTTCATCAAATGAGATTTCCAATTTGTTGGCCTGTTCCACTGTTTCGGGCAAAACTTCATTTAGAAATTCTTCTTTTCTGTCTTTGATAATTGTTTCTTTGGCACCTTGGCTTACAAAATATCCTTTACCTCTTTGAGTATAAATGATCCCTTCCTGTTGTAAAACCGCATAGGCTTTGATGGTTGTATTCGGATTCACACCCACAATACCTGCCAACTCACGCGTGGAAGGAATTTTTCCTTCTTCAGTGTATTCTCCTTCCATAATTTTATCTTTTACATCATCACCGATCTGAGTGAAAATGCTTTTTGTATTTTTAAATTCCATCTTACAACTCTTTTTCTGTCAACTTCAAATACGCACTATATATAAACACTGCATTAGCCACAATCATCGAAAATAGTACAAAATTGATTGCTGCATTTCCAGATGAAAAGAAAAACAATGGATACTCATTGGATAAATAGTCACTAACTCCCATTTTATTGAAAATCAGGTAAACTAAAAGACCATGATAAATAAAGAAGACTGCCACAAAAAGAGCTGATTTAATCAGTGGCCATTTACTAAAAACAGAAGTACCTGTAAATAATACATTCATCATGCTCCATGGCATAAGAAATACGATCACCATACCTACTTTTTTAACGTAAAGTTTATTCTCTGGACCACTTGACAATGTATCATTGATCACATCTGTAATAAATGTAAGTCCTGTATAACCAATATTCTTATCTAATAATTGATGTACTTCTCCTTCCAGCATATAAGCAAAAAGAATCAATGCTGGTACAATGAAAACCCCCACTAAAACTGTAGACAGGTATTCAAATAAAAACTTTTCGAATTGTGAAACTGGAAAAGTCAAAAACGTAATGAGTTTCTTTTGAGATCTAAAAGAAAGAAATGAACGGTTTACGACAGCGGTAGCAATTACGGCATAGGTAAAAAAGAACAAACCTAATAAATCATCATTAGTAATAGGAGTATTATTTGTTGCTCTTATGAGATACAAAACCACTATAAGGAAAGAAACAACGGCCCCTACACCATAATATAAAAGTTGTTTTTGATTGGTGAACTCCAACGCTAAATATTGTCTAAAACGCTGTGCATTAAATAGATTATTCATATTAGATAAATTTTTTGTAGTCATTGATTAAAGCATTGAAGAAAAGTTCAAGGTCTACTTGAGTATCTTCCTGATCTTGTTTTGGAGCAATCGTTTTGTAACCACCCAAAATCGGTTCAGCATACAGCGTTTCAGCCACTTTGAGCTGTTGAACTTTCAAGAAATCATACTTTTGAGTTAAATCGAAAATAGATTCATTGTAAATCACACCACCGTTATCCAATACAATCAAATGGTCGATAATCGTATCGATGTCTTTGACTTGATGCGTGGAAATCATGATCAGTTGATCGTCTTCAAAATTCCCTGCCATGATTTTTCTGAAAATCGCTTTCGATGGAATATCCAAACCATTGGTAGGTTCATCCATGAGGATCAACTCTGCTTTTGTTGCCAATGCAAAAGCAATAATGACTTTCTTCTTTTGACCATAAGACAATCCTTTCAAATTGAGGTCTGTTTTTAATTCAAACTTATCTAACAACTCTACCATCATTCTATGATCGAATCGAGGATAAAATGGAGAAGTACTTTGTACAAATGCATTGATAGTAACAGGTGGAAGTTCAAATTCTTCTGGTACTAAAAATAATTTCGATAGGTAAGAAGGTTGCCTTTGAAAAGGAGTCTCATCCAAGACATTAATCGTTCCTCCTTTCGGTTGTACTAAACCACTCATTAGTTTAAAAAAAGTACTTTTACCTGCACCATTTTTTCCTAATACACCAACAATTTTCCCAGGATCTAATTCCAAGTCCAGTTGATCAATGATAGTTGCTTTTTTTGAATAACTAAATTGAAGATTATTAATTGACACCATATTATTTATAGTTGTTTTTTAAGTGCACTACCTATATAGTGCACTGTAAAGGTGTGGTAATTTTTTAGAATCTCCAAATTTTTTTGAAAAGAAATTGAATAGGGATTTGAGTGATCTAGTGTCAATCTGTAAAAACCTTTTACAAAACACTGTAAAAAAAATTGACAGTTTGAAAAACTGGCACAAAAACAAAAGACTCAATATCAACAACTTAACTAAAATAGATCACTTTTTCTATTCTGTTTGGCATACTTAAAAACATAAAAACAGATGAAAAATTTAATTGTAAAACTTATTACCGTAATCGGTCTACTAGTGTCAACTGTTGCAAATGCAAACACTGCAACATCTTCTATCTCTGGCGAAGTATTAGATCAGCAAACTAATCAGGCTATCGCTTATGTAACTGTAGCATTACTCAACACTGAAAACAAAATTGTGGGTGGTGGTATTTCTGATGAGAATGGAAAATTCAAAATCAAAAACATCAACTTCGGAACGTATACTATCGAGGTTCAATCTATCGGATATGAGAAAATCCATCAATCGATCAACGTCAATAAAAGGTCAATGGACTTGCCTTCATTCTATATGCTGACAAGTGCTGAGGAATTAGAAGAAGTAGTGGTTCAAGGTCAAAGACTAAACATTGAAAGAGGCATCGATAAAAACGTTATCAATGTCACGGATGGTATGATTGCCGATGGTAATTCGGTGTCCGAAGTGTTGAATACTGTTCCTGAAATTAGTGTGGGTACAAATGGCGAAATTAGCTTAAGAGGTGAATCAAATGTAAGAATCCTTATCGATGGAAAGCCTTCACAAATGAGTGCTGAACAAGTATTACAAGCACTTCCTGCAAGTTCTATTGAAAAAATTGAAGTGATCACAAACCCTTCTGCTAAGTATGATCCTGATGGACTTTCGGGTATCATCAATGTGATTACAAAGAAAGAAAGAATGCAAGGGCTTAATGGTAATCTTAGTTTGAATGCTGGATCTAGAGAGAAGTATGATGGGTATTTAGGGTTAAACTACCGTCATAAAAAGTTTAACTTCTTTGCTCAGGGTACTTATTACGACAATAGAATGGAAGAAGAAACTACTCGTGATTTGGCTTACAAAAACCCTGAAACACCCTCTCTTTCACAAAGCGGAAACCTTATCAAAAATACATTCTTTGGTAACTATAAAGTTGGGTTTGATTACTTCTTAGATTCTACCAATACGATTACTTTCTATTATGAAGGTTCAAGCTATCAACATAAAGAAAACTTCAATTACAGTAATAGATATTTCCTTGGTGAAGAAGAAGTCAACAATATTTCTGAAAATGGTTTAAAAGATGCACTTTCCACTCAAAATGCATTTAGCTTAAATCACCGTAAAGACTTCAAAAAAGGTGCTTTGGAAACAGATCTTTTCTATGGTAATGCAGAGGTGGATATGAATGCTACTTTTAATATGGGAGATGAAATGGTTTCTGAAAACGTATCGAGATTATATGGTCATTTTGGAATTCTAAAATTGGATTACAATCATCAAATCGACGATAAATCTTCATTCGAAGTTGGGTATAAAGGAGAATTATTCGACTTGGATACGGAACAAAGAAATGCAAGCCAAGAGAGTGATATCAATTACAATTACCACTACTTAATGAATGTTCAGTCTATTTACGCTTCTTATCAAAGATCTTTAGGAAAGAAATTTACATTAAAAGCGGGTTTAAGAGGTGAAAGTGCAACAATTGATGGTACTTTACTTCAAGATCAAGAACGTGAGAAATTCAATATAGACTACACGAGTTTGTTCCCTTCAGTACACTTGGTTTACCAAATCAATGACAATAACCGTTTGGGATTGAGTTACAGTAGAAGAATTAACCGTCCGAATATTTTATCAATGATTCCAGTTGAAAACAGATACAACTCTACTTATGTAGAAGTCGGTAACCCTGATCTTCAACCTTCATATACGAACTCATTCAGCTTGGATCACAACTACAATAAAAATAAGTTCGGTTTGAATACAAGTGTGTATGTAAGACATAGTACAAACATCATGAGATCGGTATTGAATTATGATGAAGAAAGAGATTTGAATATCGCTAAAACAGTCAACTTAGGATCTTCGTTTACTGGTGGTGCTTCAGTTTCTGCCAACTACGCCATCACTGATTGGTGGTCTGTGGATATGAATGTCAATATGTATTACTTGGAAATCTCGGATGAAGATGAGAATCACACCATTCCTGAAGAAGCTAATCCAATCAACGTTTCTGCAAAATTAAACTCCAACTTAATGTTACCTCACGGTATCGCAATGTCCATCAATGCTCGTTATGCTGGACAGAGATACGATGCTCAACAAATTGTAGATCCAAATTATGGTTTGAATATGGCAGTGAGAAAATCAGTATTGAAAAACAAAGGAAGAATAACATTGAAAGTGGACAATATCATCAACAGTGGCTATTCTAGCACAAACTACAATAAAGACTTCGTTGAAAACTCTTTCTACTTACAAGAAACACCAATCTATAGAGCTTCTTTCTCTTATATGTTCGGTGGTCAGTTCAAGGGTAGAAAAAATAGAAAACTTCATTCATCTGGCGGAATGTAAAATCCTTCCTACAATTTTTAAGTATACTAATAGGTTCAAGTCTGAAAGGGCTTGGACCTGTTTTTTTTGTTATGGAAAAATGGTGGTTTGTGATGGTTCGTGAGCCACAAGGCATTGTGGCTCTACAAAGCCGTATCATTTCTTTGAGGAATTTCGACAATATCGCAAGTGTTAAGGCGAAAGCCGTCACTTGTGATTAAACTTTGGCGAAGTCTCCCGACTTCGATACACAAAACATCTCTTATTCATCTCGAAGTCAGGAGACTTCGCCAATAAACAGTTCCAAGTGACGCTAGCGCTTAACACTTGAAACATGGAGATGTAGGAACATTTTAGTAAAACGTCCAAACGAACCACAATAAATTAAATTAAGCTGTCAAATTATTTTACCTCACCCTGTATAAAAATTTTACACTCCAACTATCAAAAATAAACACAAAACACTAATTATCAATAACTTAACCACTTTAGTCTGTTTTTTCGATACTAATTGGCATACAACAAAAGACAATTAGCATGAAAAAATTGATCTACATATATCTCCTCCTAATTATCCCTTTATCTGTAAAGGCAAATGATTCATTGACGCTCAAAGAATGTATTCAATACGCTATTGAAAATAACTTGTCGATCTATCAAGAAGTCTTAAAAGTCAATCAAGCTTCATTAGGTGTAAAGCAAGCGAAATGGCAATATGCTCCTTCGATTGGTGGTAGTATTAATGGTACTTTCAATGCAGGTCGATCAATTGATCCTCGCACGAATGCTTATATCGATCATCAGTTTTTTAATAATACTTCTGACTTGAGTTTGAACTGGACATTGTTTCAAGGATTCAAAAAGAAGTATCAATTGAAGTTTGAAGAATACCAGCATCAGGCGTCTCAATACCAAATGCAGAATACAAAGGAGCAATTGGTGTTTGAAGTAGTTCAAGCTTTTTATGATGTAGAGTATAACCATGAATTATTAGAAATCACAAAAGCTCAAATTGAACTATCTGAGAAAATTGTGGACAGAGCGGTTTCTCAACAAGAATTGGGTTTAAAAGCTTCTGCTGATGTGGCTGAAATGAGAGCTCAATTGGAAAAAGAAAGATTATTGTCTTTACAAGCTCAGAATAAAATGATGGAGGCAAAAGCTAGATTGGTCAATATCATGAACTACAATGCTCCATTAAATACTTTGTCACTTCAATTCGAACAGCCTTCTATTTTCACTAAAGATTTTGGAACGGAGGAATCCATCTACACCACTTTCTTTAATCATTCAGCATTACTAAAAACACATTTTCTTACGCTTCAAAGTAGTCATCAAAACCTTAAAAGTGAGAAAGCAAGTTACCTTCCCGAACTTGGTTTATATGCTTCTATTAATACCGGATATTTTGAAACCAATATCGATGAAAGTGGTAAAGTGATTCCTTTTAGAAGTCAATGGCAAAACAACATGAATCAGACCGTAGGTGTACGTTTATACATTCCCATTTTTCATCAAAATACACAACGTTTAGCGGTACAAAGAGCGAAAATTCAAGTCGCTGAATCAGATGCTTTATTAAAACAACAACAGCAAGAATTGAGAAGAACTGTTGGGAATGATTACAGAGAATGGAAGGCATTTCAAAAGGAAATAGAGCAAGGAAAGAAAGTGATCGAAGCCAATGATATGGCGTATGAAATAGCACTTCAAAAATATGAAGAAGGCCTGATCGACATTGTCACTTTACTTACTGTAAAACAAAAATTGGGGCAGGCTGAAGTCGATCTTCTGCTTTCTGAATTAAACTATTTATTGAAAGAAAAGCTATTGATGTTTTATCAAGGCAATCAATTCTGGATTTAAAGACAGTTTTACTAGAAGTCAGAGACTTCTAAAGATCTTCAAAGCACAAGAGACGCTATCGCTTAACTCTTGCGCTAGGTAAGTCTGAAGACTTATAGATCCATACCAATATCACTTAAAAGTCTACAGACTTTTTACAAAAAATAGGTCCAAGTCTCGCTATCGCTTAAGACTTGAACCAGTATCTAAACATTAAAAAGGCACACATGGACACTATTATAAAAAAGAAGAAATCGACCTTTCATAAATACATAGGATACATTTCAACAGGTATTTTTATCCTTACTATTATCCTTTATGGAATCAGTGCATTTAATGCTCCTTCTGAAATCAGTATTTCAAAAAATAAGCTTCAAATCGCTGAAGTAACGAATGGATTATTTCATGATTATATCAATATCAAAGGGAAAATTCAACCGCATCAAACCATTTATTTGGATGCTGTAGAAAGAGGGAGAGTAAAGGAAATTGTAGCTCAAGAGGGAAGTTTTATCAATGAGGGAGATATCATTATTGCGTTAGAAAATAATGAACTTTACCAACAGATTTTGAATAGTGAGGTAGCATTGGCTGAAAAGGAAAATTACCTCAGAAATACGAAAATCAATTTTAGAAACGACCTGATTCAATCGCAGAAAAATCTAGTGGAAAGTGAATATCAACTGAAGCGAACGGAAAGAAACTATAAGCAACAAGAACGTCTTCTGGAAAAAGGATTAGTGGCTGAAGAAGAATATATCAAAGCCAAAGAGGACTATCTTTTTCAAAAGGAAATGCTCAAGATCAATAAAATGAAAGCTGAAAATGACAAGCTTTTACAGGAAACAACTATGCAGACTTTAGAAGAAGATCTTGTGAAAATGAGAGCAACTTTGGAATTGGTGCAGAGTAGATTGGAACATCTTGAAATCAAGGCTCCATCATCGGCTTACTTAGGAAATATTGAAGCAGAAATCGGACAATCCATCCAACAAGGACAACATCTGGGAGTGCTTTATGACTTATCAGAAGTGAAAGTGATCGCTGAAATAGATGAACGCTATATCACTAAGGTCAAAAAAGGATTGAAGGCTTCGTATCAATTTCAAAATCAAAATTATGATTTGGTACTCCAAAGAATTTACCCTGAAGTAAAGGAAAGTCTATTCAAAGTAGAATTGATTTTTGAAAAGGAAAAACCCGAAAACCTTCATTCTGGACAAACGACTAATGCTCGATTAAGTCTTGGGAATCCTAAGAAATCACTCCTTCTCAATAAAGGCAATTTCTATTCTGAAACTGCCGGTCAATGGGTGTATGTATTGAGTGAAGATGGTAAAACCGCACAAAAAAGAAAGATCAAAATCGGCGATCAAAACATTCAAAAATACGAAATACTCGACGGTCTGAAAGCTGGCGAAAAAGTGGTCATCTCTCAGTATAACTTACTAGGTGATTATGATCAGATAGTTTTTGAGTAAAAAAATATAAATTCAAATTATAAATCTTATACAATGATCAAATTAGAAAATATCAACAAGTACTTCGAAACGGAAGAGGTACAAACTCAAGCTTTAAATAATATCAATCTTGAAGTTCAAGAAGGAGAATTTATTGCTATCATGGGTCCTTCGGGATGCGGTAAATCTACTCTTCTAAATGTTATTGGCTTATTGGAAAGTCCGTCTTCTGGTAATTATAAGCTGGATGGAGAAGAAGTAGCCAACTTCAAAGAGTCACAAAGAACCAACCTTCGAAAAGGAAATATTGGGTTCGTATTTCAAAACTTCCACTTGATCAATCAGCTTACCGTTGCTGAAAATATTGCCCTGCCATTAGCGTATTTGGAGATGAGTAAAAGCGAGCGAAAAAAGAGAATTGAGGAAGTATTGGACCGTTTGAAAATCAGCCATAGAAGAGGGCATTATCCGCAACAGCTTTCGGGTGGTCAACAACAACGTGTGGGTATCTGCAGAGCGGTAGTTTCCAATCCTAAACTGATTTTAGCCGATGAACCAACAGGTAATTTGGATTCTAAAAACGGTAAAGAAGTGATGGAATTACTCACGGAACTCAACAAACAAGGAGCGACAATTGTAATGGTAACGCACTCCCAAAGAGACGCAAATTATGCACATAGAGTGATTTCATTGTTGGATGGTGAAATCGTTACGGAGGTAGAAAATGATATTGAGTTGTTCTAACTAAAGCTAAATAACCATGTATAAGATTTATTTTAATTTAGCGGTTAGAAACCTGATCAAGAACTACCAAAATACCCTTATTAATCTGCTGGGATTGAGTCTTGGGTTGGCAAGTGCTCTGTTTATCTTTTTGTTCTTTCATCTGGAAACGAATTTTGATAATTTCTATAAAGACGACATTTACAGAATTACACATAAAAGGTTTATTTACGGAGATGTTGATCATACCGCACAAGCGTTTTATCCGGAGGGTGGTACCTTTTTGGAAAAAATTGAAAACATCAATGAGATGTTCTTGATCAGCAACCCTAATCCATCGCCTATTTATATTCATAATCAACGTTATGCTGATATAAGAATGTCGGTAGGTAGTGCTAATTATTTTTCTTTCTTCGGAATTGAACTCCTAAGAGGTGATGCAGAAAAAGTACTTCAAGCCAACAACAGTGCAGTAATTACAGCATCGATGGCAGAGAAAATATTTGGCAAGGCTGACCCTATTGGTCAGGAAATAGAATTGTATGGAACGAAGTTGTTTATAGAAGGTATTATTCCCGATAGACCCGTCAATTCTCATTTACAATTTGATGTTTTATTCCCTGAGAAATGGGTCTCTGAACAAAATGGTGCTTATCTGGGATGGAATGGAGGTTGGAACTTTAATGTCTACATCAAATTACTTCATGAAGACCAAAAAGAGGCAACTATTACTGCTATGAATAAGATATTGGATGAAGTATATCCCAATGATGATTTTTCTGTTGAGGCATCACTTCAGACTATAGAATCCATTCACCTTAATAAAGGTCTCAGTTACGATACCGGCAACCCAAGAAGTAATGAAAGTTTATGGATTATCATTGCCGCCGGATGTATTATTCTATCGTTAGCATTATTGAATTTCGTGGTATTGTATACTGCCCAAAAAGATGAAGAAATCCACTCGCTTACGCTTATGAAAATCTACGGTGCCCATCATCGTGATTTATGGATTTCAACTTGCATGGAGGTCTTTCTGATGGTAGGTATAGCAACTCTTATTTCGATTTTCACATTAAATATAGCATTACCTTTCTTAAATGATCAGTTAGTCACAAGGGTATTTTTAAGCAATTATATTCCATATATTTTAGGGTTTTATGCCATCATCGGAGTTGTATTGACCATGGTCTTAAGCAGTCTTTCTTTGAGAGGTATCAAGAGGTCTTCTTTATCAAAAAGCTTGAATGGACAGACGAGTATTTATGCTTCAAAAGGATGGAGTGAAAAAGCGTTATTGGTTTTTCAATTTTCTACCGTCTTTGTTTTATCATGTGTTGGAATCACGGTTTACCAACAACATTATCATCTTATTCATAAAGATCTTGGTTTCCAACATCAAAATGTATTTACGCTTGACCTTTCTACAGTAATGCCTTTAGAAGCACAACAGAGTTTCAAAGAAAAGATTCTTAAGAAACCTGGCATCGAAACGGTCAGTATGTCTTCTCAAATGATCGGTGTTGGGTTGACCAAAAATGGATATTCAATTGGTGAAAGTGAAAGATCAGAAATCATTAATGCTTTATATGTCAGTAATGACTTTTTAGAATGCTTTGATATTCCTCTGTTAGAAGGGGAGAATCTTCACACCAATAAAACTATTAGTGACCGTCAAATATTGGTCAATGAAGCCTTTAAAAAGTTAGAGGGATGGAACGGTTTGGGTACAATAGTACATCGAGGTGATAGAGATTATGAAGTCGTAGGCGTAATACCATCTATCAGTTTTAATTCATTGGCTTACCAAAGTGGCCCATTGATTATTGGTACCTCAGCGAGGATTGATGGATGGAATTTTGATTATATCAACATTAAAACTTCTTCTAAAAACCCTTATCAATTAGCGAATGAAGTCTTGGATGAATTCCAAAAAGACTATCCTGATGTTCGTGCATTTATCACCTTCTATAATGATGAAATCGCATACAACTACAATTACATCAAAAGTCAGCAACAAGCGAGTTTCTTCTTTGGATGTATAGCCATATTGATTGCTATTTCTGGACTATGGGGAATCACTAGATTTTCGGTATTAAAACGTACCAAAGAAATGAGTATCCGAAGAGTCAATGGAGCCTCAAGGTTAGATATTCTAAAATTATTCAATAGAGATTATTTACAATGGATATCACTATCGTTCCTTCTTGCAATGCCTATAGCCAATTATTTTGGCAATGATTGGCTGTCTGCATTCCCAGATCGCATCGGTATTGAATATATTTCATGGGTAATGATGGGCGTAGTCGTAGCTATCATATCCATCATCACTATTACAATGATCTGCTGGAAGATTGTGAATATGAATCCATCTGAAATATTAAGAGATCTGTAGCGATGTATAAAATATACCTTTCTCTAGCGATTAGAAATCTGATCAAAAATTATCAGAATACGATGATCAATCTTTTGGGATTGAGTCTTGGGCTGGCGAGTACATTGTTTGTTTTTCTTTTTTATTTATCAGAAAGCAGCTTTGATAGTTTCTACAAGGATGACATCTATAGAATGAATTATAAAATGTCTGTATCTGGAGGAAATGCACTTTCAATGCCACTCTGTTCATTTCCTCATGGAACTGCTTATCAAGAGCGTATTGATAATGTTGTGGACCATGCAACGGTCTACCATCAACATTTAATTCCATACCTTTCTCTTCAGAAAGAAAGTATTGAAGGTGTAAAGGCAATTGCAGCTGAAAATAATTATCTCCATTTTTTTGATATTCCATTAGTAAAAGGAGACAAAAAAAAGGTATTGAAGAATAAAGATGATATTCTCATTTCTGAATCATTTTCGAAAAAGTATTTTCAAAAAGAGAATCCAATAGGGAAAAGGGTAGAGTTTAAAAATGATACATTTATCATCAATGGAGTTTTTAAAGATTTGCCTTCCAACAGTCATATACAATATGATATTATTTATTCTGTCGAATATCTTCGACCAAGATATAATACTTTTGACTTATGGGAAGGAGCCAATATTTTCAACCTCTATTTGAAGTTCAAACATGATCATGAAATTCCTTCTACATTAGAAAAAATCAACGATTTATTAGTGGAGAAATTCTCCCCTTTTAGAATTACAAATGAAGCATCACTGCAACATATCAGTGCTATTCATTTTAATTCAAAAGACTTGAGTCATGATTTTGTCAATACCCGTTCTTATGAGAGTTTCCTGATTGTTATTACAGTAGGTATCATTATTCTTTCGCTAGCACTTTTTAATTTTATAGTCCTTTACAGTGTTCAGAAAGACAATGAAATTACCTCTTTAACTTTAATGAAAATTTTTGGTGCTCATCAAAATGATATCATAAAATCTACTTGCTTGGAAGTAAGTTTGATGATCATGGTAGCTACAGGTGTTTCTTTCATTTTTCTTTATTTCATACTCCCTTTTCTCAATGAACAATTAAATGCAGTGGTTCACATTGGTGACTATATTTATTCAATTGTTTTCTTTTATTTAATCATAGGAGCCACATTGAGTATACTACTTAGCTTTCTTTCATTGAGAAGGGTAAACACTGTTTCACTCGCCAAGAGTTTAAGCGGTCAAACACAACTTTTTTCATCTAAAAATAAAACTGAGAAAGGGTTACTTCTTATCCAGTTTTTAATAGTTTTTTCTATTGTTTCAATTGGTGTTACCATCTACCAACAATATCAGTATCTATTGATATCAGATTATGGATTTGATTATAATAATACATTGGTTTTAAAACTGAATACTAAGAAACAGATACCTCATCAAAAGTTAGAACTACTGAAAGAGGATATCAATAAGATCACTGGAGTAGAAGATATCATGCTTTCTAATGAAATGATTGGGAAAGGAAAAGGGAAAAATGGTTCGAGTTTAATTATGGTAAAAGTGGGTGAGTCAGAGAAAGATGAATTAGCCTATATTTTACATGCTGATGACAACTATTTGGACTTCTTGGATATCAAACTCAAAGAGGGTAATACTTTTGACGAAAATAATCACAAAGCAAAAAAGCAATGTATTGTCAACGATGATTTTAAAAGGTTTGATGGATGGGAAGGAATTGGTAGTATAGTAGAACTAGGTGATGAAAAACTTGAAGTAGTGGGTATTATTCAATCATTATCTATTAATGGTTTGATTGAAGAAACAGGACCTATTTTATTAGCTACTAATGCTGAAAATGGTTGGGATAGAAACTTTTTGAATATCAAGTACAATTCTCAAAATCCAATTGAAATAATTGACAAAGTGAAAAACATATGGGATCAATCTTTTCCTGAAACACACTCTGAAATTTTGTTTTATGATCTTGAACTTCAACGAAACTATACTGCCGTACAAGGACAACAAAAAGCAGGTAGTTTTTTCGGAATAATTTCCCTACTCATTGCCATTAGTGGGCTTTGGGGAATTACTCGTTTTTCTGTTCTTCAAAGAAAACAGGAGATGAGTATCAGGAAAGTAAATGGTGCTTCAAGACTAGATATCCTGATGCTATTCAATAAAGATTATTTACAATGGATCCTTCTTGCTTTTATTATTTCACTACCCATATCGCATCATTTCTGCTCCCTTTGGTTAATGAATTTCCCAAATAGAATTGAAATTAATTTTGGGATATGGGGCACACTTGCATTTGGAATTCTATTGATGTCCATTTCCACTATTACTATGATTTGTTGGAAAGTAATTAACATCAATCCATCTAAGATTTTAAGAGACTTATAAGTATGTATAAAATCTATTTCAAATTAGCTTTTCAGAACTTACTGAAAAACTATCAAAATACTACAATCAACCTGCTTGGACTCACTTTGGGTCTAAGCAGTGCTTTATTTATTTTTCTATTTTTTCTTTCGGAAAGCGGTTATGACAACTTCTATGATAAGGACATTTATAGAACAAACTACAAGTTGTCAACGCCAAATGGAGACCTAAATATGGCAAGAGCATTCTATATTCATGGACAAACTATAAAAGAGAAGATTGATAATGTGGATGATTATACTTTTATCGAAGTCCCTTATCGAAATGACATATTGATCAATAAACAATCAGTAGGAGAGTATAGTATCAGTGCTGTTGAAAATCACTTCCTTGACTTTTTTGATGTAGAACTGATTCTTGGGGATAAAGAAACAGCACTTAATGATCAAGATGATGTCTTAATTTCTGAATCGTTCGCCAACACATTCTTTAAAGATGAAAGCCCTTTGAATAAAGAAATTGAGATTCCTGGTTCTACTCGAAAAATTAAGGGCGTATTTAAAAATCTTCCCAGTAATAGTAGCCTGCAGTATGATATTTTATGTTCGATGGAACGCTATAAAGCCAATGACCAAAACCTTTACAAGTGGTTAGGCTCAAATCCATTCTTTCTTTATCTCACCGTAAAAAACAAGGACGAAATCCCTAATAATCTAGAGAAAATAAATAGCCTTTTTGAAAAAGAGTATGCTCCTTTTGGGGTTGGAATGTCCGTTACTTTACAACCTATAAAAGATATACATTTCCATTCGCATCACCTTCTTTATGATATGCCTAAACTAAGATCTTATGAAAGCTTCTTGGTTATTATTTCTACTGGTGTCATCATCTTAATATTATCTCTAGTCAACTTTGTGGTACTTTATACCGCTCAGAAAGATGAGGAAATTCAAACGCTATCTTTAATGAAAATCTATGGGGCACATCACAAAGAAATTCTTATTTCGACCTGTATTGAAATAGGGCTTTTGATTTTAATTTCTATTGGTTTTTCATTATTGCCTTTTCACTTTGTACTTTCTTTTATCAATGAAAAATTAAACTCAGTAGTTTATCTAAAAGACTATCCTTTAGAAGTACTATTCTTTTACCTAAGCATAGGATCAATACTCATATTAGTATTAAGTTATCTATCATTGAGAGGTGTAAAATCCTTTTCTCTTGCAGAAAGTTTAAGTGGGCAAACACAATTATTTTCGTCTTATCGATACGGAGACAAAATACTTTTGGTATTACAATTCTCTACCGTGTTTATCTTGCTCTCAGTCGGGTTCATTGTTCATCAGCAATACCAACATCTACTCAAAGCAGATCATGGATTCAGCTATGAAAATATTTTCATTCTCCCTATCTATTCTAGTTTTGAAAAAAGAGATACCTATAAGGAAGAAATTAAAAAAATGGTGGGAGTAAAGGAAGTGACTTCTTCTCGTGAGTTTATAGGTATTGGTAGTAATATTAGTATTGAAAGTGTTCAATTGGAAGGTTCCGATAAATGGCATATGGTTTCTACTTTACATGTTGCTGATAATTATATGTCTTTCTTCGATATTCACTTAACTGAAGGAAAAGACTTTGATGCTAATCAAAAACTCCGTAGTACTGAATGTATTGTGAATAAAGAGTTCGTTAAGAAAAACAATGAGACGCAAGTAGGGTCAATTGTAAAATATAATGACACGAATTATAAGGTAATAGGTATTATAGACAACCTTGCCATCAGAGGATTAACTCAGCCCAATGAACCTTTAATGATCATTACAACAAGAATGTTGGAGTTCTCTTATATCTATGTGAAATACTCTACCTCAAACCCATTGGAATTAGCTCAAAAAGTAAGGAACAGATGGTTAGAAGATAACCCTGATTATTTTCTGACGGATGCAATGTTCTATGATCAAAGTATTCATCGTGTTTATAAAGAAACGGAAGGGCAAAATCAAGCTAGTTTATTCTTTGGTGCAATCACTTTATTTATCGCGGTGAGTGGACTCTGGGGAATCACACGTTATTCCGTTTTACAAAGAACGAAAGAGATCAGTATCCGCAGAGTGAATGGAGCATCTGTGCAACAAGTATTATTCTTATTCAATAAAGATTACTTGCTATGGATATTTATCTCCTTCTTTATCGCTATGCCTTTGGCTCATTATTATAGCGTTGAATGGCTTTCCAGTTTCCCGAATAGAATACAGATTCAATTTATCGATTGGTTACTACTTGGTGTAGGAGTTTGTTTGATTTCTGTAATTACAATTACGTCTATCTGCTGGAAGGTTGTGAATACAAACCCATCTGAGATTTTAAGGGATCTGTAATTGTATTCTTAGACAAGAAAAAAGTGTTGCCTTATTTGATCAATAGGGCAACACTTTCTGATTTACCTTAAAGGTAGTTTGCTTACATCAAAGATTACTCTTTTGTAAATGTTACAGTCGTATCAATACTCTGATCCAACATATCTGTTACCATAATAGGAATAGAATGTTCACCTGCCGATAAATTATCTAAAAGAGCAGAACCTATTCTTACTGCATAACTTTCAGCTCCATAAACTTCTTCATAATCTATACCCAATGCAAGATATACAGGAAGTTGTTCGGCTGTTGGAGCTTGTGCAAAATCCATTTCACCAAGTTCAGGAATTGTTACTTTGAAGCTTTTAATTTTCTTAAGAGCCGTTACATTAATTGAAACAGTAGAAGCTGTCAATACACCATCTGCAACACCTGATACAGCAATCGATGGCGGATTATCTAAACCTATATCTGATAATAGATCTTCTACTTCATCTGATGAAGAACATGAAGAGAAAGAGCCAACCAATAGAAGTGCTAATAAGTATACTAAGACTTTTTTCATAATTAACTAAGTATAAAAAATGAGAATAAAATACTTATTCTCGAGTTAAAAATTGAAATTATTAAAAATTGAATCTAATACTTTAGAGGTCGATTATCAATAAAACTCACCCTTATTTTGGGTGAATTTTTAAAGAGCAAAATGATTATAATTTTATTCTAATGCTCATAACACAAAACAAATTGAACATAAAAATAGGGCTGACTTATTTTAATAAAGGTCAGCCCTAAAATTATAACTCTGATTTACAGATTATTTTGCTTCTTCAGATATTGTAGCGTAAAGGTCATCTCTTGATTCACCCATAATTGTTACTGTAGTTCCTGTTTGCTCACTTGTAGTAACAGTACCATTTGTAACATTAATCAAGTAATATGTTTTTGCACCACCGTCTGCAGTTACTTCAGTAGCAAGCACATCGTTGTATGTTCCAGATGCAGTTACAGATACACCTTCGTACTGATCAATTTCTGTAGCAGCCATTACTGCCGCAGCTAATTGAGATTGAGTAGTAATACCTGTCCAATCAGCTTCTGCCAACTGAACTAGCTTGGTCGTTGATGCAGATTTTACAATTGCATTAGTAGCTGAGTTGCTTGTCCAAGTCAGACCATATTTATCCAAACCTGTTCCATCAGCACTTCCTACTCTTTGCCAAGTAAATGCTTCAGCAGCTTTTAAGTTCAAGCTTACAGCAAGCATCGTTTCTTCACTTGCAACGCCGTTAGCATCAGTAGCCACAACTTTTAATGTATCAGAATTGACAAGAGTGTAATTATAATTACCATCTGTAGCTGTCACTTCTGTACCATTGACAGTAACTGTTTCAATTGCAGTTCCTGCATTTGAAGTAGGGTTAATTGTCAGTACAGTACCATAATCTGTAGTAAGTGTATCTTCAGTGATTATACCATTACCTAAAGAAAATCCTACTGTTACTGCCTGCTCAATGATTGTAATAGTTGCTGAACCCGTAGTTGACATCTCTTTCTTGTCTGTCACTTTTAAAGTAATTGTCAATACGCCTGCTTCATCAATCAAGTTTAAGATTGCTGGAGTTAAGATCAATCTCACTTGCTTCTCATTTTCTACGTCTTTGTAATCATCTGCATCAGAACTAGCAAAGATAAACTGATGAACATCAATATGATCCTGAGTATTATCTGGCTTACCTTGCTCTTCAGGATCCATTGCCAAGTCTGTTGTCAACTGACCATCATCCCATGGTAGAGTTAATAACAGTGACTCAATTTTTTCCTCTGCATTTACATTCATAATCAATGAGTCTGTAAATTGGCCAATTACGATATCGCCTGTAGGAACCCCAGATACATCAATAGTTGGTGTACTTGCAGCCGGATCTTCATCATCTGAACATGAGGTCATAAACCCTAAGAATAGTAGGGCTAAAAAATAGATTAGATTTTTTCTCATAAGAAATAAAGTATTTGAGTTTTTAGATTACTTCCTTGTGAAGTAACAAAAAAAAGAGCGTATTCTTTAATTTTTCTTAAAAGGGATCTATCTAAATTAATTTTTCATTTTCTAATCATATTTTTTATAAAAAAAATACCCTATGTAACTGATTTACATAGGGTATATATCAAAAAGTTAGGTTAGAAAAGAGAAATTTTCTATCTCTTTAAAAGCACTATTTTTTCTCTTCTGCCGCAGGAGCTGGAGCTGCCTCTTCTTCTGCAGGAGCTTGACCAAATACTTGTACTTTGATCTTCTCTTCTAATTCTTCCATTAGTTCAGGATTATTTTTGATCAACTCTTTTACAGTTTCTCTACCTTGACCTAATTTAGAACCGCTGTATGAGAACCAAGAACCTGCTTTGTTCACGATTTCAAACTCAACAGCCATATCTAATACCTCACCTGCACGAGAGATACCTTCACCATAAAGGATATCAAACTCAGTTTGTTTGAAAGGAGGCGCTACTTTGTTCTTTTGTACTTTCACTCTTGTACGGTTACCTGTTACGTTGTCAGCAGATTCTTTGATCGCACCGATACGACGGATATCCAAACGTACAGAAGCATAATATTTCAAGGCGTTACCACCTGTAGTTGTTTCAGGGTTACCGAACATTACACCAATTTTTTCACGCAATTGGTTAATGAAGATGGCCGAACAGTTTGTTTTACTGATAGCACCAGTGATTTTACGAAGTGCTTGAGACATCAAACGAGCGTGAAGACCCATTTTACTGTCACCCATATCACCTTCTAATTCCGCTTTTGGTACTAAGGCTGCAACTGAATCGACTACCATTACATCAATAGCACCTGAACGTACTAATTGTTCTGCAATTTCTAATGCTTGTTCACCATGGTCAGGCTGTGCTACAAGAAGACGCTCCATGTCAATGCCTAATTTCTCAGCATAGATTTTATCGAAAGCATGTTCCGCATCGATAAAGGCCGCCATACCACCTTGCTTTTGAGCTTCTGCAATGATGTGTAATGTAAGTGTTGTTTTACCAGAAGATTCAGGACCATAAATCTCAATGATACGACCTTTTGGTACACCACCTACACCCAATGCCAAGTCAAGACCTAATGAACCTGTAGAGATAACCGGTACATCTACAACATTGTCATCTGTCATTTTCATTACAGCTCCTTTACCGAACTGCTTTTCCAACTTAGCAATAGTAGTTTCTAGTGCTTTTAATTTTTCTGTGTTTTGACCTTTATCCGCAGCCATGATGATTATAATTTAAGTGTGTAAGTTCTTTTCAATGATCAACAGTAGAAACCTTTTCTCCTTATTGATACTACAAATCTAGGGGGTAAGAACGTAACATAAATACGTACTTCTAAAAAATGTCAGTTTTTTTCAACATTTTCTTCAATATTCATCAAATGTTTTATTTTTGAAACTATTATAGATAAATATTTAAACAAATATAAAATTTAGATTTTATAAAAACTATTAAAGATCAATATATTACCAATAAATTGACATTTAATTAATCAATGATTTAAATATTAGCAAAATATAAGTGGTAATGATTAAGAATTAATCTAATAAGTACTTTTTGCCCTACTATTTTTCATTTATAAAAGGAAACAGGGAACATAAAAACAGACGTAGAATTTGTTTGCAATGAAGAAAGATTGACCATAATGATAAATTTTAAAAAATCACGTTCTAAATCAGCGGATTTGTGGAATAAATAATTGTTTCAAACAGGCACTTATGTAACTTTGAAGAAATTTGTAGCATTGTACAGCACAAGTACCAAGGTAAATGCAATCGGAGTTTTTACCTTTTCTTTTTAATCCTAGTACTTAAAAAGGCAGATACACACATGAGTAAGACACAAAATGACCTTATTTCTCTTATTGGAAATACGCCTCTCGTAAAGGTTAGAAATATAGATACAGGCAACTGTGAGCTTTATTTAAAATTAGAAAACCAAAATCCTGGTGGATCAATCAAAGACAGAATTGCTTTGAGTATGATTGAGAATGCTGAAAAAGCAGGAAAAATCAAGCCGGGTGATACCTTAATTGAAGCAACAGCTGGAAATACAGGTTTAGGTTTAGCTTTGATCGCTATTCTTAAAGGATATAAATTGATATTGGTGATGCCTGACAAAATGAGTAAAGAAAAAGTAGCTCATTTGAAGGCAATGGGAGTAGAGGTACTTCAAACTAGATCAGATGTTGGTAAAGGTCATCCTGAATACTACCAAGATATGGCAAAACGCCTATCAGAAGAAAAGGGATACTATTATATAGATCAATTCTCAAATCCTGACAACTCGTTGGCCCATGAGCTGACAACTGGTCCTGAGATTTTATCACAAATGAACGGCGATGTAGACGCTGTAGTAGCAGGTGTTGGTTCTTCGGGGACAATTTCTGGTATGGCGGCTTACTTCAAAAAAGCGAATCCATCTACAGAGCTAGTATTAGCCGATCCTGAAGGGTCTATCTTGAAGGATTACATTGATAAAGGTGAATACGGTGAAGCGGGTTCTTGGTATGTAGAAGGAATCGGAGAGGATTTTATTCCTGAAATTGCTGACTTCTCTTTAACAAAGAAGGCCTATTCTATTTCTGATAAAGACAGCTTCAATACGGCTCGTGAGGTATTACTGAAAGAAGGTATTTTG
Source organism: Flammeovirga sp. SJP92 (assembly GCF_001583495.1). Taxonomy (GTDB): domain Bacteria; phylum Bacteroidota; class Bacteroidia; order Cytophagales; family Flammeovirgaceae; genus Flammeovirga. Next base: position 104,601 of record NZ_LQAQ01000098.1, on the reverse strand, counting down.
GCAGGTTCTTCATCAGGTACATTGATTGCGGCTGCTTTGGAATACTGCCGTGAGCAAACGGAACCTAAACGTGTAGTGACATTCGTTTGCGACAGCGGTAACAAATACTTCTCTAAGTTATTCAATGATAATTGGATGAAAGAGAAAGGATTTATTGAAAAAGAAACCTTCGGTGACCTTCGTGACTTGATCTCTAATTATTATGAGAAAGGTGAGGTAGTCACTGCAAGCATTGAAGATACTTTATTAGATGCTTATAAAAAGATGAAAATGTACGATATCTCTCAGCTTCCAATCATGGACGGAGACGAGATATTGGGTATCATTGACGAGTCAGATATATTATTTAGTGTTTATGATGATGAATCTGCTTTTGAGCGTTTCGTAGCTGAATACATGACAAGTAATCTTGTGGTGATTGAGTCTTCTGACAGCATTGACAGATTAATGGAAATCTTCAGAGATGGCATGGTGGCGATCTTAGTCAATGAAGGCAAGTTTGTAGGTCTGATCACAAAGATTGATGTCTTGAATCACTTGAGACAGCAAACTGCTACTGATAAAGGAAAGGGATAAAACTTTCTGATGTAAGAGGTTTGATGGAAGAGTGAAGAGGTACTGAAAAGTGTCTTTTCACTCTTTCTTTTTTATCTCTTTTTCCATAATTTTGATAAGTGAATTATAAACAGAAAGCAAACTTGAGCTGAACTTATGAAAACTTCTCTTTGTCTAATATTGACGTCTCTTTTCTTATTTTTTTCATGTAATAATACTGAAGAAATAGAAGAACACCCCACATTGAATCTTACTGTTGAAGAAGGTGAGATTCTAAATTTAAATTTTATAAAAGTCGACAATGATCGACACTTCTTTTTAGAAGCTGAAAGCAATTGGCTTAAGGAGGATGGAGTGATCGACCTTCCTGAGAATGGTACCTATCAGATATCAGTAATAGTTGATATTGAAGGCACTAAGTACGGTGATATTAATATTATTGAAATCAATGAACAAAAAAATATTGCTGTTACGCTGTCTCCACAAGATCAAGTTGGGTCATTAAAACTTTTTGTACAGGGAAATTATTCCAATAAAAAACTATATGCTGCTGTGATAGTGGAAGAGACTCCAACCCTTCCTAGTGATGCTACGACTAAAGATTATATGACTAATTTTATCAATCACGCTGTGGTTATTTCTGATAAAATGAATGATGATGAAATAATAATCGAGAATATACCTGCTGACAGTAAGACTATTGACGGATATGGTAGTTTCTCATATTTAAGCAGTAATATCACCTCTGCTTATTGTGCCGTGATGGTTTATGATGAAGACTTTACAGTTTCTGGATATGTAACAGCACATAGTATTCGAGCTCATGAAGAGCAGGGGACAAGTACTGTTTATTTAGGAGAAGTTTATTAAAACCTTCGGAATCATATAAAAGAGCTGATTCATAAACTTTTTGAAGTAAGACATATGATGGAAGAGTGAAGAGGTATTAGAGGTATCTTTTCACTCTTTTTTCTAAAAAATCCCTTCCCTTTTGTTCTCATTACTTATCTACACTTAACATCGATCACAAGAAATATAAAAGCAGACTCTTAACAATTACAAACAACAAAGTATACTCTTCAAATTGCTAAAAACGATGTTACAAGATCGTTCACATTGGTTTCATAATGTAGTAATAGAATGTCTTTGTTTAGGAAATATAAAATCAACCGAAGTGAATCATTCGGTTTTTTGTTATGGGCATGAAAAAAGAATAGACATTCATTCTCCAATAATAGACTAGTTTCAAATATCCAATAAGTAACATTTCTGTAATATAAGGTCCTCCTAATTATTCACAGCCTAGTAATATTCGAAAACCTACTTTTGCCCCCATAACTTTCAATTAGTATTATCATAACTAAAACCAGAATGAAACATTATCTCTACCTTATTTTAACTGGGATATGTATTTCCTTATTCTCATCAAATAGTATGGGTCAAACTTCAGACCTGTACGGAAAAATTTTAGGCCCTTCGGGCGATCCCCTTCCCTATGCTCAAGTAAACGTATTGGAAACCACTTTTGCCAGCATTACAGATATGGATGGTAATTTCCATATCAATAATATTCCTTCAGGAAAATATGAAATCAGTGCTACTTACCTTGGATACAATGCTGATGTAATCAATATAACGCTTGAGGGAGATGAGCCTTTCAAATTAAATATCACCATGAATGCTGATGTGACAGAGTTGGATGGTGTGACGGTTTATGGTGAATTTACGAAAGGACAAGCGAAATCGTTGAACGAGCAGAAGAATGCTGTGAGTATTAAAAATATCGTTTCTTCAGAACAGTTCTCGACAATGCCGGATAGAAATGGTGCAGAAGCATTACAGCGTATTCCAGGTATCTCCATTGTAAGAAACAGAGGTGAAGGTCAGAATATTCAAATCCGTGGTATGGCTTCTGAGTACAACCAAGTACAAATGAACGGCACACCAATGCCGGGTGGTGAAGATAGCCGTGGTGCTGCACTTGATTTTATGTCGGCTGACATCATGGAATCTATTGAAATCAAGAAAACATTAACACCAGATATGGACGGCGGTGCTATTGGTGGTGCAGTCAACTTTACTTTGAAAGATGCTCCTTCTGAATTTACATTAAGAGCAATTACTTCAGGCGGTAAAAACTTCCATGCAGATCCATTTAATGATGGTTGGGGATTAGGACAGCAAAACCACAGTTTATATGTAGGTAACCGTTTCTTCAAAGACAAACTTGGTGTGTATGCTACAGGTAGTTATTACTTGACCAACAGAGGTACAGTTTTACAAGAATACACACTGAACGACGATGATCAACTGACAAGAAAAAGATGGAATGATTATGATGTGAGACGTGAACGTTATGGATACAACGTGGGTATGGATTATAAATTTGATGACAACAACATTATCAGAGCTTCTTACAACTCCAACTTCTTTAATGATGACAGAAGAAGAGGTAGAACGAACTTCAACTACAAATATGATCTAGAAACTCCAGATGCTCCAGTAGCTTCTTTTACAGAAGACAGAGAAACACAAACTAGAGCCAAAAGAACAATGACAGATATGTTTGGTGTAGGTGGTGAGCACCGTTTTAAAAGCGGTTTGAAATTAGATTATAAAGCGACTAGAATCAAAACTGTTATTGATGAGCCTGACGGAACGCAGTATTACTTCAGTAGAACATTAGGAACGCATCACTTTGACAATATGAGTCCTTGGGATTTAGATGGAACAATGGCTCTGGAACCTGACAATATGTTGGAAATGAATAAGCCAGTGCGTATTGATACGAAAGAAAACACAGAATTGGATCACTCTTTTACAATCAATGCTTCACAGCCTTTCCGTTTCTTAGGAGAAACTTCTACCATTTCTGCAGGCTACAAATTATGGCATAAAGACAAAGTCAATAATGCAAGAAGAGCGACGATGGACAACCTTGAACCGATCTATCTTGCTCCTGGGCAATTCTACAGAAGAGATCTTCGTTTTACGGATGCTGAATTTGGTGATTTACCGCTTGGCAGTCCTAAAGAAAATTATGAAGTGAAAAATCAAAACTACCAAGCTGATGAGATTATCAACTCTGGTTACTTGATGGGCGATATTCAATGGACTTCGAAATTCAATACACTAATTGGAGCTCGTATTGAAGCCACAAGAAACAGTTATAAATTCCATGAATATGACGAAAATACGGGTGATTATGTAAGAACACTTTCTGACAATTCTTCTTATATCAATGTATTGCCATCCATCAATGCGGTGTATCGATTCAATGAGAAAAACATGCTGAAAGCGGCGGTAGCACAAGGCTTAAGTAGACCTTCTTTTACAGCACTTATTCCAAGAGAAGTGATTGATGATGAAAACTTCACAAAGCGTTTATCAAACCCTGATCTTCAGCCAGCCATCTCTACCAACTTTGATTTGATTTTTGAAAGATACACTGACAATATGGGATACTTTACGTTTGGTGTATTTGCAAAATTCTTAGAAAATCAGATTTATACTTCTAAAAACTTTGTGGAAGAAAACGGTCAGATTTGGGAAATCACAAGACCTGAAAACGGTGAAAGCTCACATTTATATGGTTTCGAGGTAGCGTACAGCAAAAACTTAAGAGACTTGAATGTACCTATGTTGAAATGGATCAACTTAATGGCCAACTATACTTATACATTGTCTGAGCAAGAATTAGAAGACGGTAGAAAAGTAGTAATGGGTAACAGCCCTAGAGATATGGCCAACTTTATTTTGACTTACGACAACCCTAAAAACGGTCTTATGATTGCGGTTGCGGGTAACTACAGAGGTCCATTATTAATTGATGTGGCAGACAGACAAGATAGAGATGTTTACTTCACTTCTCAGTTCCATTTAGACATTTCAGCAAGTTATAAAGTAAACAATCAGTTCAGCGTTTTCACGCAGATGAACAACTTAACGAATCAAATGGAAATTGAAACCTACGGCAACCCTGCCAATGATCACTTGTTGCATCAAACAGAACAATATGGTCCGACTGTTACAGTAGGTTTAAAGTTTGAGCTATAATGAAAAGATATTATATATTTTTCTTCTTGTGCATTGCCTACTTGAGTGTCAAAGCACAAGAAGAAGTAAAAAGATATAAAGCACCACATGCCCGTCAAGCAGTGGCTGCTACGGAGGAATTCTTCTTTGTGGTAGATAATAATACCATTGTCAAAAGAAATATTTCTGATGGAGAAGAGGTGAAAAGGTGGCAGGATGATCGTCTGAAGCATTTGAACAGTGCTTATATCCAAAATGATACACTTTTCTGTGCCCATTCCAATTACCCTGAAATCCCGATGCATTCTTCTATTGAAATGTGGGATATCAATACATTGGAACATATCGGGAACCACAGTTTCGGTATTGATATCGGATCTTGCACATGGATTGTGCAGCAGAAAAACCACTGGTACGTGATGTTTGTACATTATGCCAATGAAGGAAAAATGCAGAAAAACCGTGATGTTTCTTGGTCACAGCTTATCAAATATGATTTGAACTGGAACAGAAAAGAAGCATGGGTACTGCCGAAAGCATTAATTGAAAAAGTATCTCCTTACAGCATTTCAGGAGGCGTACTTCTGGAAGATAATACGATCCTTTGTACACATCATCACTTCAATGAATTGTATACCTTAAAATTCCCAACAATGGGTTCAACTTTAATTTGGGAAACAACAACTCCTTCACCTGTAAGAGGGCAAGGGATTGCTATTGATCCTGAAGGAAACCTTTGGGGTATTGATAAGAAAAGCAGGGAAGTGATTCGAGTGAAGCAATAGGATTTACTTTTCTTAGAGCATGTTTTAAACATGATCTAAAAAGACAACTGGTTTAGATTTTTTACTTAAGGGTGGGGAGTAGTTTTCGAATTACTTCTCATCCCTTTTTTATTTTAGTTCAATTATAGATAAATATTTTATTACCTTTTTAGGTACTACTTTCAAGATTACCTCCTCTTCATTTTATTCAGAATCATAAAAAGAGCTAAAAACAGAAACTGTTATTCTATATAATATCGTATATATTTATAACTTCGAGTGGTTAATTTGCTCCAAAACTAAACATAAGCTCTTACTTAAAGCATCAATTATTATAATGAAGACTAAACAAGATATTCCATACTTGTCTCTCCATCCACAAGTTCAGTTTTATGAAGAAAAAGATGAAATAGCCTATTCCTGTAAAGCGGATTATTCCAATCCATTCGCATTACTTTTCCTAGGCATTCTTTGGGAAGCTTGCGGTATCATATTATTCATCTTTATATCTTCTGTAGTTCTAGGTGAATTTAACCTGTACGCTGTACTCATACCACCTAATATAATCCTTACTATTTTGTGGTATAATTATGTCCGAAAGGCTCCTCATAAAGATATTATCATCAATCATTATGAAATGAAATGCCACTCATATTTCAACTTTCCTTTTAAAATAAATTTGCATGATTATACGATCAGCGTATCTAGTATTAAACAGTTATACATACAGAAGTTGGGCAATAGATATCAGCTTTACTTTATAGATGAGAAGTTGAAAAAACGAATTCTAGTCAGTAAAAGGCATAACATTCCGTATAAAATTCTGGAACAAATGGAAAGTGTCATTGAGGATTTTCTGGGTATTATTGATCAAAAAGTACCAGGAGAATATGAGTTCAAATCCTATGAGAAGATAGCAACAAACAAGCCTTTTCACGTTGACCATCATAAAGGGGGCAACTATAAAACACACAGTATTAATAATTCTCTATTTGAATTGAATGCAGGTAATTTTTTCAATTATGGAACTCATAGTTTCCTGATTACAAGATTGGCCGTTTTTCAGAAAAATAAATCTACAGCTGTCAAACAAATACACTGTAGGTCTATGGTCAATGAGAACCTTATTGTTTGTGTATACAATAATGCTGAAGATGAAGTATATATCGCCAAAGAAATTAATTTATACTTGGCTATCAATGCTATTTATAATATAGAAAGACCAGTGGAAATAGAAGGCCAGGAACTTTTCTACAAGGAGCGAATGACCGTCAAAAAGCATTATGAGAACAATAACATTTCTCCTGTGAAAGATGTACAGTTGTTTTATTTCCAATCCAAAGACAATGATTATTTATTAAGAGTAGAAGTTTTTGACAGCGACGTAGTTCAGGCTTTTTTACTTGAAAAAGAAAACATTTCATCATTCAATAACTTCATGGCTATATAACAATGAAAGAACCTCAATTTCAGCATCACAGTACTAGTGATTTATCCATCAATATTAAATATGATAAAGCAAAAAAAATCATTTATCATTTCGGTAATGTTATCATAACTGTATTGTTAATCCTTACTCTTCTTATTCAAAGTTATAACCTTTCTATACTTATTTTCAGTTTTGCATTCTGGGGTATTGTTTGGCTATTTTTCACGCTTCATATCACCAACAATACTGAAATGATCATTCAGGTGAAGGGGAATAGTATTAGTATCCATACCTCTCCGTTTTCTTCATTTTATAGTAATGAAAATATTGATATCAATAACATACGTAAGTTGATTATCGAAGAAAAATATGAAACCGAAAAAATGTTATATGACTTAGTGTATATCGATCATTATCACAAACACATTCCATTACTCAGTTCCTATAACAATACAGAAGCACTGGGCACTGGTTTTTCTGAGAATGCACTTTATGAAATCCAAAAAGAACTTGAGATTTCAATTGAACTCAAAAAGGTAAAACCGAAGATAAAGCCCCCTAAGGTGACTATTAAACAAAAAGAAGTTCTCCCCAATTTTTCTCAATTGCCCCTGCATATGAGAGATTTTAATCAGGATGTACTGAGTCAATCTATATATCAATTGAAGGAAGGAGATTTTTTTGATTACGATGCATCCAATTTTGAAGTATTAAAAGCAGTTCAGTACGAAGAGGAAAGCGGTATCAGTTACCGTAATATCACAAGTAATGATGGCAACCAGAATATCATGTTTTTTGTAGCCAATGATGAGTTAAATGAGCTTTTCATCATCAATGAAATCGATCACACAACTATTGGTTATAGAGTACTATACAAGGTGCATTACGATTCCAAAACATTTCAGCTTTCGAGACTCAGAAATGTCACTAAGTTTGAAATGTCTTCCAACATGATGCATACAGAAGAAATGAGGTTGATGTTTTATTTTGATGAAAAAACAGACGATGTATTGATCCTTGAAACAAAGTATGGGGAAATTTTAAAGGCTTATTTTGGAACAATGAAAAAGCATAAGGTTATTAAAAATATTATTAGTAAACAGGATGTAGCAAACAACTATTAGATCTAACTGTTATACCACCAACCAAAAGGTATACAGATGAAAAAACAAATTGCTTACATGATCATTATGGCTGTACTATTATTTTCATGTGAAATTTCTACGAAGACAAAGAAAAAAAATTCAACTCCAAAAACCTTTGAGCAATTACAAGGGAATTATATTCTAGATTCCGTAAGATTTATTGAAATACTCAAAACAGATGTCATTCCTGAACATACGAGTGGCAAGGTGAGAATCGAAGAAGACTCTATTTTTCTAACCTTTCTTTATTCTAATTTGACCAGTGAAGTCAATGCAAAACTGGTAATGGATAAAGACAGCGTTACGGTAAATGAAGGTGGGGTGACCAAAGCATTTTTGGTACATCGAAAACAAAGAATTTATTATGTCTCTTTAGACAGGAAGGCTTTTATTCCATTTAAAAAACTATAGATATTCTACAACTGGTTCAAGTCTTTAGCTGATACTAACACATTTAGTGTATAAACTAGAAGTCGGAGACTTCTTACGATCTTTCAAGCACAAATGACGCTGTCGCTTAACATTAGCGCTAGGTAGACAGAATCAGAACCACTGGTGCGGATGTTAAGCGATAGCGTCATCCGTGCCTAATGATCACTAGAAATCTCCTGATTTCTAATAAGATTGTGTACGTTAATCAGAACGGGCCTTTTACAAATAAAAGGGAGTCAAGTATCAATACTCGACTCCCTGTATATTTAGTCAACTAAGAGAAAAACTAATGCCGTTTTGCTTCTCAATCTTAGTTCTTCTAAATCAATTTCTTAAAGCGTTGTTACTTTGAAGTTGATATCAAAGTTATTTGAAATCGCTTTGTCACCTAAGTTGTCAAAGAAAGAATCAGAACCGTATTTTAAACCGAATTTAGTTCTGTCGATTTCGATTGCTCCTTCTAAAACATACTTTTTACCTTCTTCTTTTAATGACGCATCAAAAGCTACTTCTTGAGATACTCCTTTGATTGTCATATCACCAGTTAGTTTTAACTTATCGCCATCTTTAGTAGCTGATTTTAAAACGAATTTTGCAGTAGGATATTTTTCAACATCAAAGAAATCTCCAGATTTTAAGTGACCATCAAGCTTTTGCTTCCACTCACCCTCTAAATCAGTTGAGCTTAATGATGTCAAGTCGATTTCGATTTCACCACCTTTCAAAGCACCTTTTTTGATTTTCAACTCACCACCTTTTACTGCTACAGTACCTGTGTGTGTAGAACCTACTACTTTGTGACCTGTCCACTCTACTTTTGAGTTGTCAGCAGAGATTTTTTGTCCGAATGAAACTAATGAGAATAAAACTGCTACTAGTGTTAAAGTAATGCTTTTCATAATATTTTAAATTAAGAGTTTAAATGCTTTATGAGTATGTTTTTTAAACAACTCTTGTTTTCTGTTTTTTTGTTGATACAAATATATGTACAGGAAATAGTTGTTCAAACAAATTATAAATAATTTTTATCCTTTGAAATATTAAAACATTGATTATCAGTTTATTATTTTTTTAATAATATGTAATAAAGATTGTTCTTTTTGTTTTAAGTATGAAAAGTAAGCATGAAAATTACTGTTGAAATCGTTTTCAAACTCGGCTTTAAACTCGTTTTGTTTGCCTCTGTAGCGGATATATCCCATAAAGAAGGTGTTGTTGGGAGTGAAATCATCAAAATAACGGCAATAACCGCTGTTGGCAAAGGAGAGATGCTGTATACCGTCTGTGATTTCTTTGATTTTTTGAGCCTTCAAAAGTGTTTTTTCTTCTAAAGTCATTTCCTCAGGAAAAGATTTATAGAGTGAATCCAGAGATTTAGCACTTTGAAGCAGATATTCAGAAAAGGTTTTACGGTCTTGCTTTCGTGACATATACTTGACGTATTCTGAAGAGTGCTTTCCGTATTTATAAATCAAAAAACGTTTAGCTCCTTCATCACCTACAAAATCGGCTAAGTTTTCATTATAAGAAACACTATTCTTTAGGTAGATAGTACCGTGTGTCAATTCATGAATAATAAGATGTGCTAGACTTCCTTCGTTTCTTTCTAGCATGCTCGAAAGTATAGGGTCGTTGAGAAAACCTAAAGTAGACCATGCTGATACTTCACCAATAGAGGCGTCCCATCCTTCTTGTACTAGTTTCTCTTTCTCTTCTTCTACTAGTTCTTTCACAAAAAATCCTTTATACGAAAAAGCACCTGCAATGGGGAAAGTCCATTTCTTGGCTTTTAAGTCAAAAGGCTCACTTCCTGTTACGATCCATAAAATAGGTTTCCCTTTCTGATCAAAAAGCTGGGTATAACTTCCAGATTCATCCAGTCCCAATGAATCCACTGTAAACTGACGTATCTCCTGAATCAATCTGATTTTTGCTTTTTGCTTTTCGGTAAATGAAGTATCAGTTAAACATTGTTCTACTGGCTGGGTATTCAATAAAATATTCATCTGTCCTAGGCCCTGCCTGATACCATAAATAGTTTCTTGATGATAATATCCTAGAAAGCACAATACACCTAAAAAAATAATCAGGAAAACTCTTTTGAGCCAAGTGAAGATGATGTTTTTATTCATTTATATTATTTGTGTCGTTTAATCTGGTTCAAATCTTCTGATAGAAAACAGAAGTCTGCTTAAAATGTATCACAAACATAAAATTTTAAAGAAAGGATCTCAACTTTTACCTAAAAGAAAAGCCTTCCGCTAAAAGCGAAAGGCTTATTGTATTCTCTATTCAATCAATTAGCAATGAATCTTGCTTTTCTACAGTGTTTTAAAGACTGTTGGTTTATCCGTGATAGTGGGCTAATGTTAATCTATTATTATTATCTATTACTACTATTATTATTGTTGAGAGGAAGTAATTGTAACTTTCAACATCTCCGAGTTGGCCAATAGGTTTGAACTTGGAGTGCCTTCTACTTCAATTGTTCCATCTTCTGCCATACCAGAGTTTGGTCCTGGCTGACGAGGTGCTTGATAAGAACCTGCTCCTGCGTATTCATCTACTTCAGATCCGCCGTCTATTAAAATCAGCTGACTTGAAATATCTCCGCTGATTGGTGTTCCGTTGTTGAAAAGTTTGATATTATCAAAACCTAATACCCAATCATTTGACTGTACCAACATAGTGGCCATTGACAGCATATCACCGTCCATTGCAGTAAATGTAAATGAGTATTTTTCACCTGGGAAAATAGGAGCTGGAGCACTAGCACCTTGAGGTGTATTAAAGTGATTAGCAAAACCTGAAGGATCTCCGTCTTCTGTCAAAGATTCAAATTCTGATGTTGGAGCTGCGCCAAGTGTAAAAATTGTATTGGCATTACCTACTGAATATGCACCAGGAGCAAAAGGGGACACTAAACCTGTCATTGATGCAATTGCAGTAGATAAAACATCTGTTCCTCCATCTTCAGCTAAATCTTCTAATCCTTCTGAAGCTATTTTATCTTCTTGGAATAATGGATATTGTCCTTTCGAATGTACCACCCAATTACCCGGAGCAAATGGAGTTGGTACTGAAGCATTTTCTGATACGTTTGCTACAGTTACTGTAAACATTGTACCTCCATCATGTTTGATGCTCACATTGATCACATCACTTGTGGCAGGATACGTATAACCATCATTTACATCAGAGATTAATTTTACCACACCGTTTTCAGCAGTTCCTGTGTTGGGACCTGATTGGCGAGGAGCTTGGTTGGCACCTACACCCGGTTCTTCATTTACCTCTGTACCTGCATCCCAAAGGTAAAACTGAGACGTAATATCTCCTGTCAGAGCATTTCCCTCATCATCATACAGTGCTATTCCTCCTTCCATTGGAGCATAGAACAAGTCATTGGACTGCACAAACATTGTTGCAAAACTTAAATAATGTCCTTTTCCTGCATTGAAGCTAAAATCTTGTGAATTACCTGGAGTAATTAAACCTTCAGTGGCTCCATATGCAAAGTAATCTTTAGGCTGGAAAGCGTTTTCAATGGTAACTGTAAAACTAGTTTCTGGTAATACTACTGGATCATTATTGTTTTCATCATCAGAACAACTTGTAAATGCCAGCGCAGATAAAAAAGTAAATGCTAAAATTGAGTTTTTCATTTTGTTGATAGGTTAAATTCTAGAGTTTTTTGAGTGAGCGACTAAATTTAGTTTAGAAGCCGAAAAGAACTTTTTAGAGTATCCTTTTCGTTATTTGTTTCTACAATTTTACATCTGTTTTTTTCCACAAAGTGTGAAGCGCTTCACATTTGAAAAAAAAGATCAAAAAAAAATTATGTAACTTATTTTGTGAAATTTTTGTTTTAGGATTGAAAACAGAATTTATGAGTATGTTTCCCACCTCATTATTTGAGGTCAAAAAGGTATTCAATTACTCATTAACGCTTTATCCGTCTCATTACTTACTATGAATTCTTTAGCTAGAAAACTCAGTTTTGCTCTTTTTTTATTGTTACTGATCACTATCACATGGATACAATCTTGGATATTTATCCCCACTCCAAAAGTTGACAACACTTCAATTATCCATGAAAAAGTTGATACATTAGGCCATAACCGTTACATGATCAAAAATAATTTTATCATCAAAAAACAAGATAAAATTTGGGAGCTTTATACAGAAGGTACACCTTTTGAAATCGGTTATAGTACAGGTGCCTTAAGCAAAAGTTTCTTACAAGAACAAGAAGCTATTTTTGCTTACAGAATGGTGGAACATGCACCAGGAAAATACCCTGATCTAGCCCGACTTCTGAGTGCCTATTACAACAGGCATATGGACAACCGGATTCTTCCAGAATATTGTGAAGAGATGTATGGGGTATCATTCCACATGAATCCTAAGTTTGATAATATGGGATCAGCTTACCAAAGAATCCTTAACTATCATGGTATTTATGATACACAGCATTCTTTTGAAAAAATGGATGTCAAGGTCAATTCCGCTTTCGCAATCAACGGACCTAAAACCAAGGACCACGATGTATTAGTGGGAAGAAATTTTGACTTCTTTTTACATGACCAGCACCGTACAGATAAAATTGTACATTTCGTAAAACCTTATGAAGGATTTAAGTTTGCCTCCGTAAGCTGGGCAGGGTTTGTTGGTGCAGTTTCTGGAATGAACGAAACAGGCTTAACAGTAACCATAAACACTGCAGAATCACAAATTCCATTGGCTGCCACTATGCCAATGTCTTTAATTTCAAGAGAGATTCTACAATATGCACAAACTGTTGACGAGGCCTTCAATATTGCATTTACCAAAGAAGCCTATGTCAATGAATCCATTCTTGTTTCTTCAGCTTTTGATAATACAGCAATCATTATTGAAAAAACACCTCATGGTATTGATTCCATTCAAATGAGAAACAATGAATTGGTTTGTACTTCGCACCTACAAACCGATGAACTTAGAAAACCCATGGCCTATGACCCTTCTTATGCTTCTTATTATAGAGCCATCAGAATACAAGAACTCATCAATCAAAATGATGAATTTACGGTGCAGGATATTGCCACGGTTTTAAGAGATACGGATGGTTTTGAAGATCAACCTATCGGTCTTGGCAATGCAAAAACTATTAACTCTCTCCATTTACATCATTCTATAATTTTCAAACCAGAAACAAGAGAAATGTGGTTGTCTACAAGCCATCATGGTATGGAAGAGTTTATCTGTTATAATCTGGATTCTGTATTCTCAAACTCTCAGAATTACCCACCACCAGCTACTTTAGCCTCAAGTTCAAAACAAATTTCAGAAGCGGGTCCTGATCATTGGGATGATTACCACAATTATAAACAGTTCAAAGGAATGGCTTTTCAATTCAAAAACTGGAATGATCAACTGCCTCCAATTTCACAGAAAGCTATTGATGAGTTCATAGCACTCAATCCTAAAGGCTACAATGTGTATGAAATAATAGGTGATTATTTCATCAAAGCACATCAAAGTAAAAAAGCTGCAACGTATTATCAGAAAGCATTGGACAACGAGGTGGCCACACATCAATCACGTCAGTTTATTAAGAAGAAGTATGAATTGGTGATGAGGGATTAAAATGTGAAAGAAAGAAGAACATGTTTTATCAATTCATCCTATTTCTTTAATATTTTCGGAATGAATTGGGCGTAAAAGAAGTCCTCTTCTTAAAATACTTCACCATATTCGTTGGTTCATCAAATCCCATTTCATAAGCGATTTCTTTAATGGGGATTGATGTTCCTTTCAGTAGACGCTTTATTTCTAAAACTCTTCGTTCGTCAATGACTGCTTTGGGAGACAGGTCATATTTTTCTTTTAGTATTTTACTCAATGCTTTGATATTTATGTTCAAGGTATTGAGATAGAATTCTACTTTGTATTCCTTCTTGAAATTTTCTTCTAGCAACTGTTGAAACTTCAAGTGTAATTGATCTGAAGGGGATATTTTTTTTATGGATTGATGCTGTTGCTGTATTCTTTCCACTTGAATTAAAAACAAACTCAGCCAATGGTAAAAGGCATGTTCTTGCTGTGGCAATTCCCAATGATCATATACCTCAAACATTTGATCACTGAGCATTTTAAAAAAGGTGCTTTCTTTTTCCGACAGGGATAAATACTGCATTCCTTCAATATGAGAAGCTAAAGAAAACTGAAACATATGTTGCAAGTCATGATCATTGCGATACAAAAACTCTGGAGTGAATACAATGCTTTGAATTTCTACTTCTTTGGGGTCTAAAGCATCAAAATAACTGATCTGATCTTTAGATAAGAGCATTAAGGTATTGGGTTGAAAAGTATATTTCTGAAAATCGATATAGTAGGTGCCTGAACCTTTTTTGAACCAAAACAATACATGAAAATCCCTTTTGGAAGGAGAGAAAATATCTGTTCCTTCCAAAAGGATAGAGGAAGGGACTATTGCGAAAGGCAACCCTTTTCCTATTTTTTTATTTTGATGATAAGAGATGTTTTGGTGATCCATTACGTTGTAAACTAAATTATCGTCAACTTTCAATTGACATTTCTACACGTTTTCTATGCGTTGCTTTCAAGCTTCCTTCTTCTTCATTTTTGTCTTAACACAAAAACGAAGCAAAAAAGTCAAGGCTTTGAAGTCAAAAGCTAAATTCCATTCCTCTCGCCTAAATGATTTTAAACTCGCTAAAGCTCAAACAACAAAATCATTTTTAACGGCTCTCTCCATGAAATTCTTAACGCTTTTCCCTTCAAGGCCGGTGAAACACTACCAAACTAAAAAAGTAGAAAGTCCACTGGCGCGAATGTTAAGCGTTAGCATCATTCGTGTCCTACAAATCAGCAGAAATCTCCTGATTTCTAAATCCTATAAATATTCGAAAACATAATTTTCAAGACAGAAGATGTGCACAAGTTATTCAAAAGGATTTATAAATCATCAAAAGACACAATTGGCAGTTGTACATTAAAAGAATGAAGTACCCCGTTTTCATCTTCAATATCTGCAGCACACGCTAAAACTACAGGTTTACCATCTTCTAAATACAACTGAGGACGCTCTAAATGGGAAACAGATTGAGTTGATCCATTTTTCCATTTGATTTCTAATTTACTCACCAAAGGATTTTTTGAAAGTTGCCAATCCAATCCATCATAAGAATGAAATAATACCAATGAGCGACCATGTTCTGTAAAAGCACCATGCATATCTTTTACAATCGCATAATAATGTCCGTCCTGAAACCATATAAAAGGATCTTCGGCAGGGAAATCATATCCTTTTGCCTGAAAAATGGGATCAGGGTGTTTTTTAAAGGGACCTGTTGGTGAATCTGAAGTGGCTACACAATGCACTACCGGACCACCCCAAATTCCTTTTCTTTTTTTACCTACAGCTTTATACACCATCAGAAATTGTCCTTTATCATTTTGGGTGATACTTGGATTGCTCACCATCAAGGCATCTAAAGCTTCTTTCTCAGGTGAAATATCTATTAAGGGTGTATCCAAACGTTTCCAAGGCCCGTTGGGGTGATCAGCTACTGCAACGCCTATTCTTTGATTGTTACGGTGAACAGGGTTCAAGACGATTTTTTCAGGTGTACCCATCACTTTTCCGTCTCCTGTATTGCCCATATAATAGAGGTAATATTTTCCATCAAATTCATGTACAGTGGGATTGTGTGTACATAATCCATCCCAATAGTTTTCTCCTCTTACGCCCAGTGTGACATCTTTAAACTCAAAAGGACCGTAAGGAGAATCTGCAACCGCATGAGCAATTTCAGAATGTGTTACCCAAGCCCAGCCTAATTCTTTCTTCCATCGGGAATAAAACAAGTGATACATACCTTCTTTGTCCTTCACAATAGAGCCTCCCCAATGACTCCACGTTTTATCTTCAAACTTAGAATGAGGGACTGCTTCACCTAGTTTCAAGTGATAATTTGCTGGATCTTTCTTTTGTTTTAATTGTAAAAAAATAATGAAGAATAAAGAGGCTAAAATTAACTTCAATATCAGTTTTGATAACTTCTGCATAATGATGAATAATTAAGAACGTTGAGTAGAAGGTTGTTGCATTAGTTTTTTCAGCTGTCCTAAATGTTGCTGATAAACACCTCTAGGGGTTACTTTTTCTTTAATACAAATTGATGCAGCTAATCCTACAATTTCACCCATCATACCACAGGTTTTCATCACTCTTACTGGGCCTAGTCCATCTCTGCTGACACTGATATTTCGCCCTGCCATAAATAAATTCTTAATGTTTTTACTGTATAATGTACGATACGGAGCCCAGTAAGGACCTTCATAATCATAGCCTTTTCCGGTA
The DNA here is from genome assembly GCF_001583495.1 of Flammeovirga sp. SJP92. Taxonomy (GTDB): domain Bacteria; phylum Bacteroidota; class Bacteroidia; order Cytophagales; family Flammeovirgaceae; genus Flammeovirga. The sequence continues at coordinate 87,870 of NZ_LQAQ01000098.1, read as the reverse complement.
GTTGCAAAAGAGATAAATTCTTCTCCTTCTAATCCTTTATCAAACTCCTGATGAGCACTGTGCACATCGATTCCCCATGAACAAGGGTAAGCACCATCTTCAAATTCTACATTATCTCTAAAGTGATCTGCCGTCAATTTAATATCACCTACCAAACGTCTTGATTCCCTCTTTCCGGAAATAAACGCAGACCAACCTAAACGGTGATTGGGGTAAAGTTTATCTACATTCTTCAGAGCATCCCATGCGCCATACATTGCTCTGAAGTTGAGATCTCTAATTTTTTCCACATCTGTAATAGGATTCTTATCAAAGCCACTTTCCCAGAACCACCCTCCAAGATTACCCAAGGGATCTTTTGCTCCCCATTGCCCTTTATAGTTTTCCCTTCCAGGGAATGGTTTATCAGATAAATCCAATGCCCAAGAACACTTCGGGAAAGGCTGTTCTACCTCACCAATATCACAGGAGATGGTTAAAGCCGCTTTATCTTTACACTCACATTTTAGTACTTCCTCTTTATTGGCGGCATCTAATACACTCCACATGTTAGAAGAACCCATAAAAGTGGATTCAGACATTTTATAATCAGCTCCAGCCAAGTAACCTACAGTGGCATCACCTGTACAGTCCGCAAAGAATTTTCCTTCTATCTTTTTCTGAACGCCCGTTTTAGTATGCTGTGAAATGACGGCTGAAATTGATTGGTTTTCATGTTCTACTCCAATTACTCTTTCCTCTAAAAACAGTGTAATATTCTCTTCTTTACTGACCACTTCCGTTTTTCTTTGATCATCATAAGAAGTTCCCAATCGAGCATTTCTCGTTCCATATCTTCCTCTATCAATCACATCTGGAGAAATCTCATTGACAATTCCACCCACATGAGGATAAGGTAGCTGTGAAGTATGACCTTCAGGCCAAACCCGTACTTCTGAACTTCCATTGCCTCCCAAAACAGGTCGATCTTGAATCAAAGCTACTTTTAATCCTTTACGCGCAGCAGAAATTGCCGCACAGGTTCCTGCAAAACCACCACCAGCAACTACCAAATCATAACTTCCTCCATTTTCAGGTTTTTCTGGAAAACCCAATAACTTTCTTCTGAATTTTGTCAGTGCTTTTACATCATCTGTCGGGGTAAAATCTTTGTCTTTACAGAACAAAATAGCATCACATCTTCCTTCAAAGCCCGTTAAATCATGCAAAGTCAGCTTTGTCTTTTTAGAGACTTCTACCATTCCTCCATCGTGCCAATGCCATTCAGCACCTTTGGTTCCGAACGTCTCCTTTACTGGTGCATCATTGATAAGTAATTGAAATTTACCTGGTGCTCCATCCACTTTCCAAGGTGCCACCCAATCTCTAGTTCTTACCCAAACTCTGTATTTTCCTTTTTTGGGAAATGTCACTTGCGTACTCGCATCTTTTACAGGAATACCCAAACCGTGTGCTAATAGGTAGGAAGATCCCATTTGATCCATGGATTGCTGATCCACTTCCCATCCACCTAAATCTGAAAATTGTTCGGCTTCAATAAATAAGAAATCACCGTCTAGTTTTTTGACTAAAGTTGAGTTTGCTAAAATTTCATTAGAAGCTAAAAGCATTAAAGCGGCTTTACTTCCTATGTTTAAAAATTCTCTTCGTTTCATGTTCATTCAATTCATTTCAGTATGAACGCATGATAACAAAATGCCCCCTCACATTATGGTAATAAATAGGCGGTTTCTGAGGGAGATATTTTTATTATAGCAATTTGTAAGATTCTTGGATAAATACACCCCGAAAATTTCACAAATTCTAATCGTCCTTTTTAATGATAATTAGAGGAATGAAATATGAGAAATAATCTAATACGAAAAAGATTCTCCAAAGCTCATCCATTTCAATTGAGTTTTAAGGAGAATCTTACTTATAGAAAAAGGACAGTTTGACCTTTTTGTTATAAAATATCTTATTAAGTACTAAGACAAAAGTATTTAAGGGATTTCTTCAGAACAAACATCCTTTGTGAAACCTCCCTCTTCTTGCTTAGCTGGAGCATAGTTCTTTATGAAATAGGTCTTAATAGAAGGAGTTTGAACGATATCTTTACCTTCTAAGCATGACGTAGAATAATTAATTGAGAATTCTCCTGCTAAAGACTGAGCAATAGTTCCAGTTTTAGTTTCAACAACGAAAAGATCATATTGAACTTGACCGTCCACGATCACTAAGCCACCTTCAGCATCAGCTTTCAATTCATATTTGTATGTTTTAAACTCAACATCGCCTTGTGCTGAAACATTTAATTCAGCAGTTGGGATAGTACCAGTTGAAACTGCTGTTGTGTCTTCTCCTTCAATCAAGTTTGTATTAAAAGAAGTACTCCATTGGTAAAAGCCAGAATTGTCTGCGGGAGTTAAATCATTTTCTACTTTGTCAGAACACCCCATGATAGTGCCTGCCAGAAAAATGCTTGCAATTAGTTTTTTCATTACTAAAAAAATTGTAGATGAATAAAGTTAAAAAAGTGAGAGTACAGAAAAGTACCCTTCATTGGTTTTATCTAACTGTAGTCATTTTTTAGAGCATACAGTTAGGCTTTAAGTTTATTTTCAGTACAATATGATTGTTTCAAGGTTTCTGATCAAAGTTGGATTAGTTAATATTTTTAAATACCATTACTATATTCATTTAACATAATACACACTCAAAAACAGTAACGTGAAAAGTAATTATGGAATATTCAAAATCTGATTTTTAGGCCTAAAATAAGAGCTGACGAAATTCGACATTGGTTGATGTTAGTTACTACAGAAATAAATAATTTGAGAGTCAAATTTCATAAACAACAAATTAAACCGTGATAAGAAACTAGAAAGAACTATCAGACAAACAATAAAAAGTTCAATACAAAATGCAATGCAATATTATACCTCATCCCAAACTTTAGTCTTATTACAGTCATGATATAACCAATAATTGAAATAGTCAAAACATAACAAGTCACATAGGGAATCTTATCAATAGATAGTTGATCCAGACTAAAGTTTGTGATATGTGATATTCCAAATCCGAAAACAGAAATATAAATGAAAAGATCTTTCCACTTATCTACAAACGACTGTTTGATCAGTTTATCAACTATTAAAAATATACATAAAAAATAACCTACAAATAATAGATAATTGTAATTTCCGAAGGAGAAAAAGAAACCTACGGTGTGGATCAGTAAAAAGGATAACAGAAGACTGATTGATATTTTTGTAGATCTTACCTTAAAATCTAAAAAGTACCTATAAGCAAATTCCTCAACAATAGGAGCCCATAGAGAACCTAGAAGTAGTTTTTCCCAATAAGACATCTCAGAATATAATACAATATCACTTGATGAATGAATAAATAAATAGTCAACAATTCCATATAGTAATGAGATCAAAGAGAACAGAAAAATAGATTTGATTATTAAGAATATACTTACACTTTTATCAAGTGATGTTATATCGTTCACTTTGAAGTATTGCATGATTAAATTGAAGTTAGCTTTAGTAAGTACAAATTTAAAATTATCTAATTTTGACTTAGTACTTAAAATTTAAAATACCAATTTAAGCATTCAATATTTTTTATAACACAAAAATCAAAACTTATACTGCAATGCCACCGCCGAAAAAGTAATCGCTTTCCCTGCTCCAGTTTCTTTGACATAATCTCCCGGGGTCACATAAGAATTGAAAGACATCAATGTAAAATGCTGATTGATGATATAAAATATATCTAAGCCGTATTGAACACCCACACCATATTTTTCGCTTTCTGTTTCTGAAGAAGGACGTACTTGTACCATACTTGGTGCATAAGAACCATCTTTATTACTCGCTCTTGCTAAATAATACCAGCTGAAATTTATGTATAGTCTTTCCAAAGGCTGTAAACCAAAAGTAGGTTTGATATGAGCAATATTACTTGGACCTTGTGCCATTGCCAATCCATAAACAGGTTTTGGATACAAGGGGTCAAAAGTATTCAGTTGCTTATCGTTCGGATCATAATCACCGGAAACATAACTAGCTCCCATTCCAACCATGGGCTTTAGAAATACATCAGGAAAGAAATAATGTACCTCTGCTGTTGCGTTCACTGCATTGACAGTTAAATCATTGAATTTTCCCGTTTGATACATCATGTCCATATCCACCCAAAGTCTTCTTCCTCTTTGCCATAATCTACCACCAAGGGTATGTCTTGTTTGCTTACCGGGAACGTAGTTGAACTGTCTTCGCTCTGTATGAAACCCAAAATAGTAGAGGTCCAATTTAAGTGCTTTAGATTTTCTGAAATTCGCATACGCACCCCATATATATTCATTGATGTGTGAGTTATCAAATACATCAGGATTGATAATTACAGGAGTAGCAAAAAGGGTATGAAGGTCGAAGTTTTTATTTTTAGTAATATAAGAAATACCATCAAATGCTTGTCTATTATTGGGACCTTCTCTTGATGAAATCAATAGACCATTTCCAAAATCAAATTCCTGACGACCTAATCGAATAATTTGTGCTTTTTCACTTCCTTTCTTGCCTACATTCAAATCCACAAACAATTGATGTATGCCAAGTCCATCTACGATTATTTCAGGTACGGACGGGTTTGGATTACCAAACTCCAATGTATTATTCAGTTGTCCGAAAACTCTTATTCTTGAATTGATTTGTAGATCAGCATGTACCATCAGGCGGTGTTGTAAACTACCATTATAATCTGTGATGGTTCCCGGAGGCAAGTCGCCAAAGTTCGAATTTTCACGGTACTCGTACCATTGTCTGATTTCTCCTCCGAGCGATAAATTTGATTTTCCACTTTTACCAATCGGCATAAATTTCAAATGATCCGTTCCTTTCTTCTGAACCGAATCGGACAACAGATAAGTAAAGTCGTCATTGTATCTGAGATCTTGTATTGCTCTTACTTGAGCGTGACTATGTATTGCAAAACCAATGAGAAGACCGAAAGCAATAGCAAGAATATCGAATAATGTTTTCATAGCGTTTATATTTTTAACACTACAAAGGACTTTATTTTTTAACAGGTTCTAAAGGTGAAAAAGAGGAGAATAATGGTAAAAATTGGAATGTAAAATCAAAAAAAGTTACCTTTGAAAGGTTAAATCTATGCTTAAGTCTGTACCTTATGAAGAACCTATTTTATTTATTCTTTTCAATTTTCATATTTTTTTTATCAAACAATAGCTTTGCTCAGTATACGCTGAAAAATGGAAATTACTATATCAAAGTTATCAGTTTTAGTCATAAAGAAGGAAGCAGTTGTTTAAGAATAAGGCATGTTGGAAGTTTACCTAGTAAATATATTCAAACTAGCAATTCAAACCTACAACAGATAAACTCATCAGTATCAATCAATCAACAAAACCTACAAGGTGGAAACTGGGAATTTGTTAATGGTGTATGGCAAATATGCGATAATTGCCCTTGTAATTATACGCCAGAAAAAATTATTGAATCAGATGAATACTCAAAAAATTATTCTTTTACAATCAATAATCCCGATAATAAAGATGAAGGAGAATTAACTGTTTCTGATAATGCCACTGATATCACTATTCGAATAAAATGGTATAAGATTAAAAATGATAAACCTACAACAGTAAAATAGCTTTACTATTGTAGGTCTTGATTACGATTATGATAGTTTTCTGTGACAGACGAAGGTGATCATTTTAAGTGATGCTTCGTTACTGCATTAAACATCAGATTAATTTTGTAGACGAAAAGAGATTGGTAATACCATTTTTTGTCTGACAGGCCTCCCTCTTTGTTCTCCAGGGGACCATTTTGGACACATTTTTAAAATTCTGATGGCTTCTTCATCACATCCAGCACCAATACCTCTTACTACTTTCAAGTTACTTAGTGAACCATCTTTTTCAATGACAAATTCTACAAATACTTTCCCCTCTACACCTAAGCGTTTCGCATGTGAAGGATATTTGAGTTTTTTACCCAGCCATCTATAAAACTTACCCATTCCACCTTTAAAAGCGGCTGTTTTTTCAACAATAATATGGACCTCATTTTCGATTACCTCATCATCTGGTTCATCATCAGGAATATACTCTTCTATGACCTCATCAGGATCAATAAACTCTGGAATGTCAATTTCAATGTCTTTGGTGACATCTTTATCTTCAGTGACTTCGATGATTTTTACCACAGGAACTTTCTTTGGCTGAGGCAATTTTGGTTTAGGTAACACAACTGCTGAATCAAGTTCCTCATCAATGTAAAGATTAGTATCGGTGAGCGTCATCAATACATTCGCAGGAGTCGGGTATTCAAATGCCGCCAAGACAATTGTCAATCCAATGCTCAGTCCCAGCATTCGAAAGAAATTAGTGTATTTGTCTAGGTTTACATCATCATACTTTTTGACAAGAGGATTGCTTTGTGTTAATGGAGAAGGGTTGCTTTGTTTGCTGATAATAACTCTGAAGAGTTGGACAATAGCTACTAATACGACTAAAAAGGAGATGAAAAGTCCTTCAGGACCCATAAATTTTAAAATATCAATCATAGTTATACTAATTTTTAGAGCAGGCATGACAATACAGTCTCAGCACTAAAAGTCTGGCTTTAAGCGTTAAAAACGGACAATCACAGTTACTCTCAGGCATAGTTGTTACACTATAGCCTTATGAACAGATAGATTAAAGAAGAGGCCTCTTCGGTAATTTTAAGGTACGATTATATATGTGGGAACATTAACGATTTAACCAACTTAACAAGGAATAGAATATAATTTGCATTGATTAACAGTAGTTTTGACACTTATCTTAATTTATTTAAAATTACTATTTCATAAACAACGCAACAAACGAAATATAAAATTTACATTAAGTTAATAAACCAAATAAAATTAAAGTATTTTAAGATAAATTCAGTTTTTTATATTTATCATCATCTCCAATCCACCATTATATTTCTTCCTTTTTTACGAAATGACATTGGTATATTTTTTTGAATGCTTTCATGAAGGTGAGTTAGCAGTAATTCTTTTGTAAATGATTTATGCACTACCAAACTCACTTCTCTTACAGGTTCTGGTGTTGAAAATCTTTTCGTTTTATCTTGATCTATAAATTGATTGTAAGCTAATTCTGGAATCAAAGTATAACCTCCAGTTTGCTGTATCATCAGTTTCAAAGTTTCTATAGATGCACTTTCAAAGACAATATTTTTATCCTGCTCTTTTTCTTTTTTAAACTGACAAAAATTCAAAATCTGATTTCTAAAACAGTGCCCTTCTTCCAACAACCATAGGTCTTTTGATTTCAATTCATCAGCAATAATCTGTTCCTTCTTTAATAAGGTATGACCTTCTTGAGCATATAACAGAAATGGCTCATAGAAAATAGGAATCTCCCTCAACGTATTTTCATACAAAGGTGTTACCATCAATCCTACATTTAAATCCCCATTATCCAATCCTTTCATGATCTGTTCACTTCGCCATTCTTTTATCTCTAAATGAGTATTAGGATATGCCTTTGAAAAATGGTGTAAAAACTTCGGCAGTATATATTGTGACAAAGAAGGTATGATTCCGAGTTTAAATTTTCCTTTCACTTGTGACTGTTCTTCATTGACAAGTGCTTTGAGCTGATCTATTTCTCTTAGTATTTTCCTTGCTTTCGCAATGAATACCTCACCCATTGGAGTAGGTTTCAAAGGCTGTGTTTTTCGATCAAAAAGAGTAAGGTTAATTTGATCTTCTAATTTCTTGACTTGGTTGGTTAATGTAGGTTGGGAAACAGCACAACTTTCGGCTGCTTTCACAAAATGTCTATGAATGTCTAGAGCGACAACGTAATTTAATTGTTGGATGGTCATTCTATTTCTCAGGATAGTTCTCCATCAAAAGTATTGAAAATTGTTTTCGTTGTACAATCTATTATTTCTATGCTTCGATAAGTTGAATCTATAATTAAGGACTTATAGATTTTATGAATATACTCCACCATATTATCTATTTGATTTACCCTGACTATTCCACTCATCTTTGTGACATACCAAAACAAATCACAAGATGAAAAAACTTACCTTTTTTATTATACAGTTCCTATTCAGTGGAATCATTTTCGGGCAGCAAATGACTACGAATTTTGGAGCACCGATTGGAGACAATCAAAATTCAAAAACAGCAGGAGAATACGGTCCTGTACTTTTAGAGGACATTCACTTAATAGAAAAACTTGCCGCGTTTGATCGGGAAAGAATTCCTGAAAGAGTAGTACATGCAAGAGGAGCAGGGGGCATTTGGTTATTTTGAGGCCTCAAAAGAAATGAGTGAATTTACTATGGTAGCACCATTCCAAACTGTAGGCAAAAAAACAGAAGTTGCCGTTCGTTTTTCAACAGTAATTCACGGTAAAGGATCACCTGAGACGGCAAGAGATCCAAGGGGATTTGCTGTAAAATTCTATACTGAACAAGGAAATTATGATATAGTAGGCAACAACCTTCCGGTTTTCTTTATCAGAGATGCTATCAAATTTCCTGATATGGTTCATTCTTTAAAACCATCTCCTGAAACGAACAAACAAGATCCCAACCGCTTCTTTGATTTCTTTTCTCATGTGCCTGAAGCTACACATATGCTGACTCGTCTATATACAGATTTGGGTATTCCGAAAGGATATCAATATATGAATGGAAGTTCTGTACACGGTTTCAAATGGGTAAATAGCAAAGGAGAAGTGATCTATGTAAAATACAGCTGGGTTTCTAAACAAGGGGAAAAGAACTTAACAGTAGATGAAGCCATGAAACAACAAGGTATGGACTGGCAACATGCTACGGTGTCGTTACGAAATGCTATCGAAGAGAAAAATTTTCCACAGTGGGATTTATATGTTCAATTGATCAAAGTAGAAGATATGCACTCTTTTGATTTTTGGCCTTTGGATGCTACAAAAGACTGGCCTGAAGATAAAATCGAAAAGATAAAAATTGGTACGATGACATTGAATAGAAACCCTGTCAATTACTTTGAAGAAGTGGAATCTATAGCTTTCTCTCCGGGATCGTTAATTCCTGGTGTTGAACCTTCTGAAGACCGTTTGTTACAAGGAAGATTGTTTTCTTATTTCGATACACACAGACACCGTTTGGGACCAAATTATCTTCAGGTAAAAGTAAATCAGCCAAAAAATAAAGTAGTCAATTATAATTCTGATAGCTACGCAAGCACAAGAAATTCAGATTATGGAAATGCTGATGTCAACTATCAGCCAAGTGCAAGAGTAGCGGTAAAAGATGATGCAAAGTACACGTATTCCAGAGCAAAATTAGATGGCGTAAGCACTACTCAACAGAAGATTTCAAAAACCAACGACTATGCTCAAGCAGGAGAGTTCTATAGATCTTTATCTAAAAAAGACAAGGAACATTTAGTCTCTAATCTGGTCGGTGATCTTGGTCAAGTACGTGACAAGGAAACACAAAAAACCATGATCAAATACTTTTATAGAGCCGATAAGCAATTCGGAATGGATGTAGCAAAAGCTTTAGGCTTTGGTATGACCGACTTTATTTTTTAATCAATTTTCCCATTATTATCTCTCACTGAGTACAGATCTTAAAGAGGTCTGTACTCTTTTAATTTTTAATACAATGAAAATACTTATCACGACCTTACTATTCTTCTTCTCCACATTCTCTTTTGCACAAGAACACTTTTTTCAAGCATGTAGAAATGGTGACAACAAAATCATCCAAGAGTTATTGAAGTCTGACCCATCATTACTCAATTCAAAAGACTATAAAGGTTACACCGGATTGATCTTGGCTGTATATAATAATCAACCCGAAACGGTAATGTTTTTAATTGAAAAAGGTGCAGAAATTGACCTTCAAGACAACTCTGGAAATACTGCTTTAATAGGGGCTACTTTCAAAAGATATATCCCTTTAATGGAATTACTTTTAGAAAAGGGAGCTGATGTGAATCTTCAAAATTACAATGGAGCCACTGCACTTACATTTGCTTCCACTTTCGGTACCAAAGAAACCATTCAAATTTTAATGCAATGGAAAGCGGATCCTCATTTAAAAGATGCTAGAGGAATGTCTGCCATTGATCATGCAAAAATGCAGGGAAGTGAGGAATTTTTGTCGCTGATGAAAAGTAAATAGCTAGCGTACGGTCAGCTTTCTTCCATTGATGAAAAATGAAGTGAAAAATCTAGGCTTTGAAGTCAAAAGCTAAATTCCATTCCTTTCGCCTAAATGATTTTTACAACACCGGCAATGTACTCAAACGCTTCATCTGCTCTTTATATTTATCACTAGAAAACCCTGCCGATAAGGTGAATTCAATAGAGGGCTGTAAAAAAGCTGTACTTGAGATTTCAGGATAATAAGAAACTCTTAGTTCAATATGATCACTTTCTTTATTAATTCGTCCTATTTTAGAATAGTTGGCTTTTTCTCCGAAAGGAATTTTTACAGATGAAGTAATAAATACTAAGGAGGAATTGGAAAAATTATTGATCGAAGGAATCCATCCACCACCAATTTTGATGACTGATATTCTTGCTTCTGCTGATAGATATAGTTCGTTGTTATCACCTTGGTTGAAATAACCGAAAGTGGTTTCAATACCTGTGTAATTCATTGGGTTGAAAAAAATATATCTTCCCATCAACTCAAAGCGTGGTGATAAGTCTTGGAATAAACTTACCTCATCATTATTGAACGACATAAAGCTTTGAAGGTGCTTTGCTGAGAGGCTCAAAAATAAGTTTTCATGCGTATAAAAACTTATTCCACCACCAATATCTACAGAACCTTCTTGACGTTTGGATAATGCATAGGAAGGAGTACCTCCTATAAAATCAGAATTGGGATCCAGTTGACTATAATACACACCTGGGCTTTCACCGAAGGAATACATCAAAAATCCCAGTGAAATTCCGAAACTAAACGTCTTATCTCTATCTCTGTAAGACATAGAAAGTGGTATACTGAACGTCTGAGCATTTAAAGTTGTGATTTCTGTATCTCCGTCTTTGATCGGTGTATGTATCTGCTGAAATAGTGCTCCAATTCCAAAACCATTACGCATTCTTGATTTTCTATAAATACCCAAACTACCTCCTGCACTTACATATTCCATTCCTTCTTTTTGAGAAGCATACCTCAATCCTACATTGTTTTTATTGAAGGTTGAACCTGCCAATGCTGGGTTATGAGAGGAAGGTAGCCAAAGTGGATTAGCAGTGATAATATCTTGACCGAAAGTATATATTGGTAAAAGAGAGATGAAAAGAATGAATATTTTTCGTAGCATTTTTTTGATAGTTATGGAGTAACAATAAAGGAGGTATTTAAACGCTCAATTAAACCATCGGAATAATGGATCAATATCTTAGCATTGTAAAGGGAAGAATTGAAAGTTTCATCATCACCGAAAACAAAGTTATAATCCTCTGATTGAAATACTAGATAATTGGAGGCATCAAAAATCTCAATCTCAAAAGATTGAATATCAACTTGATTTCTGATCAATAATCGATAGCTTCCATCTTCATTAAAACTACTTCTTTTAGAAACAGCCGTGGGTACTTTTACTCTTGGAAAATAAGGAATTTCAACATTCTTTAAAGTATCTCTATTGATACCTTCAAGACATCCTCCTGCTCCTGATGCATCAGTGGCAATAATGATAACATCATATTGCTTAAAAGGTGTTTGAGCATTCTTCTCAAAATTTGAAGTAGGAAAAATATATACAAAATCCTCATTATCAAAAAGCATATTAACCCCAATCAAATTGCCATTTTCATATACTTCCCATCGCTGTCTATCGCTATTGAGTGAATTAGATGCAAAGGTGGTCACGCCGTAATCAGTAGTAGAAACAGTGTAGTTTTCATTAATGATACCTTGTGATACTGGAGCAATAAATTCCAACCCTTCTTCTTGAATTTGTACCCTATTCAAGCATTGATTATCTCTTGATGACTCCAAAAAAATCTCAATTTGCAAAGAGTCTTCCAAAGGTCTTTCAATTCTCAAGTCTTCTAGTTTTCCTACTTTTCCATCAACAGTAAGTTTCTGTTCTTTGTAAAAACGATCATTGATATACACTAATACTAATTCGTCTGTCAACGTATCTCCTTCTGTAGTAAAATTGATAGATACATAATCACAATGATATACTAAATCCGAAAATCTGTTGAAATTAACAGTACGTTGAAGTTTATCAAAAACATCAATAACCAATGTCTGAGAAGTCACTGAAGTAGTAGAAGTATTTATCATCTCTATTTTCACCTGATGTAAATCTGCTCTGATAGCATTGTTATCAATTGCTACAACTAAAATGGTTTCAGTTTCTGAAGATTCGATAGTATTGGTCAATACACCTAGGTTCTCAATTCCATCTATATTTTGGAATTCCTCCTCCTTGCTATGTGTCAAAGTAAAAATCAGGGTGTTAGGTTTGTTATCAATACAAAACTCTGATTGACTTACTTTCACTTCAAAAGCATATAAAGGGGAGAAGAGAAGAAGTGTTTGTAGTAGAAATATCCAAAAACTACGTATCATAACATAGTGTCAATAAAAAATGAATAAAGAGTAACTTTTGATTTAATTTGCTCAATTTAAATGGAAATTTCTTGAATGAAAAATGAGCACTGAAAATAATGATATCTTCAGTACTGCTGTCACATTTTGTTGCAGAAAGAACATCTATAGATTTTGCTGTTCTATAAGAATCTCTTTTCGCTGGTAAGAAATAATGAACTTCTGTTTAGATAAAATTTCATAACCTATAATACCGCTTATATTGACTTCTTTAAAAGCATCTAAATGTCCAAGATCTGTAAAAACAGTGGGGGTGGATTTATACATGACATCACCAAGCATACACTTTTTCATTTTACCCTTCTGCACCTCTTTTACCTTTCCTGATAGACCTTGCAATTCTGTTGTTTTGACACCCCTCAGAACTGGTTTCAATTCTTCAAAGAGAGAAGTCGAAAACGCATTGGCACCTGCACCACTGTCTATGGCAACATTATATTTTCGACCATTGATGGATAAGGTCACAATTGGTAAATGTCCCAGTAAAGTGGTCATAGGAAAAGTTTGAAATTCCGTTTCAGATAAGTGAGTAGTTTGAAGAGTCTCAAATTGGTCTGGAGTTATTAGCATCAATTGCTTTTGAGCATAATCATACATTATATCCAACTGATTGATGAAATCAGTACCTATAATACCATAGATTTTAGTTTTTGTTTCTTTTTCCAAATGAGAAAGGTCCGAAACTAACACTCTTTCATTTTCAACCAACAATTTTCCAAATTCAATTTTAGGTATCTCAATAATGTCTTGATTGTTGATATTAGAATTGATGCCTTTTGCACTGGAAACAGAATTGACTTTACTGTTTTGATAGGCTGAGTTTAATATTGTCCTTGAAGAACCACTGTCAAAAATAAACTGTTGCTTTTCATTATTCACAACAGCATTTACTATGATCAGATTACCCTTAAGCTCAAAAGGAATCTGTTGATAACTTTCTGATGAATTATTTTTCACCTGCATTTTATCTTCGGCCATCATCACTTTCACTTCAGCCTTGATCAGTGATAAACTGCTCACCTTATTTGATGCATCAAACACAATGGTTATTTCTTGATTTCCTTTCTGTTCGTATTCAAAATCATATTTCAAGGTCAAAGTGTTTCCATTTTTTTGAGCATCCTTTTCTGAATAATTCAAAACGGTATCATTGATACTTTGCGTAATCAACATGTCCAATACTTTCTGGGCAATCACTCCTTTTTGGTTTAAAATAGTAAAATCATCCGACAACCATTCTGTCAAATTTTCTACATTTTTTTGATTAATAGCGGTCACTAACTGCTCCGAAAATAGTTTGCATTTCTCCTGTTCTTGAGCATAAACTTGAAGTGTTACACTTTCTAATAAAAGAGAAATCCATAAGAGTTTTAATACATTCTTCATCTGTTTTTTTGTTTTTGATGTGATAAATCAAAAGTAGAAGACAAACAATGTTTCTCTATGAAATGTAAGGTTGAAAAGGGGTGGAGAATGGGGTGGATTTTAGACTCATACCCCTCTGAGGATATCTAAATCAAGCTTTTTGAGTTGAGTCCGATCTGTTAATTCTAATTTTTTATACAGATTATTGATATGTGTTTTTACTGTACTAATGGAAATATTGAGCTCATCAGCAATCTCTTTATTCATTTTTCCTGATTGAATCAATTGAGCAACCAAGAGTTCTCTTTCTGATAAAAGTTCTATTTTAGATTGATGCTGTTGTTGTTGTTTTTTCCAAAAAAGAAGGAGATAAATAAAAGTGCCAATTAAGGCAATTCCAATGATCACTACACTCAGTATTTCATACATCTCAAAACGAAAAACCTGAAAAGAGGTATCACCTTCAATTATTGTATATTTTTTATCGTTTAGTTGTATTAAATGAATAGAATCTTGTAAGCTTTCAGCGTCTAATCTCTGAATTACCTCTTTCAACTGGGATGTATTTTCTTTCACTTGTAAGGTATCTGAAGAAGAGGCTCTACTTAGTGATGAGATGAAAGTGAAAAGAAGAAGTAAGGTTAGTTTGTTTAGCATATTTGACTAATTTGACTTTTTCGCAAAGTACAATATCTAATGCATTTGATAAAATAATGAAGAGCCAAAAACTTCATTTTGACTCTCCATCACTTCAATTATTATTTCAGGATTTTTCCTACTGCTTCACCGAAGCCTATTCTCAATTCACCATTATCACAAAAACCTTTTAAGGTAATGGTATCATTGTCTTCGAGGAAAGTACGTGTTTCTTCACCAATTTGAAGGGGTTCTTTTCCATTCCAAGTAAGCTCCAATAATGAGCCGAAAGAATCTTTTGTAGGACCAGAGATGGTACCTGAAGCACACATATCACCTACATTCAAATTACAACCATTGACCGTCTGATGGGCCAGTTGTTGTGCCATACTCCAATACAAATACTTGAAATTGGAAGTAGCAATTTTAGCTTCATTTCCGTTCTCTGTTTTCAGATGTACTTCCAATTGAATATCAAAAGTAGAAGATTTGTCCGATTGAAGATATGGTAATGGCGTAGGAAACTGATCCGGTCCTTTGGTACGGAAAGGCTCTAGAGCATCCAATGTCACAATCCATGGAGAAACGGTAGACCCAAAGTTTTTTCCCAAGAAAGGACCTAATGGAACATATTCCCATTTCTGAATGTCACGGGCTGACCAATCATTGAAAAGCATTAAGCCAAAAATATAATCCTCTGCTTTGTCTACAGGTACACTTTCTCCTAATGCAGTTGATTTTCCTACCACAAAACCCATCTCCAATTCAATGTCCATTCGGTTGGATTTTCCAAAAACAGGAGCTTCAGCTCCCGGAGGCATTTTCTGTCCATTAGGTCTGATGATGGGTGTTCCAGAAACTACTATAGAAGAAGAACGTCCGTGATAACCTACCGGAAGGTGTTTCCAATTTGGCATTAATGCATTGTCTTTTCCACGGAACATTGTTCCTACATTCACTGCATGTTCTTCTGAAGAATAGAAGTCGGTGTAATCACCAATTTGAACAGGCAAGTGCAATGAAGCTTCATTTTGAGCCACTAATACATTTTTCCCTTCTAAAGAGGTATTTCCTTCTTTCAGTAATTCAAATACAGTAGAACGTACTTTTTTATGTACCTCTTTTCCTAAACTCATAAATGGATTCAAAATAGCATTTGAAAAAAGTGTGACTGCTTCATCTATAAAAGCATCAAAGTGTCCTAACTGGGCAACTTCTACCAAATCCAAAATCTGTTCTCCTATTGCAATCCCAGCTCTTTTACTTTTGGTTGAAGTACTGAAAATGCCATAAGGTAAGTTTTGAATCGGAAACTGAGAGTTGTTGGGTACATTTACCCATGATTTTATCGAAGGATCATTAGTATGATCAATAGCCATAGTTTATTGTGTTTATTATTTGGTTAGTACATGACAAATATGATTTGAGTTTAATTTCTTCAAACACTTATTTAATTTGCATGTTATAAAGATATTAGTGTAATTAACGTAATTCTCACATTTAAAAATAGTGTTTGGCTATTAAATTTTCATCAAAATCTTATCATACCTTATCATGGACACTATAATAGACCTTTCTCCTTCGGAATTGAAAATTGAAGATATATTCATTCAACTTAAAAATAATACTAAAAATATAAAGGATACAAGTGCTAAACCACGTATCCAGAAGCTTGAAAAATTAGAGCAATATATCCTCAATCACCGCGATGGAATTCAGAAAGCTATTTATGCTGATTTCAAAAAGAATCCTACTGAGACTGATACCACTGAGATATTGAGTACATTAGGTTTGTTGCGTCATGCTAGGAGAAACTTAAAGAAATGGATGAAAATTCGTAAAGTAGGAACACCATTGAGTATGCTGGGCACCTCTTCTTATGTTCTTCCTGAACCTAAAGGTGTCTGTTTGATTATTGCTCCTTGGAATTACCCTTTCTACTTGGCTATGGGACCACTGATTTATGCTATTGCCGCTGGAAATACAGTAGCGATGAAACCTAGTGAGATTTCTAGTAATACTTCAGCATTTATCCAGTCCATGATAGAAGAACTTTTCCCTGCCAATGAGGTAAAAGTGGTACAAGGTGGTGTAGAGGTATCAACGGCTCTTTTAAAACTGAAATTCAATCATATTTTCTTTACTGGAAGTCCACAAGTAGGAAAAATAGTAATGAGAGCAGCGGTAGAAAACCTTACGTCTGTTACTTTAGAACTTGGAGGTAAATCTCCTGCTGTAATCTGTGAAGATGCTGACCTGAAAGATGCAACAGATAAGCTTACTTGGGGAAAATTTATCAATGCCGGACAAACATGTATCGCCCCTGATTATATATTAGTTCCAGAAAAAAGAAAAAATGAATTTGTGGAACAAATGTCTAATACCATCAATGAGTTTTACTCTCCCAACGGAGAAGTGGTAAGTGTGTCAGAAGACTTTTGTAGAATCATCAATCACAATCATTTTAACCGTTTGAAGAGCATTATTGAAGATGCCGCTGATAAGGGAGCCACTATTATTATGAATGGTGAAATGGATGAAAACACTAAATTTATTCCTCCAACCATTGTCACCAATGTCACCAATGACATGAGAATTATGCAGGAGGAAATCTTCGGGCCAATTCTGCCCGTGATGGAATATAATGCTTTAGAAGAAGCATTTAGTGTTATTGAAGAAAAAGAAAAACCATTAGCTCTTTATATTTTTGGAAAGAAGAAAAAGCTGATCAAAAAGGTGTTGAATAACACAACGGCAGGGGGCACGTGTATTAATGATACTATTTTACATATCAACAACCCTGAACTTCCTTTTGGAGGCGTCAATAACAGCGGTATTGGAAAATCTCATGGAAAATACGGTTTTGATGGTTTCTCTAACCTGCGTGCCGTACTAAAAAATAGAGTGGGGATGACAGGAATCAAACCTATTTACCCACCATATGGTAATTTGGCCAATAAATTAATCAACTTTATTGTAAAGTATTTTTAAAAAATGAGTCATCCTTTTCAATAAGAACAGGATGACTCATTTTTCTTACCAATTAGGAATTGGTTATTGAATTTGAAGCTTATGAATACTCAATTCTCCTTCATCAGAAATTAACCATATAAAATACATTCCTAACGGTAGACACTCCACCTGTTGCTGGCTTATATATATTACCCACATTAATATAATCTAGTTGAGCAGTAAAAGAATTGCCTTTAGGGTAATTATCACTCAAAAAGTATCCTGCCCCCAACAATACAAGTTGTTTCTCTATAGTAATACTCCCATAAGAGATAGGAGATTGCTCAAAAAGAATTGTATCTCCTATCGAAGCGGCATCAATTGCGGCTTGAGCATCGGTAAAGTCAGCTTTCAACTCTTCAAAGTTGTTTACTCGCCAAATTTTAGCTGAAGCTTGATGAATGGTAAAGATTGATAACGCTAAAAAAATTATTTTCTTCATTATAAAAAAATTGTAGTTAATAGTGATTAGCTAATTCACTTTAGTCAGATAAAAAAATACATGTATATAATGCAAAGTTAGGTGATTTACAATATACTGAAAATGACCACTTGTAGTCATTTTCAATAGTCCAAAATGAATATTCAAAAAATGTACTTTGTTACATAAAAACAGCTTTTCAATCGCTATTACCATACTGATTTTTTGAATGTTAAATATTTTTAATTAGACTAGATCTAACTTAAAGTTGTATATTGTTAATATTTAAAATATTTTTTAATATTACGTCCTTTAACGCAAACTAATTTTTTGTATTATTTTATATTTTTTTTAAACGATGAAAAATTTTCTTTTATCTATTAGCTTACTGATTGTATCACTTTTTGCATTCACAGGATGTTCTGATGATGACGATGTGACTCCAGAAGCAAACTGCTTCACCAACTACACAGAATTTGTAAAGAAACTTGCTCAAGATGAGGATCTTTGTACAGTGTATACAGAGTACTATTCTTTCTTGAAGGAAAACAAAAGCTGTGTTATTGAAAGCTCAAATGGCGCACTCTCTGAAAGTGATATTGATTTGATCCTACAAGGAGAAGAGGCTATGAAATTACTTTATTGCAACTAATTTCATTTTAAGAGGTGAGCTATCATAATACAATTATGGTAGCCCTTTTCAAATTGCATCATCACTATTCTTATTTAATATTGATGGTGCTTTTTTTATACAAAAAATTGTTTATCAGCCATTTAAATCAAATTATTTATCTCAAAACATTTAATTCTTATATAAAATATTGTGACTTTATTGTAAATTGTAATTTCATATAAATGATTTTAGCTCAACCAGTATAGCTACTACTAGAAACCACACTATATCTCAAAACCTATGAAAACTATAATACAACCCCTTATTGCATCAATGATTATAATCATAGCTACAAGCTGTGAATCATCTTGTTACAAATGCGAAATTGACACAGCGTCTACCTCAAGAATAATAGCTACTTCTGCAGAGTCCATTTGTGATAACGCAGCCAATAACAAACAAATCAGTATGGCCAAAAAGGATTGTCAAGAAGCCGGCGGTAAATGGAAAAAAGAATAATACCTTTTATAACCGATCAAAACAGTACAACTTCTAGTAAGAAAAAACATATCTTGATTGATTAAGTCATAAAAATGACTAGTTGTAGTCATTGATATTACAATGAAATATGGTCAGTTTTGTTTAAACAAACAGGTGTATAAATACTAAAAAAAATCAATAACAATATTCACTTTTTTGCTTTTCAAAAAAAGGATTAAATACATGTGACTTGTTAAATATTTTTTTAAGATTTTTAGCAATGGCTTACCGTAATGACTGAATTATCATGCAAACAAAATTTTCAACTTTTTTATGGAATAGGAACAAACGTTTAGACTCTCAGAAGTTAATAGAAATTACAGAACAATGCATTTCTGATATAATTGAAGATTATCAAAATAACAGTTTGCAAATTGCTTCCACGGAAGCTAAAGTCATCGACTTTATAACATCTGATAAAGAACATTATTCTTATATTATTGAGATTGAAATCAATAAATCTGATAAAAAAACATTCTTGTTTCATCTACTGAAAATAGAGGAATATATTCAATTCAAATGCTTATTGATTGATAATTCCTTCTCTAAATTCATATCTAAAACAATACAAGACCAATATTTTATTGAAGAGAATATCAAGAAGTTTAATGCTTTATCGAAAAGGGAAAGTGATATTCTAGAGCTTATTTGTGAGGGAAAAACCAACAATGAAATAAGCGTTATTTTAAATATCAGTAAGTACACTGTGGAAAATCACAGAAAAAGTATCATCAAAAAATTAAATACAAATTATCTGTACCCATTCCATATTTTCTTTCAATTAGAAAATCAAAACGCTACATAATCTAAAAAAATGCAGCGCCTGATATAAAGTCCTTATGCTTTCGAAAAGATCCAAGTCAATTTATGCCACATCATTTCAAATGGCCCTTGTTTATTGTACTTCAGCCAAAGCTTGCACATCCATATCTGAGCAAATAAAAAGACAAAACCAATCAATAGGCTAAAAGCCACACCACAGGTATCAGCCAAGTGGAAACCGTATCCAAAATATAAAATACCTCCAATGATTGACTGCACTATATAGTTGGTCATACTCATCTTGCCATAGGTCTGTAACGGACGGCAGAGTTTTTTCATTCTGTCAAATTTATAGAGAAGAATAATCAAAGAAATCCATATCAATGTAAAACTGAATTTCCACCACATATCGAAAACAGTTCCAATAGATCTTTTAATTGCTTCTGTTTGTTCAGCACCTAGAAAATGTGTTTTCAAGAAATACAATGGAATCATCACCGCAAATGATACTACCAATACGTTCTTCCATCTATTATAATATTCCGGTTTGAAAGCACCCACTTTTCCCAACCAGAAACCAAAAATAAACAAGCCCATAGTCTGAACCGCCCTGCCACATTCAA
Source organism: Flammeovirga sp. SJP92 (assembly GCF_001583495.1). GTDB lineage: Bacteria > Bacteroidota > Bacteroidia > Cytophagales > Flammeovirgaceae > Flammeovirga. The sequence goes on along the minus strand of NZ_LQAQ01000098.1, from coordinate 67,242 downwards.
TGGCCCATAATAAAGAGAACTGTTGTCCATAGGTGAGATTTCCCTTTAAAGTAGCCAAGAAGTTTCCTTCTTTTATAATATCCATTGTTGCTTTCCAGGGAAGTACAAACGCTCTTGCTTCAGGAATGTATTCTGGGTTATAAAGAACATAAACATAATGCCATAAATCAGTAGGTTGTAATAAGAAAAAGATAGCTCCTAAGAATAGTGCTGTATTATTCCATTTTCTTACATAAAACAAAACAGCTCCTGTAATTGCATAGAGCATTAATACTTCTCCGGGGAAAAAGGCTGCATTAATCAGTGCAAATAAAGACAATGTCATAAGACGCCATATATACCTACGACCAAAGTCTTTTCCTTTTTTATTCTGTTTGTCATTCATTAAAAAGAAGGTGAACCCAAATAAAATGGCGAAGATGGAATACGTCTTTCCTCCAAAAAGAAAAAAAGTGAGGTCAAATACATTTGTGTTCAAAGTATTTAACCAATCAGGATTTAATGCTTTGTCAGGATAATGGTAATAGTTGAAATGCTCAATATTGTGAATCAGCATAATGGCGGCCACCGCATACCCACGTAACACATCCACCACATCTATCCTTGAAGTAGAGGTGGCTCGGTTGGTTGTTATAGTTTCCATAAAAATTGTAGTAGTATAGTAAAATTGCTATTCCTTCAAAGGTAAAAAATACACTAAAAATTGTTGATGATGTAGATTATTACAATAAAAAAATACCCTAGCATTTGTAATAAACGCTAGGGTGGCTAACAGGATAAAGGTCGTATTGAACCTTTATCATCTATAACATAAACATTAATTTTTCACTCTTTTATCAAAAGCTAATTTTCACCATAAAATCCTATTTTAAGAATTTTGTTCTTGCAAATGTCTCTTTAGGTTTATCATTCATTTCTTTAGTGAAGATTTTAGCTTGTTCTTCAGCTGAAATACAATCATTCTTATGAATGATATTTAAAGATCCTGAATTGTATAAATCAAATACAGCTACAGCTCCACAATACTGTACCAATACATATCTTGTTTTATTTTGATATTGATCACTAAAAGAAAGGTCAGGATCAATTTTTGAAAGAATGCCCATTTTATCCAAATAAGCTTCCACTCTTCCATCATTTAAATTTACATTTTTAGGTTCTTTTTCTTCAGCAAATGAGATAAAAGATAAAGTAAAAAGTACAATAGAGAATAATATATTTTTCATCTTTAGTATGGTTTTAAATGTTAGATTAAATGAGATATAGAAAAATAAACGTAGCACGTAAAACATTGTTACTCTTTAATAGTTAACAGATATTATGTAACCAATTTGTACTATGTTACCTTCTTTAAGAGAAAGAATTCATAAAAAATGGACAATCTCCGGTAATTAGAGATGTCCATTTTTAAAAAGAAATAATCGGGTATATTTTAAAAGTTCCAATTCACCTTTTAAAGCGTTCAATTATTTTATTTTCTCACCTTCAAACGTTCCTGTTTCTTCTTTATGATTAATCCAATGTCCTGATAATGTTTTGTCCTCTAATGAAATAGTTCCTTTCATGGTAACAACAAGTATTTCTAATTGTCGCATTCTAGATTCATCAAAAGTAGCTACAGCGGTTAAAATTCCATTTTGATCCACACTTCCATCGTATTCTTCATACTCATGTGATGCATGAAATTTTCCAAATACTTTTCCATTTTCAACTTTAATATACCAATCGCCGATGTGCGCCATTGAACTATTGTAAGTTTGCCCAAAATACTCACCATTGTATTTTTCCAGGTCATTAGGAGTTACTTCTTCATCTTCACATCCCAATAAAAATAAAATGACAAGCAGGTAAAGAAAATAGGGGATTTTAAAGTCTTTCATCATTACTTTTTATTGTTTATAAAAATAAAAATGAAGGAATAAATAGAAAAAAGAAATACCCAATTTTGGGTAGATATCAATCAAGAGTTAGATCAATAGTTGCTCTTACAGAGATTTTTTTCTTAATGTTTTTCCAATGAGTTCTCACTGTATTGACAGAGATATTTAATGTTTCTGCAATCTCTCTGGGTGTTTTTCCATGAAGTTTACAATCCACTATTTCTCTTTCTCTTTTGGTCAACATTCGAATTCCCTGATATGGGGAAGGTTTTACTTTCGGACGGGGATTTCCTTTATCTAACTCTTGAGATGATTTCCACTGGTCCAGCCATGCTCTAGCCTCTTTTTCCTCACAAAAAAATCTAGGTACTTTTTCAGTAACCGATGTTCTATTAGAACTACCATCTGTTAATTTTGAAATTTGTAATAAATTGAACTCTTTCCGGCCTAAAACTAGTGCTACAGGATAGTTATTATTATCATCTAATGGATAAAAATTATCTTCTAATAAACTACTTATGATGGGTCTGTTCATATTTTCTTCCAACCACAAAATAAGATCATTATCCATGTAAATATTGAGGTTCTGCTGTAGCCAAAGTGCTTGTTTACTTTTAAAGGTTATGACTATTTCGGTGTATCTTTTTATATCTTCTTTAAAGAGTTCAACTGTATTTGGAGATTTGATCCAATGCAAAACACACCTTTCATATTGTTGTTCGTAATAGACTTGTAAAAAATTACTGGAGTAAAGTAGCATTAGTTTTATAAGATTAGTTTGTTTCAAATTAGTAGTTATCAAATGTATTTTAGATGATTATGAACAACTTAACTAATTGATTTACATTATCTAATCTATTTAAAATCCACTTTTTTCTTTATATATAAAAAGCTCTCACAAATATTCTATTCGCGAGAGCCGTATAGATCAATAGCTTGCAAGATTATTTAGCTTGTAAACTGCTAATTGATTCGTTCAAATAAATAAGTGCTGTATTATAGCATGTATGAAGCATGCTCTTAAACTTGCCTTAATTAAAAAAATTGGGTAAAGAATCATTGTAATCACTTGTTTGCTCAACTACTACTATCTTTATTTTCCTTCCGTTTGTATGATACAAATATACGACACTTAAGAAACAGTGTTACCATTTAAGTAGTTAACAGATATTATGTAACCATTTCATACAGTGTTACTTATAGATCTAGAAGTTTTTCTCTGATTTTTTTGACGTGATGGAATTGTGGACATCTATCTAAAAGCAAGTCTAATTGCTTTACATATGCTTGAATAAGATCATGGTTAGATCTATTTCTTTCATAAAGATGTTGTCCTACTAGCCAATGCACTCTTTCAGCAATCGACATATTCTGTCCATTCGTCTGATAGTGCTGCGGGAGGAGGTTGGTCAGTCTCCAACTGCGGATAAAGGATAAAAAATTGGGAAGATATTGGTTGAAATGCATTACGAGTTCCAATATCTGATAGAAAGGTTTTGGTTTTTCTTTCTGTGGATGAAAGGTGAGGGGAGCAAATAAAAGTAAAAGCTGATCTGCCAATTCATATTTTTCCTGCTCTAACAATAATCTTAACTCATCATAAAATGACAAGCAAGCACAGTATTGTAATCGATCAGCTTCTTCTGGAATGTATTCTACAAAAGTAGCATAAAGCTCTAAAAACTGTTCGTGTTCTTTCTCTTGATGAGCCACTTTAAGCATATCATAAAGCACCCAGGCCATAGCGGCATGAATCTCTTCATCATTAGGAGATAATTCCAAAAGACCTCTAGCAGTTAGAAAAGCCTCCTGATATTTTCCCTCTTCTCTTAAAGTATAGATTTCACGAACTGAATACATAAAGCTTATTTTCCGAATTTACCGTTTTTTCTATTACGATCTCTTTTAGCGGCTTGTTTTGACATAAATACTCTTAATACTAAAAGTAATGTCGTTAAACCTGCCAATTGAAGGTTTTCCATATATTCTTCACCTCTATCATAGGCATAATAGGCAAGAATAAATAGAGAGACTGATGTAATAGCGAAAATGATATTGACGATGTTTCCGAATCCTTTGCTCATAAAGTTTAGTAGTTAATTGTGTAAAAAGCCCACGACTAGGTGAAATCGTGGGCTTTCAGTGTATTTATAATTAACGAATGATACCTCCTTCCGCAATTTGCGAGGTAGGAGAAACAAACGATAATGTTCCGTCTTTATCTTCAGCCATCAAGATCATTCCTTGAGATTCAATACCTCTGATTTTTCTTGGAGCTAAATTCACTAAAATAGAAACCTGCTTTCCGATGATATCTTCTGGAGCAAAGAACTCCGCAATACCACTTACTACTGTTCTCTTGTCAATACCCGTATCTACAGTTAATTTCAAAAGCTTTTTCGCCTTCTTCATTTTTTCTGCTTCAACGATAGTACCTACACGAATATCCATTTTCTGGAAATCGTCAAAAGTAGTTTCGTCTTTTTGAGGTTCCACAGGAGCCTGAGAGATTTTAGTTTTCTCTAATTTCTCAATTTGAGCCTCAATCACTTTATCTTCCACTTTACTGAACAATAACTCAGCTGGAGCTAAACGATCATAAGCAGTAATCAACTCAGGGTTTCCTACTTGGTTCCAATCCAATGATTCCATACCCAACATGTTTTGGATTTTCTTCGCCGTATTCGGTAAGAAAGGATCAATAGTAATGGCCAAGTTGGCAGCAATCTGTAAAGACATATTCAAAATAGTCTTCACCAACTCTGGATCTTGCTTGAACAATTTCCAAGGTTCTGTATCTGCTAAATATTTATTACCTAAACGAGCCAATTTCATTGCTTCAATTAAAGCCTCTTTGAATTTGTACTGCTCGATTAATTTTTCAACACGAAGAGGAATGGCTTTCATTTCTGCCACAATACCTTCTTCCATTGGAGTGAACTCACCTGCTACAGGCACTTCTCCTTTGAAATATTTGTGAGTAAGTACAACCGCTCTGTTGATAAAGTTACCTAAAATAGCAACTAGCTCGTTATTCACACGCTCTTGATAATCTTTCCAAGTAAACTCAGAATCCTTATTTTCAGGAGCAATTGATGTCAATACATAACGTAATTCATCCTCACGATTTGGAAGATCCTCTAAATATTCATGCAACCAAACAGCCCAGTTACGAGATGTTGATAACTTTGCACCTTCAAGGTTCAAGAATTCATTGGCAGGAACGTTGTCCGGTAAAATGAATTCACCATGAGATTTCAATAAGATAGGGAAAATCAAACAGTGGAATACGATGTTATCCTTACCAATAAAGTGAACTAATTTCGTATCTGCTTTTTTCCAATAGTCCTCCCAGTTTTTACCTTGAGAAGCCGCCCAATCTTTTGTTGCTGAAATGTATCCAATAGGAGCATCCAACCACACATATAAAACTTTTCCGTCTGCACCTTCCACTGGCACTTTTACACCCCAATCTAGATCCCTAGTCATCGCTCTAGGTTGTAAACCTTGGTCCAACCATGATCTACATTGACCCAAAACAGAATTTTTCCACTCCGAAGGCGTATGATGTTCTCTACCTTCTAAAGTACCTTCATTGATCCACTCACGCAACCAATCCTCGTGCTTGTTCATTGGCAAGTACCAGTGACGAGTTGTTTTAAGAACAGGAGTGTTACCCGTAATCTGAGATTTAGGGTCGATCAAATCTGTTGGACTTAAAGAAGATCCACATTTTTCACACTGATCACCATAAGCCGCATCATGACCACATTTAGGACAAGTACCAACAATATATCTGTCAGCTAAGAATTGTTTTGCTTCCTCATCATAATACTGAGAAGACTCTCTCAATTCAAACTCACCATTATCATTTAAGGTCTTGAAGAAATCCTGAGCTGTTTCATGGTGAACAGGAGCAGAAGTTCTGTGGAACAAATCAAAAGCAATTCCAAACTTCTTAAATGTATCACCAATTTGTTTATTGTATTTTTCAATGATGTCTTGAGGCGTAATTCCCTCTTTCTGTGCACGAATAGTAATCGCTGCACCGTGCTCATCACTACCACAAATAAACGCTACATCTTTTCCCTTCTGACGTAATGATCTTACATAAATATCAGCAGGTAAATAAGCACCCGCGATATGTCCAATGTGTAAAGGTCCGTTTGCATACGGCAATGCCGCAGTTACGGTATATCTATTGTAATGTTTTGACATGGATTGTCTTTAAATTTCTATGCTTTTAAGATGACTAGGCGGTCAATTTCTTACTGACGATAAGCCGTTGCAAAGATAAACATTTTGAAATTGTTATTCACCACCTATTAATACTGATTTACAGATGATTTCAGCATTGGAAATCAAAGTTATTCACACTCCGAGCTTCAAATTGTTGATAACTTAACGAAAATCGTGAATTTTCAATAAAAAAAGGGGAATTTTCAAAAACTTATGAACAGTAATCAAAATTGGTTTGATCCCTAAAAATGAAAATTATACTTTCGGGGTATAATTTTCTCAAAACAGCACAAAGGTAATAGTTGTTTTAGTACTAAGCCAAAATAAGTTTATCATTCGTTCTTATTAATTTTTTGTGAGTACGACATTAAAGAATGCATTTAAGGGAGTATTTATAAAACAATGAGAAAAAAGATGAGTTTTTATTTTGACTTAGAGCATGTTTAAAACATGCTCTTAAGATCTACCTCTGAAAAATATAAACTAGTGAATAAAATGCAAAAGGGAGAAGAATGGTTTGATCAATGGTTTAATACGCCATATTATCACATTCTATATCAGAACAGAGACTTTAATGAAGCAGAACAGTTTATGTGTGCACTTTCTGATCATTTAGGTATCTCAAAAAACGACAAAGTACTCGATCTAGCTTGCGGAAAAGGAAGACACTCTATTTTCTTAAACAAACAAGGCTTTGATGTGGAGGGAATCGACCTTTCTACAGAAAGTATTCAACATGCCCGTGAATTTGAAAATGAAAGATTGAAATTCAATGTACATGACATGCGTGAACTTTATAAAGAGCAGGAATACAATTTTGTGCTCAACTTATTCACAAGTTTCGGTTATTTCGAGACTGAAGAAGAAGATTTAGCCGCTTTAAAGATGATTGCCCACAGTTTAAAGGAAAATGGCGTTTTAGTGTTAGATTATTTCAATACCTATAAAGTATTGAGCAGTCTGCCTGAAAAAACGGTGATTGAGCGTCCTGAACTTTCTTTTAATGTGCATAAGTTTTTAAATAACCGTCATGTAATGAAGCAAATTGAATTTACAGACAAAGGAAAGCATTATATATTCACAGAAAGGGTAGAAGCATTAAGAAAAACAGCATTCTTAAACCTATTTGAGCAGGTAAATCTGAAAGTTATCAACATTTTTGGGGATTATAAGCTGAATTCTTTCGATAAAGAGACATCAGACCGTATGATTTTCGTGGTTCAGAAAAGTTAATCACATCAATTTTACGATTTCAAGACATAAAAAAAGGGATATTCTTCACGGAGTATCCCTTTTTTGTTGATAAGATTCTAATTTCAGACGATTTTCTATTGATTTTATACACAAAAAAGAGAAAGTTATTCACAATTAGCCTACATAACTGTGAATAACTTTCTCTTTTTACTGAATAAACTGCTTATTCTCTATATTTTATGCTGTGAATTGTGAAAACTGGGTTACAAACACCTTTTTTCAATCAATTACTCACAGTTTCTGAATAAATTCCTGATTTTTTATCTGTTTTGGACAAATTATAAACGCATTGTGGATAAGAACTTGATAAATGCTTTATAAAAACAATATTTCATTAAAAATCGAAGTCTTATACACTTTTACCTACGACTTGTTCACATTATCGCCTCTAAGTGCCCTGAAACGCTTACGGGCATCCACTTCATAGCTTGAACCTTTAAACTTGATCAGAATATCCTTGAAGTAATTCATAGCCGATTCTTTATCATTCAGATGATCTTGATAAATAGTCCCCAAGAGATAATGTGCATCGTCAGCTAGAATATCATAACCATAAAACTCCACAATTTCCTTCAAAGGTTCAGTGGCTTGTTCATAATTCCCCAATTTTATCAACAAATGTGCTTTTTCCCAAAGAATTTCATCAGATAAACGGTGTCCTTTGAATTTTACTAACATTTGTTCGTAACTCTCTATCGCTTCCACATATTTTCCTTGAAATACCAACAAATCAATAGCCGCATACTGTTCCATGGCTAAAGAAGTGGTATCAAGGTTAAGATTATCACTTATCAACAAAGATAAAGCCATAGCATCGTTACTGATCGTTCTAGATGTAGCGAGCTTTAAGATATCTAATTGTGATTGTGCCAACAGAAAATCACCCGTATAGTAATAAAGCTTTGCATTCTTGAGTTTTGCCATATGACCAATCGTCATTTCACGATTACTGTTAGCTACTTGTGAATAAAGTAGTGAAGCTTCCCAAGGATTGTCCTGAAGCAAATAGATATCCCCAAGATCCAGCTTAGCTTGTGAAACTAATGACTTTGGAATTGAACGATTGTTGATAAGTTCCTTTAATTCCACAATTGCCTTATCTTTTTCATCTAAATAGAAAGCTTGAAGCAATGCCATATTCCTCAAAGCATCACCTGTCTGTCCATTTACACCAATTTCATCAATGATCTGTTGATAATCTTTTACCAGCGAATTAATCTGATCTCTGTCGATAGGGTAGGTACTTTTGATAATCTCCTCCTTCGTTTCTATCAACAACTTTCTAGACATCGGATACACTGCATACTCTTTGTACCTATCCACCAAGTACTGGAATATCTTAGAGGCGTTCTTATAGTCCTTGTTATTCTTCGCTAGACGCCCTATCTCAAGAATCTTGTAACCTTCCAGCCTAAGACGCTTATCCAACGCTCTAGCCTGTATAAATGCCGCGTAGAACTTCTTCTGCTGTAAGTAGTACCAAACGATCAGTTCATTGAAGACCGTCATACCAGCGTTCTTCTGCACCATTGTGAGTAACTGTGGTTCGATAAGCTCAAATTTCTCTTCAGTTGTCAACCGATCCTGCAAAGCCATCTCCACATATTCAAGCTGATCAGGTTTTATGAACAGCAATTTCATATACTCATCAATCATCTGCTCATACTTTCCCCAATTGGAATAAAGATCTGCCAGTTCATAAAAGAAAGTCTCTCCCTGATTCTTCTCTCCGGTTCTGTAGCATTGTTCCGCATAATTGAACAACCCAAGATCAATACAATACAAAGCAGCATATCTCAGCTTTGTAGTATTGTTTGCAACTTGCTTAATATACGTCTCCATGATCTTGTCACCAGAAAGCGTATCCTTCTCTATCAACTTCACCCTTGCATAATCCACATTATACATTGAATTATCAGGATTATTCTTCACCACCTTTTTTAAATACTTCTCAGCTTCCTTGAGTTCTTCTTTTTTTAAAAGAACCGAAAGATAGTTTTCGTGGATCTGACTTATCAGTTCTTTGTTTTTAATTAAGTCCCTATACAGTTCAAGGGCTTTATCAAACTCTTCCGTTTTATAATATTCCTGGGCTAAGTTTAACTTCTCATCTGTTTTACTTTGTCCCCAACTGAATTGAGAAATAATAAAACAAAGGAAAAAATAGAGATACGTTTTTTTTTGACCAAATAAGGTTTTCAACATTTAACTCTTTAATAGATTATAAAAAAATAAAAATTTAAAATTCTCTTTTATTGTTATTAGGGGTGTTTATAAGTTGATAACTGCACATACCAACAGGTTTTACCCACTTATAAACATATTTGCTATTGCCTTATAAACCGCCTAAACTATTCAAAAACAAAGATTTATAGCGCTTTTCAACAGTATTCACACTATTATTCACTCAGAAGTTATTCAGTTAATTCATGTGTTTAAAAGCGCCATTTTTAGTCACATCACTTTATAAACACCCTTGTGAATAGTGTGAATAAGAGCCATTTGTGAATTACTGTGGATATTATCAACGCTTATTCAACATATTACTCACTAATCACAATTTTGTGTAAAAATGCTGTGAATAATGTGGATAACTTATGAATAAATATCCTTTGTGTACAATTTTTTAACCAAATAGGATAAAAACAGTGAATAACTCTTTTGTATACTATCAATATACATACTTTGTTTATTTATCAATCATTTTTGCGCCTAAAAATCACAGCGCATTTCCAAGATTTATCAACACTACCATTTCACCAATTATTTTCAATTGCTCCTATACTTTTATGGAAGTCATAAACTCATGTAGAGTATCAGAATATGTCAAAAATTGCTTTAAACAATGAACATCCTGTGAATTCATGTATTGTTCATATGTTTATAAATAATACTATTATTATATTAAGTATCATATAATCAGTTAGTTAAGTATTTATTTTCTACTTAATATACCATAATATGTGTGTATAAATGCGTGAATATACTATGAAATACCTCAATTGTGGATAAGTCTGTTGATAACTTCAAAACTTGTTCACAAAATTGAATAATTAATGTTAGTAAATAAGATTTAAAGTTATATTATAGTTCTATTACCTATATCACTGATTAATATGCAATTAGCTCATAAATGCTGTTTTTAACTATCTAAAGGCCTATAATTGATAGTATATATGTTCTATTATCAAATAAATTTTTAATGTTTTGATACAATAAAATGTTATTCACACTTCTTTCTACATATGTTTATTTTTTGATGATAATACGGTTATTTTATGAGTAAATTTTGTTGATTATCCACAATAGGAGAGTTAGAATAAAAAAATGTTCCTGATTCTGATAACCTTTTATTCATTTAAGGTATAGTATTATGTTTACTGTAAACCAGCTTTTTATTCAAGATTCACAAAAAAGAATATAAATAGGAGTGATCTTGTTCAACTCTAATTTTGGAAAGGAGAAATAAAATACTGGTGAGAGTATTAGCTGACATAATATCAAAATTAATTATGTTCTTAAAGTTCAAGAGTAGAAATTCATTTTAGTCCCTCAAAACTATATCTATATGGTTTTCATCTCGTTTTTTGATCTTAAAATAAAGAGGGCTTAGAAAATAGAATCACTTTAAAAAAGTTACTGTTTAGACACTGTATGGTTTTTGATACAAATTCTATTACTTATCAACATAATGTCTTTTAGTGTTAGTATCTAACTGAATACATTTTGAACTCGCTTTAATTTAACCCAAATAAGAAAATCATTTTACCAGAACAATACATGAAATTCTTCATACTTTTCCCATAAGGCTGAAAGAAACACTATTAAACTAGATGAGTAAGTTATACAGAAGAAGTCTATTGGCTAGAATGTTAAGCGAATGGCTTAGCTTCATTCGTGCCTTATAGATTTTAGAAATCAGGAGATTTAAATGCAATAAATTTTAGTTTACAATGTATAAAGAGAAGTATTCTGTATTTGATTGTAAAGACAAAAAAAAGTGAACATTACTGCTCACTTTTTTCGAAAGTATTTTTAGTTACTATTTAACTCAACTTTATTTCTTATCAGTATTTATGATTGTGTCTTCTCTTCGAATTTCCCAGTTGGCTTCAACTTTAATTTCTTTAGGGAAGAATGCTGTTGATTCTGGAGGAATTCTTTTTTCAAAATCTCCAGGGAACCAAATCCCATCATTATTTTCATCAATCAAAACTCTGATTCCGTAAGTACCAGGTTTTACATATTCAAAAGAGAATAACCTTTCGTTTTGTACTTCTTGTACAACATCTCCTTTTGGGGTAACTAATTGTACAATAAAGCTATCATGGCTACCTACAACTTGTCCTTCAATAATTCCATACTTATCCAATTCTTTGATTGTAAAGCTAAGTGTTTTGGCTTTTGTTGAATCATCTTTTACAGATACAAATGCATTGTCGGTGAAAATAAGACTGAAGGCTGAGTCTGCATAAAACTTAGGAAAACTTACTTCTGTGTGATTAAAATTAAACTCTAAATCTTTTTCAATTAGAATACTATCCAATCTTGTGGTGTCTTCACTGTATACATAATACATACTGTCAAGATTCCACTCTTTCATTGGCAAAGGAAATTGCAGTACAACATCTACACTATCTTCTGGAATTAAATCACTATCTTCTGGTAATTTCTTTTCGAATTTAATTCTTACAATTTCTATTTCTTCTTCTTCAGTAGCTCCAACTGCATCACCTAAAGTTTTTAGGGCTCCACCAATCAAACCTCCATTCTTTTTATTCTTTTCTTTTCTTTCCTCTGCTCTGATTTCAGCTCTACTAGGAAATAAAATCATGGTATCAAATTCAATTCTTTGCTCTATGGAATCAATTGCATATCCTGTCATTCTTAAAGAATCTTCCATGTCTCTTTCACCAATGTAAAGTAATTTGATTTCTCCTTTTTGATCTTGATGGAAAATACTATCAGTAAATGAATTATTCTCCGGAAATTCTATTCCGTATTCAACAGCATACTTGTTGAATTTGACAATCAAATCTTCTTTATTTTCAACTTTTACATTTTTGAATTCGAATGGTACCAAATCATAATCTCTGATATATAATTGTACGTCATCAATATTTCTATCGAGTAGGAGAGAGTCTTTGAAGAAACCAATACGTTCTTCTCTCAAAGTATATTTATAATCTCCGTTTGTATCATCTATACAGTATACTTTATAATATCCAGGCTTAAATCTTTCTAATATAAATAAACCATCTTTTACAGTTCTTGAAAAATAAACAGGAGGATCTGTATTGACATCTAATGAATCATACGGATTATATAAAGCGATAATTGCTCCTTCGATTGGCTCGTCAGTTAGTAAATCTCTGACTTGTCCCGTTACTTCTAGTGAGTCTAAATAATCACCAGTACTAAAAGAAAAGCGAACATTTTTTGCCGGGTTTTTTTCTGTAACATCGACTACCGAGTTTCCGAAATCAAAGTAATAAGTCATATCCTGTTCTAGTGTATCCAGAATATTTAAAATTACTTTGTTTCTTGCAAATCTTGATTTGTATTGGAAAGTAGGTTTGTATGGGGTAATAATTAAGTTCTGTCTTAACTTTTCTTCCTGTACATATTCATCAAAATAAAGTGTGATCTTTAGTTTAGTGGTATCCACATTTGTTTGTCCGTTGAATGGAGTACTGGCACCAAACCTTGGAGGTATCTCATCTTTTGGCCCACCTGTAGGAGAGGAGATGACAGCACAAGCATACACTGTAAAAAGTATATATACAGAAATTATTATTCTTAAGGTTAAGTTCATTATGATAGACTTTCTAAGACATATTTTTCAGTAAAAGCAGAATTGTAACTCTATTCTTCGTTACAAAAAATGCACTTACAAAATAAGGCATATCTCTATAAAGAAATATGCCTTTTATCTAAAAATATATTATTTTTTTTGATATCGGGAAGACTACGCTTTTTGCTTGTCAAGGTAGACCATTAAGATGGTAACATCTGCAGGTGTAACACCTGAAATTCTTGATGCCTGACCTAATGTAAGTGGAGCAACTCGTGTAAGTTTCTCTCTTGATTCAGCAGATAAAGCATTGATTTGTCTATAGTCAAATCCTTCAGGAATTTTATAGTTCTCCAAAGTAGTTAACTTCTCAGCAATCTTTTCTTCCTTCTCAATGTATGTTTCATACTTCAAAAGGATCTCTACTTCCTCTAATGCTTTCTCTCCAAAACCTTCAAAAGCTTCTTTTAGAGTAGGAGCACTTTCCAAAGTAAGCGCCATATCTACCTTCGTTTTCTTCAAGAATTTATCAGCTTTCAAACCATGGTTCATCGTCTGTAAACCTCTTTCTTCAAGATGAGGATTGGCATTGCTGACCTTCACACTTGTCTCTTTTAAGACTTCAGTAGCTTTTTCAATTTGCTCTTTTTTCTTCTGAACCGCTTCAAAACGTTCATCAGAAGCAAGACCTAATTGATGCCCTAAGTGCGTTAATCTTAAATCGGCATTATCTTGTCTCAACAAGATTCTGTACTCCGCACGAGACGTAAACATTCTATATGGCTCTTCTGTTCCTTTGTTGATCAAGTCGTCAATAAGAACACCGATATAAGCTTCCGATCTTTTCAATACGAAAGGCTCTCTTTCATTGATCTTATTGTGAGCATTTATACCTGCCATCAAACCTTGAGAAGCTGCTTCTTCGTAACCTGTAGTACCATTAATCTGCCCCGCAAAATAAAGGTTCTCTACAAGCTTCGTTTCCAAAGTAGCCTTCAGTTGGGTAGGAGGGAAGAAGTCATATTCAATGGCATAACCTGGTCTGAACATCTTCGCATTTTCAAAACCTTCAATTTTACGAAGTGCTTTGTACTGTACATCCTCAGGAAGTGATGTAGAAAAACCATTGATATACATTTCACAAGTGTTCCATCCTTCCGGCTCCACAAAGATCTGATGACGATCTCTCTCTGCAAAACGGTTGATTTTATCTTCAATAGAAGGACAATATCTTGGACCTAAACCCTGGATTCTACCGTTGAACATTGGTGATCTATCGAAGCCAGTCTTCAAGATATCATGCACTTCATTACTAGTATAAGTGATGAAGCAGCTACGTTGTTTTGTTAGTGTAGAAGTACTGTCAGAAAAAGAGAATTTCTCAGGGTTTTGATCACCTGCCTGCTCTTGCATTTTCTCCCAATTCAATGAACGGCCATCAACTCTTGGAGGAGTTCCAGTCTTCATTCTACCTGCTTCAAAACCTAATTGTACTAATTGTTCTGTCAAACCTTTAGCAGCATGTTCGCCACTACGCCCACCTCCAAATTGCTTTTCACCGATGTGGATCAAGCCATTTAAGAAAGTACCGTTTGTCAGTACTACAGATTTGGTATTGAAAACAACTCCCAAGCTAGTTTTAACTCCAGTGATTTTATCACCTTCCATTACTATTTCGGTCGCCATTTCCTGCCATATATCTACATTATGATTTGCTTCTAAAGCATCTCTCCACTCTTGAGCAAATACCATTCTATCACTCTGAGCTCTTGGACTCCACATTGCAGGTCCTTTAGATCTGTTCAGCATTCTGAACTGAATCATAGACTTGTCTGTGATAATACCTGACATACCTCCAAGAGCATCAATCTCTCTTACTATTTGTCCTTTAGCAACACCACCCATGGCTGGGTTACAGCTCATCTGAGCGATGGTTTGCATATTCATTGTAATCAGTAATACTTTAGATCCAAGGTTTGCAGCAGCGTGTGCAGCCTCACATCCAGCATGTCCTCCGCCAATTACAATAACGTCATAAGATGGATACATTCTTTCTCCTTATTTTAAAAGTTCCACGTGGAACATGTTTTTCTTTTGTGGAAACTACTATTGACTATTAGTAGTTGTCATACTGTTTCGTATCTATTTGTATTAAACTGAAACAGTAATTGAAATGTTTATTAGTTAAACTTTGATTAACAGATAGGTAGTAACTAATAAAGCAGTGCAAAGATAATAAATGAAGTGATGTATTTATTCTTTAGGAATACATTTATTAATAATTCTTCATTGACTATCCGATTTTCGATTTTTGAAAATAGATATTTCTAGAATAGTAAGGTGAAAATTGCTCATTATTAAATCACTCTATTTTCTATTTCGCGATATCTTTAATAACCTCTGTATATAATATAACAATATAGACTTACTCATTATTACTAACTATCTAATTCGAAATTCATCAGTTGACTTAAAAAGAAATAATCACATAATCGATATCAAGTTTCATCTATTATTGAATTTCAAGTTTCTAAAAACAAAAAGTTCCACGTGGAACATATTGACTTCAACAATCAAAAGTGTTTCACGTGGAACATTTAATATTTTGATAAAAGAAAAAACTAAGCTTTCAATTTCTCATTCCTGATGCCTAATTGTTCATCTTCCAAAGCTCTCATTTTTGCAGCTTCTTCTTCAGATTTATCTTTAAAACCTAAAAGGTGAAGAATTCCATGAATTAAGACTCTGTGTAATTCATCCGTTTCTGAAGTACCAATAGTCGAAGCATTTTCTTTGATTCTATCAATACTTACAAAAATGTCTGACTCAATTTCATTTTCATATTCTGAATTATCAAAAGTAATAATGTCGGTATAAGTATCATGATCTAGATACTCAACATTTACTTTATGAAGATATTCATCAGAACATAAAATGTAGTTGACTTCAATCAACTCAAAGTTAAACTTTGTAATTACTTCATGAATCCATTGTTTCACTTCATCAGCATTCTGAACTGTAAAATCAATGTCTTCATTGAAAAAAGTAATGTTCTCCATTAAATATAAAATCTTAGCGTAATTGCTTTCCCCTCGTTAGAAAATTCTACTTCGTCAGCTAAATGTTTAATTAAGAAAATACCTCTACCACCTGGTTTATCTAAATTCTCAGGAGCCGTTGGATCCGGAAGACTATCATAATCAAATCCCTTTCCTTCGTCTTCTACAGTAAATGAAATTTCCTTATCAGATACATCTAATTCTAAATGTACATTTTTTTCTTTCTCATTTCTGTTACCATGAATGATAGCATTGTTGACTGACTCAGTTACAGCAATCATAATGTTACCATAGATGTCGTCATTAAAATTAAACTCGTCACGAGCTTGGTCGATAAAACTCTCTGCGATACGAACGTTTTCTATTAACGAAGGTATCTTTAATTTGAATGGCTTATTCATTGTGCTACTCGGCATTTCAATCTTTTATCTTTTCAAAGTATTTGTTCACTTCCTGCTTGTAATAGGTATTCAATGAAGTAGGAATTGTTCTCAATAATTCAATCTGAGTTTCTTTTTGTTTTAAGTACTCATCAAAACTATCTGGCGGTGGAATCTGCTTTTGCTGTTTTGCTGTTTCACCTTTTCTTTCTTCATCTTTACCTTTCTCTTTCTTCGCCTTTTCAGACTCAAGCATTCTGGTTAAAATTTCTTTCTGTCTTTTTACTAGCTTATCAGTAAGACGCTTGTTGACCAAGTCATCTTCTGTTTGCTCCATTTGCTTAAGGATTTTCTTATAAGCATCACCTTCTCCAGTACCTTCACCTTCTTTGCCATCTTTATCCTTTCCTTGCATTTGCTCCTGACCTTTACCCATACTTTGCTTCAAAGCATTTCTGATCATTTCCTGCTGTGCTGCAAGTTTAGCAAGTTCTTTTGATAACTCTTTACCAGACTTCCCACTTTTCTTTAAGTTCTCCATCTGTTGGTTTAACTGCTGTTGCATCTGACTTGGACTAGGGGAGGACGATGATTGCTTTTGATTCATCTGTTGTCCTGCCATACTCTGACTCATTTGCTGTTGCATATTATCTAAAATATCGCTCAATAACAAAGCTAGATTGTTAATTGAGGTCATAGAAAATTGTTGCTTACTTGCAGCTACTTCTGGAACTCTTCTTTTAATAGCATCTAAACTTTCATCCATATACTTATTCATATCCGTTACCTCTCTAGTAACAAAAGATTCGATTTGGAATACTCGTTTTGATAACGCAACTAAGCTATCTTCTATATATTTAGAATCATCTCTCAATTTAAGCTGAGTTTGTGATAATTCCACAAATTTAGGGTCAATTCTTCTAACCTCCTTAAAGGATTCCATCAGATTTTCCTGATCGAAGGAAAGTTTGATCAAATTCTCCATGATCTGCCTCAAAGCATCATGATCTTCACTGATCTGTTCCATCTCAGCAGACTGCATACTTTGTTGCATTTGCTTGGCCATCTGTTGCATTTTATTGGCAGCTTTTTTCTGCGATTGATGAGCCTGTTTTTTCTGATTTTGTTTTAACTGTTCAGAGGCATTTTGTTGCTCTTTAGAAATTGATCTTTCATTCGGCGTAAATTGTTCGAAGTCTTGATTAGTTCGTTCCTCCTTATCCATTTTACGAAGTTGATCCATTTCTTGTTTGATTTTATCAAACTTTTCATTCAAGTTATCCTGTTTTTTAACAAGTTCTTTTTTCTCCTCGGCATTTTCTTTTTTCTGTTCTTCAGAAGTAGTCTCGCTTTCGTTGTTTTCTAAGTCCTTTGTTTCCTTTGCCAGCTTCTGTTGTTCCTGTGCCAGGTCTTCTAATTTCTTCGATACCTCATTTGCTTTTTGCTGCATTTGAAGTTTTTTGAAAAGCTTAATCGTACGCTCTAACTCTTGCTTAAGATTCTTCTGTTGCTTCTCAATATTTTTTAAGTTTTCTTGAAGAGATTGATTAATATGATTTTGCTCCATGAGTTTACTCAATTCCTCATAAAGTTTCTTTGTCTCTTCATCATTGATGTCATTAATAATTTTCTGAAGCTGTTCAGACTTTTCTGCTGAGCTTTTATCCTGATCAGAAAATTTATTCTGTTTGTCTTTTAATTCCTGACTTTGTGATTGAAGATTTTCAATTTCTTTTTCTAATGCCTTTCTCTGTTCAATCAGCTTTTGAATATCTTTTTTATCCTGCCAAGTAAGTTGTCTCTTACCTTTTAGTTTTTCTTCCAGTTTCTTTAAATCACGATCCAGTTGATCTGCTTTTGCAAGCGTTTCTTCTAGTTGATCTTTCGTCTCTTCTTTCGTTTGCTCTAAATCTTTTTCAATTTCTTCTGACGTAGGCAACTGAAAAGTATACAAAGGTGTTTTACTTCTTTTGTTTCCGTTGACGCCATCATTGTCGTAAACTTCCACAAAGTACTCCAACTTATCTCCTTCTTTTAAATTGAATTGATCTGTTTGTAATTGATAATAGAAACTTTGATCAATAGCTCTTTTGTTAAATGGAATATCAATTTTCTCAAAAGTATTTGGAGCCTTTTTATCGTCCTTTCTTTTTATTCTATATCTCGTTCTTAATCGAGTAATACCATAATCATCACCAATATTACCACCAAATACCAAGTAGTCATACATCACTGTATCTTGATACTGACGCATACTGATACTTGGGTATTGATCCTTTATGACATTAAGGTAATAGGAGATACTGTCTTTGTTAGTGCCGTAAATATTCGAAAGAGTAACACTGTATTCTGTTGAGTTACTTGAAGTGTATTCAAATTGGAAAACATTGTCATCAATATTCTCGGCATTCTGATTAATGACTAGTTCTTTAAAGTAAAGTCGAATAGAATCAGCTGTTTTAGTATCAAAAAGCCAAGTGATTTTAGAGCCTTCAGGAACTAATAAATTACCAGTATTAGCAATAGTCTCATTATTCTTGTTGGTATACCTAGGATACTCTATTTGAACGCTAAACTTAGAAAGACTAGGTCTAGTGAGCATATTCATCTTAAACTCCTGTGAGTAGTATCCCGCAGCTTTAAATCGGAACCTGATAGGATGTTGTAGCTTTTTGAATACATGACTGAATGAAAAGCCTGGAGTAGAAGCTTCAAGCTTAATTAAAGAACCTTTGTCTGTTTCGATATAAACATCATTCGGGATCGCATCACCTTTTAATTCTACCTTTAATTCAAAATCATCTCCTTTGAAAACATCAAGATCTGATGAAATTAATTCGAAAGAGAAAGGTGCAACAGGAAGGAATTCTTTATCAAACTGAACAATCTTAGGAGTACTTTCAGTAAGTACTTGAGGTTTGATCAGTAAGATACCTATTAAAATACAAAGAGCAGGTAGTAAATATTGATACCAATACCTTAAGTTTTCTTTGTAAGAAATGGCTAATGAGAAATTGATCGGAGAGAATTGCTGATCTCTTTGTTCAAGAGTAGCCTGAATAAGGCTATTCTTCTGATCTTCAGACTGAAGTTGGATAGTATTGAGTAATTTATCGGAGATTTCCGGAAAGTACTTTCCTATTTCTTCAGCCGCTTTTTCATCTGAGATTTGATTGCTAATACCATTCAATTTGGCAACAGGTTTCAATACCCAAATGAATAAAGTATAAACGAAAGTAGAAATGTATAACCCGAACAGAATTGTTCTTGTGGTAGTACCAAAATTATTGAGGTACTCTAAAACACTAAAAAGTAAAAGCAAACCCAGAACAGCGGCAAAGGTTAGAATTGCACCTTTAAGAATTGCATTTCTATACAGCTTTTGTTTATAGGCTTTGATTTTACTTTCGAACATGGGCTATAAATTAACTTTTTAAATAAAACGGGTGTAAAAACCCTTTACTCCTTGAAAAAACAAGACTGATTTTACAATAAAATCAGTCTTATTATTAATCTATAGTAATATAATTAATATTAATTAGTTTTGTCAAAATAAACGGCACTGAAATCACGATATTGCATCGCATTATTAGGAAAATCTTGTACAGAGCGTTGAATTAGTCTGTAACCTTCATCATACCACAGTACAATGAAAGGTGCATCAGCCATAAGAATTTGCTCTGCTTTCATAAAATGTTTCAATGCTTCATCTTGTGTAGTTGCTGCAAGTGCTTTCTCATATTCAACATCAAACTTTGGATTCTTATAACGAATCAAGTTTGGCCATGATTTCTCGTTTGGATTTTCAGGCAATGTTTTAGAGTAGTAAGCCCATAAGTAGTTTTCTGGACTTGGGTAATCTGCAATCCATGCTAAACGCAAGAAATCGTATCTACCCATTATACTCTTTTCAGCAATTTGAGCGAAAGGAGAGAATTTCAATTCGATATTGATATTCAATTTATCTTTCAATTGCTTTTTCACTTCCAATGCAACATTACTGTATTGCTCACCTTCTGTGTTAAGATCCAAAGTGATTTTTGGGAATCCTTTACCGTTAGGGTAACCTGCTTTTGCAAGGTAATATTTTGCAGAATCAATGTTCATCGAATAACCTCTGATCTCACCAATGTCATAGTTTTTGAAAACTGGAGGAGTGATACCGTTGTATCCTTCCATGTAACCTTCACCATTTAAGATGTATTCTAAAATACGTTGTCTATCAATGGCATAGTTGAAAGCTTTTCTAACATTTACATCACTGAAAACCTTGCTTTGGTTATTCAATGCCAAGAATTGCGTTGACATTTCTGGAACCCTTTGAAGACGATATTTGTAATTCGCAGAGCTTTCATCAGATTCTGTTAAGATGTCGATAATATCTTCAGTTGGAATTCTGTACATCATATCCAACTCACCTTTCTTAAACTCTAAGAACTCGATTTTCTTATCCTTGATAAATGAAACAACTATAGCTTTCAAGAAAGGAAGCTTGTTTCCAAACTCGTCAGTTCCGTGATAGTTTTCATTTTTAGAAAGAATGATACTGATATCTTCATCCACAGATGCAATTTGGAAAGGACCTGTACCTACACATTTTGTACGCATGTCATCTCCGTAAAATTCTCTTGCTTCTCTAGGGAAGATAAAAGCACCTGGTCTAGCAAGGTTGTATAAGAACATTGAGTTAGGTTTGATCAAAGTAACTTCAAATGTGTGTTCGTCAATTACTTTAAAACCTGATACTCCTTCAAGACCTTTTGGTGTTCTGATAAATGATAAATCCTCTTTTGTAGCATTATAATATTCAGCAGCCCCTACAACAATATCTGTGAATAGGTGAGCATACTGATTGTTTTTGTTATAAGTACAAATTAGATTGAAACTATAGAAAATATCTTGAGCTGTAAGTTTTTTACCTTTTCCACCTTCAAAACATTTGTCATCATGAAAATAGACATTGTCTTTCAGCTTGAAAGTATAAACTAACTGATCATCTGATTTTGCATAGCTTTCTACAAGACTGGGAGTTACTTGAAGCGTTTGCTGATCAAACTTAAATAACCCTTCGTAAATCTGCGATGCAATTCTATAAGAGTAAATATCAATTATACTGAGTGGGTATAAGTTTTTGATATACTCAGATTCATTCACTCTAAAAACTCCACCGTAATACTTATTTCCTTTAGCTGGGGTTAAAGTATTTTCTTCTGATTTATTGTCAGAATCTCCTGGGGTGCAACCTATGAAGGTTATTAAAGTCAATAAAGAGAATGTAATAGCTATTAGCTTTTTCATCTGCAATGAAATTTTCTATTTGTTACAGTTATACAAAGTGTACAACTAGGATTAATCATTTAATTGAAAGAGATACATCTGATCTGCACAAGACTAAAAATATTCAAAAAATTGATCATTTACTTACAAAAGACCAATTATTTATGAATTTTATTTCAAAAATCAATTTCTACAGGGCAGTGATCAGAATGGAAGGCGTCATTATGCAATACAGCGTTTGTCAATTGACTAGCAAATTCCTTCTGTACCATAAAATAATCGATACGCCAACCTAAGTTCTTTCCGCGAGCTCCTGCTCTATATGTCCACCAACTGTATTTACCAGGACTAGGATCAAATTTTCTGAAAGCATCAACAAAACCTCCTTCTTCGATGAACTTCGTAACCCATGCTCTTTCTGCCGGTTGAAAGCCAGATGTGTTTTTATTTCTCTCTGGGTTATGAATATCTATTGCTTTGTGGCATATATTAAAATCACCACATACAATCAAGTTTTTATAATCTGCTTTTAAACTTTCTATATAATTAAAATAATCATCTAAAAAGCTGTATTTGAAACTTTGCCTCTCGTCTCCAGACGTACCAGAGGGGAAATATGTATTGATCAAAGTGAATTTATCAAACTCACACAGTATCGTTCTACCTTCACAGTCGTATACATCAATTCCCATGCCTATTTTAGTAGATTTTGCAGGGATTTTTGATAAAATAGCGACTCCACTATAACCTTTCTTTTCAGCTGAATGCCAGTAGACATGCTTGTAACCTAAATCTTCAAAAACACTAAGGTCAACTTGCTCTGGATTTGCTTTAACTTCTTGAAGGCAAATAATGTCAGGATTGACAGATGCCACCCATTGGTCGAGCTCTTTTTTAATGGCTGCTCTAATACCGTTTACATTATAGGATATGAGTTTCATTCTTCTAATCTAATAGGTCTGTTTCTTTTTTAAAATACTCTAGTACGTGCCATCTCATGAGTTGCTCTTGTGCAAGTAAATCCATAGATGGAATTTTTTTAAGAAGCTTCCAGTGTGGCCAACCTTCCTGATCCAATCCTTCTAATTCATAATACCCAGAATAGCTCAGCACTTTACAAGTGGCAATATGAATTAGATCTTGTTTTTCTTCTTTTGAAAATGGAATAGGTCCTTTTCCTAGTTCTTGAACCCCAATCATAAATAGAATGCTATTCAGATCATTAGGTTGTTTTTCAAATACTTCTGTCAAAGCACTAATAAGTCTAGACCATTCAGTTTTTATATTTTCTAAATCTTCGTTTTCCAACTTTTAATTAATTTATCTGATTGAATAATTCGCTAATTTTGAACGACGTTTCCAAACTAATTATTTTTTCAATGCATAATATTACTAAACTTTTTGATTTAATCTTCTACAGCCTATTTCCTAAGACATGTGTTCATTGTGATTCGCTTCTAAAAGAGGGGGAAGAAATACTTTGCTTTAAATGTCATTTTGAAATAATTAGCTATCCTTTCAGCTGGGATTTATCTGAAGATAACTATATCACCAATAAATTTCAATTCAGATTACCTTTGAAACAAGCAGCTTCTTTTTTTGTTTTTGAAAATTCTTCGGTGGTTCAGAGCTTAATTCATAATTTAAAATACAAAGGAAATCAGAGGATAGGAAAGTGGATTGCAGATTTTTACCTTGATCATAAGAAGAAAACATTTTTTGAGGATATAGATGTAATTGTCCCTGTGCCACTTCATACTAAAAGAAACAAAGAAAGAGGATATAATCAGGTTGATGTGTTATGTGAGTCTATTGCTACCATAACCAATATTCCTTACAATAAGAAGGCCGTAAAGCGTGTAAAGTATACTACATCGCAGACCAAAAAATCTAGAGAGCAACGGTTGAAAAGTATGGAGGATGTCTTTACGATTCCACTTCCAGAAGTTGTTTCTGGTAAGAATATCCTGATAGTGGATGATGTGTTAACTACAGGTGCAACTGTGGAGTCTTTAGGAAGAACACTGGTTAAAAGTGGAGCTAAGACCATTTCTATATTATCCATTGCAGTCAAAATGTAATGAAATAGATGATTTTTAAAATTTACTCCTCTGCATTATAGTATGTTAACTCTTTACTTTAAAAGTTTATTTGG
This sequence comes from Flammeovirga sp. SJP92, assembly GCF_001583495.1. Lineage (GTDB taxonomy): Bacteria > Bacteroidota > Bacteroidia > Cytophagales > Flammeovirgaceae > Flammeovirga. The sequence goes on along the minus strand of NZ_LQAQ01000098.1, from coordinate 43,204 downwards.
TTGGTAAAAAATAAACCTCTACTTTTGCACAGCATTTAAGAAAAACAGTGCGGGGTGGAGCAGTTGGTAGCTCGTCGGGCTCATAACCCGAAGGTCATCAGTTCGAGTCTGGTCCCCGCTACCAAGCAGGGCTAGTCAATAAAACGACTAGCCTTTTTTTATTGCATTCCAAGTAACATTAAAGGGGAAGTTACGCTTTGTTCATCAAGCAAAATCTAAGACTTGCTAAACAAACATCTCATCTTTAAGAATACTTAAATATCTGATTATCATGTATGAAATGCCATAATTAGATAGTATCTTAGAGTATGTTTGTTTGCTGTTTGAAAGAGAATCCTATCCATTTATTCCCTTTTCCACATCATTTATATAACATACTCTCTTAATAAAGTTGATTGACGAGAACTTTCTAATCCTCGTTGCCGTCAACTAAATGTAAATGTTCTTTAGGTTTTTAGGAAAAAATATAAATCCATGCTCAACAGAAGATTATTACGCATCAAAGTGATGCAAAGCGTTTATGCATTTAAGCAAAGTAAAGCTTCTAACAAAGAATTAACAATTGATAAAATCAAGGCTGAATTCAGAGAAGAATTTTTGGAGTTAGGCCAAGAGGAAAAAGCTAGAATTGATGAAGAGCAAGCAAAAGTAATTGAGTATTTCAATAACTATGTGGATGAAGATACTGAGGCTTCTACTGAAAACCTAGACGCTAAGCTTTTGAAAGTAGCTTCTAATGCAAGAAGTCATTATGAAGAATTGGTATCGAATGATCAGCTTGATTTCAGAAAAAGAATGGTGATTGAGACAGAACAGTTATTTACAAAGTATTTAAAGCTATTGTCTTATATCATTGATATCTCAGTGCTTTCTAAAAAAGAATTAGAGCGTAAAACAGAAAGAGGTGCTAGAAACACTGAAATGGACCAAAAGTTTGTGGATTGGTTCTACAATAATACCGCTTTCAAACTGTTAAGAGAAGATGCTGCTTTAAACGAAATTCTTTCTGAAAAGAAATTAAGAAGAATTGAGGACGATGAAAGAGTGTTGGAATGGTTGAGAATTTTGAAGAAAGATGAGGAGATAGTATCTCAAATTGAAGATCTTTTAAAAGAATCAAATTCATTTGAAACACAGCAGGAGATATTACGTTTAATTGTTAGAGACTTCATCTTTAAAAATGAGGTGATTGAATCTACATTTGAAGCAGAAGATTTAAACTGGTCGGAAAACAAGAAAATACTTAGAAGTATGGTGTTGAAGACTGTGAAGAATCTTAGTGAGGGAGAGGAGACAGAAATCCTTTCAATTTCTAAGAACTGGGATGAGGATAAAGAATTCTTTGAAGACCTTTATACTTATACTTTAAATCAAGAGGAAAGCTTCAAAGGAATTATTGAAAGCAAATCCAAAAAATGGGCTGTTGATAGAATTGCTAAAGTAGATGGTATCTTGATCAATATGGCATTGGCAGAAATGTTGAACTTCAGAAATATTCCTGTAAAAGTGACCATAAATGAATTTATTGAGATCTCTAAGCAATATAGTACGCCAAAAAGTTGGCAGTTTATCAATGGTATGTTAGATTCAATCTCTGAAGAGCTTCAAAACGAAGGGAAGATCAAGAAGAGTGGAAAAGGCTTACTAGATAACAAATAATTAAACAATATTACTTTTAAGATGGCAAAAAACGGTGGAAATTCATTTTTAGGCTTTGTTGCCGGTGCTGCAGCAGGTGCTTTATTAGGCGTTTTATTCGCTCCAGATAAAGGAAGAAATACAAGAGAACGTCTTTCATATAAATTAGATAAGTATCGTGAAGATCTAGAAGATCTTGTAGAAGACTTAATGGAAGAAAGAAACATTGCCGTTACAGCTGCAAAATCTGAAGGCCAGAAAGTGATTGATGATGCAATCAAGCGTGCCGAAGAATTAATGGGAGAAGTTGATGCTATTAAAGAAAGCATTGCGGAACCTATTTTAGAGGATGACAATGAATAATTTTAATATATTCTAGATTCAAGGCAAGGAAAAAGTGATTTCCTTGCCTTTTTTCATCAAAAAGTTTTTTATAATTGTGTTTCAAGGAGTGAAGTAAGTAATGTTAATATTATTCTTAACTTTAAACCTACAATAAATATCAGTTATAGGTAAAATCTAATTTTTTAGAAAAATGAAATTCATAAAAGCACTTTCAGTTCTAGCCTTAGCAACATTAATGATCGCTTGTGGTGAGAAGAAATCGGAATCTTCTGCTACTGCTGAATCAACAAAAGTAGAAGTAGTACAAGGTACAGTAGCACCTACTGGGCCTGTAGCTAAATTTCAATTCGAAGAAAAAGAATTTGATTTTGGTGAAATTACAGAAGGAGATAAGGTAACACACGTATTCAATTATAAGAATACAGGTGAGGTACCTTTATTAATCACAAATGTGAGAACTACTTGTGGATGTACAGCACCTAACTGGAGTAAAGAACCTTTAGCTCCAGGTGAGACAGCTGAATTAACAGTTTCTTTCAACAGTGCTCATAAAAAAGGAACACAAGTGAAAAGAGTTACAATCAGTGCCAACGTAGAAGATGGTATGGATGTAGTAACAATCAGAGCTAAAGTGAATCCTAAAGAAGAAAAAGCAACAATGTAATTCTGCTTTTTTCTTATAATTCACAAAAAAAAACCTCTATTAGGAAATATACCTAGTAGAGGTTTGTATTTTTGTGGCTCATATAAATAATAATACATTATGCTTACAATGAACATACTTTTACAAGCTGCAGGACAGTCAGCAAATATTATGAATTTGATCTTTATCGTGGGGATGGTAGCAGTATTCTACTTCTTTATGATAAGACCTCAGCAAAAGAAACAAAAGGAACAACAAAAGTTTTCTGATGCTGTGAAGAAAGGGCAAATGGTAGTAACTGTAAGCGGTATGCACGGAAAAGTATTTGAAGTAAACTCTTCTACAGTGGTTTTAGAAATTGATAGAGGTGTGAAAGTAACTTTTGAGAAATCTTCAATTTCAGCTGAAAATACTAATATCGTATTTGGTCCAAAAAAAGATAAAAAAGCTTAAGGAATCACTTTCTGAAAAGCTTATAAAATAAATTTTCTGCCGTTGTACAAATTAAATTGTGCAACGGTTTTTCTTTTTCAGTACATTGCAGTATTGAATAAATAAGAATTAAATTCTGGTACTTCACTTCTATTGAGAAAAGAGCAGATTTGGAACATGCTCTTAGAGGTTTTAAATTAGAATATGCCTGATAATAAAAAATATCATATACCTGATTTTGAAAAGCTCGTTGAGTGGTCAAAACAAAAACTGGATGAACTTATAGAAGACAGTAGCTTTTTCCAAGAAATAAAAACTTGGGACTGGAGTGCTATGATGATCTGTTTCATGACCGCGTTTATTTTCTGGATTTTTCATTCCTTAAATGATGATCATACATCAACAATAGAAATTCCTGTAGATGTAAAAGTAAAGGAAGATAATGTTGTGGCTTTGCAGGAACCGCCTCAATATGTGAGCGTGAATGCCACAGGTAATGGATGGACATTGCTATCGAAATCATTAGGTGTAGGAAAAAGCAAACTTACTATAAACCTAGAGGATCCAGTTTCAGTAAAATATCTGGCAGGAAAGTTTTTATTAAAAGAACTTTCACAAGTATTGAAAGGCTTAAAAGTAAATTATATTCTAGAAGATACATTGTCCTTTAATTATGATACACTTACTAACAAGAGGCTGGCAATAGAAATTGATTCTTCATCATTTCATTTCCAAAATGGTTATAGAAGAGTAGGAAAAATCAATGTCACTCCAGATAGTGTAACATTTAGGGGACCTGCAACGGAACTTTCGAAGTATCCTGATGTGTTAGTTCTTAGATCGGATGATGTGGAACCGATTGCAGAAGATTTAAATGAATACATACCGATAGAAACACCTTTTAAAAATCAGAAACGATTAGTAGTTTCGCAGTATGATGAGGTGAAAGTGCAGTTTGATGTACATTATTTTATCTCTTCAACAGAAAAAACGCGTATTTTAAGAGTAAACTTTCCTCAAGTAGAAGATTCAACATTTTTATTAGATCCAAAGGATGTTTATATTAGCTATATCATCAGAGAAGACCTAATCAATAGTATTGACTCTATCCCTGTGGTCGTTGACTTCAAGGATATTAATTGGGCAGATTCTACGGTAACACCAAAGGTGTTTTTAGACAATGACAATTACGAGAACATTTTACTCTCACCGAAGCACCTTAGAGTGCAAAAAACGAAATTAAATTAAACATGCAGGTAGGAATTACTGGCGGTATTGGGGCTGGTAAAAGTTTTATATGTAGAGTTTTCAAAGTGTTGGGAACACCTATTTATAATGCAGATGCCAGTGCTAAGATGCTAATGACCGAAGACCTAGAGATTATAAATGAAATTAAAAAGGTTTTTGGAGAAGAAGCTTATTTAGAAAATGGTAAACTAAATCGAGCTTATTTAGCGAATCAGATTTTTAATGACCAAAAAAAGCTAACAGCTATCAATGAAATTGTTCACCCTCGGGTAGCTACTCACTATGAAAATTGGGCTCAAATCCAGTTAAGAAAACATCCTTATGTCGTAAAAGAAGCGGCTTTGATGTTTAGTAATGGTAACTATAAAAAAATGGATAAGGTCATTGTCGTTGATGCACCTATTGAGAAAAGAATTCAAAGGGTAGTAGCTAGAGATCATCGTTCGCCAAAGCAAATTGAAGATATCATTGAGAAGCAGAAAAAAGAAGAGGATTTATTTGGTCTAGCGGATTATAGATTGAATAATGACGACTCTACTTTACTGATTCCTCAGATTATAGAACTTCACAAAACTTTTTCAGTAGGTGAAAAAGAAAGTGAATTAATCTAAACTTGATAATTAATTCATTAGAAAGACTAAAAATTGCAGTGTAAAAACTATAATTTTTGGTCTTTTTTATTTTATGAGTCTTTTTTTAAACATGAAATGATTAATTTCGCGCTATAATCACAAATCAAAGATTATCAATAAAATAATATGAAAAAGGTCGAGTCAGCACTCATTTCGGTTTTTTACAAAGACAATCTAGCGCCAATTGTAAAACTGTTACAAGAAAATGGTGTCACAATTTATTCAACAGGTGGCACACAGAGTTTTATAGAAGAACTAGGAGCCGAAGTAACGGCTGTTGAAGACTTAACTTCGTACCCTTCTATCCTTGGAGGACGTGTTAAAACTTTGCACCCTAAAATCTTTGGAGGTATCCTTAATAGAGGAGACAACGAAACAGATCAAGCTCAAATCGCAGAATACGATATTCCAAACATCGATTTGGTAATCGTGGACTTGTATCCATTTGAGGAGACTGTAGCTTCAGGAGCTGAGCATCAAGCAATCGTAGAAAAAGTAGATATCGGTGGTATCTCTTTGATCCGTGCTGCTGCTAAGAACTACAAAGATACTTTAATTGTATCTTCAAGAGAGCAGTATGATGAAGTAGCTCAAATCTTATCAGAGAAAAACGGAGCAACAGATCTTAAAGATCGTTTACGTTTCGCTGCAAAAGCATTTGACATCTCATCTCACTATGACTCAAAAATCTTTGAGTACTTCAATAGTGTTGTAGCTGAAGAGGAAGAAGAAATTCCAAGCTTGAAAGTATCTGAGCGTTCTGCTAAGACACTTCGCTACGGTGAAAACCCTCATCAAAAAGGAACTTTCTACGGTGAGTTATCAGAAATGTTCGACCAGCTGAATGGTAAAGAACTTTCTTACAATAACTTGGTTGACGTTGACGCTGCAGTAGCATTGATCGATGAATTCCCAGCTGAGGAAGGAGCTGCATTTGCAATCTTGAAGCATACAAATGCTTGTGGTGTTGCTTTAGGTAGCGATATCAAAGATGCTTATGTAAAAGCATTAGCTTGTGATCCTGTTTCTGCTTTCGGTGGTGTATTGATCAGTAATAAAGAAATTGATTTAGCAGCAGCTGAAGAAATTCACAAATTATTCTGTGAAGTAGTTATCGCTCCTGGTTTTGCAGAAGATGCATTAGCATTATTAAAAGGAAAGAAAAACCGTATCATCCTTAACAGAAAAGAAGTAACTGTTGGTAAGGTTCAGTACAAATCATTATTAAATGGTGTATTGGCTCAAGACAAAGACCTTCAAACTGAAACTTGGGAAGATTTGAAAACGGTAACTGAAAAAGCACCTTCAGATGCACAAACTGCCGCTTTACTTTTTGCTAACAAAATCTGTAAGCACACTAAATCTAATGCTATCGTTTTAGCGAAAGATGGTCAGTTGTTTGCAAGTGGTGTTGGTCAAACTTCAAGAGTAGATGCTTTAAACCAAGCGATCTTGAAAGCGAAAAGCTTTGGATTTGATTTATCAGAAGCTGTAATGGCATCAGATGCATTCTTCCCATTCCCTGACTGTGTAGAGATTGCACAAAAAGAAGGAATTGAAGCTGTAATCCAGCCAGGTGGATCGATCAAAGATCAAGATTCAGTTGATTTCTGTAACAACAATGGTGTTGCTATGGTAATGACAGGTGTTCGTCATTTCAAACACTAGAATATAAATAAAGCACTTTGCTTTTAAAGAAACCGATGCCTTAGGGTGTCGGTTTTTTTTATTCTATTGCTATAAACTATTTGCCATATATTACTCTTTTAAACATGTTATCATTAGTTTAGTTATAAAGAAGAGATAATTCTTTCTTTAAAAAAACTTCACATAAGATTTTAAACACATATAACAGGAAAATGAGTTGGATAGAAAAAGACAATAAACTCCAAAAGACTTTTACTTTTAAAGACTTTTCAGAAGCTTTTGCCTTTATGACAAGGGTAGCATTTTTAGCGGAGCAGCATCAGCATCACCCTAATTGGTCAAATGTTTGGAATACAGTAGAAATACACCTGACCACACATGACGCAGGTAATACTGTCACAGAAAAAGATAAGAATTTAGCTGAAGCTATTGATCAGTTGTTGGATTAGCGGATATTGAATAAGCCCTCAATTTGAGCGGTATCCATTAATACAACTGTTTTCTTTCCGTCAGGTGTATAGTTTGGAGACTCGCAAGAGAAAAGTTGTTCAATCATAGATTTCATCTCTTGTAATTCTAATACCTGACCACTCTTGATGCATGCTCTTTTTGCTAATGCTCTCGCAATGTTTTCATTAGCAGAAAGACGCAATTCTTGATTGTGTTTTACTTGCTCAAGTAGTTCTTCTAGGATTTCTTGTTCATCACCACCTTGTATGATGGCCGGAATACCTTTAATTAGAATCTCATTATTTTCTTCCATTGAAAAACCAAAGCCTAAAGCAGTGATTTCTGGAGAAAATTCAGTAAATAACACAAAATCAGAAGGATTCAATGCTACTTTTTTAGGGAAAAGCAGTTGCTGTGAAACACCTGAAGAATTATCAATTTGTAATAGAAATTTTTCGTATAAGATACGCTCATGTGCTGCTTCTTGATTCATGAGCATCACACCGGATTTTACCTGATACATAATAAACTTCTGATGTAACTGTGTAGGAATTACATTGTCTGAAGGAAAACCTTCATTGTCCGAAAGCTTTTCAATAGATTGGTCAATATCGTTGGCTCTTGAACTATATGTAATTGGTTCATCAGGAGTTTCAGAAGTAGAGAAATTATTAGAAGAAATTTGTTCTTCATCTGGATTCCAAGGTGTGAAATCTGGTAAATCACCCGCTTCTTTATTACTCCAAGAATTCAATCTAGAGGAAACCTTTACGAAATCTTCTCCATTATTGTCTTGTTCAAAAGGAACATTCAATACAAAATCATCCAATGGAGTAGAAGTGCTACTCATATTGTCTGAAAAAGTATTTGAGTTGCTTTCTGAAGGAGAGGGTAAATCTGGAAGGTTAGAGGAAATTTCAATACTGTCTATACTCGGAGGAGTAGAAGTAAGAACAGGTCCTTTCTCTTCATCTTTTGCAAAGTTGACATCAATGCCAAAATCAATAGAAGGGGCAACTCCATAGCTTGCCAATGCTTGTTTTACAGCGGCACTAACAATAGCATAAGTTGTTCTTTCATCAGCAAATTTCACCTCTGTTTTTGTAGGATGAACATTCACATCCACATTAGCAGGATCCAATTCAATGAATAAAAGATAGAAAGGGAAATGATTATCTGGAAGTATTGTATCATAAGCCGTCATGATGGCATGATTCAATGCAGAGTGTTTGATATACCTTCCATTGACAAAGAAAAACTGTTCACCACGTGTTTTCTTTGCGTTTTCAGGCTTCCCGATATAACCTTTTACTTTGATTACTCCCAAATCCTCTTGACAAGGATAAAGTTGTTCTTGATAAGATTTACCGAACATGGAAACAATACGCTTTGCAATATTTCCAGCTCTTAAATTATAGATTTCTTTATCTTCAGAAATCATGGTCATTGAGATTTCAGGGTGAGCCAATGCCACTCTCTGGAATTCATCAATGATATGTTTTAATTCAACAGGATTCGATTTTAAGAATTTTCTTCTTGCAGGAACATTGAAGAAAAGGTTTTTTACAGAAAATGCAGTTCCTTTAGGAGTACTGATTGGTTCTTGATTTTTCACTTCAGAACCTTCTATTTCTAATAGAATACCCAATTCATCTTCTTCTCTTTTAGTTTTGACGGCTACTTGAGCTACTGCTGCGATAGAAGCAAGTGCTTCACCTCTAAAACCAAAAGTGTTGATATTAAAGAGATCATCAGAAGAACCTATTTTAGAAGTTGCATGACGTTCAAAACTCATTCGTACATCAGTTTCAGACATACCGCATCCATTATCAATCACTTGAATTAATGTTTTACCGGCATCTTTTACTTTTAGCACGATAGAGTTACTACCAGCATCGATGGCATTTTCCACCAATTCCTTTACCACTGAAGCAGGGCGTTGCACCACTTCTCCGGCTGCAATTTGATTGGCTAATGACTCAGGTAATAATCGTATGACGTCTTGCATATTTAATTCTTAACTATATTTGATATAGTGATTTTTCAAAAATCTTGTTGAAAAAATTCAATAAAAAAGAATCTCATCAGAATTACAAAAATAACCTCTTTTTGTTTAAAAAAAATGCTTCTATTATCATTATTAGATAAAAGAAGCATCTTTTAGAAAAGTTTGTAAAAAAACTATTTCATCAATTTTTTATATTTCAATCTTTTTGGCGTTGTATCACCTACTTCTTCTCTTCTCTTCGCTTCATACTCTGAGAAGTTACCTTCGAAGTAACGTACTTTTGAATCACCTTCAAATACCAATAAGTGAGTAGCTAAACGATCAAGGAACCAACGGTCGTGTGAAATAATCACGGCACAACCAGCAAAGTTCTCTAATGCTTCCTCTAACGAACGCATAGTGTTAACATCCAAATCGTTGGTAGGCTCATCAAGTAACAACAAGTTGGAACCTTCTTTTAAGGTCATCGCTAACTGTACTCTGTTTCTCATACCACCAGAAAGATCACTGATTTTTTTCGATTGATCATTTCCTGCAAAGTTGAACTTACTCACATAAGCTCTTGAGTTGACTTGCTTGCCACCAATTTCCATGAGTTCATTCCCATCAGAAATGGTTTCCCAAACAGTTTTTTGAGGATCCATCAAAGCATGTTCTTGATCTACATATCCAATCTCAACTGTATCACCTACATCAAAAGTACCGCTGTTGGGTTGAAGTTGACCTGTGATCAATTTGAATAAAGTAGTTTTACCTGCACCGTTTGGACCGACGATACCTACAATACCACCTTGAGGTAACGTGAAATTTAAGTCTTCATAAAGTACTTTATCATCAAAAGCCATAGAAACACCTTTCGCTTCGATTACTTTACTACCCAATCTTGGTCCAGCAGGGATGTAAAGTTCTAACTGTTGTTCTTTCTCCTTCGCTTCTTCGTTTAAGAGATTTTCGTAAGACGATAAACGCGCTTTTTGTTTGGCATGTCTACCTTTAGGAGTCATACGGATCCAGTCCAACTCACGCTCTAATGTCTTCTGACGTTTTGATTCTTGCTTTTCTTCCTTCGCTAAACGCTTTTGTTTCTGATCTAACCAAGAAGAATAATTTCCTTTCCAAGGAATACCTTCACCACGGTCCAACTCAAGAATCCACCCTGCCACATTATCCAAGAAATAACGGTCGTGGGTTACGGCAATTACAGTACCTTTATATTGTTGTAAATGTTGCTCCAACCAGAATACTGACTCCGCATCCAAGTGGTTGGTTGGTTCGTCAAGTAGCAGAACATCAGGAGCTTGTAATAATAATCTACATAAAGCGACTCTACGTTTCTCACCACCAGAAAGTACACCTACTTTTTGATCTTCAGGAGGACAACGCAAAGCATCCATTGCTCTTTCTAACTTGCTGTCTAATTCCCAAGCATCAAGATTATCTAATTTCTCTTGTACTTCTCCTTGACGCTCAATGAGTTTGTTCATTGCGTCAGGATCTTCAAGAATCTCAGGCTCAGCAAATTTCAAGTTGATTTCCTCAAATTCCTGAAGTAAATCTACCGTTTCTTTAGCTCCTTCTTGAACAACTTCTTTCACCGTTTTTTCAGGATCTAGTTGTGGTTCTTGCTCTAAGTAACCAATGCTATATCCTTGAGAAAAAACGACTTCACCACGATACTCTTTATCAACTCCTGCAATGATTCTTAAAAGAGAAGATTTACCTGATCCGTTTAGACCTAAGACACCAATTTTGGCTCCGTAGAAAAAGGATAAATAAATATTTTTAAGGACCTGTTTATTAGGTGGGTATACTTTTGTGACACCCGCCATTGAGAAGATTACAGTTTCGTTATTGTTGCTCATATCTTTAAATTATTGAACTAAAAACTCTTATTTTCCGTAAATGTAGGAGAATACTTAAATTAATCACTAATAAAAGTGAGTATATCGTGGTAAAATTTGCAAATCAAAATCAAAGGTAGCAAATTGCATAATAATTAGAGAATGTGAGAAAAACACCATGTATTTAATATAAAGTGGCACAATTCTTATAACTTATTTAAGTATATATCTCATTCGTAGTAAATATATAGTTTGACTAATAAAAATAATTTAAAAACGTATAGATAAAAATTACAGTTAATTTAAAAAATTATCATAATTCGGTTTGTAAGAGACTATCAGAAACTATTGATCATTTCAATTCTTAAAGTTGATCAAATACATTTTAATACTACGTTAATGACTAAGTATTAATTGATATTATCTTCACCAATTTATTTTATTAATAATTTAATCAACAGCTTTTATTATCATTTAAAAGACCAAACAGGCGAATAGCGATGTCAGATTCCCAAATTATCGAGCACAAGAACATTACAGAGTACGGCTATGTACAAGATGGTAAAGTATTTTTAAGAGGATATTACCATTTCCAAGACAGAGAAATTGGAGTCGTAAGAGAAAGTGAAGAAGAGAGTTTACAATATTTTGTAGACCGTTTCACTATGGTAACAAACAAAGTTTTAGCAGTTAAAGAAGCAGTACACACAGCAGAGAACAAAGGTTCATTCTTAATGAAGCTTATTCACATGCGTACTTACTTAGCTTCATTCAACGGCTTAGGTGACTTTACTGAACTTTATGAAATCATCAATGTATTAGAAGATGAAATCAACGAGTACATTTCAGTCAACAGAGCTAAAAACCTAGAAATTAAAACTGCTCTTCTAAAAGAAGCTGAACAGTGGAAAGATAGCACTGATTGGAAAGAAGCTTCTCTTCGTTTCAAAGAAATTAAGATGAACTGGATTAAGACAGGTTCTGCTATCAAAGAAGAAGAAGAAGAACTGTCTACGAAGTTTAACCAATATATGGATGACTTCTACCAAGCTAGAAGTGATTTCTACGAAAAACAAAACGCTCTTCACGAAGAATACATTGATCAGTTTGAAGCATTATTGATCAAAGTAAGAAGGATCAACCGTATGGGCGGTGGTGAAGACCACGTTCAAGAGGTTAAGGATTTACAAGCTCAATGGAGAGAAGTTGGAAATGTGCCTAAGAAGAAAATGGGCTTCTTATTCCAAGATTTCAAACGTGAGACTGCAAAATTCTTCAGCTCTATCGGTGGTGGTGGATACCAACAACGTGATGGTGGTGGATATCAGCAACGTGGCGGTGGCGGATACCAACAACGCGGTGGTGGTGGATACCAGCAACGCGGTGGTGGCGGATACCAGCAACGTGGCGGTGGCGGATACCAGCAACGCGGTGGTGGCGGATACCAGCAACGTGGCGGTGGCGGATACCAGCAACGCGGTGGTGGCGGATACCAGCAACGTGATAATGGCGGATACCAACAACGTGGTGGTGGCGGATACCAGCAACGCGGTGGTGGCGGATACCAACAACGTGATAATGGTGGATACCAACAACGTGGCGGATACCAACAACGTGATAACGGTGGTTACCAACAACGTGGTGGTGGCGGATACCAACAACGCGATAATGGTGGTTACCAGCAACGTGGTGGTGGCGGATACCAACAACGCGATAATGGTGGATACCAACAACGTGGCGGATACCAACAACGTGACAATGGTGGATACCAACAACGTGATAACAACTATGGTGGAGGCGGTGACAGACCAGCGTATAGCACAAGAGATATGGGTGGTATGTCAAACAAAGCTCCACTAGAGTCTAAAAAGGATTTACTAGAAACAGCTGAAAAGTACTTAAGCGATGGCGCACCATTCAACATTGCTAACATTAAGCAATTACAAAATGGTTGGAAATCATTAGGTAAAGAGCCTTCTCAAGAAGATAAAGAAATGAACTTACGTTTCCGTATCGTTTGTAACGAAATCTTCGAGAGTCACTTCTTAGAGCGTACTGCTAAGAACGAGGAGCCAGACTTATACAGCTTATCTGATTTCGAGCAATTGAAAATCAAATTAGATATCCTTAGAGAGTCTATCCGTAAAGACGAACAAGAATTATTTGAATTCAACGCGAAGTATTCTTCGATTTTATCTTCTCCAAATGCGGAGCAAAACACAGAGAATTATGCTTTATACCAAGAGCGTAATAACTATGTGAACAAATTGAAGACAAAACAACGTATCCTTAAGAAATTAGAAGATAAGTTGTTAGCAATGTAATTCAAAATAGAAATATTTTAATAAAAGTGCCTTGAACGAAAGTTTAAGGCACTTTTTTGTTATGGAAAATTTCTCTAAAAAATAGAGGTGTAACCCTAAAATTCCTTTAATCTTAAACCTAGTCTTACATCATTTTCTTCATTAACAGTAAATCCTCTTTAAATTTACCACTTTATGAATGTGGCATGATATTTTTATTAAGTATGGTACAATATGAAATAATCCATCTATCATTATGCAGAACAGAATATTTATATATATCCTAACAGCTTTTTTATTCATAGTAAGCAATGAGTCAAAAGCTCAGATGGCAGATACTTTGACGAACCCTCACTCTGTGATGAATATTCAGAATTATGAAGTGATGTGGAAAAAATCGCTTTGGTTTAGGGTTAATTTACAGACTAAAATCAATTATGGATTCTTTTCTAAAAACAAGGAGTTAACTAAAATAATAATTGATGCTGTAAAGAATGATAGGATTGTACCTTATACAAGTGACACCTTAGAAACAAGACTGTCTAAAGAAGAATTCTTGTCTCGATTGATTATTCCTCAAACAACTGGAGAAACAATTGATGATGATGATGAAGCTTGGGGTGATATTGATGGAATGACTTTCAAAAATGAAAGTGGACAAAAGCCAGGTGAGGAGTATTCTCCTGATCGATTATGGGCTATTGAACTAAAGGTGGATAGAGTTTTTGATAAGAGAAGATCAAAAATGTACAATGATTTGGTGGCTATCAACTTGATTATTCCTGCATCTGAAAATCCTAAAGGTATTGATATTGAATTAGGTTCTTTCTCTTACAGAGAATTGAATGAACTAGTGTTTCATAAAAGAGATGAAAATGGTAAGCTGGTAGAAGACCCGGATGCTATCTGGTACAATGCAGCCAATTCGGCTCAAAACAGAAACTTAGGAGATGCATTTGCATTGGAGTTATACGATGGAAGATTGATTAAATTTGAAAACCCTCAAAATAATTCAATCATCATGATGTATGGAAATAATAAACAGTCGCTTTACCAATCACAAGAAGCTGTTTATAAATTGATGGAATACGAAGCCCTATTATGGGAATATTAAAACATTTATGTAATATATATTAAAGTCATATCATCGATATGACTTTTTTTGTATCTTTAATAAGATCGAAAAGACAACTTTCCATAAGAACAGATTTGAGGTTTTAATTTTTTTAAATAATGACTTAAATGATGTTCAAAACTATTTAAAGAGATGATACAAAAACTACGAGCATGCCTATTACTGCTTTTATTTTTTAATTTATTAATTGGGTGTAGTACTAGCACAACAGAAAATGAAGAAACGAAGGTTATTTATAATAACTTCGATGGTGAAATTTCTCTTCAACAAAACCTATCTGTTACCCTAAGTCAAGAAATAAGAGAATCAAAAAATGATGAATGGCTGAATGAGGAATATTTTTCAATATCTCCTGAAGTAAAAGGTAAGTTTAAATGGACTGCCAAAAACACAGTTATTTTTTCTCCTGAACAAGGCTTCAGCCCAAGTACGGAGTATACTCTGAAATTATCAGAGAGCGCTTTTGCGAAAGAAGGAATTACTTTAGATAAAAGTCAGTTAAGTTATAAGTTCCATACTCCTTATCTTAAAGCAACTTATTCAAGTATTGCTTGGGCATTAGGTAAAAACAATCAAGCTGAACCGCACTTAACATTAAACTTCAACTATCCAGTTGAAAGTGATAAAATTGCTGAGAAAATCACAATAAAAGATGGTGATAAAACATTAAAAAGTGAACTAATCTCTAAAGGTGGAGGTACGCAGTTAGTTTTAGCAATTAAAGGAGAACTTCCTCAAAAGGAAGTAGCTGTCAATATTATTGTTCAAAAAGGATTTATGTTGCCGAATGCGAAGGTAGCTTCTAAAGAACAACAACTGAAATCAATTATTCCAAAGAAAGAAAAATTCCAGATTTCTTCTGTGGTTGCTAAAATTCTTTCAACACAGAATGTCATTGAAATTAAAGCCAACCAAGGTATTTACAATGAAAAATTAAAATCAAATATTTCAGTGTCTCCGAAAGTTGCTTTTGAAGTGGAAACGATTGAAAGTGGTGTACAGTTAGTTGGTAATTTCAAGTCGGGTCAGTCGTATACAGTTTCTATTTCATCAGAAGTAAAAGGTGTTTTCAGAACAAAATTAGGATCAAGATATAAGAAAAAAGTAGTTTTTGGTGAAGTGGATCCAAGCATTTCATTTGCTGATAAAAAATCAATTTACATGTCGAATAAAAGCAGTAAAAAGATTGATTTGAATATTATCAGTGTTCCAGAAGTAGACATTAATATTTATAAAATTTACAAAAACAATCTTTATTCTTTCTTTGATGACAACAGTAATTATCAAGAAAGTGATTATTACTATTACGGACCACAATATTATAAACTAGGAGATGAGGTTTTTTCTCAAAAAAATGTATCAGTGGGTGATTTGCCCACAAGTGGAAATTTCCAGACATTCTCTTTAGATTTCTTAGACGAAAATAGATTCAGTGGTGTTTACGTGGTAGAAATTCGTAGTTCAAAGAAAAGATATCTAGCCGCAAGAAAACTAATCAGTATTTCTGATATAGGACTTCTAGTAAAACAGGGGAAAAACAGTGTTTTAGTATATGCTAATTCAATAGCAGATGCTTCTCCGGTGGAGAATGCTAAAATCACTTTAGTAAGTAGAAACAACCAGGAGTTAGTTTCAGTAAATACCAATGCTAAAGGTGTTGCAGAATTTAAAGATCTTGAAAGTGCTACAAAGGGCTTCAATATAAGAATGGTTTACGCTGAAAAAGGTGATGATTTCAATTACTTAAACTATGATCAGACTAGGGTAGCCACAGAGCGTTTTGATGTAGGAGGTATGCGTTTAAATAGTACAGGTTTGATGACCTATATTTATGGTGATCGTAATCTATACAGACCAGGGGAAACTATTTATTATAAAACGATCACAAGAGATAAAGATTGGAATCCAATTTCAGATCAGCCAATCAAAATCAAAGTGTATTTACCAGATGGTAATTTACTGAAATCAGAAAGAGGTACACTCAATGAAGAAGGTTCTTTTGAGTCGGAAGTAACATTGATGGATGGTGGTGTAACGGGTTATTACACCATAGAAGTCAGTACTGCCAATGATATTATTCTTTCATCCAAAAGAATCAGTGTGGAAGACTTTATGCCGGATAGAATTAAAGTCACAACTAAAACAGATAAAGAACAAGTAGGAGTGGATAGCAAATTTGAAATCAATGCCACCGCAATGAACCTATTTGGAACACCTGCATCGAACAGAGGATATGAAATTGATTTTTCATTAAGTAGAAAAACACTTTATGTGAAAGAATTATCAGAGTATAATTTCAACCTAAGAGGAAATATTTCATTACGCTATGAGGATCATTTAAGGCAAGCAAAAACAGATGCAAGTGGTAACTTCTCTGAGACCTTCTTGATTGATGATGTTTATAAGAATAGTGGTATTTTGGAAGGAAAATTATATACAACTGTTTTTGATGAATCGGGGAGACCTGTAAGAAGATTGAATACCGTTGAAGTGACAACTCAGGATTATTTCTTAGGGGTAAAAGATCAAGATTGGTACATTAAGACAAGACAACAGACAAGATTACCTTTAGTGGCTGTTGATAAGAATAGAAAAGTAAAAAGTGGTGTCAAAGCAGAAGTGGAATTGGTACGCTATGAATGGCAATCTGTGATGGAGAGCACTTATAATGGAAGGTACCGCTATGTTTCTCGTAAAAAGGAGATTCCTTTAGAGAAGACTATGATTACTTTGAGTGGTAAAAATACAACATTTGATTTCCTTCCAGAAGCTTCAGGTGAGTATGAAGTAAGAATTCGACTTCCAGAAGCTAAAACTTATATTTCAAAAAGATACTATGCGTACGGTTGGGGTATGACTTCAAGCAATGCCTTCCAAGTAGATAAAGAAGGTAGAGTAACTATTGAAGCAGAACAACCGAGATATAAAGTTGGAGATAAAGCCAAGTTATTATTTAAGACACCTTTCAAAGGAAAATTATTAGTAACAGTTGAGCAAGATGATGTATTATCTCATTATGAGTTAGATACTGATGAGCAGTCTGCGTCATTAGAATTACCTATTGAAGACAGATATCTTCCAAACATTTTTGTGACTGCAACTTTAATAAAAGGAGCAAAAGATAATGCTCTTCCATTGACAGTTGCACATGGTTTTACTTCGGTGAAAGTAGAATCCGCTGAATCGAGATTAGATTTGAAAATTAATGCTCCTAAGGAAAGTAGATCTAATAAAACACAGGAAATTGAGGTAGTTGCTGAAAATGGTGAGAAAAACATTGAAATGACAATTGCTGTAGTGGATGAAGGTATTCTTCAAATCAAGAATTACAAAACACCAAATCCTTTCAACTACTTCTACCAAGACAGAGCGTTAGGTGTAAAAACTTATGATGTTTACCCATTGGTGATGCAATTCAAACAACAAGCAAATAGCTTCGGTTCTGACATGGCTAACCTTGGTGCGAGAGCAAACCCAATGGTGAATAACAGAGTGAATTTAGTGGCTTTCTGGAGTGGAACTTTGAAAACAGATTCTGATGGAAAAGCAAAATTCAAAATTGATATTCCTGAGTTTTCAGGTGAGTTGAGAATTATGGCAGTGGCCAATAAGCAAAAAGCATTTGGATCTGCAGAAGCTAGAATGAAGGTGAAAGATCCGTTGGTGGTCAGCACTTCGTTACCTAGATTCTTAAGTCCTTCTGATGTGAATGATGCAAGTGTAATGATGACTAACACCACTGATAAAGAGTTGAAGGTAAAAACAAAAGTGGATGTTTCAGGAGCATTAACTGTCAATCAGTCTCAGCTGGAAACAGTGACAATTCCTGCCAACTCAGAAAAGAGAGTTTCATTCAAGCTTACTGCCGCACAAGAAATTGGTGAAGGAAAAGTTGTGATTGTAGCTAATGCTAACGGTGAAGATTTTATTTCAAAAACAAATCTGAATGTAAGACCTGTAACTTCATTATTGAAGTCAACATCTGCAGGAGTTGTTAAGGCTGGAAGTAATAAAAATGTAGATTTGAAGAAAGATTATATCAGCTCTTCAGTAAAAGGTAAACTTTGGTTGAGTAAATCACCAATGCTTGAGTTTGCCGAAGATTTAAATTACTTGGTAAGATATCCATATGGTTGCGTTGAGCAAACTGTATCAGCTGTATTCCCTCAATTGTATTTAGGTGATCTTTCTTCAAAAATGTCAAAAGATGTGAGTGAAGGAAGTGTAGATTACAATATCAATGAGGCAATCAGAAAGCTTCAAAGTATGCAGATTTACAACGGTGCATTAACATATTGGCAAGGCGGAAGCTATGAAAGCTTCTGGGGATCTGCTTATGCGGCTCATTTCTTAATGGAAGCTCAGAAAAACGGTTATCAAGTAAATCAAAGAACATTGGATAAGCTTTTGGATTACTTGAGTAAGAAAGTAAAGAAGAAAAGTACTCGTGATTATTATTATTACAGTAATAACAGCAGAATCGTTGAAAAAGCAGCGAGTAAAACAGTTTTCTATTCACTTTATATCTTAGCAGAGGCAGGAAAAGCAGATATTGCTACTATGAATTACTACAAGCAAAATCAGAATTTGATTCCTAGAAATTCAAAATATATTCTTGCTGCTACTTACTTAAGAGCAGGTGACCGCAAAACATATCGCCTTCTTTTACCAAATAAGCTGAATATGGATAAAGCTGAAAAAGAATTCGGAGGAAGTTTCTCTTCTTATATTAGAGATCAGGCATTGGTATTGAATGCTCTTTTAGGTACAGATCCTAAAAATGCACAAGTAGGTACAGTAGCAAGGCATTTGACAGAAAGTATGAAAGCTGAAAGTTGGATGTCAACACAAGAAAGAGCATTTAGTTTGCTTGTATTAGGAAAATTAGTGAAGAAGGCAAATTCTCAAGATGTTAAAGCTTCTGTAAAAGTAGGAGGAAGTAATGTTGGAAGTTTTGATAACGATGACTTGATACTTACTAAAGAAGTGCTAGGCAAACAAGTGAATATTGCGGCTTCTGGAAATGGAGAGTTATATTATTTTGCAGAACTGGAAGGTTTGAATGCATCAGGTGAATATCCAGAAGAGGATAAAGGCTTGAAAGTAAGAAGAACTTATTATAATCGTGAAGGGCAGACAATTACTTCAGATCAGTTTATGCAAAACGATTTAATTATTGTAGGAGTTACTTTAGAAGCGGATTTGAAGAAGATTGAGAATGTAGTAGTTACAGATATGCTTCCAGCAGGTTTTGAAATTGAAAACCCTCGTTTAGGTGCTGTTCCAGGCGTAAAGTGGACAAGAGACAAAGCGTCTACACCTCAGCATGTTGATTTCAGAGATGATCGTGTTAACTTCTTTGTGACAGCAACGTCAAAACCAAAAACATACTTCTATGTTGTAAGAGCAGTAAGCAAAGGTAAATTCAAAGTAGGCCCGATAAGTGCAGATGCAATGTACAACGGTGAATACCGTTCTTATCATGGAGCAAAAACAATAGTGGTTGAATAAAAAAATAAAACATATAATATCTTATTGGCAAAGTAGAGTATTCTTTTTGAGTACTCTACTTTTGCTTTTTCAGACTGTTTTGTGGGGACAAACTCCTGTGTATGAAGTTCATATTCATTTTGTGGATGAACCTCAAAATAAACCTTTTCAAAAAGAACCAAGTACCTTTAATTCAATTGAAGAATGTAAAGCATATAGTGAAAGCCTTCTTTATTTTTGGAGAGATGAAGGTTATTTTATGGCTTCAATTGATACAGCTTTTATTGAGAACACTACCTACATCAATAAAGTATTTTTAGGACCAAGATCAGAAGAAATAAGAATTGATATCAAATCTGTCAATCCACAAATTTTAAAAGGAAAGTATTGGAGAGGTAATTCAAAAGAAAAATGGGTAAAATTAAAAGACCTTGATACAGCAAAAGAACAAGTAGTTTCTTATTACGAAAATCAAGGTTATCCTTTTACTTCTATCAATATTGATTCTATATTTTTTGATGGTAGTAATTTATCAGGTATCCTTAATGTAAATCTTGGTGACGAAGTAGTTTTAGATACTTTGATTGTAAAAAGAAATGCTCCATTAGGAGTGCATAAAAAGTTTTTTGAAGCTTACTTAGGCTTAGAAAAAGGAGAAACATTCAGGCAAAGAAATGTAGATAAAGCAACTGTTATTTTAGAGGAAACACCTTACCTAAAATTGAAACAAAAACCTGATGTTGTTTTTGAATATGGTAAAGCAATGGTAGAGATCCCATTAGAGAAAAGAAAAGCAAGCAGAGCAGATGGTATGTTGGGAATGGCACCCAATGGACAGAATGAAGGAGAATTATTAATAACAGGACAGGTTTTACTGGATCTTTGGAATCCATTTGGAACAGGAAAGCGCTTTTTTATTGACTGGAAAAGGCCTGATAATGATTCTCAGTGGTTCAATGCCACTTATGAACATCCAAGATTGTTCAGATCAACGATTGATTTTGCTTACAATATTAATATTCAACAGCAGGATTCAACGTTTTTGAAGGTTGACAACAGTATTCAAATTAAAAAAAGAGTATCTACTAGAGCTAGTTTAAGTTTAGGAGCAACCTGGGAGTCAAGCAGAATATTAAGAGAACTGAATGAAAATGATGTGGATACATTAAATGACACACAGTCTATTCTTTACTCCATAGGTTATAAATGGCAGAACTTAGACAATCCTATCTCACCTCGTAGAGGCTGGAGGTATGAAATCAAGTTTACAGGCGGTCAACGAAATATCATCTTTAACCCTGCTTTACCTTCTGAAGTATATGATGGAATTCCTCAAAACTCTTCCTTACTTCAGTGGCAATTAGAAACAGAATATTACTTTGGCATTACAAAATGGCTAGAAGGGTATTTAAAATTAAAAGGTGCTCAAATGCTTGGAGATAACTTATTTAAAAATGAGTTGTTTAGATTGGGAGGCTTTAGGTCTATAAGAGGTTTTAATGAAGGGGAACTGTTTGTAGACCGATATTCTTATATCACGTTTGAGCCTAGAGTCAATATGGGAGATCAATCCTTTTTATTCCTTTTTACTGACATTGGAGTAACAGGATTAGAAGAAGAATGGGACTTTCCAGTGGGTGTGGGAGCAGGTGTGAATATTTCAACAGCGTCAGGAGAATTCTCTATAGCTTATGCACTAGGAAGAACGAATAACATTCCATTTACAACCCAATTAGCTAAAATCCACTTTGGTTTTATAGGAAAATTCTAGTTTAAACTAATTAACAAATACATTCCTTTTTAAGATAGATTAAGTCTTTTTTTAGAATCAATTAAGAACTGGTGTGAAATTATTTAAAATATAACTACCTAATAATCAGTATATAATAAAATTTATATACCTTCAACATCATAAACCTCTATTCAATTTTTACATTTTATGTGTCTATAATAGTGAGCATTAGTCAATGCTTGCGACACAATTGACTTAAGGTGAAACAGTTAAACTACTTGATAGTGTCAAATTAAGTAAGAAACGTCTTGCATCATGTAGTAGCTGTAATATTGATTTTTTTATACTGCGATAGGGTAGTTTAAACTTAACTTAATCCATCATGTTAAGAGATGAAGAATTAATCCAAGGTTGTAAAGTCGGAGACAAAAAAATGCAACGTAAATTATACGAACAATACAGTGGAGTGTTGATGGCCGTTGCATGTCGATATTCAAGAACCGAGGAAGATGCTAGAGATATTTTGCAAGAATCTTTTGTGAAAATATTCAAGAAGATTGATTCCTTTAGAAATGAATCTTCTTTAAAACATTGGATGCGAAGAATTGTAGTCAATACGGCCATCAATTATCAGCGTTCAAAATTATATTTATATCCTATGATGGATGTAAATGATATGTATGATTTAAAAGAGGAAGCAGTTGCACTTTCAGATTATAGCTTCCAGGAATTATTATCATTGTTACAAAAACTTCCTGACGGTTGTCGTGTTATCTTTAACTTATACGCTATTGAAGGATATAAGCATAAAGAAATAGCGGAGATGACAGGTGTTACAGAAGGAACATCGAAATCTCAGTTTTCGAGAGCACGAAAACTTTTGAAGGAAATGATTGAAGAATCACAACTAGAAAGAAATTACTATGCAATGGAAAGAGGATAACAGAGGAGATTTTGAAAACTTCTGGAAAGATGCTTTTCAAGATGAACAAATGTCTCCTCCGGAAGGATTATGGGATGACATTGAAGCCGAAGTCGATCAGATTAACCAAAAAAAGAATCACTTTACCTTTCTTAGATCAGTAGCTGCTTTAATTACTGTAGGATTATTAACGAGTTTCTTAGTCAAATATGAAACTCCTCATTCTTTATCAATCGGATCTGATTTTGATGGAAAAAATGTAAATACAGCTTCTATGGTTTCACCTTCATTATATGAAGCAGACGCCATTAAAGCAGTGAGTGTCTTGGATAAACATATTTTACCAAGAATAAAAAAGGTTGCAGTAAATATGCCACCGCCCATGCCATTTTTAACTCACGAAGAAGAGAAGGAATTACCTCCAATACATTTATCTCAAATTGAGCCAGAAACTGAAATTGAGGTGGAAGTAGAAGAGCAATTCTCGGAGTTAGGAATTGTAAAAAGAAATAAAGCAGTTCCAGCGTCAAAACAAAAGAGAAATAAAAACTACTATGTTAGTGCAGAAGTGGGGATGTCTCGTCTTGATCCAAATATCAAAGTAAATGATCGAGTGGTTTCACAGACTGCCGTTTCACCTACTGTTGGTGTTAATGCTGGAATTCAATTTGAAAAAGGTTTCTTTGTAGAGGCTGGCGTAAAGTATGCTGATTATACCTATAAAACAGGATTGACAGAGCTGGGGGAATTGAATCAGAAGGTAGTTTCGGTTCCTGTGAAAGTAGGATATGCATTGGAAAAGAAAAAGTTAAGACTAGCAGTGCACACAGCATTAGTAACTAATATGATTGTAGACCAAAGCAGTACTGACAATGTATCAGATAGCATTATGGATCAATCTGTTAATGTAACTGGGCAGTTAGGAGCAGAATTGAGTTATCAAGTTTCTCCTAAAACTGCATTATCATTGGGAACGTCGTATGGCGTTTCATTAAATGACCTCAGTAAGGATACCAATGTATCAGCAATGTCGAAGAACTATATGATTAGTATGGGTATCAAATATAATATCATCTAGCACAAAATTGAATTGGAATAGATAAAGGGATTGTCTTCTTTAACATAGAAGGCAGTCTCTTTTTTTTGTTTGGATGAATTTTGTTTCAAAAAGAAAAAGGCTTCTTAGAAAATATGAAAGAAAAAAGAAAGGCCACCATTCGGTAACCTTTCTTTAAGAGCCATTTAGTTTATCAGTTCGAAGAATCTTCTTGGTCTATTGCTTTTTTTGCATAGTCCATAATATTTTTTATAGTCCTCTGACTAGGTTTTTCATTAATTCGGTTTAGTGCTGCTTTTACCTTGACACCATTAATCAAAAACGCCTCACAACTACTATCATCAAGTATAAATTCTTTATCTTCTTCACTTAGAGTAGTGTAAGATGTGTCTCTGTAAAGCCAACTTAGTACTTTATTAGAACACTCTTTGTTTAGATGTTTTTTGTCTAACTGCATTATTGGAATTTTCGCTTTGTTGCTCCATCATTTTACGAAGGTTGATGAGGGCATAACGCATTCTACCTAATGCTGTATTAATACTTACATCTGTAGAATCAGCAATTTCTTGAAAACTCATTTCCATGTAGTGACGCATTACAAGAACTTCTCTTTGCGTATCAGGCAAACGGTCTACAAGGTTTCTTACGTTAGTTTGTGTTTCTAGTAAGATTCTTTGGTCTTCAATTGAAGTTTCAGAAAAATCTAAAGTATCAAAAACACTACTTCCATCTTCCATGATGATGGTAGGATAACGCTTCTGCTTACGGAAATAATCGATTGCCATATTATGAGCAATACGAGAGATCCATGGCATAAACTTGCCTTCCTCATTATATTTCCCAGCTCGAATCATTTTTATTGCCTTAATGAACGTATCTTGCAATAAGTCTTCGGCTACATACTCATCTTTTACGATTAATAAGATGCTAGTAAATAGCTTATTCTTATACTTGTTCAATAACTGTTCAAAGGCAGCTTCACTACCATTAAGGTATTGTGCAATTAATTCTTGGTCTGAGAGCGTATAATGTTTCATCCTTCGTGCTTTTAAAACGTTAACTCAAAGTACTTTATTGTAGATAATGGGGTAAATATTAAAAAATGTATACTTAACACCATCGTTGAATTAGTAGTACTTTATTTAAAAATTCCGTATTGTAAATGTTTGAAAATATTGAGAATATTCAAATTTCTTTGTCTAAGGATAAGATGTGTTTATCGAAAAGATGGGATCATTCGTCTAAACAGGCCCTTTTTAGCAGTTGAAAACCTCTTAAAAAACAGGTTTTTAGCTTTTGAATCAAAAAATCAATCAAAAGTGATTACTCATTCACTTAATTTTAAATATTAGAATAGTACAATTTTTATGGATAATTCTTCTCAGGATGTCAAATTTATGCGACTTGCTTTGAAAGAAGCAGAGAATGCTTTTGAAGAAGGAGAAATACCTGTAGGGGCATTGGTAGTGGCCGATGGAAAAATAATTGGTAAAGGATACAATCAAACTGAAAAGCTTAACGATCCTACGGCTCATGCCGAAATGTTGGCAATTACTGCTGCAACGAATCATTTAGGTTCAAGACATTTGAGTGATTGTACTTTATATGTAACTTTAGAACCCTGTGCAATGTGTGCTGGAGCCATCTTCTGGGCACAAGTAGGGCGGATAGTTTACGGGGCAAGTGATGAGAAAAGAGGCTTCAAGTCTTACTCTGAAAAACTAGCTCACCCAAGAGCAAAATATACTACTGGTATTCTGGAAGAAGAATGCCACGAAATTTTAATGAAATTCTTCAAGAAACTAAGAGATAAAAGAAAGAAATAATGGATAAGGACTTAATACTAAAAGTAGAGAAATTATTGCAAGAGGAAGATTTTTCAAATATTCCTGATTTATTGTCCCCTTATGTAGATAAAGAGGTAAAAGCAAAAGAGTTATTAGGCTTGTGTTATTTAGGGCAGTGGAATAATGAGGAAGCGGAGGTTGTTTTTGAAGAATTGAAAGAGAAAGTAGCGGATAATGCGGATTACCATTATTATTATGGAGCAAGTTTGGGACAACAAGCTAAAGGAGCCAATATGTTGAAACTGATGCAAATTGCACCGAAGTCTAAAGCGGCATTTGAAAGAGCAATAGAAATCGATCCGAAACATGTACCTGCACACTGGGGATTATTACGTTATTATGGAAATGCACCTGCCATGTTCGGAGGGTATCCTAAAGGAAAGGAATTAGCAGATTCATTGGCGACTTTTAATGAAAAAGAGGCACAAGATGCTTACAATTTCTTAAAAGATAAATTCGGTAAATAGAAAAGACTTTTACCGTTTTTTGATGAAAATGAAAAAACATACCTTATAATAGGGGTGTATTAAGATTTATTTCAAATTGTAATACGGAAAGATATAAATTGTTAAAGAAGTAGTTGAGGCCCCTGAAAACCTCAACTATTTTTTTTGTTACGACGTTAATATATGTAAACATTTGAAAAGATGGATTAATTACTCTCTTTTCTTACTAAATTTAAAAGACACTAACGTAATGCTTAATGGAACTATTAAACGAATCTATTAATCTGGTAAACTTGCCTTACACCTTTCTAGTTGTAATCTGCTTATTTTACTGGTTAAATGTTATGGTAGGAGTATTATCTCCTGATACCCTAGATCTAGAATTAGATAGCACAGTTGATCTAGATGCAGACATTGATCACGATATTGATGATGTAGCAGTAGGTCATGGTGTATTTGCAACGACTGCTGAATTTTTATTTGTCGGGAAAGTGCCTTTAATGATCATTATAACAGTTTTATCTACATTGATGTGGGTATTCTCCGTTTTTGGGAATCATTATTTTGGTAATACTTCTGGAGTTTATGCTTTAATGGCATTCCTTCCAATATTGATAGTATCTATTTTCTTGTCAAGATTTTTCGTTTATCCATTTGCATTGGTTTTTAAGAAGCTTAACCATGAAGTTGATAGAGAGATTGTAGGTAAAGTATCTAAAGTTGTTTTACCAGCTTCAAATGTCAAGAAAGGGCAAGCAACAGTGCTTATTGGAAATGCTGAACAGAAAATTTATATCAAAACTTCTGAAAATAGTAGTCTCTTTAAAGGAGACGAAGCCATGGTTATAGAATATGATTCTACTCAAAAATGTTATTTAGTAGAACCTATTTAATTTAAAGCAAACAGAC
This sequence comes from Flammeovirga sp. SJP92, assembly GCF_001583495.1. Classification (GTDB taxonomy): domain Bacteria; phylum Bacteroidota; class Bacteroidia; order Cytophagales; family Flammeovirgaceae; genus Flammeovirga. Next base: position 16,479 of record NZ_LQAQ01000098.1, on the reverse strand, counting down.
TCAACTAATCATGGGTAAATTCAATCAGTAATTTTTGTGTATTTATATTTTAATATGCTAGTCAATTTAATATTGAGAAGCATGCTGGTTTTTTATGTGAAATTTTAATGAATTAAGTAATGAAAAAAGCAACTTAAAGTATTCGAAAGCATATGTTATTATTTAAAAGCAAACATAACAGTGTATTATCTTAAAAAGTAACAGAATAGTAATCTAACTATTTTCCATAGTATATATAATTTTTAAAACTTTAATTTAAACTAATCAATTTATGGGCTCACAACTCTTAATTGCAGGTGTAGCTATTGCTGCATTCATGGTTCTAGGTATCCTAGGTTTTATCGTCAGTTTTTACAAAAAAGTTCCTCAAGGTAAAGCCCTTGTAAGAACAGGTATGGGTGGATTAAGAGTAATCACTCAAGGAGGTTTAGTTATCCCTGTAGTTCACAAAGCAGAGAGAATGGACATCTCTTTGAAAAGTATTGAAATTAGTCGTGAAGGAAAACAAGGTCTAATTTGCCAAGATAACTTAAGAGCAGATATTCGAGTTGTATTCTTTATCCGAGTAAATAATCAATTAGAAGATATAGCAACTGTTGCGCAAACAGTAGGATGTGAAAGAGCATCAGATACTGAACTTCTGATCTCATTATTCGAAGCAAAATTCTCAGAAGCGTTAAAGACAATTGGTAAGCGTTTCGATTTTATCGAATTATATAACTCAAGAGAGAAAGTAAAACAAGAAGTAATTGACATTATCGGTACTGACTTGAACGGTTATGTATTGGATGACTGTGCTATTGATTACTTAGAGCAAACAAATGTTGAGAACCTTGATCCAGATAATATCTTGGATGCTGAGGGTATCAAAAAGATTATCGACTTAACTGCTAAGCAAAAAATTCAAGCGAACTTGATCAAAAACGAAGAAGAGAAAAAGATCAAGAAGCAGGATGTTGAAAAAGAAGAAGCGGTACTTGTTTTAGAGAAGCAAAGAGTTGAAGCGGAAGAGCGTCAGAGAAGAGAAATTGACACAATCAAAGCAAAAGAAGAAGCTACAACGGAAACGATTGTACAAGAAGAACGCTTGAAAGCGGAGAAAATCAAGTTACAAGTGGATGAGGAACTTGAAATCCAACAGAAAAATAAAGAGCGTGAAATCTTAGTAGCTCAGAAGAATATTGAGAAAACGGAAGCGTTAGAAAACGAGCGTATAGAAAAAGAAAGACAATTAGCTGAAACTGAAAAGCAGAAAGTTGTTGAATTGGCTCAAATTGCGAAAGAGAAAACATTGGAAGAGCAGAAGCGTGATATCCAAGATGTGATCAAAGAAAGAGTAGCAGTTGAGAAATCTGTAGTGGAAGAGCAAGAAAGAATTAAGGATACAGAAGCATTTGCAGAAGCACAACGTCAGAAGAAAGTAGCAATTACGTTGGCGGAACAAAAAGCGGAAGAGAACTTAATGATGGAGCTGAAAGCGGCAGAGGCTCAGAAAGAAGCAGCGAAATTACATGCTGAACAACAAAAAATTGAAGCAGCAGCTGATTTCGAAACTTCAAACCAAAAAGCAGCGGCTATTAAAACATTAGCAGATGCGAAAGTAAAAGAACAAGCTACTTCAGGTTTTGCTGAGGCACAAGTGAATGAAGCGAAAGCAATTGCAAGAGAGAAAGAAGCGATTGCAGAAGCACAATACATTGCTGCTACTTCTGAAGCACAAGCATTAGCCAACAAACAATTAGGTGAAGCGGAAGCGGAAGTATTAAGACAGAAGATGATTGCAGAGGCAGAAGGAATGGAGAAGAAGTCGAAGTCAATTGAATTAGAAGGTTTAGCGGAAGCGAAAGTTTTACAAGAGAAATCATTAGTAGAAGCACAACGTATAGAGGCGGAAGCAAAAGCTACGGCACATATGGATGAGGCAATCAAAGACTTGGAGAGATTCAAATTACAATTGAACCAAGAGAAAGAATTAGCCTTAGCGAAATTCCAAATGCAACAAGAATTGACGAAAGCTCAAGCTCAAGTGATGGCTGAAGCTGTGAAAAGCAGTGACATCAAAATCATTGGCGGTGAAAGTCAAGTGTACGACAAAATCATCAAGTCAATCAGCATGGGTGAAACAGTGGAATCATTCTTTGAAACAAGTAGCGTAGCCACTGAAGTAAAAGACAACTTATTGGATTCTTCTGATGGAAAAAACATCATTGGTAAAATAAGAGGATACATTGAGCAATTCGGTGTAACTACTGAAGATATCAAAAACTTAAGCGTGGCTGGTCTTTTGAATAAAATGAGAACGATGACCAACGATGATCTTCAAAAAACGTGGATCGACAGTGCTTTAGCAACAGCTGAAAAAACAGGTATAGCAGCGGCTGCAGCATCAACTTTTATCAAATAATTTTGTCGGAGAAATTAAGAGTGAAGGTAAGTTCTTAATTCTTCACTCTTAACTCTTAATTCAAATAGGTTATGTTAGAAAACGGAACTTATGAACTTCTCCAACAACGATTACAAAACAGCGGTAAGGAACTTCACAAGTCTTTAGAACAACTTAATAATTTACGGAAAGAAATTTTCGGTTCCATAGAAATTGGACTGATTGCTTCTGAGCGATTAATGACAGAAAACAACTGTATCGCCAGAGACATGATACCAATAGGAGATACGTTTCTTTTCGGTTACAATGTTCAGTTGGGATTAAGGCAAGAGATGGCATTGTCGGATGTATTCGGAATCTATTCTTATGATAACGAATCCCATACATTCAAGAATGAGTCCTTATCCTTGATAGAAGATAAACAGTTTATAAAAGACTTTAATGAACTGTATCAATACCAAAAAGATACAAAGTTCTCACAGTTCTTTAAAGCTGGAAAAAACTTATACATGCTCTTCCAATTGAGCGATCGAGTTGGAGATATCAAAGCCTTCAAATGGGAAATCTCAGGGGGTGCTTTGAAATATGCTGATGCTAGAAGTGATCATGAAGTGGTCTTTCCACCTCAGCATGATTTCGAATGGAAGAGAACAACAAGAAGTGATTTTAGGGAAGGTGAACATCCACATGTTTCAATCCTCGACAGAGTGTTTGTTGAAACAGTAGGAGGTGATCTTACCATTAAAATAGAAGACAACACCCTAGACGGTGAAGGAATTTTAGCGGAGGAAGTAGATGAAAAAGAACAGCGATTAGAAGATGGAGAAATCCATTATGCTGATCTTGGTAATATTATTCTTCTGAAAGTTCTCCCTTATAGAGAAAAGGAGTGGAGGTACTTTGTTTACAATGACAAATTAAAAACGGCAATTAGAGTCAATGCGATTTCTAATGCCTGTATTTTATTGCCAGAAGAACAAGGTATCGTATTCTCAAATGGATATTATCTTCAAAATGGAGAGTCTAAACTATTTGAACAAGAAGAGCACGATTGGATCTTCAAAAAGAGAATAGTGGCACCAAACGGTGAAGATTATCTATTTATTTTCTATCAAAGAGATACCGGAGAGTATATCCTTCTTTCCTATAATGTTATTGAGCAAACGGTTCAACCTCCTTTAAAGTGTAATGGCTATTCTGTATTCCCTAATGGGGAACTAGTCTATTTTAAAGCAGATGAAGAGCCAAGAAAAGTACATAATCTTCAAATTTTACAGTCGCCTTTTGTTGATGCAGATTTAGTAGAACCTACTACTGAAAATGATCATTACCTTGTAAACCTTGGTAATAAGGAGGTTGTAAAAGCCATGGCACAGTTGAATGGAATCAATGTGTTGTGTCAGAAGTCCGATAACTATATGGGGCTTTACTCAGATATTTTGCAAGAAGCATCTGCAGTAACTGACATGTATCCATGGTTAGGCAGAGAGGATGTAGGGAATATCATTGAACCTGTTGATGAAATCAAGGATACAGCTACTGCGGCGATTGAGGAATACGAGAAAGTAAGCCGTCAACGCAAAAATGCAGAGGATCAACAAAAAGCCTTTGATGAGGAATGTTTGAAGATTACACGACAAATTGACCGTGGAATTTATAAAGACATTCGTGATTATGTTCAAGGACTCGCTTCATTAAGAGCATTAAGAGGTAAGGCTGTCAGTCTTAAAGAAGTTCGATACATTCAGATTCCTCCAATTGAAGAAAAAGAGGAAAAGTTAAAAGAACATTCTTTAAAGTTAGGAGAACGATGCATTCAATTTCTTTTAGGAGATAATGCATTAGCAGGTTTTACTTCTAAGATTGATGAACTTCGAACTCAATTGCCCGAGTGGGAAAAAACAATTGATGTTGAAGAAGCGATTGATGAACTGACTGCTTTAGGTAAAGAATTAGAGTTATTAATTGAAACCGTCTCTAACCTTAAAATTAAGGATGCCACTCAAACGGCAGAGATCATCAATAATATCTCTCAATTATTCTCTTCTCTCAACAATGTTCAAGCACAGGCAAGAGAAAAGAAAAATCAGTTAGGAAAGCAAGAAGCAGAAGCAGAGTTTACAGCTCAGTATCGTTTATTAGAACAATCTGTTTCCAGTTTCCTAGATATTTCTACTACTCCAGAAGAATGTGATGAATACCTTAGTAAGCTATCAGCACAGGTAGAAGAACTAGAAGGTAAATTTGCAGACTTTGATGATTTTGCGGAACAGCTTGAAAAGAAGAGAGAGGAAGTAGCGACTGTTTTCGAAACAAAGAAAATTCAATTAGAAGAAGTTCGTAATAAGAGGGTTTTACGTTTACGTAACTCTGCTGACCGAATGATCCAGTCTATTTTAGCGAAAGCAAAAAAGATGGAAAAAGAGGATCAGTTGATTGCCTACTTCTCCACAGATCTTTTAATTGAAAAATTAAGAGAGACGGCACAAAGTCTGATTGATTTTGGTGAAACCTCAAAAGGTGAAGAGGTTCTTGGTGCCTTAAAGAAAGCACAGAAAGAAGCTATTCGACAATTGAGAGACCGTAATGAATTAAATGTTGACGGTCCTGGCTTTATCCGTTTCGGAAAGCACTCTTTCGCGGTAGCACAACAAGAATTAGGAGCTACAATCATTGAGAGAAAAGGTAATTTATTCTATCATTTGACAGGAACAGATTTCTTTGAGCAAGTACACGATGAAAGTCTTTTAAGTACAAAAGAAGTATGGACCATGTCTTTACCATCTGAATCTTTAGCGGTATATAGAGGTGAATATTTAGCCTATCAATTTTTAGCGACTAAAAGTGCCTCAGCTATTGTTGAGCAAGAGGATGAAGCCTTATTGAAGGAAATCCAGCAATTTATGGGTACTTCATTAAATGATGGTTATTTAAAAGGTGTACACGATTTGGATGCTTTAAAAGTAGCCAAAGTATATGCACTTATGAATACTTCATTGAAGACATTATGCTATGATTCTGTAACAAGAGCATTGGCACAAATTGTCTGGCTGAAGGAAATTCCGAAGAAAGAAAAAGAAATCATTCAGGAATGGGCCAACGGTTTCTCGCTTTTCTCTTCTTTATTTGAAGAAAAAGCAGATCCATCTTCTATTCTAAAATACATTACACCACATGTTGAGGTAATGTTGAAAAAGCTGAACCTTGAAGTAGAGACAGCTATAGAAGAGATCGGTTACTGTTTGATGGATTTACTCACATATGGTTATTTTGAAATCAGTGAAAAGGCTTATTTCTTAGCGGAAGAGTTCAAACGTCTGCTTTTAGCTCAAAATGTAAAGGATGCTTTTGATCAGCACATCAGTAAACTTTCAGGTCAATGGGAAAAACTATTGACGTTTATGGAAATAGGCTGGTCGACTTTATTCAAGTCAGCGTCATTTACTGAGAAAGAAGAAGATTATGTTTCTTATACTTTAGAAGCAAGTTTACTTTTACTAGAGACTTTCAAAGCAGATAGAGCACTTTCTAAAGTAGAGTATGAACAAGAGTTAGAAGGTTTATTGGGTGACCATAGTTTAATTAACGAAGGAAAATACCAGTTCAACTTCTATGATTTTTCAGCGCGTATAAAGAAACACATTCATAATAGCTTACCATTGTTTGAGCAATATACAGCTCAGAAAAGGGAAGTATTGGATGCCTTCAAGAAAGAAGTAAAATTATCTTCTTTCGAGCCAAAAGTCTTATCTTCTTTTGTGAGAAATAGATTGATCAATGATGTCTATCTTCCATTAATCGGTGAAAACTTATCGAAACAGATTGGAGCGGCAGGGTCTAAAAAGAGAACAGACCTTATGGGCTTGCTCTTATTGATCTCACCTCCGGGTTATGGTAAGACCACTTTAATGGAATATGTGGCCAATCGTTTAGGCTTAATTTTCATGAAGATCAATGGACCTTCGATTGGACATCAAGTATTGTCATTAGACCCTGAAGAAGCTCCAAATGCAACGGCAAGGGAAGAATTGGAAAAGCTTGGTTTAGCCCTTGAAATGGGGAACAATATCATGCTTTACCTTGACGATATTCAGCACTGTAACCCTGAATTCTTACAAAAGTTTATCTCACTTTGTGATGGACAAAGAAAAATTGAAGGTGTTTACAAAGGCAATACGAAGACGTATGATCTAAGAGGCAAAAGGTTCTGTGTGATTATGGCAGGGAACCCGTATACTGAATCAGGTGATAAATTCCAGATTCCAGATATGTTGGCCAATAGAGCAGATACTTATAATTTGGGTGAAGTAATCGGTAGTACACAAACAGCATTTGAGTTGAGTTATATCGAGAACTGTCTTACTTCAAATCAATTTATCTCTCAGTGGACAAACTATCCGAAGAAAGATTTATATGCGTTGGTGAGTGCCATCAAGAACGATGATCTTCAGAACTTAGAATTGGAAGTGAGTATTTCAACAGATGAAAAAGAAGAAAGTACTAAAATCTTCAGACAGTTGTTGTATGTACAAAGTGTTATTCTAAAAGTCAATCAAGCTTATGTAGCATCTGCGGCACAAGATGACGATTATAGAGTAGAACCTCCATTCAAGCTTCAAGGGTCGTATCGTAACATGAATAAACTAGCAGAAAAACTTTCTCCATTAATGAATGAGAAAGAGCTTCAAGAGTTAGTTGTTTCACATTATGAAAACGAATCTCAGACGTTGACAAGTGCGGCAGAAGAGAACCTTTTGAAGTTTAAGGAACTGATTGAGATTCTTACAGAGTCTGACCTGGAACGATGGAACGAGATCAAGCAGACCTTCAGACAGAAAAATAGTTTGAAGGTATTGGGAGATCAAAGTGCAGAGAAAACATTAGATCATCTTTCAGATATTACTTCTGCAATTAAGGAGTTGAAAAAAGAAGTGATCTATATTGTAAAATAATATCAAACTCTAGTTATAAAAAATGCCTGCTTCCTAATTGAAGGAAGCAGGCATTTTTCTTTTATCAAGATGACTATTATTCAACAAGTACGTTGGTTGTAATAGAAATTTTAGAAGTCGTTTTTGCATTAGAATAAACAGTGATTGGCTTATTCTGAACACCTCTTTTACCTCTACTATTGAATTTTACTAAAATTTCGCCATTATCACCAGGTTGAATTGGTTCTTTTGGCCAATTAGGAGCAGTACACCCACAAGTAGTAGTTACATTAGTAATGACTAAAGGAGCATCTCCAGTGTTTGAAAATTTGAATGTATGTTCTACAACATCTCCTTGGTGAATATCACCAAATTCGTATGTTTTTTCTTCAAAAGTGAGTACAGGTCCAGTAGTATCTTGAGCAGATGCAACAATCCCGATTAAGCCTAAAAATAAAGCTAAGATTATTTTTTTCATGGTTGAAGTAATTGTTTTTAAATTGATTGAAAGGCAATATATGAAAAAATAAAGAGCCTCTCTAGTTGATAAATTTACTATTATCTATACAAATTCAACGCCTTATTGTTCTTCTTAGTGCTTATGCTCAACAATTTTAGAAATTTTATAACATAATAAACTTCGATCTTCAGAATTCAAAGTTTTATATTTTGATGAAAAATATAGTAAATTGTAGTTTACTCACATCCTGATTTATTAATTAATACGACAAAAACAAACATTACAACATGAAGAAAACACACAAGTACGACATGGGTGTTATCGGTAACTGTGCATTTATGGCCTATATCGATACAAAAGCAAGTGTTAGATGGTTATGCTGGCCAAGATTTGATAGCAGTTTTGTTTTCGGTGACTTATTAGACGATGAAAAAGGAGGGGAGTTTTCTGTTAAACCTTTAGCTAAAATAAAGGAGACCAAACAGTATTATGTAACCAATACAAATATTCTTGTTACTGAAATATATACTGAAGATGGAGATTTTAAAGTAACTGACTTTGCCCCTCGTTTCGAGCAAGACGATCGTTATTATAAGCCTTTGATGATGGTTCGTAAAATTGAACCAATGCAAGGAACACCTTCTGTACAAGTAGTATGTGACCCAAGAGGTCATTATGGTGAAATGACTCCTCAAAAATCCCAAGGAAGTAACCATATCCGTTTTGAAGGTTTTGATCAACAAATGAGATTAACAACCAATATTCCTTTATCTTATGTAATGGAAGGAAACTCATTTGTATTAAGTGGTGCTGTGTATACGGTATTGACTTATGGAGCACCATTAGAGGCGGCTATTGAAAATACAGCTGAAAACTTCTATACAAGAACAAAAAGATATTGGAGAAACTGGGTGAAATCAACAAGTATCAGTTTCTTCCATCAAGAAAAATTAATTCGTTCTTCATTAATCTTAAAAATACACCAATACGAAGATACAGGAGCAATTATAGCATCCGGTACAACTTCGCTTCCAGAATATCATAAGAGTACACGTAACTGGGATTACCGTTATTGTTGGATGCGTGATACTTATTATACCCTGAATGCTTTCAACAACATTGGTCACTTTGAAGAAGTAGAAGCTTATTTCAAATATATTGAAAATGTAACGAAGCAGGAAGAAGATCGTTACCAGCCACTTTATACAATTACAGCTCAGAAAAAAATTACTGAGATTGAAATGCCATTAAAAGGGTATTTGGGAGAAAATAAACCTGTAAGAATTGGTAATGATGCTTATACTCATATTCAAAATGATGTTTATGGTCAGGTACTAACGTCTTTACTACCTCTATATGCTGATGAGCGTTTCACGAATAAGTATAGAATGCATACAAAGAAATTAGTAGAGCATACTTTACAGAAAATCGCTGATACAATGGAGGAAAAAGATGCTGGTTTATGGGAATTCAGAGATCGTCCAGGCCACTATTGTTATACTTTCCTTTTCCACTGGGCAGGAGCTTCAGCAGCATATAAAATGGCACAGTACTTTGATGATGTGAAAATGGCAGACAAAGCATTGAAAATCAAAGAGCGTGCAGCTGAAATGATTGAGAAATGTTATGATGAGGAGACTGGTGTTTATATGCAAGCGGCAGGTGCAAAAGATATGGATGCGTCATGTTTACAGCTGATCACTATGAATTACCTTGATCCAAACTCTGAAAGAGCTAAACGTCACTTGGCAGGAATGGAAAAAGAATTGATGGCAAAAGATGGTTTATTCTATCGTTATAAGCACGTAGATGATTTTGGTGCGCCAGAAACAACATTCTTGATTTGTGCTTATTGGTACATTGAAGCATTAGCTTGTGTAGGAAGAATTAAAGAAGCAATTGATTACTTTGAGAAAGTGAGTAGCTATGCTAATCATGTTGGATTATTATCAGAAGATGTGGATTCTTCAGATGGTAGTCAATGGGGGAATTTCCCTCAAACTTACAGTCACGTAGGTTTGATGAATGCAGCGTATAGAATTTCTAAAAAATTAGATTTACCAAACTTCTTATAAAATAAGTAAAGTTTAATAATAGACAGGGTAGTAATCTTAAGGTTGCTACCCTTTTTATTTTCCAAAAATGATATACTTCATCAGTATAAAAAAAGTGACTAAGGCAAGACCAAAGTATTTAACGAAATTCATCATATTATAAACAGTATTTAATTGGGATTCAATAGTATCTATATTTTGAAGACAATCATAGTTTAGTGCAAGACACCAATTTCACTAAACCTTTATAATCATTCACAATAAAATACAATCTTCAAATTGATGAGAAATGAAAAAAAAGACAAAATGTCTAGTTATTTTTCTGTTTTTCAGTTGATTAATGACTTTTCGTCATACAGTGAAGAAATTTTAAGTACAATTCAGAAAATATGACTGATTTTACCATTTTGAACAGTTATTGATGAGTATACAACCGGAGACGGATAATACTAATTCTCTAATAACTTCAATAAAACAAATAGAATATGAATTTCGAAAAATATACAATCCGGTCGCAAGAAGCTTTGCAAAAAGCACAGACGATTGCAAAAGGATTACAACAACAAGTAATAGAAACAGGTCACTTACTGAAAGCAATTATCCAGCAAGAGGATAATATGATTTCTTTTTTGACTAATAAAATAAAGGCAGATAAAGCTAATCTTGATCAGCAAGTAGATCAAATTGTTCAGACCTATCCAAAATCAACAGGCGATAATCCTTATTTATCAAACGAAGCGGCAAAAGCACTACAAGCAGCAGAACGTTTTATGGGGGAGATGGAAGATGAGTTTGTAGCAGTAGAACATATATTATTAGGCCTATTAGATGGAAGTGATAAAGTTGCACAGCTTTTAAAACAAGCTGGTTTTACGAAAGATTACCTAAAAAAGGCCATTAAGGAATTAAGAAAAGGAAATAAAGTCACGGACCAGAATGCAGAGGGACAATATCAGTCGCTTGAAAGATATGCGATTGATTTAACTCAAATGGCGAGAGATGGTAAGTTGGACCCTGTAATTGGACGTGATGAGGAAATCCGACGTGTGCTTCAAATCTTATCTAGAAGAACCAAAAACAATCCAATGCTGATTGGAGAACCGGGTGTAGGTAAAACAGCAATTGCTGAAGGGTTAGCACAGAGAATTGTTGCAGGTGATATTCCAGAAAACTTGGAAGACATAAGCATTGCTTCTCTTGATATGGGGGCTTTGGTTGCTGGTGCAAAATATAAAGGTGAGTTTGAGGAACGTTTGAAAGCAGTAATCAAAGAAGTACAAAGTGCAGATGGAAAAATCATTTTATTTATTGATGAGATCCATACATTGATTGGTGCAGGAGCAGGAGGCGATAGTGCTATGGATGCGGCTAACTTATTGAAGCCAGCATTAGCAAGAGGTGAATTGAGATCTATTGGTGCAACTACGCTAAAAGAGTATCAGAAATATATAGAGAAAGACAAAGCACTTGAAAGACGTTTCCAGCCTGTAACTGTTGGCGAACCTTCTGTTGATGATGCTATTTCAATTCTTAGAGGTATAAAAGAAAAGTACGAAGTACATCATGGCGTAAGAATTAAAGATGATGCGATCATTGCTTCTGTAAAGCTTTCTGATAGATATATTTCAGATCGTTTTCTTCCTGATAAAGCTATTGATTTGATGGACGAAGCTGCTTCAAGAATGAGGATTCAAATGAACTCTATGCCTGAAGAGGTAGATGAGATCAAAAGAAAAGTCATGCAGTTAGAAATTGAAAGGGAAGCTATCCGTAGGGAAAAGGATGTAGAGAAGGAAAACATATTAACGGATCAAATTCGAATTCTAACGGGAAAGCTTAATGAGCTAGAAGATGAATGGAAACGTGAAAAGCAGACATTGGATGGCATAAAGCAATTGAAACGTGATATTGATAAATATAAAATTGAAGCTGATCAAGCTGAACGTGCTGGTGACTATGGCAGGGTTGCAGAAATACGTTATGGTAAGATTGTAGAGGCAGAAAAGCAGCTGGAAGTATTGCAAAAAGATGCTGAAGCTGAATCTACTTCTGGAAATGTGATGCTTCGTACAGAGGTCAATTCTGAAGATATTGCCGAAGTAGTGTCAAGATGGACAGGAATTCCAGTGGCTAAGATGGTACAAGGCGAAAGGGAAAAACTGCTTTATCTTGAAAATGAGCTTGGAAAACGCGTGGCAGGACAAGATGAAGCTATAACAGCCATATCAGATGCAGTAAGAAGAAGTCGTGCAGGGTTGCAAGACCCACGCAGGCCAATAGGTTCTTTCTTATTCCTAGGTTCAACTGGTGTTGGTAAAACTGAGTTAGCAAAAGCACTAGCAGATTACTTGTTTGATGATGAGAAAGCAATGGTGCGTATTGATATGTCTGAATATCAGGAGAAGCATGCAGTAAGTCGTCTGATTGGAGCGCCTCCAGGTTATGTTGGATATGATGAAGGTGGTCAACTTACAGAAGAGGTGAGAAGAAGACCTTACTCTGTTATCTTATTGGATGAAATAGAAAAAGCTCATCCTGATGTTTTTAATATCTTGTTGCAAGTATTGGATGATGGTCGTCTTACAGATAACAAAGGACGTGTTGCTGACTTCAAGAATACCATTGTAATCATGACTTCAAATATGGGAGCACATTTTATGATGGATAAGATAAATGATCTTGAGAAAGCAACTTCTTCAATTCAGAAAGAAGAAATTCTAGAAAACTGTAGGGATAAAGCTTTGGATTTACTTAAGAATACGGTACGTCCTGAATTTTTAAACAGAATAGACGAAATACTGATGTTCCAGCCTCTAACCAGAGAGAATATGAGAAAAATTGCCTCTATTCAATTCAAGGATATACGGAATAGGATTCATAGCAACGGAATAGAAATTGAAATTACTCCTGATGCTTTGAATAAAGTGTCAGATTTGGGATATGAACCTGAATTTGGAGCACGACCATTGAAAAGAGTAATGCAAAGATATATTCTGAATGATTTATCAAAATCTATCTTGAAAGGTGATGTCCAAAAAGATTCAATAGTATTAATTGATGTTGAAAACGATCAATTAGTTTTTAAGAATAAATAGTTTCTGAGAATTTAATAAGAAGCGGAATTTCCTTGTGAGATTTCGCTTTTTTATCTTAAAACGATAGATCTTGATTTCTCTACATTGTCAATTAATGCTTTTTTAGCATCTGTAGCACTTCTAAGATCAGTATAGACACCTTCTATACAGTTAAGATTTACATGAATTACATTTTTTGGATACTTTTTTGAAACTTCATTCTCAAATTTTGCTAGAATCTTAAATTTCTCCTGTGCAAAATTCTTGATATTTACCTGAATGATTGAAGAAACAATCTCTGTGTCTCCTTCTAAACAATCTTTCTTTACTGTTTTAAGAAAGATGTAACGTGTGCTAGACGCAGTAGCACTCTCCTCCAACTTTGTAGCCTTTGAAGTCGGTTCATTACTGTCGACAATGGCAAATGATGTATTTACTGTGAAAAGTAAAAACATAAATGCTAGTAAGGAATTTAATCGCATTGAAAAAAATGATCAGTAGTAATATGTTATTTAATTGTTATATAAGGGGATACCTTAGTACAATTATAATGAATAAATTTTTTATATAAAATAAATTATATAAAAAATGTATTTCACACCATTGATTAATATAAATATTGAACTTCTTTTATATTCAGATTAAAATATTGATAATTTTATGTTAACCGAAATATAATTCTGTTATATAATAAATATAAATAAGATATTAACATTATGTGTTATCATTTTTAATAATACTAATATAATATTCTGTTTTATAAACATAGAATTCATTGAAAATCAATAAGTAACCTTTTGGGAGTTGAAATAGGTAATTCTTTTTGATTAGATTTTAGGCTTTCATTAATACTCTTACTATTTTACTAATCTATTCATAAATATTATAACTGAAACTATGCAAAGACTACTGTTCTATATTCAGTGGATCTGTTTATTTTTTTTATCAACATTTTCATACAGTCAAACTTTAAAGTCGCCATCCGAATTTTTAGAATATAATTTAGGAACTCAATTTACCTATCATCATAAAATACATGATTATTTATCTTATCTAGCTGATGAGTCATTAAAAGTCGAATATATTCCTTATGGAGAGACCTATGAAGGTCGACCTCTTTTTGTATTGGCTATATCTTCTCCAAAAAACATTCAGAATTTAGAAAGTATTCGTCAATCCAATTTACAGAGAGCAGGTTTTTTAGAAGGCAAACCTTCACATTCTAATGCTATAGTTTGGTTAGGTTATAATGTGCATGGTAATGAAGCATCAGGTTCTGAGGTCTCTATGAAAGTAGCATTTGAACTTTTGAAAGATAAATACGCCGGTCTTCTAGAAAATTTGATAGTGATAATTGATCCATGTTTAAATCCTGATGGTAGGGATCGATATGTAAACAATTTTAGAGCAAAAGAAGGATCCTTTATTAATCAAAAACCTTCTACATGGGAACATCTTGAACCATGGCCTACGGGGAGATATAACCATTACTTATTTGATTTGAATAGAGATTGGGCATGGGGTACACAAATAGAAACAATCCAAAGAACCGAATTATATAGAAAGTGGTACCCTCAGGTGTTTGTAGATTTTCACGAAATGATGCCACAATATTCATATTTCTTCGGGCCATCAGCAGATCCTATTCATAAAGAGGTAACTTCATGGCAAAAAAAGTATCAAAAGATTGCATCCGAAAAATATGAATCTTATTTCAAAACTCAGGATTGGGAATACTTCACACGTAAAGTGTTCGATTTATTGTACCCAAGTTATGGGGATAGCTGGACGTGTTTTAATGGAGCTGTAGGTTTTACTTTTGAACAAGGAGGACACGGAGTGGCGGGATTATCTTATAAGTCGAAAGATGAAACGAAAGAAATAACACTAGAAGGCAGAATTCAGAAACATTTTGAGACATCCTTGATGACTTTAATAATAGCAGAAGAATATCAAAATGAATTATTGAGAGAATATGAGGCCTTTTTCCACGCTAATAGAGGAGTTGTGAAAAATTATATAATTACTCCTACAAAGAAGAACTCAGAGAACATTGAATTAATGTCTTCTATATTGGAAAGACAAGGAGTCGTAAGAGAACAGGTTTTAAAAAGTAAAACAGTTAAAGGTTACAGCTACTTTGAGCAAAAACAAATAAAAAGAAAAATTGAGAAAGGAGACATTGTTTTTTCAACAGACCAAACAATGGGGCGTATGCTGAAGGTGCTTTTAGAGCCCAAGGCAGATTTTACAGATTCTACAACTTATGATCTTACAGCTTGGTCATTGCCTTATGCTTTTGGTTTGGACATGTTGGAAACAGAAGAGGTGATAGAAAAGGTTACTCAAAAAAAAGTATTAAAAAGTAAAAGTGGTATTGATGAAACTGCATTGACGGATTCTACCTTCTTCGTCTTAGAATGGGAATCTATTTCTGATGTTAAACTGATATCAAAGTTGATGCAGGAACAAATCAAAGTGGGCCACTTAATGAAAGACTTTGAATACAATCAACAGATTATTCCCAAAGGAAGTATTGTATTTCCATATTTTGGTTTAATGATGTCTCGAAAATTTGATGCTTTTAAAAAAGTAATCGAAGAAAATAATGTAATACCTCAGTTGATTCATATCAATGATTCTAATTGGGAAAGGAAAGTTGAAGTAATGAAAACTCCTCGTATTGCAGTTCTTGCTGGGGAAGATGTAAATCCTGTAAAGTTTGGTAGTCTGTGGTATTACTTTGACAAAGTGATTGAATATCCTATTAATGTTTTTTACGCCGATAAAGTAACAAGCTTCGATTTGTCGAAAGTTAATACACTAATAATTTCTGATGGACAGTATAATTCTAAAATATCTAGTTTAGTCAAGAGTTTTATAGAAAGAGGAGGAAAGGTTATTTTATTAGAGAAAGCGATAAAAGTAGTAGATGAGATTCATGAATTAGAAATGAGCAAGAAAATGCAGAAGTTATTTAATATAGAAGCAATGTTTATGGCGAAGGGGAAAACAGAGAATAAAGCATTGGGTTGTATAATGGAGTTAAGATTGCCTGAATCTTCTTTAATTTCTAAAGGTCTTTCAAAAGAGTATTTCCTTATAAAGGAGAATAACCATAAGCTTCCATTACTAAATCATGGGTATAATATTGGTTTAATTGCTAAAACTGATGCTGTTTCTGGATATATAGGAGAAGAATTGAAGAACTCATTAGGAGAATCAACATTAATAGCAGCAGAGAAATACAAAAAAGGACAGGTCTTCTATTATGTCGATAATCCATTAATTAGGGGTTTTTGGATCAATGGAATGCATTTATTCTCTAATTCTATATTTTTTGACTTAGAAAGGAGATAATTAAATAATTGATTTTTAGATAACTGCACTGTTGTTGATTTTTGTTTAAATCAAAAAATGAATAAACCTATTGCATTTAAAAAACATCCTATTACCTTTGCACTCCCTTCAGTAAACGGCTGAGGAAAAAACACGTAGGGGTTATCCTATGTGATAACCCGATTCAGGGTGATTGATATAATGAAAAGGTATTTGATTCAGTTGAAAATCAGCGATG
>NZ_LQAQ01000097.1 GCF_001583495.1 Flammeovirga sp. SJP92 | reverse complement strand
CTGATGGTACTGGGTTAACCCCCGGGAGAGTAAGTCGGCGCCACATTCATTAAATACAGAAGGTTAGTTAACACAAGATGTTGACTAACCTTTTTTTGTGTCTATACTTTTCAATCCAATATCAAAGCATAATATTCTATTCAACCCTTCCTAATAGTTAATAATATAATTGCGAATACAATAATTATTTAAGTACTTAGAATACTTGTGGTTGCGATTTTAAGAAAGCCATATTACTACGATAAGTATATAGACATTAGCACAATAAAGTAGAATACTACTTCCATGCTACTTTGGTTACTCATACTAGATTAATTAAACATAAATGAAAAGTTTTGAAGCGTTTTGTGCAGATTTTAGTTCGGCTGCATGGGGAACACCTCTCTTAATTTTGCTTTTGGGAGGCGGATTATTTTTTACAATTTATTCGAGATTTTTACCTTTTCGATATTTTAAACATGCAATTGATGTATTAAGAGGAAAATTTGATGATCCTGATGCTGAAGGAGATATAGATCATTATGAAGCTTTATCTGGAGCGATCGCAGCTACTGTTGGTATGGGAAATATCAGTGGAGTAGCGGTAGCATTAGTAACAGGAGGGCCAGGAGCATTGTTTTGGATGTGGATCAGTGCATTATTAGGGATGTCGACTAAGTTTTTCACCTGTACTTTATCTGTAATGTATAGAGGGCATGATTCTCATGGACATGCTGAAGGTGGACCAATGTATTATATAGAAGAGGGTTTAGGAACTAAATGGAAGCCACTTGCAATGTTTTTTGCAGCTGCTGGACTTTTAGGTGTAACACCCATGTTTCAAGCCAATCAATTAACAGAGGTAATAAGAACTGTTGTTTTACCAGAAAGTGTATCATCTATGGCTAGCGTTGATATGATGAACTTTATTATTGGAGTTTGTATCATGGTAGTTGTATCATTTGTGATATTTGGAGGAATTGAAAGAATTGGTAAGGTAGCAGGTAAATTAGTGCCAGTAATGGTGGTTGTTTATGTTTTATCAGTGTTGGTCATGATTGGTTTAAATATTGAAAAACTTCCAGGAATCATAACAAGTATTTTTTCAGAAGCATTTCAGTTTGAATCTGTTGGAGGAGGTGTATTAGGAGCTGTAATTATTATTGGAGCAAAAAGAGCCGCTTTTTCTAATGAGGCAGGAATTGGTACAGCCCCAATGATGCATGGTGCTGCAAAAACTGAAGAGCCTATTCGTGAAGGATTAGTAGCTATGATTGGTCCATTTATAGATACTATTGTTGTTTGTACAATGACAGCATTAGCTATTTTGGCTTCTGGAGTTTACGATTCAGCAGCAGGAGATGTGAATGGTGTATTGTTGACAACGGAGGCATTTAAAGCTGTGTTCCCAATAATGGGCCCTATCATTTTATCACTTTGTGTACTATTCTTTGCACTGACTACTTTATTTTCATTTTCTTATTATGGAACGAAGTGTTTAGGTTATTTGATTGGAGCTGATAAAAAGCATTATTTCAATTATTATTACGTAGTGTTGATTGTTGTTGGATCTGTGATTAAGCTGGATGCAATTATTAATTTGATTGATGGAGTATATGCAACAATGGCAATTCCTACGATGATAGGAGCATTATTACTTGCACCAAAAGTGAGAAGTGCTGCAATAGATTATTTCAACAGAATGAATCTTTAGAAGATCAACATTTGTTTAAAAAATATCCTTGAAAAGTGATAATTAAATATATTCTTATTTGATTATCACTTTTTTGTATTAAAAGTTACAACTTAAAATTAGGAGAATTTTGCCTTTTATGAATTAATACTCTAATTTGACTGAGAGCATAATTAAATGCTTAAAAGGGAAATAAACCTAAATGCTTTTGTAATATCCTCTAGATTAGCGGCAACAAAACCTTACTATGTTTTTCATTAAAAAAAATAACTATTCATCCAAGCAGATAATAGAAAACATCAAAAACCGAAAGAATTATGAGAAAACGATTAGAGAACTATATAAATTATATTTTGATAAGGTAAAAGTCTTGATTTTAAAGTTAAACGGGACCAATGAAGATGCTGAAGATGTCTTCCAAGATGCTATTGCAAAAGTGATTTGGAGTATTGACAAAGATCAGTTTAAAGGGGAAGCTCATATCTCAACATACCTATTTACAATCTCAAAAAATATGTGGTTGTCCACTTTGAAAAAGAGAAATCGTTATGATGTATCTTATGATAATATCACTGTGGATGGTAAACAGGAAGACGATGTTGACTTCACTGATGAACTACCTTTGACAGGAGGAGATGACCTAGATACGAAACACAGGTTCAGAGAACTTTTGAATAAAATTGGAGAAGATTGCCAAAGGCTATTAACCTACTTTTATTTTCAGCAACTCACTTATGAAGAGATACTTACGAAGTTTAAAGGAAAGTATACTTCAGAGAAATTTATTAGAAATAAAAAGAGTAGATGTATCAATTATTTACGCAAAGGATTAGAAAATTCAACAGAGAAAATTAGTGATTTATTAGATAATATCTCAGAGTGTCTTGACAAAAAATAATCATTTAAATGGTGACAAATCAAGGATTTGGAGTCTAATAAATAGAACTAAAAATATCGAAGTATGTTGTCAGAAAAAATAATAGAAGAACGACTTTACATTGAGAAAATATCTCAAGACGTAAAAGGCGTGAGAGCTCAGATGAAAAAAGACAACCTTGTGACACTAAGCGTGAGGTGGTCTTCGGCGGCTGCAATACTTCTCTTCTCCTTTTTCTCGATTTATCTAGTACAGTTAAATACTAGGTCAATTATTGAAGAGAAGTGTTACACTAACTACACTAGGAGTTCTCAGTCAGAAAACGAGAAAGACCCACCTCGTTTGGAAGTTGCATTGCAACAAATCAACTCAGAAAACTATGAAGAGGCAGTTGAAATTTTAAATGGTCTACCTGATTCAGATCACAAAGATTGGTTTCTTTTGAACGCTAATTTAGGTTTGGAAGATTTTGAACAAGTAGATCAATTAATGGGAAAAATACAAAATGACGAAGAGCATTTGTATTTTGATCAAATTGATAATTATCTACTTTATGATATTTATCTATTAAAACTCAAAAGGAAGATATTCAATTAATGTCTTTTGAAGGCTTGCTGAAGATATTGGGTCAGAATCTCCAAATAAAACAATGTTGCCCCAGTAGATAGGGTTAATTTTAAGGGAAGGATTATCACTCCAAAAGTCCTTTTTAGCTTTTTGAAGTGCAATATCCTTTTCCCAACCTTGTTTTATATAGTCGTAAAAACTTGCCATTATAATAGAAGAAACCTCATCATTTACATCCCATTTACTAGCTAGTATGGAGTGTACACTCGCATAGGCAAAGGCCCTTTGTAAACTAAGGATCCCTTCTCCATCAATATATGGACCGTCTGCAGAGTGACAACTACTCAAAGATACTAACTGTAAATGGGATAAATTTTTATTGGCTACTTCATTGAAACTCAACGAATGCTTTTGAGTGCCATCACCAGGGTAAAATTCAATATTCGAGTCCTTTGCCGTTTTACTAATAGTAGTATGTGTAGCAAGGTGTAGAATATTAATATCATAAATCTTATTGAGTGTATTTTCCATACTTGCTTCTTTATCACTCAATATATTATCTGTAAAAGTTTTCAACTCGTCTAAAGAGAAAGGCAAGTTGATTTTATTATATGGAGCGACACCTAGAATTTCTATTGGAGCATAATCTTCATCAATAGGTCTTTGAATAGAGTATTCATGATGCAGTGAGAAACTGTAGGAAATAGCCCATTGTTCTAAATAATATCCTTTTTTAGTTTTAAGAATTTCAAAAGGAATAAATGTCAAATTGCCAGAGGGTGAAAAAACAACTCTTTTATCTTTGGCATTTTTTAATTTTTCAGGTACCAAAAACTCACCAATTTCAAGTAATTGATGATTAAAAGACCTATCAATAAATAAGTTACTCTCACTAAGTTCTTTGTGGACACTTTTAATCAGACTATTCCAATCATCAGGAACACATTTAGTTTCCAGGAAGAAATCCCCATCTATATATCCCACCATTATTAATCCCTCATTTATAGGGTAATAAGAGACAAATGATTTTCCATCATAATACTCTTTAAAATATTTTTTAATTTCTAAACTACTCAGTAGTGGAGGACTGTTAATTTTATTTCTTAAACTATCGATATTAGGGGTATTGATATATTGCTCAAAAGTGAGATTTTCTAGTCCCTGACTTCGTTTATAAAGAATATTCGATTTAGAGTTTTCAATAATTTCCAAGACTTTATAGAGGTCCTCTTTATCATCCGACTGTCTGTATAATCGAGTAAAGAAGATCACTAATTGATTTTGTATGTCTTTCAAGTTTTTGAATTGATACAATTGGTCATCATCATTATACTGATTGCCAACAAATTCTTTGAGCATTAAATAGGATTGCCAATAATATTTTTCTTGTTCTTTAATATTACCAGAGAACTCAGCTTTGTAAAAATTTTGTAATATTAATTGGTTTAATAATACTTGATTGGTGTCTTTTTGATGAACTAATAATTGATCTTCTATTAATTGTTGAGCTGAATCAATATAATTGATCGATGTAAGTATTTCATGTTCATGATGATAAATATCCAAAGCTCTATAGATTTCTGATGCCATCACATTCATATCTTGAATAGGAAAGGTTAACCCTTTCTGAATTTCCTTTTTGGCCTTCAAAAGGTATTCTAACCATTTATTATCATTTTGGAGGCCTCTATAGCATTGAGACATTTGAAGATAAGTACGTGCAATATAATAGTGTCTAGTCTTTAATTCGTCAGTGCTATATACAAAATCAAATTTTTGAGCATTCTGAAAAAAGAAATTGTATTGTTTAATAAATGAATTAAAATATAGAATGGCTTTATCAAATTCATTTCCGTTTAGGGCGAGTTCACCTAAGTAAAAAAAATGAATGCCATCTCTAATATTATCTAAGTGATTAATTTTTTCTACAGTATTTTTAATTCCAACTGTATCATTTATTTGTATACAAAGACTGAGGTAATTACTTAGAATACTATAGTTTTTAACATCTTTTTCAATTAAAGTATTCAGTATTTCTTTACTTAGATTATACTCTTTTCTTCTGTAAAAGAAGGTGTTGAAGATGTTCAATATAGAATAGTTTTTTTTATATTTTTCTATATTGTTTGTGTAGATATGACATCCCTTTTTTAAAAAAAACTCCGCTGAATCACTCTTCCCTAAATATTGAAAGTAGTTACTTACTAACTGTAGAGATAGTAAGTAAGTAAAGTGTTTAGTTCTACTTGTATCCTCTTCAATTGTATTTATATTTTTTTTTAGCCAGTAGATTCCTTGCTGTAAATCTAGTTTTTCTTTACCATATATATGTCCTAATGCATGTTGACTGTAGATCTTATTTTGTATGCTTTTAGAATGTTTTTCTATCAATTTAAAATATAGAATAGAGGTATCATACTCTTTATTATTGAAAGCAGTAAAAGCCTTCTTTTCAAGAGTAGTGTCATCATAATCTTGAGCATTTACAGAAGTAAATAAGAAACAACAAAATGTTAAAAAAATAAAAAATTTCATTTTTTTGAAATTAAGTGGTGGCATTTCAAGAATACCGAGTCTAATAGATAGAAAGTAAGTCAAAGTAACTATCATTAGAAGCATCAATTATGTTAAAGTTAAAGTTTTTTAGTATAGTATCCATATTTATTTTAATTCTTTCTTCATGCGAATATGTTGAAGATGAAAGTATTACGCCAATTGATGATACATCAATAAATGGATATCAAATAGAAAAAGATAGTATTAATAATACTGAGAAGGTAAACTTTACACAATTGCCTGATAAGGATTCTAATCCAGATTACGAGATAAGAAACTAGAAGATACTTTAAATATATATAATACAATGAAACGCTTCAGTAATATAAAAAGATATTTAAAATACGATTTGTATTCTGAAAGATATTATAAGTGATAAAGCAGTAATTTAATTGAAATGAGTCGCTAAAACTAACCAATTAAAAATGGAAAGGGGCTACTCTGAGTAGTAGCCCTCTTTTTTAAAAACTAAAACCACAAAATATTGAAATTATAATACCTGAAACTATCTATGAAGTAAACACACAATTAGTATTTATAACAATAGTAGACTATCACAGAAAGCAAGAAAGTACTAACATTGTTACAACTGTTAATAAATCTTTGTCCTAAAAAAGGCGAGTTGAAACGGGATTTATTCTACTCTTATGAGAACAGGTGTTTTGTAGTAATAGTGCTGAGAAAATGATTCTAGTATAGTAAGCTCACTTAAGGATTTAGGTGAGCTTTACTTTTGCGTTATATCCTAATAATGTTTAAGTATAAACTAATTTATTAATCAAACATGGTTGATATTAAACTAAATAAATATATTTGTTTCTAATTCATTCACAACGAATTTAATTAGAAATGAGAACTAAAATACTATCCTTATTTATTATCTTGAACCTATTTATTTTTGATGGTGTTCAAGCATTTACTTTTTCTGATACTACCAATACTGCTTCACTAAAAGACGGTAAAAAAGAAAAGACTAAAGACGAAGGACCAAAAAAAGGAAAACTTTATGCCGCGCCCCTGCCGGTTGTAGCATCAAACCCAACATTTGGTGTACTTTATGGTTTCGCAGGATCATTCAACATGTTTATGGGAGATCCTTCCACTACACGTATGTCCACTTCCCTAGGAACATTGACTTATTCAACAAAGAATCAATTAATGTTTACTTATAAGAGCAACATTTATCTTCCAGAGGATAAAATGATTCTTCTAGGTGACTGGAGAATGTTTGATACTTCTCAACCTACTTTTGGTTTGGGAACAGGCCCTGCTGATCAAAAATCATTAGCAGGAAGCTATGGAGAAGGTTTTGCTCCTAGTTATGATGCTCAATTATTGGAGTTTAAATACTTCAGATTCCACGAGACTGCTTTGTTTAAAGTGAAGAAAAACTTTTATGCAGGTGTGGGTTATCATATGGATTACCATTATGATATTAAAGACACTTATTATGAAGAACATGGTTATTCAAGTCATAAGGCTTACTCTGATTATTATGGAATCAATGATGAGGAGTATGTTCTTTCTGGGTTGTCTTTCAACTTGATGTATGACAGTAGAGATAATGCCGCTAATCCTTATGAAGGGAGGTATGCTTTGTTAACCTACAGGGTAAACCCAGAATGGATGGGAAGTACTGTTGCTTCAAGCTCTTTATGGTTAGAGTATAGAGATTATTTTGCTTTGGGTAAAAAGAAATCTGGTTTACAGCCGAATCATATGTTGGCATTTTGGGGGTATGGTAACTTTGTAACTTCTGGAGTAACACCTTATATGAACCTGCCAGCTTTAGGTTGGGATCAGTTTGGTAGATCAGGAAGAGCTTACACTCAAGGAAGATTCAGAGGAGAAAATATTGTTTATACTGAATTAGAATACAGAGCTCATCTTTTTGGAACTCAGAAGAACCCGAATTTATTGGGAGCTGTGGCATTTGTTAACGCTACAACTGCAAGTAGCGATCACGCCAATATTGATCTTTTCCAAAACTATAACTTCGGTTATGGTGTAGGTATGAGATGTATGTTGAATAAAAAATCAAGAACCAATATCACACTAGATTATGCTTGGGGTGATTATGGTGCCAAAGGACTTTTCTTAAGCTTGAACGAGACATTCTAAGCGGAAGGAATATTGTGAGATATAAAGGCTATAATGTAGAAACATTATAGCCTTTTCTAGTTGAAAGAGGTATTGCTATATCGTTTGAAAACGCTTAAATACTTCGTCTTTATTTTGTTTACTAACAGGTAGTTTAAGATTATTGTTCAGTGTTATGGAGTTGTATTCAAAAGAAGTGACATAATCTGTGTTGATAATATAACTTCTATGAATTCTTAAAAAAAAAGACTGACTAAGTTTCTCTTGAAATTTTTTCAGTACTTGAGAATAAGTATAATCATGCTCCAAAGTATGTACTATTGTATAATTACTGTCAGCCTCTAAATAGACAATATCTTTAATATCTACTTTTTTAAAAACATTATCCTGTTTGATAAAAAGTGGTTTTTGTGGCACTTCGTTTTCTTCTTCTACTGAAGCCACTGCTTTCTCCTGTTCTTCTTCTTCATTACTTGTGAAATTTGAAAGCGCCAAATCAATAGACATGCTAATCATGCGGTCATTGAACGGTTTTAATAGATAAGCGTGTGGTTTTACGAGTTTAGCCTTGTCGAAAGTTTGTTGATCTGCATGTGAAGTCAGAAAGATAAATGGAAGGTGAAATTTTTCATTCACTTTTTCAGCAAGGTCAATCCCTGATTTATCTCCCTTTAATGTGATATCAATAATTAAAAAATCAATTTTTGAAGTAACCAATATTTTTATGGCTTCTTCATAACTCTGTGCTATTGTTGTCTTATAGTTATTAGTACTTTCTAATCGCAACTGTAAATCCTGCGCTAATAGTATCTCATCTTCTATAATTAATATATTAATTAGATTACTCATATTACTTATTGATAATTAAAATGCATGCTGTCCCCCTGTCGGTTTCATAAGAAACCCTGCCATCTAATTGCTTTACCAAAGAATCGACTAAGTTTAACCCGAAGTTGGTTCCATTTGATTTTCCATTAAGAATACCAACCCCATTGTCTTTGACTTTAACGATAATTTGGGAGTCAATTTGCTTTAGATCTATCCACATTTTAGGTTCTTCTATTCCTTCATAAGCGTACTTCATGGCATTCGTCACAAATTCATTGATAATTAATCCCAGTGGAATGGCTTTATCAATATGGAGCATAACGGGTTTTATATTGAAAATAGGAGTGAATGAAGCCTGAAAACTATACATCAAGTTGAGTACAAGATCTTTGAGATAATTATCTATTTCAATTTCAGTATGTACATCTTTTTGATATAACTTTTGATGGATTAAAGACATAGCTTCTACTCTAAATCTTCCAGAATCTATAGCTGTAACAGCAGGGTGATCTCCTAGTTTTCTACTCTGAAGGTTAAGTAGACTGGAAATCATTTGTAAATTATTTTTTACTCTATGGTTTAACTCTTTTAAAAGTAGTGCTTTTTCTTCTTCTCGTTCAGCAATCATATCCCGTTGCTGACGAAGCATAATGTTAACTTTTTTCTTTTTTATGGATTCTACATAGAAATAGACAGAGAAGCCAACTAATACAAAAGCCAATGCTCCAATGGCAATAGAGAGATAAGAACGGAAAGTGGCTTCTTGCCTGATTAATTCCATTTGATGTTCCATCTCATTGAGTTCCATCTGATGCTTGGCGTGTTCAATTTTTTTTATTGATTCTTTATTGATTAAAGAGTCTTTATAAATTGCTTTTTCCTTTTCGTACAGTAAAGCCTTGTTGAATTGATTCCTTTCTTCATAAAAAGAAGCTAGTAATTCTGTAATCTCCTTGATTTGCTCTTTAGCATGTAACTTTTTGAAGCGACTATAAGCTAAAAGAAAAATATCTTCAGCTCTATCTTCTTGCCCTTTTTGTAAATATAATTTGCCTAGCTCTACTCTAAATATTTCAGCTGTTAGGTGGTCTTCAACTTTTTTTAAATAATGAACACCTAGTTTGAGGTTCTTCTCAGCGTCCTTGTTTTGATTTAAAGACATTTGAGCCATGCCTAAGTTTCCATATGCATAACCAAAAATTATATCATTTTTTTCCGCTTCTTCATTTAAAGTCAAAACACTTATAAACGAATCTATTGATTTATCATAATTTTTTAATATTCTGTATGTGTCGCCAGTATTTAAAACGAGCATCATATAGTTTAATAAAATTGATTTAGAACTTGTTTTTAAATCTTCAGGAAAAGTTTGTAATGCCGCTTTGTAATACTTTATTGCTTCCGAGTAATCCTTATCAGAATAATATATACCAGCAAGTTGTGAATAATTAAGTGCTTGTAAATAATTATCTTGAAATTTTTTATTTATTTGAATGGCTTTTAGTATACAATCTATTGCTTTAGATTTGTTTCCTAGGATTCTATGGATATTACCCATGTTTTCAAAAACCTTAGATTGTAGTTTAAAGTTTTCAGTTCTTTTAGAAATTTCTAGAGCTTTTTCTAAGTATTGAAGTCCTTCAATATTATTTAGGTTATATCCAATGCTGGAGTAATAAATAGCTATTGAATCTATTGAAAGTTTTTGTTTGTTAATTTCTACATATTTGATTAATCTATTGGCTGATTTTTTATTCTCAGCCGATAGATTAAAAATGCATAAAAAAAACATCAGTAGGATTAAATAATAAACTTTTAGAATGTTAATCAATGTTTTGCTTTGCTTTTTGTTATACTTGATCATGTACCTTGATCTCTACTAATCTGTCCAATAGGATCAATAATACAATAATACTTTTGAACATCACCACAATTGTCTTTTAATTTGAATTTAAGGACAACATAATAAGAGATTAAAATATCATCTTCTTCTTTATCAAACTTGATAGTTTGAGCATTGATAACACCATCATCATCTGGCTCAAAATAAATACATCCATTTGGAGCAACAGTCGTCAATTTTTTAGCAGGTTGTTCTTTAAAGTCAAAATACTTCGACCATGCTACTTTACCCATAATATCTTTTGAGTTAGTAGTAAGGTTTTGTACTTGTAAATAGATCAACTTTGCTTTTAGTTTATCCGCTGTTTCTTGAGCAAGTTTTACAGTGATGGTTTCACCAGATTTGATGTTTTTGATACCACTGATATCCGTTTTTACAAAAGGATCAATTACTACAGGTTGAACAGGAGAACCTGTTTCAGTGTACATGTTGTTGAAGTTCTTGATGATTTCATCAGCGTAAAGCTCTACTTCAATGACGTTTGAAGCAACTAAGTTTTCAGACATAGTCAGTAATAAATTAAAATAGTTTGTAATAAGTTTATAGAATATATATTCTATAGCAGGAGAAGAATACAACTCAAAAAATCCATTGATTTTACGTTCAGGGGATAGAATGAAGGAGCTTTTTTCTTACCTATTTTCCCTTTCAAATTGCATACTTTTTTACCAAAACCCAAGAAAAAATCCATTTACTAAAAAAATAGTACCATTCACTCAATTGTTGTTTTTTTTCCGAATTGAATATTCTTACTTGCATTCGTACCAAAAAGGAAACTATTAATGACGATGTCACAGAGAATATATGGTGATGATAAAACAGATCAACTAATTGAAAGTGATATCCTTCAATCTAAGGAAGGTGATTTTATCGTCTTTGGAGCCTATGATCATGTGGAGGATAAGTTTACAAGAGTTCCTAAAGGAATTGAAATATGTATCTTATCTAATGATCAATATTATATTACTGAAGCTCTTGTAAAAGAACTTAAAGCACAAAACGCTATCCACTCTTTAGGTTATTATAAAGATGAGAAATGGAATAGTGTTGTTCCAACCGTATATAAGGAGGGGGATATGGTACCTAACTATATTATGAAAATGTTTCCTCAGGGCATGATTTCTCAAATTGGATCTTCCCACATTCAAGGTATTACAAAAAAAATGAGTTTGAACAATTTGTGGATTCATATGCAGTCTGCAAGTGATCATAAAAACATTATTAGGTGTTTTTGGACAGCCAATAAGTTGACTAACCCCGTGCTTCACCCGAAACTATTATTTCATATTACCAAATCTAAAAAATACTAATAATCAAATTTCAGAATACACATTAGACTTACTTTGCAAAAGAGATCGGTTCTGCCGATCGATTTTGTTACATGTTGTAGGAGGTACTCTCACTTTAACAGTGGAGTACCTTTTTTTGTTTTAGAAAGCATTACTTTCCAATCGGAATACTAAAACTCAACCCTGCCGAAATACTCTGTTCTTGATCTTGAATATCATGCACATAACCTACTCTTGGACAGATATAACCAATTCCTTTGATGGGAATGAAATACATGATAAAACCATCCACATAATCATTGCCAAACTTAAAGTTGTTTCCGTTGATAATATCTTTGGCGTATCCTCCGCCAATTCCCCAGTGTTTACTCTTTCCAAAAAGAAAAGTACCATAAATAGCCATAGAACCTTTGAAAGGTTGATGAATACCGTTTTCTTTTTCCCAATCACCAATAAAAGAAGCACCAATCATCCAAGAGTCGGAGAGGTAATGATTATAATCGATGCTTAAAATACCAGAATGAGCATTTCTTTGCATAACATTGGAGCCTGAAGTAGTGATGGACAGAAACCCTTTTGGACGGTTTTGTGCAGAGAGTTTTCCGAGGCTTAATACGATTAATATAGCAATGAACAAGGGCAGTAATTGTTTTGATCTTTTTTCCATTTTGAATCAATTTTCTGATGTATTACAACTGAGTTTATTGATGAATAGAACTCACCTTTTGTATGGAAAAGGGAAAAAGATATTGAAAAGCCCTAAACAGAAAGGGGATAAAATAAGCATTAGGGATTTATAGGTAGGAAAGCCCTTCTGATAGAGAATAGATATTTTAAATAAGAAAATATGAAGAACTTATTATCAGGCTTTTTTATTGTGATTGCATTGATTGGACATTCAGCCTTTGGACAAGAAGAGCCAATTGATGCATCCAAACCTACCAACTTTTATTCTCAGGTAGATGTTCAATTTGAAAGTGCGCCGGCACAAAATCAATATGGATTGAGGAATTCCTTTATTATTGCTCCTTCAGAAAAGCATTTGATTTTAGGGGAATTACCAATTCTTACTAACACTCAAACCAATGAAACAGGTATTGGAGATGTTCGACTTCGCTATTTCTACCTGCCTTATAAAAATTACGATAAGTTGGTGGGAGCATTTGGTCCATCAGTAGATATCTACAGTCCTACAGGAAATGTAGATAAAGGACTAGGAAGTGGACGTTGGGTAGTAGCTCCAGGGTTAACGTTGGGTGTCATGGCCTTTGAAAGGATACAGTTTTTTCCAATCATCTCTTATCAATATATGTCAGAAAAAGCAGGACAGCTCAATGAGAATGGAGAGAATAATGCAATGCATGGAATGACATTTCAGGTGATTACACCTATCATTATTAATCAGAAAATGTATATGCAAGTAACACCAATTGTCCAATTACCTGACTTTCGGTACTCAACTACTAATTTAGCTTGTGAAGTACTTGTAGCTTATTCATTAAAAGAAAAACTACAACTTTCTGGCTTTTATAAAGCGGACCAGTCTTATGGGCAGACTTTTAGAATTGGTACAACTATATTTTTCTAAAAATAAAATCATTGAAGAAAGACCCGATGGTGTTAATTGTTGGGTCTTTTTTGTACATGAACCTATAAAAAAATAGGAATAAAGTTTATCATCTTGATTGAGGGTAGTATATTGATGCTAACCAGTAAATCTATGAAAATGAATTATTACCAACAATTACTTACTTACTTCACCTTCATCTCTACTCTGTTTTTATCAACTTCAGTTGAGGCTGTAAACTTTGTAATTCATCAACTTCCATTGCATCATCCCCAAGAAGAACCACTTTTTTTGGTAGGCTCTTTTAATGCATGGAACCCTTCTGATACAAAATATCAGTTTCATCAGGAACAAAATGGACTTTGGGTAGTAACTATTCCTTCAAGTTTGAATGCCTTTGAGTATAAAATAACTAGAGGAAGCTGGGAGAAAGTGGAGTCCACACAAGATGGAAAACCGAAAGCCAACCGGGTTTTTATTGCAGAAAATGAATCAGATACCGTTTTTTTGGATGTATTAGGATGGGAAGACTTAGCTGGTCAAACCACTATTATACTTCAGAGTTTACCTTCTTCTACACCTTACGAATCCAATTTTTTTCTGACAGGAGATTTTAATAATTGGGAACCGTTTGATTTGAATTATCAATTTAAAAAGAACGAAAAAGGAATTTATACTTTGACATTACCTTCCACTGTATCGAGTTTTGAATTTAAAGTGACAAGAGGGAGCTGGTCTTCGATTGAGTGTTTATCGAATGGAAAATACAGACCGAATAGAGCGTATACTCATCAAAGTAAAGGGCCTGAAGAACTGTTATTGGAAATTGAAGACTGGGAAGATGTCTATAAAGGTAAAGTTTGGGATTTGACACCTCTGACGCAGGTGGTGCTATTCCATCTTTTACTATTAGTCCTCTATTTTCTTTGGATTAATCATGAACAGGGTCAATATAAGCTCTCATTGATGGTACTAG
The DNA here is from genome assembly GCF_001583495.1 of Flammeovirga sp. SJP92. Taxonomy (GTDB): domain Bacteria; phylum Bacteroidota; class Bacteroidia; order Cytophagales; family Flammeovirgaceae; genus Flammeovirga. Next base: position 17,905 of record NZ_LQAQ01000097.1, on the reverse strand, counting down.
GTGGAAGTTTTATGATAGTATTAATGTTTGCATCTTCCTTGTTTATGCCTTTTAAAAATATTCTTGGAGGATTACATTTAATGCATCACTTCTTTATTCCCTTGCTTTTTATTGGAATGGGAGTAGTTCAGCACCGTATTTTCCGTTATTCAGGTTGGGGGAGTTACAGGCGTTCATTATATGCATTAAGCTTTGGAGTACTTTTATCCTTGAGCTTTTATCTTTTTCAGGAAGAGCCTTTACTTACTATTTTTCTCGAAAGAAAATATTCCTTTGTCAATCTTCTTATAAAAATAATCTCAATTTTAGCCATTATTTATGCTTGGAATACGGCCAGACAAGATCTTTTAAAATACCCTGCCGATACCTTTCAAGGAAGTATTGTGAAAACGGTCAAGGAAGCTTTTTCACTTTATCAGAAATGTACTGTGCTTCTAATTGGAGTTTACGCATTTGCTGTCATCATTCAAACATATAGAGTGATAATAGCTCCCTCTCAGTTTCTTTTACAAGATGTTTCTGATGAGATGATCTGGTACTCTACTTTTATCTATTTGGTGTTTATTTCAGGATGGATATTTAAACATTATTCTATCTTAAAACCTATTGAACTCAAAGGTTCTTACAGGAAGGAAGAGTCCCCTTCGAATGATAAAGAAGTGACTGAGTTTATGGAAAGAGTAACTGTTCTTTTTGAAAAAGAAAAACTTTACACAAAACAGGACCTCACTCTGAATGAAGTAGCAGGTATTATGGGAATGCCTTCTCATAAGCTAACCAAACTGATTCAGCAGTCGTATAAAATGAGCTTTCCAGAATTGGTCAATGATTATAGAGTAAGAGCATTTACAAAGAAAGTAATGATGGGAGAAGCGGAGAAATCTACATTATTGAGTATAGCTTACGAAGTAGGATTTCACTCTAAAAGTACTTTTAATAGGGCGTTCAAGAAATCTACAGGAGTTACACCTAAGGAATTTATGAAAAAAACATCTGTAAAGAGGATATTAGAATAAAAACTACACAAAAAATCGTATCGAATTAATAAAAAAGAGGTGTCATTATTATAAAATGTAATAATTACACAAATATATGTAAGTTGTTGTTTTATAGGTGGTTAAAAGTGTCATATTGTTTAATTGATACTTATTTTTTGGGGCTATTCATTTCAATTTATGAATCTTAGACGATTGTAATATGTTTCTGTTTGTAAGATTGCAATATCAATCTATTGAACACTTTTTGTCAGTTCTGCTGATTTAAAAAGATGAAATTATTTAAATCTAAGTATGTAAAATGAAAATGAATTTTAAATCAATTCTACTTTTATCAACTCTTGCAGTAGGGAGTTTTTCTTGTAATCAATTCCTAGAGCAAGAAGAAGGTAGTATTCCAGCTCATGAACCAAAAGCCAATATGGATTTATTGGTGACCAATCACGATGGGGCACCATTTGTAACTAACGAAACTTCCAACGCAAGATATTATGACAGCCCAGGTGGACCAGTAATGATGCAAGCGTTTTACTGGGATGTTCCAGCAGGAGGTAATTGGTGGAACACTGTAAAAGGAAAACTAAATGGATGGAGTAATCAAGGTATTGGTTCCATTTGGTTGCCACCAGCATCTAAGGCACAAAACGGCCCTTTCTCTATGGGGTATGATCCAATGGATTACTTTGACTTTGGTGATTATAACCAAATGGGATCAACAGAAACGAGATTTGGATCAGGAACTGAATTACGTTCTTTGATTGGAGAGGCGCACAATCAGAACATGGAAGTGTATGCTGATATTGTATTGAACCATAACAGTGGTGGTCAACTAGAGGCTAATCCGTATACTGGTACAGATACTTGGACAAAGTTTGAGCCTGCTTCAGGTAAATTTTTCAGGACGTACAATGATTTCCACCCGAACTTAGACGCCAACAATGATGAAGGTGTATTCGGTGGATTCCCTGACTTAAGCCACGTAAAAGGTTACGTTCAAGACTGGTTGTGGAGAAGCAACGAAAGTGTTGGTAAATACTATAAAAACAACCTTGGTTTTGATGGATGGAGATTCGATTACGTGAAAGGCTTTGGCGGCTGGGTCGTAAAAGAATGGGTAAACCATGTAGGTGGATTTGCTGTAGGTGAACTTTGGGATGGAAATGCCAACACACTAAAATGGTGGGTGGATAACACAGACAGAAAATCTGCAGCATTTGACTTCGCAGCTTATTATGCAATGAAAAGAGCATTTGACGGCAACAATTTATACGAATTGAATAGCGACATGCTTTGGAAAAAAGATAGTTATAGAGCAGTAACGTTTGTTGCAAACCACGATACAGATGAAATTTGGAACAAGCATTTAGCTTACGCATATATTTTAACTCACGAAGGTTACCCTTGTTTATTCTATAAAGATTATGAAGACTGGTTGGACAGAAACATGATGAACAATCTATTATGGATTCACAAGAGTTTCGCTACAGGTAACACTTCTATTCTTCATGTTGACAATGACGAGTACATTGCAAGAAGAAACGGTTATAACGGCAATCCAGGATTAGTTGTATACATCAATAACTCTGATAACTGGCAGGAGCGTTGGATTCCAACGAACTGGAGTAATAGACAAATTAAAGACTACACAGGTAACTCTAATTGGGAACCTTGGACGCAAGGTGGAACTTGGGTGAAAATCCAATGTCCTCCGAAAAGTTTCTCGATTTGGTCTACTAAATAATTAAGCTGTGAGTCATAATTATAGCTCAAAAATGACCTACACATTAGTTATTATCATTTCAAGTTAATTTTCGAGTGCCTGAATTTTTTTCAGGTACTCCTTTTCTATTTATAGCAATGAGAAATTTAATACCCTTTTTTTTACTTTTTACAGCATGCAATGTACAGCAACAACAAAAAGAAACTTCTACTCAAAAGAAGGATCAATGGAGTTATGAGGCAAGTACATCTGTGATGATCGTACATGGCAATTATTGTGAAATAACGATCAAAGCAGTGCCAGAATCACATGAACTTATTTATACCATTGATTATAAAGGAAAGGGCTACTTGGAACCTCTTAAACTTTCTACGATTGATAGCCGACCATCGGCAACATTGGTTGCAGAAAGAGTCTGGATTGAAAAAGATACGCTTATCACCAAAAAAATCAGACCTCAGAATAATACCTTAAAATATGCTCAGATCAATGATAAAGGACCTTTAAGAGGAAACTATAAGCTCAGTTATCTAGAGGAGGGACAGTTACAACACATAAGATTTCAGCTTAAACCCAAAGTGTATAATTATTACTTGGAGAATTTTCCTTATGCTATAAATAAAAAAAGCTATCATTTATCACCAAAAAACTTAGTGCTCGAGGAAAATATTAATGTCCATATTCAAGAGAAATTAAAATCAAAAAGAGAAATCAAGGGAGCAGAAAGTATGGTCATTTCAGAAAATCAATTGAATGTGGCAGGGTTGATCAGTCATGTCAATTGCATTTATGATGGACAACGTTTAATTCTTGAAGTCACATGGATCAATCATACAGAATTGGATCTATGGCTTACTTCACCATCATCATCTCTTTCTATTGATAAACGAAAAGTACCTGTAACATGGTCGTCTTTTGAGCATAAAGTGGGTTTAGGTAAAGGAAAAAGAATAAGTGTGACGACAGAAATAGAGGTAGACAAAGCACCTAATGAAATCACATTGCCAATTAATAATGTACTGTTTTTTGACGAAGATGTGTTTTTTCCGGAAGGAATGGAAATTGTTTTGGATGGGAATTTGTCTCTTTAAAGATGTAAAAGATGCAGGAATACTAATTTTCTCAAACCAATACCTTATTGAATTTAAAAGTAACTTCATTCTTCATGAAAATACTTAATAGAATGTTCATCGGTTAGAATAGAGGAAAGGAATGAGAATACTTTTCTTTGTGGTCTAAACTACATAACCATGAAAGACCTAATTCTTTTTGAAAGGATAAATAAAGGAAACTATACTGCATTCGACAAACTATTTAAACTTCATTTCGAACCTTTGTGTAAATATGCTTATGGTATTTATGCAGATAGAGATATTGTTCAAGAAGTGGTAGTGGACATTTTTACCAATATTTGGGAGAAAAGAGGCAGTTTGACGACCCCTAACCATCCTAAAGCCTATTTATATCAAGCAGTTAGGAACAATGTCATCAAAAAGAAAAGTGAACAACAACAGTTTAATGAAGAACTTTCTGATGTATTTATTTCTACTGATTTTACCATTCAAGAACAGTTAGTTTTCGATGAAATGGAACATCAGTTTAAAACAGAATTAGATCAGTTGCCTACCAGAACCAAGGAAGTATTTCTACTCAAGAGAGAAGAAGAAATGTCTTATAAGGAAATTGCCCAAATAATGAATATTTCTGTCAGTGCTGTAGAAAAGCATATGATCAATGCCTTGAAACATTTTAGAACTAAGCTTCAAATTCATGGAGGCAAGTCAAGAGTAAACGATTAAAACGATTCAGTACCTATTTCCCGTTCATTTATAATTCATCATTTGTTCATTTAAAAAAAGTGAGGTAACGATTCAGTTTTGACTCTTAGTAGTGAAAGCAAAAACAGAATGAACAAAAATATAGATCAGATTTTAGTAAAGGCACTAGAGAACGTGTTGAGTGAAGAGGAGAAAATTCTTTTTAATGAATGGATGCAAGAAGAGGATCATCAGAAAGAATTCTTTTTGTTGAAGGAACAATGGGAAAAGCCTACTTCAACACCTTCATTTTCGGTAGAAGAAGGACTGCAACTACTCCATCAAAAAATCGAAATTCCTGTAAAAACTAAAACTCGATCAATAAGTAATTTTTGGAAGTTTTCAGTGGCGGCAATGTTGTTGATTATTCCATGTGCCTCTTATTTATTTTCACAGAAAGATGTACAGGAAATTATCAATACCACTGACAGTAACATGATTGTGACTTTGGAAGATGGTACAGAAGTGCATCTCTATCCCAATGCATCATTTGCTTATGAGTCACCTTTGTCGCATCAAAATAAAAGGTCAGTACAGTTACAGGGAAGTGCCTTTTTTAAAGTGAAATCTGATGTTGACCATCCTTTTTATGTCTTTTCAGATCAGTTAGAAACAAAAGTAACAGGAACTACTTTTGAAGTGGTTGAGGAAGAGGAAGTATCAAAAGTAAGTTTGATAGAAGGAAAAGTGAAGGTCAAAAAGAAATCAGACGACAACTACATCAAAATAAGACCAAATGAGTCCTTTGTAATGGAAGGGACAAACACACAAATAATGAGATTCTCCTCAGAAAAATTGCTTTTTGAGAAGGATCACAAAAGCCTTTGGTTCCAGGAAGCGAGTATAGACGAAGTGGCCAAACGACTATATGAAGCTTACAGGATAAAACTAGTATATGAGCATTCGTTAAACGAGGTAAAATTAAACGCTAAGATCAAAAATGCTTCACTTCAGAAAGTAATGAGAATAATTGAATTTTCATTGGATGTGACTGTGAAGCAGGAAGGAAACTTATATTATCTCATAGAAAACTAATTAAAAAACTACAATAGTTATGCATCGATTTTTACTACCTAACTTTTTAATTAAAAAGTGGGGCTGGCTGTCTATTGCCTTTACTTTCATGGTAATATTCACCACTAATACTTTCGCCTTAAATGGATATTCTCTTTTTGAAATCATCCAAAAAATTGAGGAAAAACACCATGTAGAATTTGCGTATTCTAATGAAGTGAGAGATATGGAAAATATTAATATCTCATTGGAAGGATCTTTAGAAGCAGTTATACAGCAACTCTCTAATAAAACAGGTCTGTCTTTTAAAAGGGTGGATGATATGTATATTGTCCAACCTCCAAAATCACAGTCAAAGCAAGAACAGCAAGAAAGAATCATCAAAGGTCAAGTCAAAGATGCCTTAAGTGGTGATCCTATTATTGGAGTAACAGTAATTATCAAAGGATCTACATCAGGAACAGTGACTGATATGGATGGAAATTATGAATTGAAAGCTTCAACAGGTAATATTTTGGTTTTTGCTTTCCTTGGTTTTGAAACACAAGAAGTGGTGTTGACATCTCAGTCTACCATTAATGTTGAATTGAATGAGAGTGCTCAAGAGTTAACCGAGGTAGTAGTTACTGCTTTAGGGTTGGAAAAAGAGGCTAAGGCAATTGGTTACTCTACACAAGAGGTGAAATCTGATGCAATTGAAACAGTCCGTCAGCCTAATGTCATGACAAACTTAACAGGTAAAGTGGCTGGTTTAGATGTGAAAAACTCCACTGAAATGTTTGATGGACTATCTATTGAAATTAGAGGTAGAGAACCGCTTATTGTAGTTGATGGTATTCCAGTAGAAACCAATTTATATGATATCAACCCAGATGATATTGAGAGTGTAAACGTATTGAAGGGAGCATCTGCTTCTGCACTTTACGGTTCAAGAGGTAAAGATGGTGCAGTGATGATCAGTATGAAGAAAGGGAAAGGAAAAAGTGATAAACTGGATATCAATGTGAATATGGGGACACAAATGCAGACAGGTTTTGTAGTGCTTCCAGAAACACAGTCACAGTACGGTATGGGGTCTAATGGTCAATATTGGTATGTTGATGGTAAAGGTGGCGGAATTGCTGATGGTGATGGATGGGTTTGGGGCCCAAAACTAAATCAGAGAGATCCCAATACTACTTCTGGCTACAGAGAAATTGCTCAGTGGAATAGTCCTGTTGATCCAGTAACAGGAGAAAGAATAGCAACTCCGTGGGTATCACAAGGAGAAAATAATTTACAGAACTTCTTGTCTCAAGCCTCAATTTCTAACCTTAATTTATCGGTTGCTAAACACACTGAAAATGGTTTTGTAAGAGTATCTGCAGGACACATGTATCAAAGTGGCATGGTGCCAAATACAGACCTCAACATCAGTAATATTTCAGTAACAACCCAGCAGAAGTTAGGTAAGAAGTTTACGTTAGATGCCTTTTTCTCTTACAACAAACAATATTCTGATAATTACCCTAGAACAGGTTACGGTCCTCATAACTACATGTATAATTTACTTTTCTGGATGGGACCAGATGTAGATGTTAGACATCTGAGAAATTATTGGGCAGAAGGACAAGAAGGATATCAACAAAGGAATTACAATGATGCTTGGTACAATAATCCATATTTTGTAGCGTATGAAAATACTCAGATGTATGACAAAAATACAAATTTGGCGTATGCGACTTTAACCTATGATATAAACGATAATCTTAAGATTTTAAATAGAGTGTCAGTTAATAATAGTTCGGAATTCAAAGATTTAAAAACACCAAAATCATTCTTGGATTACAGCAATGACATTCGTGGCAATTATGAAACTTGGAATGCAGATCGTTTTTGGTTTAACAATGACCTGATCATTACTTACAATAAGAAATTTAATGATAATTGGTCATTTTCGATGAATCTTGGAGGAAATTATAATTCTTATCAAGCAAGAGATCTATACTCAGGAACAGATGGTTTACAAGTACCTAATAATTATAACTTAGCCAATTCAATAGGTCCCGTTACAGCAACAAATATGTTTTATAACAAAGCAATGTATTCGGTATATGGTACAGCGGAATTAGCATGGAAAAATGCAATATTTTTAAACTTAGCTGCTCGTAATGATTGGTCATCCACACTTCCAGCTTCAAATAATTCCTATTTCTACCCATCAATAAGTACAAGTGTTGTGGTTTCTGATCTGATAGAAATGCCTGACGCTATTTCAATCTTTAAGTTAAGAGGATCGATGGCACAAGTTTCGGGAGATTTAGATGTTTATCAAACGCAGTCAGTTTATAGAAGTGCCAATAGAATGTGGAATGGAAACGCTCAGGTTTATTACCCGTCTACTTTATTAAATTCCAACATACGTCCTGAAACTTCTACCACTTTTGAAATAGGTACAGATGTCAGGTTCTTAAATGATAGAATTGGTTTTGATCTGACTTATTATGAAATAGTAGACACTGATCAGATTATTAAACTGCCAACGTCAGAAGCGTCTGGATTTGAGGAAAGATATGTGAATGGAAATGAGTATAAACAGCAAGGTATTGAGTTAATGCTTCATGCTACGCCTATCCGCAAAACTAATTTTGAATGGAATACATCAATGAACTGGTCGAAGTTTGTCAGAAAACTGACAAGCATTTATGGTGGGCAAGACAACTTTGATGGTTTACAAATTGGAGACAGAACGGATACGTACCTAGGCTATGATTGGGAGCGTTCACCTGAGGGAGAGATTGTATACGATGCTAACTCAGGTTTGCCAATTGTAAACCCAACAAGGACCGCCATGGGACATACAGCTCCAGATTGGTTGTTTGGTTTCCAAAACTCTTTCAAATATAAAAACTGGAGTCTAGGTTTTGCGATTGACGGCCGTATCGGAGGAATTATGTATTCAACAACAAATCAAAAAATGATGTGGGGTGGTGTACATGTGAATACATTGTCGGAACATCGTGATAGAGAAATTGCAGGAGAAAGCTCGTTTGTAGGGCAGGGTGTTGTTGTAACGGGTGGCGAAATTGTTCGTGATGCACAAGGAAATGTAATTTCAGATACAAGAACATTCGCACCAAATTCAACAGGTGTAGGTTATTCAGCATGGGTAATTGATCATCATGGTGGCAGATCTGATGCTCCGGGGCTTTTCGATGCTTCTTATGTAAAACTGAGAGAAGTGTCCATCACTTATACTATTCCAAAAACATTCGCTTCAAAATTGAACATGAAAGGTGCTTCAGTAAGTCTTACTTGCAATAATGTTTGGATGTGGTCCAATATTCCAAATGTTGACCCAGACATTGGATATGATGATTCCCAATCACCTTCTCCTAGATATACAGGTATCAACTTAAAAGCTAATTTCTAATCAAGTCATGAAAAAATCATTCTTATATTTAGTTTTATTGCTTGTAGTATTTAGTGCTTGCAAGCCCCTTTCAGAGGTAAACGAAAACCCGAACGATCCTACGTCGGCGCATCCCTCACAATTACTGACTTATGTAAGTCAGCATGTTTTCAATGGGAATAGAACCAGTTATGATCCTTCTTTATCATCAAGACAATTAGTTTACACACAAAGTAATACGGTGTCTCAATCGTTTACTTGGCAAAGGGGAGAGTTTGGTGATTATCATTATATCATGCAGCTTCAGAAAATGATAGAAGAGGCACAAGATCTTCAAGATGGAGACAATTATATCGCGGTAGCAAAAATCTTAAGATCTTACTATTTCTTTGAACTAACAAGAACATTTACAGACGTTCCTTACTCAGAAGCAGTAAGAGGGGAAAGTGATGGTATTTTCAACCCTTCCTATGATAGTCAAAAAGAAGTAATTGAAGGCATTTTATTAGAACTGCAAGAGGCTGCATCTTTATTAAATACTAATCATACTATTGGTGGTGATATCGTTTTCGATGGTGATGCAGGGAGATGGAAAAAATTTGCTAATTCTCTAGCAATGAAAATACTGATCAACTTAAGTAAAAGAGAAGGTGATTTGTCGTTCAATATTTCAGAAGAATTCAATAAAATTTATACAACAGGTGAATTCTTCAACGAATTGGATGTAGCAGCCAACTTAAGGTATATTGATGCACTTAATTCTAGGTACTTCCTTTATCAAAACAATGGAATTGCAACAGATACATGGATGGAGAAAACAATGGTTGAATTCTTTAAAGAAAGAGAAGACGAGCGTTTGTTCAGTATTGCAGCAATGACTACTAATGCAGAATTGGAAGGAAAAACAGCAAACGATTGGGAGGCTTATGAAGGTGTAGACGGTTCTATGGCGTTTGGTGATATCCGAAATGAGGTAAATACAGGAGATGTTTCTTCTATCAATCCAAGATATTTTTCAAATCCAGTCAATGAGCCTTATATGATTTTAGGTTATTCAGAGATGATGTTTATTCTAGCTGAAGCGGCTCATCGAGGATGGATTGATAATAACTTGGCAACATCATTTTACAATAAAGGGACAATTGGTTCTCTACAATTCTATGGAATCTCTGATGATAAAATAGAAGATTACATGCAACACCCTGAAGTGATTTATCAGCCTGAAAATGGATTGGAGATGATCATGGAACAGAAGAAAGCCGCTTTAGTGATTCAAGGTGGATATGAATTATTTTATAATTACTTGAGAACAGGTTACCCTAAAATAACGATTGGAGAAGGCACAGGTAACAATGGTAAAATTCCTCAACGATGGATGTACCCTCAATCAGAAGTACTTAATAATTCCTCTGCTATTGATGCTTTGGATTACAATGATGATGTGAATTACATTCCATGGATCTGGAGATAAATATATTTCTGCCGGAAGTTGAGCTCTTTCGGCAGGTAACTTTTATTATCAAACAAAATCAATTATGAAAAATTATACATTAGGTTTAGTATCACTTCTATTTATTTTATTGGTGAGCTGTCAACCTTCTTCAGAAAGCCAATCAATAGTTCAAAAGGAGAAAGAGAGAAAAGTGGTCTACATTATTGTGGATGGTATTCCGAACGATGTTGTGGAGAAGGTCAGTACACCTTATTTAGATAGTATAGCCGCTATTGGCGGATACACGCACGCATATGTTGGAGGGAAAAAAGGTGGCTATTCACAGACTCCCACTATTTCTGCAGTAGGCTACAACTCATTATTGACAGGTACTTGGGTGAATAAACATAATGTGTATGGCAATGGAATCAAGGCCCCTAATTATCATTATACTTCACTTTTTAAACTGGCCAAAGAACAAGAAAAGCCATATTCTACAGCTATTTATTCTACATGGCTAGATAATAGAACAAAATTAATAGGCGAAGGTTTAGCGTCTACTGGAAATGTAAAAGTGGATTATGCATTTGATGGTTTTGAATTAGATACAGTCAATTTCCCTAAGAAAGAAAATAACCTTCAGTATTTTGAAATTGATGAGAAGGTGAGTAAGGAAGCCGGAAGGTACATTAAAGAGAAAGGTCCAGATTTTTCTTGGGTTTATCTACAGTATACTGACGATGCATCTCATCGCTTTGGAGATAGTGATTACTTCTATGAGTATGTAACAAAAGCAGATACTCAAGTAGGCAGAGTTTGGGAGGCTGTAAAAGAAAGAGAAGCAAAATTCAAAGAGGAGTGGATGATTGTAGTGACCACTGATCATGGTCGTACAGAAGAAACAGGGCACCACCATGGTGGACAATCTGAGCGTGAAAGAGCGACTTGGATTGTAACAAATCAAAAACCGAATAAATATTTTGAATTAGGCACTCCTGGTGTAACATCAATTTATCCTTCCATTGTGAATTTTATGGGTTGGAATATCAAAGAAGAACAAAGAGAAGAATTGGATGATGTGGCTTTTTATGGAGCAACTGATTTCTTTGGGCTTGATGCAACAACAAATCAAAATACCACAACAATTACTTGGACGCCTTTACAAGATGCTGAGGCAGAAGTATTGGTAACCACTACAAATAATTATAAAACAGGAGGGTCTGATCAGTATACATCTTTAGGTAAAGTAAACCTTAAAGACAAGTCTTTTACTTTTGATAAACTTGGTGATTTTCAGAAAATCGTTTTAAAATCAAATAATACAATCACAAACACCTGGACAGTGAAAGAAGGAAACCAATCTTAACTTTTTTACCAATTTAAAGAAAGCAAGAAGGCCCGATGTTTAGTTGGGTCTTTTTTGTTGTAATACTTTGTTATTAGAAATAAGAGAAATGAAGATATTTTGTCTAAACAAAAAAAGGCCAACATCTTTCGATATTGACCTTTGTTGTGATCCCGCCAGGATTCAAACCTGGAACCTTCACAGCCGTAATGTGATGCTCTATTCAGTTGAGCTACGGAACCATTTGCTCTTTAGGAAAAAGATTGTGACCCCGCCAGGATTCAAACCTGGAACCTTCACAGCCGTAATGTGATGCTCTATTCAGTTGAGCTACGGAGCCATTTGAAGTGCTTTTTCCTTTAAAGCGATGCAAAAGTAGAGGAATATTTTTTACAAACCAAATTATTGAGTGTATTATATTAATAATAAACGTCAATATTTAATGTTATGCATTTTTTATCGGCTTGTTTCCATCGCTTTATAGATTGCCGATTGAATATTTTCTCTAATATTTTCTTTCGCCAGTTTATTATTTCTTGCCGTAGGGTATACTCTGTTGGAGAGGAATACATAGACAATTTGATTGTCAGGGTCTATCCACGCACATGTTCCAGTAAAACCTGTGTGTCCAAATGTAGATTTTGGAGCTTCAGGAGCAGTGTTGCCCGGATCACCTTGTTTAGGAGGTTTGTCCCAGCCTAATCCTCTTCTGTTTTTAAATCGAAGGTAAGGCTGACGATTATATTTATTGAGTGTTGCTTTGTCAAAATAAGTTCTGTCGCCATAAGATCCGTTTTGGAGGTTCATTTGCATTAAGATGGCCAGATCATGAGCATTGGAGAATACACCAGCGTGCCCGCCAACACCGCCCATTAAATCCGCAGAAGGGTCATGTACATATCCTTTGATGAGGGATTGACGATAATTGATATCCATTTCTGTAGGAGGAATTCTTGAGATATTCACCCTCTTCAACGGTAAATAACCCAGCGTTCTTGTACCTAATGGGTTGTATAAACTATCCTGCATAAATCGGTCTAATGATGTATGCGTTTTGCTTTCAATGACTCTTTGTAGGAAATAATACCCCAAATCACTGTACCAGTACCTGTAGATTTCTGAAGTGTATTTTCTTCTGGTAGAAATAGGAGACTCTAGCAACCATTTCCACATTGTGTCTTTTATGCTGTCAGTAGCAAACAAATCGGGTGTGACCTGCACAGAGAAGCCGTCTTTTTTAATGGGGCTTAAATAAGTAGGGTTATATTTTTTAGTATCCTTATCATAAGCATGTCCCCAGAAATAATAGCCACCCCTGAGAGGAGCAGTATGCGTGAGGAACTGAATTAACCTGATATTGCCTTTATTGGTTGAATCTGTTTCTGGAAGATATTCTTTCAACCTGCTGTTGACATTGATGCTATCTTTATAATCCAACATCATGAGTGCTTGTGTAGTTGATGCAACCTTGGTCACAGAAGCAATATCATAAACAGTCTGATTGGTCACAGGCACTTCTTTTTCATAAGTGAAATAGCCATAAGATTTTTCAAATACAATCTTGCCATTCTTTGCCACAACCACTTGACAGCCCGGAGTAGCCTCCATAAAAATAGCTTGATTGGCTATACTGTCAATCAAATGGCTTAAAACTTCGCCATTTAAGCCTACTTGTTCAGGTTTTCCGTAACCTAACCTTCCAAAATTTTTGATTTTTTGTCCTGTATTGACTGCAAAACGATCGGTAATATTTAATGGCAGTTTTCCATTTGCTTCCAATGCTCCAGCAATTACCTGTGCATTGGCTTTTTGAGCATAAGGAGTTGTAGAATAGCTTACCAGTAAATTTCTTGTTTTAGAAAGGTATTTTAGTCCATTGGGCTGTCCACTTAAAATTACAATTACATTGGTTTTTCGCTGGAGTTGTTCAATAAGTTGCTCAGTGGCATAACTTACTCCAAAACGATGCTTAGAATTTTCTTGATGACAAATAATGTTGATGAGTACAATATCTTTTTTCTTACAGGTTTCCAACAGAAGGTTGACTTGTGCAGTAGAAAAACTGGAGTGTTCAATTTTGTGATAATCAAAATCAATGAACATTCTCATCGTATTAGCAAAAACATCATCTCTCTTTCGGGTGCCAATACTGATCAGTTGGAACTTTTCTGTATTCAAGCTCGGAAGGGGAATAATGCTGTCAAGGTTGGAAAGTACTGTAACTGATTTTTCATACGTTTCAGAGCCGATAGCATCCAATTCATGAGGATTGGAATAGTTGATGATATGCGTATCTTTTTGTGTTTTATAGTTTTTTATTTTCTGAAAATGCTCCTCAATAATTTCCATATCCAGCGTTCCTTGTTTTACGGCCGCCTTGATGGCTTTAATCACTTCAAGATGATGGTCAGAAAGCACTAATACATCATGTCCTCTTTTCAATGCTTCAATGGCATTTCGCTGTGCTGTTTGAATACTTGACCCTGCCGATAAATCTCCTGTAAATATTAACCCGTCAAATGAAATAGAGTCCGTAAGGAAATGTATAAAGGTGGAACTGAATAAAGAAACTTCAAATAATGCCTCAGAAGGAGTAATGATATTTAAACTATCTTTTATAAGCTGTTTCAATACCAATTGCTCATTGAGATCCAAAGTTTCATAAAATTCTGTTTTTACAGGGAGGATAGTACCAGTTAAGATCTCAGATTGATGAAGCCCCTTAAGTGCAGCGTGGTTTTTTTCAAGTACATTATTCGGATCACTTCCAAAACCATAAATCTTTGAACTATTATTGTGTTGTATGGCTAATGTTTCAGCCAGAAAAAAGTCAATGTTTAATTTCTTGTTGATTTTACCAATTTCATGATAAGTATTGTATGTGAAAATATTACTGCCAATTGCACTTAGATGAAATTTATCAGGTAATACATTATAATTATTATCAAGACAGTGAATGGCTTCCTGTGATTTAACACCTAACAAAACAGGTACTTTATTGGGAAGTTTATTCAAGTTATTGAAATAAGTATAGGTGTTTTTGGAGCAATATTTATCAAAAACAACCCCACCTAGTTTATTTTCTCTACCCAGCGCCTTGATTTCTTTGTCATTTTGCTGAGGAAGGGCAAAAATCAATTGCCCAATTTTTTGTTCTAAAGTTAATTGATTGAATAGGCTGTCCTTTTCTGCACCGTATGTGAAGTTCGGCAAAGAAAAATTGCACATCAAAAATAAGATAGAAAGAATATATATATTGTTGTATTGAATCATTCGTACTGATAAGGTTTACACAATTGTGTAAAGAAGGCGGATTAAAAAAATCAAAAACTACAAATTTGTTTGTTACAATAGTAGCATTTCAATTCCATATCGAAATTTACATGATACTTTGTTAAAATTAAATGAAACTATAATTCTTTGAAAAAAAATAGTGGGATTTAATAAACAAAATCGCTTGAAAATAGTGTTAACAAGTTACTATTTTACTTAGTATCAATTCTAATCCATAAAAATGTGTTAGATTTGTAATTAGAAAATCAAATAAAATTTACAAGTGGAAAGTACAACAGTTAAATACAAGGTTAAAGATATTTCTTTAGCTGACTGGGGAAGAAAAGAAATTGAACTGGCTGAAGCAGAAATGCCAGGTTTAATGTCTTTAAGAGAAGAGTTCGGACCTTCTAAGCCATTGAAAGGAGCTAGAATTGCTGGATGTCTTCACATGACTATTCAAACGGCAGTTTTAATCGAAACTCTTGTTGAGTTGGGTGCTGAGGTAACATGGTCATCATGTAACATTTTCTCAACTCAAGATCAAGCGGCGGCAGCAATTGCAGCAGCAGGTGTTCCAGTTTATGCTTGGAAAGGTTTAACTGAGGAAGAGTTTGATTGGTGTATTGAGCAAACTTTACACGCTTTCGAAGACGGTAAGCCTCTAAACATGATCTTGGATGATGGTGGAGACCTTACTAACATGGTTTTCGATCGTTACCCTGAATTAGTAAGTGGTATCAAAGGTCTTTCGGAAGAAACTACTACAGGTGTATTAAGATTACACGACCGTGAGAAAAACGGTACTTTACCAATCCCTGCTATCAATATCAACGACTCAGTAACAAAGTCTAAGTTTGATAACAAATACGGATGTAAAGAATCATTAGTAGACGGTATCCGTCGTGCTACTGACGTAATGATTGCTGGTAAAGTAGCAGTTGTTGCTGGTTACGGTGATGTAGGTAAAGGTTCTGCTGCTTCATTAAGAGGTGCAGGTGCTCGTGTTATCGTTACTGAAATTGATCCAATCTGCGCTTTACAAGCTGCAATGGACGGTTTTGAAGTGAAGAAAATGGATGACGCTATCCTAGAAGGTGATATCGTTGTTACTACTACTGGTAACAAAGACATCGTTGTAGGTCGTCACTTCGAGAAAGTAAAAGATAAAGCTATCGTTTGTAACATCGGTCACTTCGACAACGAAATCGACATGGCTTGGTTAAACGAGACTTATGGTGACACTAAAGTGAACATCAAACCTCAAGTAGACAAGTACACTGTTGCTTCAGGAAATGATGTGATCATCTTAGCAGAAGGTAGATTAGTAAACTTAGGTTGTGCTACTGGCCACCCTTCGTTTGTAATGTCTAACTCTTTCACAAACCAAACTCTTGCTCAATTAGAGTTATGGCAAAATACTGATCAGTACGAAAATAAAGTTTACATGTTACCTAAGCACTTAGATGAGAAAGTAGCAAGACTTCATTTAGCGAAGATCGGTGTTGAATTAGAGACTCTTACAGAAGATCAAGCAAATTACATCGGTGTAAAAGTAGCAGGTCCTTACAAAGTGGAGCACTACCGTTACTAAGAATTGATCAGACACTGTCTGTTTAAAAATATAGAGCTAGTTCATTGATTTGGACTAGCTTTTTTTATGCTCTTTTTTTCTTCTGCCAACCACTTATTTCCTTTTAGGGTCTATGATGTAGTGTCAATAACAAAAGCATTAAAAACTATAACTCTAAATGAAATACTTTTATATCTTCTTCATTTTATTATTTATTCATCACCTTTCTTTTGGCCAGAAAATCTTGAATGGTCAAATAAAAAATGCAAAATCAAACCAATATATACCCTATGTCAATGTTGCGTCAATGCATAAAGGGATTGGAACCGTTTCAGATCAAAAGGGTAAATTTACATTGAAAATTCAAGCTGAATTAAATGAAAATGATAAAGTGACATTTTCTTGTATCGGTTATAAAACAAAGCACCTATCAATTGAAGAACTGTATCAGAATAGTGAAATTTATCTTCAGCCTGATACGGTTGTATTGGATGAAGTAAGTATTACCTCAAGACAAACAAAAGAAAAAGCACCTCAGCATAAAGTAAAGAAGTTGGGTAAGTCACATACCATGTTGGCTTTATTTCATAACAATTTTTTTATCTACGGAGAGGTTGAGTCTAATCATATAGGGAAAGAAAGAGGAATGATTCTACCAGTAAAGAAAAACTGTACCCTACAATCGCTTAATTTCCATATTAGCAGTAATGAATATAAGTTTGTCAAGTTCCGGTTACACTTTTATAAAATAGAAAATGGTAAGCCTACTGTATTAATCAATGATCAAGACATTATTTTCAAAATAGAAAATCAGTTCAGAGGATGGTATAATGTCGATTTGAAACCTTATAATGTACATCTTGATAAAAGTATGGAAAATGTTGGGGTTTCATTGCAATGGGTAGATAGTGAAAATACGGATAAAGAAAGTAAGTTCTTTTCTATATCTGCAGCTCCATTGTCGTCAGCTCGTCATCTTTCGAGAGATAAAGTATTGGGGAAATGGAAAATAAGTAAATTCAAACTCAATTTCTATTTGGATTACTTGGAGGAAGAAAGTCTCTAACGCAATTCAAAGCATAAAATAGCCCCTTGGAGTGATTCCTTCAAGGGGCTGTCTTTTATAAAAATTTGTAAAGTCCTAAAATAACGATACACTAAAACAATCGTTATTATGGAAGACAATAAAAGTCAATATGTTAAAAGAACTCAGAAGGATTATTCAATGTCCTTAAAACTTCAAATTGTCTCAGAAGTTGAAAGTGGTCAATTAAGTTTAAAAGGAGCTACACGTAAATATGGAATACAGGGAGATAGAACAGTAAAGGTTTGGTTACAAAAATAT
>NZ_LQAQ01000096.1 GCF_001583495.1 Flammeovirga sp. SJP92 | reverse complement strand
TATTTGAAGCCTATTTAAAAGAATGTATAAAAACATATAACTTTATAAGACCACACATGTCATGTTATATGAGAACTCCTATTCAGATGCATAAAACAAGAGGTAAGAAACGAAGGACTTATCGGACAGTAAAAGTCACACAATAAGCCTCGAAATTTATTGAGGTGAAATTGACAGCGAAGCGAATCAATTTTGCATCAATAAATTTGAGGAACTCGCGGTAGCGAAATAAAAACTGAAGGCTACCTATAAAAAAGACCCAATAATTTTTAAATTATTGAGTCTTATATCAAAATTAATTCACTAAAAAACTGTATCGTTTTTTCAGGGCATTACACCTTTTCAATATAAGTTTCCTATTGGATCAACGCCTCTCCAATCTTCAAATCTTCTGGCGTTGTAATTTTAATGTTTTCATAATTACCTTCAAATAGATGCATTGAATGCCCTGAAAATTCAGCTACACTTGCATCATCTGTAAACGAAGGAATATATCCATTTTCAAAGGCAGGGAAAATAATATCTCCTCTAAATGTTTGAGGTGTTTGCACTAATTTGAACTCGTCACGGTTCCCCATTTCATTCCCTTCTTCAGTTACTCTACGTATAGATTCTTTTATAGCTACTGTCGGAATAGCAGATCCATACTCTTCAGCATCAACATAACTTTGAGTAATGACACTAGTATCGACAAGAGGTCTAACACCATCATGAATAGCAATTAAGCAGTTATTCTGATTAGGAATATATTGCAACGCATTGTCTACAGATTGAAATCTAGAATCACCACCAGTTACCACTTGATGCGGTGTCGTAAAACTATGTTGCTCTACCAATGCATTCCATGTTGGTATTTCAGCTTTTGGCAATGCAACAATCACCTGAATGGAATTATCTGCTTCTTTAAATTTATTGATGGTATGCATTAATATAGGAAGACCATTGATCTCAATAAACTGCTTCGGCGTACTGCTTTGCATTCGAGTACCTTTGCCACCGGCTACTATAATGCTATATTTTTTCATTCTCTTTAAGTCTATGTATTTATATGATTGATGATAAGTACTAGAACAAAGTTAAATGGATAATTTTAGGTTATAATTTATTCTAACACTTAATACAAAAAAAGTTGTATTCTATTCTGATTAAAAAGAATCGTAGAAAGAATACATAAATATCACATAATGTTATAATTATTGTCTGTCTAATTTTTGTAACTTATGTAATGGTACCTAAAGTTACTCTACTTCTCTCAAATTTTGAGTGTTAACCCAATTAAAATACAAATAAAGATTACGCTAAACAGTAGAACCTCATGGAAGAAAAACTATTCAAAGTTTACTTTGTAGAAGATAACCCAACAGAAACCATGTTAATGAGACTCGCCTTGCAACAAATCAAAAATGTGGAGGTTATTTTTTTTCAAAATGGAACAGACTTACTAAAAAAGTTCTCTGAATCTCCCTCTGATGTAGTGGTGGCAGACCTTATGCTTCCTGATTTTCATGGACAGGAATTAATTTTCCAACTCAAAAAAATTGAGAAAAAAGTAAAAATTATTGTGATCTCAGCACAGGAAGACGTTGAAGTTATTGCCGAACTTCAAAACCAAGATATTTTTAATTACATCGTCAAAAGTGATGGCTGTTTAAAATACCTTCAAAAAACAATTCAAGTGGCTTGTTTCTTAATCCGAAACGAATACGACTTCGGCTGATAATCCGTTTAATAGATTACTTCTTCCAATCCAAAGTGTTCATCATATGCAACATATCTTTTTTGACGTGTTCAATGACAGGTGCTAAAGAATCATTTTGCGTTGATGTAGGAAAATATAAAGCTGCTCTGAAAAAATGCTGTGTTGAATCTGTAACAAAAAATTGGAATTGACTTGGTACATCACCTTCAATCTCATACATAACCGCAGAATATCCCTTCTCTGTTTTTGTTGCATACTCATCAATAGCTGACGCCCTAACATCATGTTTGAAAGTCAACGTATTGGAAGTGTTGATATAACCTACCAATGAATCGTAATTTGGCAAATTCTTGTATGAAATATCAATGATGGCATTTAATGAAGGATAACGTACTTCTATCCAATACGGTTCAGACATAAATGACTCATCTGGTATAATGACAGCATTAGAAGCAACCTCAAATAAATAAGGATAATCTTTTAAGTCTTTCTTATTGAACTGCTCTTTACTGTATTCATGATTGGGCAGATCGATTCTATGAAAACCTCTTGGTTTTGGAAAATAAGCTTCTTCAGATGTGGAACCACAACCGTACATCAAGAAACTAAACAGAAATATTGTTGTTAGTTGAAAAAATGATTTCATAACAGTGTTAAAGTAGGTTTGTTAATTCTCTTCCTCATTAAACTCCTCTTGAAGTCTTTTTATATGTTCCTCATCATGGAACCTCACATGAACAGTTTTGATCCTTTTCTTATCCACCGCCTTTATTGTAAATGTGATCCCTTTGTATTCAATTTCTTTACCTGTTGAAGGCATTTCTTGAAGTAATTCCAACATCAATCCACCTAAAGACTCTGACTCTCCTTTTACTTTATCAAAGTAATCTGGATCAAGTAGTACCATTCTCTCAAAATCAATCAAAGATGTTTTACCATCAAAAATAAAGGAGGCATCCTCACTCTGGAAATTTTCCAATAAATCTGCATCAAACTCATCGTTGATCTCCCCTACTATTTCCTCTATGATATCCTCCAGAGTAACCAAACCTGTTGTTCCTCCATATTCATCTACAATGATGGCCATGTGTACCCTTCTTTCTTGGAAATCTCTCAGCAATTCATCAATTTTCTTTGATTCAGGAACATAATAAATGTCCTTTCTCACAATGCGCTGCCATTCAAAATGTTCATTTTTATCCAAGTAAGGAAGCAGGTCTTTGATATACAATACTCCAAATAAGGAGTCAATAGTATCGATGTAAACCGGCAGTCTTGAAAAACGTGATTTATTGATAGTATCCATCAATTCATGAAAATTGATCGACTTGTCCAAAGCATTCATATCCGTTCTTGAAACCATGATTTGCTTTACTGTCTTGGAGCCAAAACGAATAATACCTTTCAGCATTTCAGTGGCTTTATCATCAGATTGGTCAGTAGCAAGGTTTACTGCTTGATCAATTTCCTGAACAGATACTTCTAAGTTATAATTTCTTTTGGCTAAAGCTTTTTCCATATAGTTGCCCATACTTGTCAGCATGTAGGCAAAGGGTTTAAAGATCTTAATGGCGACTACCCAAAAAATCACCATTTTTTTAGCAAACAGCAAGCTATTGTTTGTTGCGTAAATTTTGGGTACAATTTCACCCACAAATACGACCAATGCAGTTACTACAAATGTCAACGAAATGAAAATCTCTATACCATCTCGAGGAATATTGATCTGATCTGCAATTTGCCATGCAATAAAAGTAGAGATCATGACCACCGCCACATTGACAAAATTATTACAAATCAATATGGTCGCTAAAAGCTCTTGGGGTTTTTGTAAAAGTGCAAAAACACTTTTACCGATATTATCATCGTCCTCTCGGCAAGCTTTAACCTGATCAGCGGTTAAAGAAAAAAAAGCGACTTCTGAGCCTGAAATCAAGCCAGAAGTAATGAGTAAAAGCACCACTATCAGCGAAGGACCCAATGGTATTTCATTGAGCATAAACGCTAATAGTGGTATTAAAGGATCACCTTCCATGTATGTTTCTTAAAATCAAAAATCTATTAGAAAGGTAGGTCGTCGTTACTACCGTCTGTTGTACTCAAATCAGGAGTTGGCGTAGCGGCAACATTAGAACTTGGAGCAGATGGAGTAGCTGAAGCAGAAGCTGATGGTGCATCTGCAGCAGTTGGAGGCACATAACCACCTTCTTGTCCTTCTGGTCTGTTGTCAAGCATCACCATATCTCTAGCTACCACTTCTGTAGCATAGCGAGTGATACCATCTTTTTCATAGCTACGAGTAGTCAATTTACCTTCTACGTAAACTTTGCTACCTTTCTTCAAATATCTTTCAGCAATAGTTGCCAAACCCCTCCACATCACAATATTGTGCCATTCTGTTTGACTTTGTCTGTTACCATCTCTGTCAGTATAGCTTTCTGTTGTTGCAAGAGAGAATGTAGCAACGCTAACACCTCCTTCAAGATGTCTTACTTCTGGGTCTCTACCTAAGTTACCTACTAATATGACTTTATTTACTCCGGCCATTTTTGTTTAAAATTTCGATAATAATAAAATATGAATCATTAAGTATAATGATGTAAAATGTGAAGATTTTCTTCTAAACAACAAAATACTTAATAAATATATTTCGACAAATAATTCTCTATGATAATCGGTTTTCCGATGGCTTTTATAGCATCAATATCATACCATTTGTAATCAAACTGACCATTTGACAGATCAATTTCATTTTCTAAAGTGATATGATAAAAATCGATATATAATCTTTGGTGAGAAAGAATATGTTTATAAGACTCTGACTTTTTGTAATGAATTGGGAGTGAAAGCACTAATGAAGTGTGTTCTTCTAACTGCTCCTTGCCCAGCTCATTGACCTGCTCATTGACCTGCTCAGAATTATGAATCAATGGAAAGTCATAAAGTCCATTCCAAATCCCCTTTCCTTCTCTTTTTTTCATTATAAATTTCCCGTTATACTCTACTACAAGGTATTGATAATAATGATCTGTTACCTTGACTTTCTTGAGTTTTACAGGGAGGCTTCCAATGCTGTTATTTTCCCTGGCCAAACACTCTTGAACAAATGGACAGGGTTCACATTTTGGACTCTTTGGAACACATTGAATTGCTCCCATTTCCATCAAAGCTTGATTGAAAATGTCGGGAGAGGTTTCTGATATTAAATCATTGGCCACTTCAGAAAAAACTTTCTGTCCTTTGCCTGATGCAATATCTTCTTTAATGTCAAAAACTCTGGAAAGTACTCTATATACGTTTCCGTCAACTGTTGCTACTTTTTCTCCAAATGCAAAAGAAGCAATAGCCGCCGCTGTATATTTACCTACCCCTTTCAAGGTCAACAAGTCTTTGTAATTATCGGGAAATTGACCTCCCCATTGTTCCATTACTTCATTGGCCGCTTTATGCATATTTCTGGCCCTTGAGTAATACCCAAGCCCCTGCCATAAATGAAGTATTTTATCAATATCAGCTTCTGCAAAATCCTTTACTGTTGGAAAGTTTTCTAAAAATTTCTCATAGTAAGGCAAGCCTTGTTGTACTCTAGTCTGCTGTAATATTATTTCTGAAAGCCAAATCTTATAAGGGTCATTGGTATGTCTCCAGGGTAAATCCCTTTTATTTTGTTCATACCAATTGATCAGTTGGGTTGAAAAGTCCATTGTTATTGTTCTGCCTTTTCAAGATGTTGCATTCTTGCTAACATCTTATCAAATATTTTCTCTAAAATCAATTGCATTGGATATACCAGAATAACGGCAACTACAAGCCAAGCCGCACCTCCTTGAAGCATTAATACACCTATCTCTTTTAACCCTTCCAGCAACCCTGCATCAATACTCGCTTGTAGTTTTTCAAAAGTCACACCTTCCGCTTTTTTTCCGAACCATGATGAACCTAGTTCGATATAAGGAACTATCAGAAGAACTTGCAGAGGATAAACAGCATAGTTGGCAATCTGTATTGCCAGTTGATTCAGTCTGAAAACTGAAGCAGCAATTAGACAAATCCATGTACAAAAGCCCAATAATGGTGACGAACCAATCAATAATCCTACTGCAAAGCTCCAAGCTAGTTTAGATGGAGTTAACCCCTGCCTCAGTAAGGTACGAAGTGGTACTAAAATACGGTGAGTGATCGTATGTTTGACAGATAAACGGATTTTCTCTAAAAACTCCATGAGGCGATTTCTCTGATAAAGTTAGATATTGAAGAAGGCCAAATTGCAATGGCATATACAATCCCAAATAATGCACCATATAGGTGAGCGGAATGATTGATATTACTATCTATATTATTGGTTTGATATTTAGTATAAATCAAATAAATAGCCCCCCATATAAATCCTGGAAAACACAACACTCCCCATAGGCATATATTATTTGTTGGTAAATAAAAAATACTAGCAAAAATAACGGCTGAAACACCACCAGAAGCACCTAAAGATCTATAATGATAATTATTCTTATGCTTGATAAAAGTTGGAATATCAGCTACAATTGCTCCTAAAATAAATAAGCCGAAATAAGCAAAAGCTCCCATAGTGGTATTTCCTAATAGTTGACTAAAAAGCCTATCAATATTACTTCCAAAGAAGAGAAGTGTAAACATATTGAAAAAGAGATGCATCCAACTTCCGTGTACAAAAGCGGAAGATACAAAACGGTACCATTGATTTTGCTTTTGCACCAAATAAGGTTGCATCATCATTTTATCTAATAGTGCAGGTTTTTGCCATGCATAATAACTGATGCCAACATTTAATATGATAAGAATTAATGTGAGATTCATGTACGTAATCTAAATTATAACTTTGAGACTGCAAGTTAGTTGATAAAGTGTAGGTTTAAAAAAAGTGAGTAAGGAAGCCTATAAAATTATGATTTTGTAAGGTGTATTTGTAAATAAATGACAAGTATTAAAATTTGATAAGTCTTTATTTACAGAAATCTGTAGTACTTTAAGTTTCAATCTATTATATTTGCACCGCTTTAAGGGGAACGTGTTTCCTCAATGTTTAACTGTGTCATAAAGGACGAGTTCCTTTCCAACACACAAATTGCTTAAAAAATGGCAGTAAAAATCCGTTTGGCACGTCGTGGCCGTAAGAGAAGACCTATTTACAACGTAGTAGTAGCAGACGCTAGAGCTCCACGTGACGGTCGTTTCATCGAGAAATTAGGTACTTTTAACCCTAACACTGACCCTGCAACTATCGATATCGATCCTGCAGCTGCAGCTAAGTGGTTATTAGATGGTGCTCAACCAACTGATACAGCTCGTATGGTTCTTTCTAAAGCTGGTGCGATGTACAAGAAACACCTTCAAGTTGGTGTTAACAAAGGTGCAAAAACACAAGAAGAGGCAGATCAATTATTTGACGCTTGGATGTCAGAAAGATCTTCTGCTTATGCTGCTGATTTAGAAGCTAAGAAAGCTGCTGCTGAAGCTGCTGTTAAAGCTGAATTAGAAGCAGGTATTGCTGCTCGTAAGGCTGCTGAAGAAGCTGAGAAAAAAGCTGAGGCTGAAGCTCTTGCTGCTGCTGCTGAAGCTGCAAAACAAGCTGAAGAAGCTGCTGAAGAGGCTCCTGCAGAGGACGCTTCAGAAGAGTCAACTGAAGAAGCTGCTGAGTAATCCCAGCACAAATCTTAAGTCGAAGGTGAATACCGTTGTATTTACCCCGTAAACTAGGTTTATTGTAAGCCCCAAATCGAAAATATATGGTCCTACCCCTCCCAAGGGTAGGACTTTTTTATGTGCTAAGAATGATAGCCAATTATCGTTTAAACAAATAAACCTTAAAAATCACCTCTTTTACCAACTTGTTTTCTCTTTGCTACGTAACTAAAACCTATCACACCAATCAATTACAACAAATACCAAACAAAACCTATGGAAAGGCATTTAACAGTTGTCGTTCTAGCTTCTATTTTCATGAGCATAACCCTACTATATGGAAAATATGGTGAGGCCAATTATGTACTGAAAGTCAATAACCCCGAACATTTAGAAGAAGCTTTAACAACGGCAGATTCATTGAGTGACAACAAAGACTTAAACCTCAATCAAGCAGAATTAATTATTTGTGGAGAAGCAGTAAAACATCTCTTTGATGATACTGACACTATGAAACTTCTCGAAGAGATTAACTCTGATCAAGTACAGCTTACTTTATGTGAAGGTTCCATTGAGAAACATAATATCAACTTAGATGATTTCTCTTTTCCTATCAATATCATTCCCGATAGTAAAAAAAGATATAAAACGCTACAGAATGTAGGATATCAAGAAATAGAATTGTAATGCCCTGAAAAAACGATACAGTTTTTTAGTGAATTAATTTTGATATAAGACTCAATAATTTAAAAATTATTGGGTCTTTTTTATAGG
>NZ_LQAQ01000095.1 GCF_001583495.1 Flammeovirga sp. SJP92 | reverse complement strand
AGTTTGAGTTCTAACAGTTCTTGTTCAGGTGTTTTCTTTTTCATGGTACTGACTTTATGGTTCCAGTCAAAGTTACCATATTTTTGTAACCAAACCTTTACTGTTCTATCTCCCTGTATTCCATATTTACGTGTAGCTCCTTTTAAACTTAATTGACCACTTTCAACTTCTGAGACAATTTGAAGTTTTAAGGACATTGAATAATCCTTCTGAGTTCTTTTAACATATTGACTTTTATTGTCTTCCATAATAACGATTGTTTTAGTGTATCGTTATTTTAGGACTTTACAAGGAGTATAATAAAACCCGGTCATTTATAAAGTGCCCGGGTTTTATTATGGTCATCTTTGTCAAGGTTACACATTTCTGATCCTATTCACCATGAATGGAAAATAGCATTACAGTTTGGTCAGTGTGATAAAACCTTACAGCACTATTTTTATAGGCAAAAAAATAAAGCTGACTTTGTTGTTACAAGGTCAGCTTTATCATTAATAATATCTCTAAGCTAGAAAGCTATAAGAAGGTATTAGTTATTAATATTCGTCTTCATTGAAGAAGAAATCATCCTTTGTAGGGTAATCAGGCCAAATTTCTTCAATACTTTCGTAAGGTTCTCCATCGTCTTCTAGTTCTTGAAGGTTTTCAATCACTTCAACAGGAGCTCCAGTACGATCAGAATAATCAATTAGCTCATCTTTTGTTGCCGGCCACGGCGCATCTTCTAAATAAGAAGCCAATTCTAAAGTCCAATACATATGAATATATTTTATTTTAAAGTCTTACATTGATAATGCATCAAACCCCAAATCTAACAGCAAGTGTTGTGCACTTCAAGGTTAATATTAATTCTTGCGAAAATACATTTTTTTTTCAATTTGTCAATTTCACAATAGAATTTATATCACTAATTACTTAAATCAAATAAAAAGGTTACATTTTAAGGTGTAAAAGTGCAAAATCAATTAATTGACATATACAATTCTAGATTTATAAACTCCATTGAGGTCACAGCCCTTTACTTCAAGCGGTATAAAACCGGATCCTACTTTTCTGAAGTGTTTCTTTCTCCATGATCCGTCTGACTTCTGTAAATACATTGTCACTTCCACTTTTTCCCCTTTAGGAGTAAAGACCTCGCCTTGTTTGAAATAGGTGCCTACTACACCATTCTCACATTCTTTTAAAGGAAATTTTTCAGTAACACGGAATTTAGGGCTTTTCCCTTGACTGTCGTGTTTTTCTTTGACTTGAGCAATACTTGGCATTCTTTTACCTGAGTTATAGGCGTAATCTGCCAGGGCATAATAATTACCCGTGTAGTTACAAGAAGACAAGTCTAATTTTACTACTCCTCCACCTTTTCTTTTGAATTCCTGTTTGGTCCAAGAACCGTCATAGTTTTGCAGGTAGATATAAACATCAATATATTCTTCAGAATTAGCAGACCTAACTATACCTTCAATAAGATGCAACCCACCTAGAGGACATGACTTTGGTACTCCTTGCTTGATTACTGTGAAAGTAGGACGGTTATTCTGATCTTCTGAAAAAAAATCTCCCAAAAAACTTAATACAATGAAAGAGAAAATCGAAAGAGTATATAATATAGTCTGCATGGTGATAAATCAACAAGTTTATATGCAAATTGAATCGAGTACTCTAGTTACGGTGTTTATTAAAAGAATTTAGATTTAAGCGAAAACAATAGTAAGTAGAGTTACGAACATACTAATATAATCAAAAGTACATTTAAACCTACTCAAAAACTGTACACAGTTAATGTTTTGTCACATTAATTTTACCTATTTGAGTAGATTTTAAAAAACTGAACTTTATTTCTTCTAACATAAAATCCTTTGAAAAAGTTTAATCTCAAAAAAATGCAAAAAAATAAACTATCTGCAAATCAAATAAATAAGGTGCAATTGTAAATAAATGTGAATTTAAATGTTAATAAATTTGAATTTTTTAACCAAATAAACGTACATTTACATTAAGTAAAAGCATTGAAAACGCTAATTGCTACTTTAACTCGTTACTTTCTACTGACATTATTTGTAGATAATTGAATATCTACTTGTTGTTTGTTCACCCTTATCGCTATTTACTCATTGCTACTTATTTACTATGAAAAAATAACTTGCTACTATCTATAAGGCACTTTTTAGGGTGCCTTTTTTATTTTAATATCGTAAATACCACCCTTCGGTTTTCTTGCCTTCCCTCTTTTGTAGTGTTAGAGTCAATAGGTCTTTCCTCTCCAAAACCATAAGCATCCAACCTTGTAGCATGTATTCCTTTGTTCACTAAATAAGTTTTCACTGCATTGGCTCTTGCCTTAGAAAGTTCAATATTGTATTCTTTGGTATCGACATTATCAGTATGTCCTTCTATGACTAAAATCCAAAGTTTGTTCCTGTTCATCATCACTGCCAATCGGTCAAGATCGAAGAAAGACTCGCTTCTGATGCTGGAAGAATTAGTATCGAAATTGAGGCTGGTCATAATGAAAGAGGCATCTTGGGTTTCATCTTTCAGATCAACTGTTTCCATTGGTTGCAACAGAAGGTTATGGTCGGTGTTGTCTTTTAATTCAATACTGCTACCAATATAATCTTCGTCATCTACATAGATGAGGTATTCTTTATCTTGAGGTACTGCAATTTGAAATTCGCCATTTTCAGCAGTCTTTCTTTTCATTATTTCTTCACCGTCTGTTCCTACTATCTTGATTGATAATTCAGAAATTCCTTCTCCATTAGGGTCAATCACTTTGCCATGAGCAAAAAGCATTGGAATTGGTCTGACTGCTTCAGGTATTTCTAATTCATAAATATCATCCCTGCCATAATTTTCTTTAGCTTTAGAAGAAACCACTAACGCTTTGTTACCAACAGAAGTCAAGTAAAAAGCATCATCGTCTACTCCATTTACTGAAATACCAAGGTTGATAGGTTCACTCCATTGGTCCCAACGATCTGGATCTAATCTTTTAGCCATAAAAATATCATATCCACCTAGACCGGGATGCCCGTCAGAACAAAAGTATAGAGTTTCTTTGTCTGGATGTAAATAAGGGTTTTTCTCTGCAAATGGAGTATTGATTGTTTCCCCTAGATTAATAGGTTTTCCCCATGAGCCATCCTCATTCTTCACAGAAACATAAAGATCAGTATTGAATTCGCCCGAACCATGAAAATACAATCCATCATCAGGGTAATTGGGGTTATAGCCTCCAATACCATCAGGACGGTCAGACGTGAAGAAAGCAAGATCGCCATCTAAAGATAAACTCAACCCAGCTTCATAATAAGGTGTATTGATGGGATATTTGAAGACGTTGACTGCACTCCACTTGCCGTCTTTCATTTTTTTGGAATAGTAAAAATCTCCTTTTCCAAGTTTATTTTCCGTATTACGAACATATGAAAAACGCTTTATTTTACTGTAGTTGCCGTAAAGTAGCAAAGTTTGCCCATCTCCACTGACCCCAAGCGGTACTTCATGTGATTCTGTATTTACCTCAAAAACTTCTTCTGCAAATCCCCATTCACCTGTAATATGATCTTTTTTTGAGACGTAAACATCTTCTCCAGACTTCGCTGTTTTTCGAGCAAAATAAAGGTATTCCTCATCAAGTGTAATCACGGGCTGGTATTCCCTTGCTACAGTATTCACATTGTTACCTAAGTTGACAAGGTAACGGGGAGTTTCATCTCTTGTAAACAGTTCCAATATTTTATCAAAATAATCCTGATGATCAGGAAATAGGGGTTTGTATTTTTTATAAATATTCTGAACCTTATTAAAGTTATGGGCTTTGAAAGGAGAAGCAGTCATTTTCTTTACAGCAATTAACGCAATATCCATTGGAGCCATATGACGAACGAATCGATCATAAAGCTCTTCATTCTGCGTTTGACAGCCTCCATCATGAATATTAAGCTGACATAATACTTCTATTATACTTAGGTCTTCACTATCAGCGAAGGATTTTAATTTTTTATATCCCTCTGACTGAAACATGTTTTCTTTATTAAAATCGTATTCCTTACCGTAATAAAGCGGAATGATATGTTTTAATTCTTCTTTAGAATACAACTCAATAATTTCATGACAATACCTCTCAAACATATGCCCTGATTTATCACCGTACTGTCTGAGCGTGGTATTGGAGAGGTATTCTTTAAGAACTCCTTTTCTGAGTTCGTTTACCTTTTGTAGATAGGGGGATTTAGGATAATCCTCAATATACTCTCCGCACTGCCGGATAAAGATTTCTCTCAATGCCATCAGTGTATCACCTTCCATGATTCTATTATAGACTTCTGTTCTATAAAGTTGGTGTGTTGGCCTTCTGTAAGGTGCTTGATTTAGGAAAGCGAAAGCTTCGGATTGGATTCTAGAAGTAAGAAAACCGGTGACCTCATCACTTGTAACAGAAAGTGATTGTCTAATTCTTTTCTTTTCTTCCTCAGTAAGTTTTTTATAATTTTCAGATGCTACTAATGACCATTCATAGGCTTCTTTAAAGTCTTTGAAATAACCGTCCATATTGATGAATCGGATATTAACTCTATTTCTTTTTTCTTCTGCTTCTACTTTTTCAAATAATTGATTGGCTAAAGCAAATTGAGATAATACAGCATTAGAATCTTTATCTAATGACAATCTGAGATCTGCAATGGAGCCTTCTATGTTTCCTTCAAGAATTTTTTTTATTGCATCTTCCTCATGAATATTTTGAGCAATTATGTTAAAACAAAGTGCATTTAATATAAATAAGGTCAGTAGTATTCTTTTTAGCATCTAAAAATATAGTTTTTTATAAGTTTATTATTCATCAAAACCGTACCGTATCTATCATTTCTTTTTGATTTCGGCTATTTTCATAACAAAGAATCTATTAATCCAATATAATCAGGTATTAATATATGTTTTTTTATTTTTTTTTAAGTAAATTTACGACAGTAACTTATAAGTGTATATTTTACTAATATACTTGTATTTCAATCAAATTATTCATTTATCAATTGTTATAACTATCGTCAATTTTTTTGAATAATCAGCTACTAACAGATTTATTAAAGAATAGAATAGAGTATTATGAGAACATTAACATTACTAGCAGTGGTAGGGGTCATTATACCCTCTCTGCTATCATTGTTTCAAAACGATGAGAAACTATCTCTTCTAGAAAGAATTATCAACTCTCTCGCTAGAATGGTAAAACTCTCTCTGGTTCTAGGTTTTGCATTTGGTGCAGTTGGATTTGGAGCCGCAATCATTTATTATGTTGCACCTCAGCTAGGCTTTGCTGTTGAGTCAGATGTAATTGAGTTGTCAAGTACGGCACTTCAGTATTACGCACTCATTGGCGTATTAATGCCAGTTGTGGGTATTTTGATTGGATCTGTTTTAACAAAACGCCAATCAGTATAGTGATTACATAAGAAGATTTTATAAAGTCCTTCATCTTGAAAAAGGTGAGGGACTTTTTGGTGTTGTACTGATTCATTTTTTAAAAAAGAAAGACTCTAAGTATGTTCTTTTAATTGAATAGATGCTTAAATTCACTTTTCATTAAGTACAATTATTTTTTAGACTTTATGGCTTTAAATTATATATGGATATTTTTTATACTAGGAGCTTTTGTTGTTGCTCTTTGTAAATGGATCTTCTTTGGTGATGCATCAACCTTTGCTTTAATTATTGATAGTACTTTCAGTATGTCTAAAACGGCATTTGATATCTCAATAGGGTTAACAGGAACGTTGGCATTATGGATGGGATTGATGAGTGTTGGTGAAAAAGGTGGAGCCGTGCAAGTAATGACAAAGTTAGTGGGGCCGTTCTTTTCAAGAATATTTCCTGATGTACCCAAAAATCACCCTGCTATTTCATCTATGATGATGAATTTTTCAGCAAACATGCTGGGTTTGGATAACGCTGCTACACCTTTGGGGCTTAAAGCAATGAAAGAATTACAGGAGTTCAATAAGAAAAAAGATACTGCCTCTAATCCAATGATTATGTTTTTGGTTTTAAATACATCTGGATTGACGCTGATACCAATTACAGTCATGATGTACAGAGCAGAATTAGGCGCGGCAAACCCCACAGATGTCTTTATTCCTATATTATTGGCCACAAGTATCTCATCATTGGCAGGTTTATTAATCGTATCAGTTTATCAGAAAATTAATTTATTGGATGGAGTAATACTTTCCTATATAGGAGGACTCGTATTATTGATCGTTGGTACGATTACTCTTTTTTATCATTTATCACCAGAGGAAGCCAATACTGTTTCGTCGATAGCAGGCAACCTGATTTTATTGAGTATTATCTGTTCATTTGTAGGATTGGCGGCTTATAGAAAAATTAATGCTTATGATGCATTTATAGAAGGAGCCAAAGAAGGATTTAAGACAGCGGTAACAATTATACCTTATCTCGTGGCAATACTTGTAGCTATTGGAATGTTCAGAGCTTCTGGAGCCTTAGAATATATTATGGATGGAATCAAATGGGCGATTCAAGATGGAATTGGAATTGATGCCGCATTTGTGGATGCTCTTCCCGTTGCATTTATGAAACCGTTGAGTGGAAGCGGTGCAAGAGGAGTGATGTTGGATATTATGAATGCTGAAGGTGCAGATTCATTTGCAGGTAAATTATCATCAATGATGCAAGGAGCCACAGATACTACTTTTTATATTATAGCAGTTTATTTTGGCTCAGTTAATATCCGCAAAACAAGATATGCCATTACCTGTGGTTTATTTGCAGATTTTATGGGAGTAATTGCCGCTATATTTCTTGGGTATCTCTTTTTCTGATATAACACCTTGTAAGTTCTAGTGTTTCATTCAAAATTAAAGTAACAGATAACTTTACACACACATTTAAAATCACTACATTTATCCCAAATAACCTCCTGTTCTTCAAATAGAATCATGAAGAACAGGATTTTTTAGCACTTATCTACGAAAAGTACTAGGGCAGAAACACCAATTCATTGCCATAGTACTACTATACTAAGCTCTACTCCATTGAAATTAACAAAACTCTACCCATTGATTTGGTTCTTTCAACTAGTGCCCTTTATTGCACTTTGTCAAATTAATGAAAATAACCACGAAGAAAAGAGAACTTATTTTACTCGATCTCTCGAAAACAGTGAAATTACCATAGATGGTAAATTTGATGATCCTGCATGGCAAAATGTCGAATGGGCAGGGGATTTTACACAGCGGGACCCTATAGATGGTGCTCCTCCTTCTCAAAAAACGGCATTTAAAGTAATGTACGATGCCAAGTACATGTATTTTGCTATTAAAGCTTATGATACTGCTCCAGATAGTATTGTAAAAAGAATGTCAAGACGAGATGGCTTTGAAGGTGATTTTGTGGAAGTTAACATAGATTCTTATCATGATTTGACCAATGCCTTTTCATTTACTGTCAGTGTATCGGGAGTGATTGGGGATGAAGCAATTTCGAATAACGGAAGGAATTGGGACTCTAACTGGGATGCCATTTGGTGGGCAAAAACTACTATTGATAAAGAAGGCTGGAATGCAGAAATCAGAATACCACTTTCACAGTTGCGTTTTACTAATTCAGAAAACCTCACATGGGGATTACAGGTGACTCGCCGTTTATTTAGAAACAATGAACGTTCCTACTGGCAATATATTCCTAAAGATTCCCCAGGTTGGGTGCATCTTTTTGGTGAATTGAAAGGTCTGAAAGGCATCAAACCTCAAAAACAATTAGAGATAGCTCCTTTCGTTCTTGCTAGAAATGACAGAGGAAAGAAAGAGGAAGGAAACCCTTATAAAACAGGTTCTGAATACTCTGCCAACGCAGGTGTGGATGGAAAAATTGGTATCACAAGTGATATTACTTTAGATTTCACTATCAACCCTGATTTTGGTCAGGTGGAGGCAGATCCATCACAGCTGAATTTATCAACCTTTGAAATTTTTCTCAGAGAGAGAAGGCCCTTTTTTATTGAAGGTCGAAATACACTTTCATTTCCTGGAACACGTTCCAATGCTGGAGGTAATTTTTCAAGGGATAATTTAGTTTATACAAGGCGTATAGGTAAATCTCCGAGTTATGAACCAGAGACGGAAGAAGGACAGTTTATTGATCAGCCTAAAGTAGTACCTATTTTGGGAGCATTTAAATTGACGGGTAAAAATAAAAATGGTTTTGCTTTTGGTGTGATGAACAATATCACAATGGCTACTACTGCAGAAATTGATACAAAAGGTGAAAAATCGGAAGAAACGGTAGAACCTTTTACGAACTATTTTGTGGCTAGAGCTACTCAAGATATTAATCAAGGAAACTCTGTTGTAGGTATAGCTTTTACAGCGACTAATAGAACAATTGATTCTGATAACCTACGATTTTTACATACGGATGCTTATTCAGGAGGAATAGATTTTTTACATCAATGGAAAGACAGGTCTTATTATATCCAAGGTAATTTTATGGTGAGTCATGTAGAGGGAGATCCTGAAGCGATAACAAACACACAAGAATCAGGAAGGCATTTCTTTCAGCGCCCTGATGCAAGTTATGTGAATGTTGATACTACAGCTACATCTATGACCGGAACAGGTGGATATTTGAAGTTTGGACGAAATGGAGGAAGTCCTTGGAGGTATGAAATTGGTGGAACTTGGAGATCGCCTAAGTTTGAGATCAATGATATTGGTTTTATGAATGCGGCGGACCTTATGAATCAATGGAGTATGGTGGGTTACCAAACCTTACAGCCTGTATCTATTTTCAGAAGAATCAACGCGAATGTAAGACAGTACGCTTATTTTGATTATGGAGGGAAGAACACCTATTTGGGTTTGCATGGAAATGTCAATCTTGAGTTTAAAAACTTCTGGGAATTCTCAACAGGCGGTTCACTTCAAAGACAAAGACTCAGTAACTTTATGTTAAGAGGGGGACCAGCTTTTTTACGACCAAATAGAAATCAGTTTTGGTATAATATAGAAAGTGATGGAAGGAAAAAACTCGCTTTTGAATTTGGGAATGAGTTTGCTGTCACTCAAGATAATGCAGGGAAAAACTTTGATGCTTGGGTGGGGATGAATTACAGACCAATTAATGCATTAGAGATTGGTATATTCCCATTTATCTCTTATAACCAAGATCATATTCAGTATGTTACTACAGAAGCAAATACTGCGGGAGATAATTATGTTTTAGGAAGAATAGAACAACATACTACAGGTGTAACCATCAGAGGAAATTTAATTTTAAGACCCAATCTTTCATTACAGTATTATGCACAGCCTTTTGCTTCAAGGGGTGATTATTATGATTTCAAACGAGTGGAAGATCCTAGGGCAGGGAAATATGAAAATAGGATTCATACTTTCACTACAGATGAGATCAGTTATAACTCAGAAAATGAAGAGTATACTGTATTTGATCAGAATGGTAATTATACTTTCGGAAAGCCTGATTTTGATGTGATAGATTTCAATTCCAATTTGGTATTAAGATGGGAGTATAAGCCCGGCTGTACCTTTTTTATGGTATGGTCGCAGGGCAGGGGAGATTTGGCAGAACCTTTCAGAGAGTTTTCATTTTCAGAAATCGTAAATGGTATTTTTGATTCGCCTTCGGAGAATGTTTTTATTGCCAAGTTGACGTATAGATTTAGAAAGTAAAAAATCAGAACTAGGTATTTCATCAAAAGTAGTTATAAATAATACTATTTCAGGTGAAGTACTTAGGCCTTATTTTCTGTCATTAGAAGACATAAATCCTCATCAATCAATAAATGCCCTTTTTCTAATTCATAAAATCGAACATTATCGAGTAACTCTGAGAAACGAATAGCACCTTCCATCAAAATCACTTCATCTCTTTTACCGAAATACATATCAACGGGAACCTTATATTGATTAATTTGGGAAGCAAGTTGTTTTAAGTCGGGACTCATATACCTTGAAGAAGTAGCAACACCAAAAAAGCGTCTTCTCTGTTCTTGGGTTGCAAAGTGATTCATAAAGAAATCGTAAAGGAATTTTGATAAATAACCTCTTCTATGTATCCATCCCACTAACTTAAACATCGCTTTCGGGAAACGAAGCAGCAACATAGTCAATTCCAGATATAATCTAGGAAGCTTTGAAACGTCATAAAGAATATGCGTTTTTAAGCCATCAGAAGCACATAATATCAGTTGATCAATAGAAGAACTATAGTACTTTTGAATACAATACATTGTAATCTTTCCACCCATACTATACCCCAAAATAGAAAATCTATCTTTCTGGAACCTTTCAAGAATAGCATCAATGATCTCTTTTATATTTCTAGAAGAAAAATAAGAAGGTCCCCAATCTGTTTTTCCATGATAAGGCAGAGAAAAAGCAATCATGGTATAATCTTTTTCCCAAGCAGGTGCAATAGATCGAAAGAGATTGACACTGTCTCCAAAACCATGAATGCAGATCAAAAGTTTTTCACCTTCGCCGAATTGAAGGCATTCAATTTTGCCTTTTTCTAGATTTAAAAAAAAGTGTTTTGGAGTTTGAGATGAGATGGTCATTGGTAAATGATTGTTTATTCATTTACTAGATACAAAAAAAAATGACCAAAAAAAAGAGGTTTAGTATTTCTACCAAACCTCTCTTCTTTATGTTCAAACAGTTGCTGATTATTCCGCAGCAGCTGCGTCCATTGCTGAACGTAATGTTCTTGGAATAGCAATTGATGCTACTGTTACTGAATCATTGTAAAGGATCTCATAGTTATCTGGAGTGATTGATCCGATACGAACTGATTTACCAAGCTCTAAACCTTCGATAGAAACTTCTACTGACTCAGGCATGTTAGCTGGAAGTGCTTTAACTTTGATTTTTCTAAGTTTAGCCACAAGCTTACCACCCATTTGAAGACCTGGAGAAGAACCTACGAATGAAACTGGAACATCCATTTTGATTGCTTTGTCATCGCTTAACTCTAAGAAGTCAACGTGAAGAAGCACCTCAGAAACTGGGTGTAATTGGAAATCTTGAACGATAGCAGTTTTCTCTACACCTTCGATGTTGATTTTTACGAAACAAACCTCTGGAGTATAGATAATGTCTCTGAACAAGATCATTGGTACTGCAAAGTGAATTGGTTGCTCACCACCATAAATTACACATGGTGCTAAACCTTCTTTTCTTAAATCTTTGGCAGCTTTCTTACCAACAGTCTCACGGTTGTAACCGATGATTTCTACAGTTTTCATCTGATTTTTTTAATATAAAAGTAAAACATGTTATAAACGCTTTGGTACTTGATCGTTCTTTACTCGAAAGGTGGACCCCATCCCAAAACATGCTTAACGATTTCTATTACTAGAAATAGGCTCGCAAAGGTAATAATTTTAGTATTAAAAACGAAAGAATTATTCAACCTTATTAAACAAAAAAGGCTATCTACCAACAAGTTATGATGGTAGATAGCCTAATCTTATAAAAAAAGCTCAAGGTTCCTAGATGAACAAAGAGCTAATTGATTCGTGATCTTGGATCTTTCTGATTGCTTTAGCAAAAAGCTCAGCAACTGAAAGTACGTTGATTTTCTCTCTGTTTTCTACAGGAAGAGTATCAGTAACAACTAATTCTTCAAGAACTGAAGCGGCTACACGATCGTAAGCTGGTCCAGAAAGAACACCGTGTGTACAGATGGCTCTAACTGATTTTGCTCCTTTCTCCATGATGATCTCAGCGGCATTACATAAAGTACCTGCTGTATCTGCTAAGTCATCAACAAGAATTACATTCTTGTCTTTAACATCACCGATAACTTGCATCGATGCTACTTCATTTGCTCTCTCACGGTGCTTGTCACACATCACGATATCAGCTTTGAAGTGTTTTGCATAAGATCTTGCTCTCTTAGCACCTCCCACATCTGGAGAAGCGAAAGTCAAGTTATCTAATCCTAAGCTCTCAATGTAAGGAACAAAGATTGGTGAGCTTTGTAAGTGAACTACAGGGATGTCGAAGAATCCTTGAATTTGGTCAGCATGTAACTCACAAGTAACTACACGTGTAGCACCTGAGGCAGTTAACAAGTTGGCGATTAGTTTCGCACCAATACCTACTCTTGGTTTGTCTTTTCTATCCTGACGTGCATATCCGAAGTACGGAAGAAGAACTGTTACCGTAGAAGCGGAAGCTCTTTTTGCAGCATCAATCAGTAAAAGAAGTTCGAGAAGGTTATCTGCTGGAGGACAAGTGGATTGAATGATGAAAACATCACAGCCTCTTATTGACTCATTGAAGTGTGTAGAAATTTCTCCATCACTAAAACGTTGAAGAACTACATCTCCTAAAGATTTACCATAAGAGTGTGCTATTTTGCTCGCGAGATATTCTGTTCCCGAAGCTGAAAAGATTTTAACTGAAGACATCAGTATATTTTTTTTGGTACGCTATCTATAATTCAAGACGAAAGACAGTTAGAAATGTACGTGATAATTAATGATTTAATAACACCACATTTCCTTTGTCACTGCAAATTTATAATAATCAAGATAATGTTACTCTATTCATTAGAAATAATTATAATTAAAAAGGCAATCTTCTAATAGATTGCCCTTATTTTAAATAAATACTTCTAATTTTTTTATTTATTAATCTCTTAAAACGTAATAATAAGTACCATCGCTGTTCATGAGAAGGTCTGCTTTTTGTGCAATTTGCTCTAAATCCACGTCATGAACATCGCCGTTGTGATAGTGGATTAATCTGAAATCATCTGCACTGTAAACATAAACTTCTGATACAAGTGTACTTTCTTCGTGAAGTGCATTAAATTCTTCATGATTGTTTAAACCCCAATCTAATTCAGTAAGTGTTGTTTCTAAACTGCTTAAATATTGAGGACCTAGTGATTCTAATACTGAATATTCAACTTGAGAATATTCTTCTTCATTAATTTTTTTAATTTCTTCCGTTTGAGCGAAAACCAAAGCAGAAGTAAAGCCAATTAAGAGGGCAAGGAGGAATGCTTTTTTCATGATGATAGTCTTTTGGTGATGAATAAGAATACAGTATTAAACGTTGTTTCTAATGTTAGAGATGTTTATAGGTTGAGATTGTAACGTAATATTTTATTCCTTTTTCTATATTTTTAAAATATGTTAAAATTATGAAAAAGTCAAATTTAAAGTGTATTAGTTACATTTTATTGATTACTATCACCAAATAGTACTGTGATTAACGGTTTATCTGCAATCCTCCTGAATGTAACACAATGATTTTCTGTCCTTTTCTGAAGTAACCTTTACGGAGTAAATCAAAAACGCCGTAGATCATTTTGCCTGTATAAATGCGTTCTAGCTCAATGTTATATTTTTGATGAAATTGCATTATAAAATCCATCAGTTCAGGCTTTTTCTTGGCGTAGCCTCCAAAATGATAATCCGTGTTCAGCGTCCATTTTGGAAAAGAAGAACTGTCTAAACCTTTCAAGAAGTCATTGATATCATCATACAAAAATGATCCGCCTTTTAATGCTGGAAACCCAATAACATTCACATCTGACCTTAATGAGGCAATAAGACCTGCCAGTGTCCCGCCAGTTCCGCAAGCGCTACAAACATAGTCACCTTCCTCTAGCACTTCATTTAATTCATCTCCTAGTTCTCCAACTCCTTTTAGAGCAAGAGTATTGGAACCGCCCATTGGGGCCATATAAAATGCTCCAAACTTTTCTTTTAGTTTAGGAATTTGGTCTTTATAATTTCTAAAAGAAGTTCTGTCCAAGTAAGAAAGTTCCATTCCCTGCCTTGTAGCAAAATCGAGTGTAGGGTTTAATGGCAGATGTTCTTCACCTCTGATCACCCCAATTGTATCAAGCTCATATAATTTTCCAGCTGCTGCAAAAGCATGTATATGATTGGAGTAAGCACCGCCAAAGGTGAGTATTTTCTGATAGCCTTCTTTTTTAGCTTGAAGTAAATTGTATTTTAGTTTCCTCCATTTATTTCCTGAAACTTCAGGGTGGGTTAAGTCATCTCTTTTAACAAAAAAACGAACTCCATTTTCAGAAAAAATAGAGTCCGTTAGTTCTTGCAAAGGAGTATTTTCGATGGGTAATTCGAAAGATTCCATGCTTTATTTTTATGCTTTTACTTTTTCAATCACAAAATTGTGGTTAGTATAGATACAGATATCAGCGGCAATACCCAGTCCTTCACGTACCATATCTTCAGCAGACATATCACTAGCGTGTTTCTTAAGAGCCAAAGCGGCAGATTGAGCATACATACTACCAGAACCGATAGCGGCAATATCATGATCAGGCTCAATCACATCACCTGTACCGGAAATGATTAAAACATCATTAATATCAGCTACAATCATCATAGCTTCTAACTTTCTAAGGTATCTGTCCATACGCCAATCTTTCGCTAAGTCGATTGCCGCACGTTTCATATTACCATTGAAAGCGTTTAATTTTTCTTCAAAGCGCTCCATCAAAGTAAATGCATCAGCTGTAGAACCAGCAAAACCACAAACGATTTTACCTCCCATCAATGTTCTTACTTTCTTTACGTTGCTTTTTGCTACAGTATTTCCAAAAGTAGCTTGTCCATCAGCGCCAAGTGCCACTTCACCATCTTTTTTGATGGCAAGGACGGTTGTTGATCTAAATTTTTCCATATATCTTTTTTTAGTATTTACTAAATTCAAAATTTAAATAAGAAATTCTGTTTTGGTACTTCGTTTTAACCAATAAACGGCCCACGAATGGAATCCTCGACAAATTGTCAGTATTGAGTAGATTGACCGGTTAATTTTCCTTTGAAGTTATATAAATCTGACGAATTTGTCATATTATAAGTGAATATCATTCTAACTCTCGATTTTCTGAGCTATTTTCATAACTAAATAATCAAAATAAGAAGAAAACCATTTTATGCTATACAAAATTAAACGATCTGTATCGGTGCTTTTTGTAATAGGTGCTTTGAATGCCTGTAAAACCACACAGCCGACAGCTCAGGAAAACGGAAACCTAACAGAAGTAACCCCTGTCGCTCCATTATCTCCAGCAGCACCAATTAAAGAAGAGAAGGTAGTGCCTGATTGGGTTGCTAAAAAAGGACCTTATAACCCGTCTTTCAGTACTGCTTTTGATTTATTACATACACAATTAAAAGTGAGCTTTGATTGGGAGAAACAAAGAATGTCAGGTGATGCAGTATTGACTTTACAGCCTCATTTTTATACTCAGAATGAAGTGATTCTTGATGCAAAGAATTTTGATATACATAAAATTGAATTAACAGATAAAAAACAGAACGTATTACAGTCTTTAGACTACAGCTATGATAGCTTGCAGATAACGATTGCATTGGATAAAGACTATACAAGAAAGGATATTTTCGGTTTGCACATTTCTTATACTGCAAAACCAAATGAAAGACAGACTTCAGGAAGTGAAGCCATCACAAGTGATAAGGGTTTATATTTTATCAATCCATTAGGTGACGAAATTGGTAAGCCTCAGCAGATATGGACACAAGGAGAGACAAGTGCTAACTCTTGCTGGTTCCCAACTTTTGATCATCCCAATGTGAAGATGAAGCAAGATATCTTCATGACGGTACAGGATAAGTATGTGACGCTTTCTAATGGCCGTTTAGTTTCTGAAAAGAAAAACTCAGATGGAACGAGAACAGACCACTGGAAACAAGAACAACCTCATTCTGTTTATTTAACCATGATGGCAGTTGGTGATTATGCTGTTGTAAAGGACGAATGGAGAGGAAAGGAAGTCAGCTATTACGTGGAGCCTGAATATGAAAAATATGCAAGAACCATTTTTGGTAACACTCCAGAAATGTTGGAATTCTTTTCTAATAAATTCCAATATGAATATCCATGGGATAAGTATTCTCAAATCATTATCCGAGATTTTGTAAGTGGAGCAATGGAAAATACCTCTGCTTCTACTTTTATGGAAGCCGTTCAAGTGGATGATAGAGAGAAATTAGACCAAGATTGGGATTTTATTGTAGCGCATGAGCTATTTCATCATTGGTTTGGTGATTTAGTAACAACGGAGTCATGGGCTAATTTACCTTTGAATGAATCATGGGCCAATTACAGTGAGTATTTATGGAGAGAATATAAGCATGGAAAAGATGAAGCTGATTTTGCGTTGCAGTCAGAGTTAGAGAGCTATCTCACTGAATCTGAAATAAAGCAAGAGCCATTGATTCGTTATTATTATAAAAATAAAGAAGACATGTTTGATAGTCACTCTTATGCTAAGGGTGGTTATACATTAAACTTACTAAGAAATACTATTGGTGATGAGGCCTTCTTTGAAGCCGCTGCACTTTATTTAAAAAATAATGCTTTTAAGGCAGCTGAAATTGCACACCTGAGAATTGCTTTTGAAGAAGTAACAGGTCAGGATTTGAATTGGTTCTTCGATCAATGGTTTATGAAAGCAGGACATCCTGATATATTAGTGATGGAAAAATACAATGGAAATACGCTGGAGTTGACATTGCAGCAGCGTCAAGACCCTGAGTATACGCCTATCTATCGTATTCCTACAAAGGTGCAGTTTGTTTGGAAAGATGGTAAAAAAGAAGAAAGAAAAATTGTTTTAGATAAAGAGCAACAGTCTTTCTCGTTTATGCTTGACATGAAGCCGGATTTAGTCATCTTTGACCCTGATCATATCATTCCAGGGGTAATTTCACATACAAAAAGTACTGAAGCTTATTTAATTCAAGCAAAATATGCAGAAAATGTAATGCACAGGGTAGAGGCATTGGATAATTTAGGTAATTCGATTATTGCTGATCCTTCATTAGTCAATGAGCTTAATACTTACTTAAAAGATCCATTCTGGGGAATTAGAGAAACAGCTGCAGGGCTTTTTGAAGGTTATCAAGGTACTGGTGATCTAACAGAAACGAAGAATATTTTGAAAAATTTAGTGGTGAATGATCCAAATTCATCTGTAAGAGCAAATGCACTAAGCACTTTGAGTACTATCAGTGAAGATTTTATTCCAATAGCAAAACAAGCTATGAATGACAGCTCTTATATGGTTGTAGCAACAGCTTTGTATTCAGTGTCAGAAATAGAAGGGCCTAGTATTGTTCCTACTTTAGAAAAATTTGAGGATGCGAAAAACCCGAATATTGTTTTTGTATCTTCCATGATTTATGGTCAGTTTGGTACTAAGGGGAAATTGGATTGGTATGATCAAAAGTTAGCCGAAATGAATGATCAGTTCCGTCAGTATATGTTTAGAACAATGATTGGATATATCATGCATCTAGAAACTGATGAAGAAAAGAAGCAAGCTACAGATATTGTATTAAAATATGCAACAAATAGTGGTGCCAGTACCGAGACAAAAGTAGCCGCTTACCAAGCTATTAGTCCTGTTTTGGAAGATGAAAGCATTAATAAAAGAATCAGTGAAGCACTTTCTAAAGAAAAAGACCAAAAGGTAATAGAATCATTAAAACAGCAAGGTTATTAAATTATGATGGAGGAAGTTGAAAAGTCAACTTCTGTCTGAATTAATTTTCATATAAATAAGAAGGGAAGAGATGTTATGTAAACATTCTTCCCTTTTCTTCTGCCT
This sequence comes from Flammeovirga sp. SJP92, assembly GCF_001583495.1. Lineage (GTDB taxonomy): Bacteria > Bacteroidota > Bacteroidia > Cytophagales > Flammeovirgaceae > Flammeovirga. The sequence continues at coordinate 8,166 of NZ_LQAQ01000095.1, read as the reverse complement.
CAAATAATAACTGACACTAGTAGTCTAATAGATCTAAGTGATATCTTTTGATAATTTTTTTCAGTAGTTCTCCATATAAAGGAGACGTAGCATAGCCCACTCCTCCATATTTTGTAGAGCCAATCATATCAGCCCAAGAGGAATAGTCTCTTCCTTGAGTAAAAAGAGGTGCGTACCTTTTTTGTTTATTGAGGAAAAGTGAATGCGCTCTGAAAGACTCCCATGGTGACTTATACTCGGCAAAAGAATCTTTTACCACACACTTATAAAGTACTTTGCCATTACGTTTCACTTTCTGAGAGGAAACAATAATGCCTTTGTTTCTTTTAAATTCTTCTTTTGTGTAGTACTCGGTAGTAGTTATTGGAGTGGTTTTACCTGTTTTGTCCTTTACTCCGAAATAATTATTGCCAATAACTCTTTTACCATAACCTGTTTCCAGAGCTGCTTGAGCCAAAGTGATGGATGCAGGAACATGATACTTTGCTTGCTCCATCAAGGCTGTTTCGATCTTCTTTAATGGTGAAGTTGAAGTGAAGAATTCGTATACATGAGGAGGTGCTTGCATCTGATCTAAAACATATTGTTTGAAAAGGCCAGATATTTTTGAATTGAGCTCTTTCAATGACTCACTTTTGAGTTGATCCACTCTGGTCACTTTCTCTGCAATGAGGTAATCCGTGACTAATAACTGACGTTCAATTTGAAAGCGATCCAGAGAGGAAGCAACACTGTTTAATTTCTGTTCTTTGTATTGATCAGAAATGTTTTGGGCGGTTTTAACAGGAATGATTGTGGTTCCGGCGTGATTGACTTCTTCTATATTGATACCAAAGTCTTCTATAAACTCATCCATTGTTGGTTCATTGTTTCCATAATGATACTGGATGGGTGCTTGAACAAAAATTACTTTTTCTTCTGGGCTAGAAAACAATTGGATAGCCAAAAGCGTCACCATTAAGGCGATCGTTGTCAGAAGGAGTTTTGGGTTGATGATAAAAGTATACACATTACCGCGGTAACGTAGATACAGGTTGTTAGGAAATTTAATTCCTATGGATACATTATTACTGGAAACAGCTAATTCCGATTGATTTTTAAGAAAATACATGACAACAAAACTTTACCTTTGAGAAAATATAAAACTTACTTACTATCTCGACCAAATGAATTAAAAATGAACACTTGATAGTTGGAATGATTAAGGTGTCATCTTTAACTTTGATTACGATGTAAAATTAGTTTAAAATTTAAACATTGTCAATAATTTAAACATAAATATTAAAAATATATTCAAAATGTCCATTAGTCAAAACACAATGAGGGTAGGGAGAACCTATAAATTAATAAATTATGGGGAGGTGTTTATTTTTGAAACATTATCTATAACATCAAATGATGATTATTTAATCAAGATTTTAGATACCTTGGAGCAGTGTTATTTAAGTGAGCTATATCAGTTTGGGAAAGGTAAAGATTTTATGATTGATGAGGTTTAAGTACTAGAACAAAAGTAAACTGACATTTTATATTATCTTTTTTATCTTGCTCTTCGTTAGATTTTTATCGCTTAACTAAAGCTATGCTCTGCAAATCAGCCTCGATTAGAATAAAAATAACAACCTAAAATTGTCCCTTTTCTTCTGTCCTAGTACTCAAAATTTTGAGCATAAAAAAACGCCTTTGATGTTGTATCATCAAAGGCGTCTTCTTATTTATTATTTTCTTGGAATCCAGTAATTCTCATCTACTTTAAGGTCTGAAGCCATTTTTCTTGACAAGACAAAGAGATAATCAGATAGCCTGTTCAAATAACGAACAATGATATAATCCGACAATCCATCTTCCTCGTCTAAAGCAATTGCTAACCTTTCAGCTCTTCGGCAAACAGTTCTTCCTAAATGACAGAAAGAAACTGAAGTGTGGCCACCTGGAAGAATAAAATATTTCAATGGCTGAAGATCAATTTCCATCTCATCGATAGCATTTTCCAAATACTCAATATCTGATTCATATAAATCAGGTTTCTTCAATTGAGGTTTATCAGGATCTGCCGCTAATTCTGCTCCTATTGTAAATAATCTATCTTGAATTTCTTTTAATACTGCACTTCGTGGAATGTTTACATCTTGATCACGAATAAGACCAATGTATGAATTCAGTTCGTCTATTGTTCCGTAAGCCTCTATTCTAGGGTGAGACTTCTTCACTCTTTTACCTCCAAATAAGGAAGTTTCTCCTTTATCTCCTGTTTTAGTATATACTTTCATGATCATACTTTTGTAATATTTTGATTGATTTCATCTTTCTCCACTAATCCGTCTCGGAGTCGAATCACCCTATGTGCATAATTGGCAATATCTTCCTCGTGCGTTACCATGATAATTGTGTTGCCTTGCTGGTGTAACTCATCAAAGATGGCCATAATCTCATAAGAAGTTTTAGTGTCAAGGGCACCAGTAGGTTCATCGGCAAGGATAATACTTGGTCTATTCACTAAGGCTCTTGCAATAGCTACCCTTTGTCTTTGCCCTCCAGAAAGCTCATTAGGTTTATGAGAAACTCTATTGCCTAACCCAACTGCATCCAAAGAAGCTTGTGCTCTTTCCATTCTTTCTTCTTTACCAACGCCAGCATAAACCAATGGCAGGGCTACATTATCTAGAATAGTGGATCTTGGAAGTAAGTTAAAGGATTGGAATACAAAACCGATTTCTTTGTTCCTTACAGCGGCAAGTTCGTTTTCTGTCATATCACTGACGTCCTGATTGCTGAGCCAGTACTGACCTTCACTCGGTGTATCAAGGCATCCAATGATATTCATAAGCGTTGATTTACCTGAACCAGAAGGCCCCATAAAGGCAACATATTCACCTCTATTGATGGAAATATCGATGGTTTTTAAGGCTTTGATTACTTCATCACCCATTTGGTAAATACGGGAGATGCCTTTCGTTTTAATTACTTCTTGTGGCATAAAGTTATTCTGTTAGTGTATCTGTATCCCATTGGTTAATTTTCTGATTGTAATCTTCAAGAAGAGATGTATAAAGTTGATTGACTCTTTTCACAGCTTCATCGGAGAGTAGGTATTCTGCTTCCACCTTTTTTGAATTGGCAAAATCTTTTAACCCTAAAGAAAAACAGGTTTCCAAATAACTGTTTGTGATGATTTCAGAGAATGGGTTTAACTTCAAGTGCTCTGAAACAAACTCAAATGCTTCTTCTGTTTTTTCTTCTTTCAGTAAATTATTAGCGTAATATCGGATAAAAGCACTATTAAAGTATAACTGTTGTTGATCTTTTTGGTTTAAAAAATTAGTTTCCTTAAAGATGTCACTATATAGTTTACCTTCAACAGTATTGATATCTAATTGATCTACCCAAAGTGCTGTATTCTTTAAATTAAGACCTAGTAAATAATCAGCCTCAATGCACTTTGCTTTTGAGTTGCTGCTCAAATCTAAACTGCTTAATTGATTGATGAACTCCTTTGTTTGTTCTTTTTCATTTAATGAGATATAATCATCAATAATGACCTCAATTAAGTCATCGGCATTGTCAGAGCTTTTGATTCCATCAATTTTCTGCTTAATACTTAATCTTTTATGGTTTAAAAGAACTTGAAAATAGTATTCATTCTCTTCTTCCGCTCTGACATCAACATTTTCCAAGTAATATTTTATGATCTCAACATCTGTACTTTGAAGAATATTCAGCTTGAAAACAAAATCCCATAATTGTTTAGCATAACTTCTATCCTCAAGTTGAGTAGCAGCCATTGCTAACGGATAAGCCGCAGCTTTTTGGCCCATCTTAAAGGCTTGATCCAATTGTTCAACGGCTAGTTGAAACTGATTTTTCTCTAATGCATCTAATCCAAGCAAAAACAAATAATAACCATTTGTTTTACCATACCTTTCATTTAACTCTAATAAGTTATGTCTTCCTTTGTATAATGCTTTTTGATTATAATGGTTCACAAATGAAGAGAATAGAAGTTGTTCTTTATTTTCAAGGTTGTATCCTGAATATAATTTTTCTTGAATGATTGCATCTAAATCAAAAGGGTTTTCTTTTCCTATATTATTAATACTATAATTGTAGATATAGCTGATTTGATTGCCATTCAGTATAGAATCTTTTACTAGTTCTTCATAAAACTCACTAGTGCTGTTGATTTCACCCTCATTTAAATAAGCCAGTTGATTTACTGTCTGATTTAAATCGGATTCTTCAGAAAGTTCTTTCAAATATTTACTTTTCTCATCAATTGGAAGTCTTGTTAAAGCAGAAATGGCCAAATAATTACTTTCCAATAAAGGAGATTTATTTTTTGAAACTTGTATGCCTTTATCCAAATAAAATAGTGCACTATCTACTTCTCCAATTCTATAAAAGGCTAATCCTAGGTTGTTATAAATTTCCTTTGATTGAGGAAACCTTTCTAATCCTTTTTTCAGAGTGAGAATAGATTCAAGATAATTTTTATTTTCAGTATCAATTAATGCCATCTGAATAAAGCTTTGCTGACTCCCTTGGTCTTTTGATGATTGATCATAAGCTAAGCGAGCCATGTCTTCTCTCTTATTACCTTGAGCGATATTAGCTAGCATATAGTTGGAATGAAAGTTCCAAACACTATACATTTTTGCCATTCCATATCTTTCTTCAGCTAAATAAGTATTACCACTGAAGTATTCAGCATCTCCCAGATTATTGTAATAAGAAGCCCATAAGTAACGGTAAGATGTGAAATTATTGATATAAAATAATCCAACTGTGATGAGCAGACCTACTCCCCAAGAAGAGAGAAAATCAATATTTTGAGGTTTAAAAGCGATCTTGTAGACTGGAAGGTTTTGTTTAATGATGTCATAAAAATTATATGAAATATAAAAGAGCATCAAGAAACCAAACCCAATGAAGCAAATCGTTATGGCTTGTTCTAATGCAATACTATAAGAAGTATCAAACTGAGCAATGTGGTAAGCATATGTAGATGAAGCAATAATGCTACTTCCGAGGTAAACCCAAAATAATATAGATTCTTCCCTAACAATCAACCCAAAGATTTCATCTTGCTGTGTAATCAGCCAAAGACCAATTAAAGTACTTATTATAAATAGAAGGATCGGAGGAAAATAATATAAACCTAAATCAAGATCATGAAAGGTTTTCAAGTACACATAAATGAGGTTTAGCAGGTAGATGATGTAGAATACATAGAAATGTTTCACACTATCTCCACTTTGCCCAGTATTTTTAAAAGTAGTGATATACAATATTCCAAAAGGAATACATAGAGCAGTAAAAACAACAAATAAAAATGTAATGATAGACAGACTTGAGAAAGAATAACTAATACTCTCAACATACCAGTATTGATTCTTTGCAAAAGCATTAATCATTAGAATAAGACCTCCAGTTACACATAAATAAGTGATGAATCTAATAAACAGAGAAACCTTAGAATTATAATGAAAATAGAAACTTATACATATATACACAGTTAGAACAATTCCGGTAAATGCTTTGTCGTGAATATTTTCAAGAAAATGAAGATTTTCTAAATGAAGTGTACCAATGAGTAATGCAAATACACCAAATGAAATGCCATGCCATAACCTAGTTAGACCGCTTATACTACTGAGAAATATAGAAAAACCAATAATCAAGAAAATACCGTAGATTAATGAGTATTCTGGTTTTATGCTCATATTTTGACCCACAAAGTGTTCTAGTATCAAAAAAGAGTCTGTTTGTATACTAAATGCAGTTTTCCACTTATCAAAAGAAAAAAGAGGTGTTTTTATGGCGTCTACGTATCCCGAAATACTCCAACCTATTCTTTCGGAAATATCATTTATTAAATAATAAATTAACACTGTAAGTGTTGATAACAAGGATGTTACTCCAATTGACTTGATAACCGGTCTACTCTTTTTAATCCAAAAATTCATCTGTTTGTACATTAGTTGGACCCAAAAATACAAATATTTTAAAATGTAATCATTTTAAATATAAAATAACTAAACCAACGCAATCGGTTTCGTTTTTATGCTGTTTTTTGTTTTATTTGTATTAATAAACGTAAGTGTAGTGCCGTTCACAATTTTATCCTTTTTTTAAAAGATCAAATAACAGCCAAAAATTATACTAACAATTATTTTTATATTTATTTTTATTAAAACCGTCTATAACCTTGGAAACATTAGAAATGTCAATAACAACAAAATTTCGTCCTGAGGATCTTGAATTGATGAAAGAAAAAGGGATCTCTCAAGAAGTAGTCGAAAAGCAACTTAATTACTTTAGAACAGGGTTTGAATTCGCAAATATTATTAGGCCAGCTACAATTGGTGATGGTATAATAAAACTACAGGATAGCGAAATAGAAGCTTTCGTAAATGAGTATGATCATGCGATTGAAGACAAAGACCTCGTAAAGTTTGTTCCTGCATCAGGTGCTGCAACACGTATGTTTAAAGCTCTTCTTGAATTCAAGAATGATTTAGAAGCCAAAGATTCATTTGCTGAACCTGATTTAGAAAAAAGTAAAGGTTTAGTGGCAGATTTCTTCAACAACATAATTCACTTTCCGCTTTACACTGAAATTTATTCTGAGGTTGCACAAAAATTAGGCAACCTAGATGTATTAGTAGCTAACAAAGAATATAAAAAAATTCTTGAAGCCACTTTCTCAAGTGACCGTTTGCATTTAGCAAATCGTCCAAAGGGCTTAATTGGATTCCATAAATACAATGGAGAAGTTAGAACTCCCGTTCAAGAGCATATGATTGAAGGAGCCAATTATGCAAAAGATAAAAATGGAAAAGTAAATATACACTTTACGGTATCACCCGAGCATCTTAATCAATTCCAAGAATTGACGGATGTATATAAAGAAGTATATAATAAGAGATATGATGCAGAGTATGAGATTTCATTCTCTACACAAAAAGCATCAACAGATACTATTGCAGCTACTGCTAAGAACGAACCATTTAGAAAAGAAGATGGTCAACTATTATTTAGACCAGGTGGTCATGGTGCACTACTAGAAAATCTTAATGACATTGATGCTGACATTATCTTTATCAAGAATATTGATAATGTTACAACAGATAGACTAAAAGAAGATACTTTTAAATATAAAAAAGCATTAGCCAGTATTTTAGTTGATACACAGAAAAAGATCTTTTCATTCTTAGAAAGGCATGAAGCAGGTGAGTCAAGCGAAGAACTAACATCAGAAGTAATTGAATTCTGTATGAAACGTCTTGGCTGGAGTCTAGGTGAAGAACTAAGCGGTTTATCAAAAGAGGAAATTGAGAAATACTTCTTTGAAAAGCTTAATCGACCAATTCGTGTTTGTGGTATGGTGAAGAATGAAGGCGAGCCTGGTGGTGGTCCTTTCTGGTTGAAAGATGGAGATCATAGATCATTACAGATTGTAGAAAGTGCTCAAATCAACTTCTCTAACCCTGTAAGAAGAGAAATAGCTAATGCAGCGACTCACTTTAATCCAGTAGATTTAGTTTGCGGAGTAAAGAACTACAAAGGTGAAAAGTTTGATTTAATGGAGTTTCGTAATGAAAATGCGGGTTTCATCACTCATAAATCAAGAGATGGTCAGGAAATCCAGGCGATTGAATTACCAGGTTTATGGAACGGATCAATGGCATATTGGACTACTTTATTCGTTGAAGTACCAGTTTCTACATTTACTCCTGTAAAAACTGTCAATGATTTATTGAGACCAGAACATAGATAATTATCTAGTTTTAAGAGATGTAGATAAGGAATGCACTTGCAGAAAAGTAAGTGCATTTTTTTATTTGCGTTTATTTAATGTAATTTTTCATAGAAGTTATTGCATTTAAAAAACCTTCTATTACCTTTGCACTCCCTTCAGCAAACGGCTGAGGAAAAAACACGTAGGGGTTATCCTATGTGATAACCCGATTCAGGGTGATTGATATAATGAAAAGGTATTTGATTCAGTTGAAAATCAGCGATGCAAATTAAGTTTCTAAATAAAACAAAATAAGCATTGCAAATTAAATTTCTCTTCTTACCTTTGCACTCGCCTTTAACGAAAGGCTTTTAAAACTTCTCTTTTGGAGTTGGAAATTCAGAGTGTTGAGCGTTGAGAAAATCAAC
>NZ_LQAQ01000094.1 GCF_001583495.1 Flammeovirga sp. SJP92 | reverse complement strand
GCCCTACCGTGCTGATGGTACTGGGTTAACCCCCGGGAGAGTAAGTCGGCGCCACATTCATTAAATATAGAAGGTTAGTTAACACAGGATGTTGACTAACCTTTTTTTGTGATAAAATATTGTAATATTTTGTTAATCAGCGTTTTATAGTAAGATTTTACTATTTTTTTAACGTATTGATTGTTACCTTTGTAGGTACTAGTTAGGCTAACAGTCTACTGTATTTCAGATAGTTATTTTTTTACTTGTTAGATAATACAGAGACGAATCTTATAAATATAAAATTTCACTAAAGTGACTAAAGCAGAAGTAATCACAGAAATTCTCAGAAAGATTGAGAAGCGTCAAGAAGCACAGACTTCAAACGCAGCAACTATGGTTGAAGTAGATAAAGAAGTTGTTGGACAAGTTTTAGAAGACTTCTTTAATGTAGTGAAGGACAAGATGGCTGAAGGTAATAATATCTACATCCGTCGTTTTGGTAGCTTTGTAAATAAAAAACGTGCTAGCAAAAAAGGTAGAGATATCTCAAGAGGTGAGATTATTCCTATCCCTGAACACTTCATTCCTAGTTTCAAACCTTCGAAGGAGTTTGTTGAGAAAATTAAAGGAAGTGACAAAGTACGTTTAATCAACGAAAACTAGTACTTGTTGCAAAGAATTGTATAAATTGTCCGCATCTTATAATTTAAGGTGCGGACTTTTTTAATTTCAAATTAAATATGGGAACTAAGCAGTATATTTTACTTGGTGCCGGAGTTGTTCTGATTGTAATCCTTGCGTTATTACCAAAAGCAGTTGTGACAGACAACAGTGAAGGTGTGGCAGAGGCTTCAGCAACTACAGAACAGCATTCAGAAGATGATGGTCATGATCATGGCTCAGAGCAATCTTCTATGGCGCATACATCCAAACTACCAGCAGACACTCAAGCAACATTAGATCAGTTTAAAAAAGACTTTGAGTCTGCAGATAACATTAAGAATAAAAGAGAAATTGCGGATCAGGCTTACGATCTTCTTTTAAAGATGAATAAGTTTGACCTGGCAGGAGATTGGAAGCTTGCTTTATATGGAGCTTCAAATGAAACAAAAGATCTAAGAGCAGCTGCTGATGCTTATTATGATGCTTATACTTTTGCTATGAGTGAGGAGAGATCTGCTCAAATGGCAACAAAAGCACAGAAGCAGTATCAAGCTGTTTTAGAAAAAGATCCAAAAGACTTAGATGCTAAAGTGAAATTGGGTATGACGTACATGGTTTCTTCTGCACCGATGCAAGGTATTGCAAAGATCAGAGAAGTGATTGCAGTAGACCCGGAACATCAGTTAGCATTATTCAATTTGGGATTGCTTTCTATTCAGTCAGGTCAGTATAACAAAGCAATTGAGCGCTTCCAGAAGCTGAAGAAATTATACCCTGATGACATGGAAGCAAGGTTCTATTTGGCGATCTCATTAAAGGAAATGGGAAGTCAGGATAAAGCCATTGATGAGCTGAAATACATCAATAAAAACGCTGATTCTGAGGAGATTCGTGCTACAGCACAGCAATATCTCGCAGAATGGGTGAATTAATGTAAATAAATACATAAAAATGGTGATAAAGTTCGCCTTTCTCCATTTTTTGTTATAAATTGCGCATTCGTTCTGAGAGTATTAATATTCGATGAATGAATTTAAAGAAAAGATTTAACACACTTAACCTGTAAGAATATGCCTTGCGGTAAGAAAAGAAAAAGACATAAGATCGCGACTCACAAGAGAAAGAAGAGACTTAGAAAGAACAGACACAAGAAAAAGTAATGTTCTAGTCGCAGCTTAATCAAGAACCTTGCTCTAGTGAATCTAGGACAAGGTTTTTCATTATCTTAGAAAAAGAATTATTTTTAGTATAGTAAAACGTTACTATACATTTTCATAGATTTATTGTTAACCTTAAACTTTTATTGAGTTGAGTAATGAACTAGTGATCAATTCAACTCCAGAGGGCAGCAGAATTGCTCTTATGAGAGATAAAAGTCTGGTGGAACTACACTATGATAATGACGAAACAAAATTTCAAGTAGGAGACATCTATTTAGGTGTTGTAAGAAAAGTGGTACCCGGTTTGAATGCTGCCTTTATTGACATCGGGTATGATAAAGACGCTTTCCTTCATTATCTGGACTTAGGTCCTAAGGTCAGATCCCTATTGAAATACATCAAGCTTGCTCAAGGTAAGCACCACAAACATGTGAGTGAGAACCTCAAGCAGTTTCGTTTGGAACCTGAAATTGATAAACTCGGAAAAATCAATGACGTCCTAAAACAAAACCAAAAGATTTTAGTACAAGTTGTAAAAGAGCCAATCTCGACTAAGGGACCTAGATTATCATGTGAGCTCTCTTTAGCAGGAAGATACCTTGTACTTGTTCCTTTTAGTAATACTGTAAACATCTCTAAAAAAATCACTGACGCAGGTGAAAGAAGAAGGCTATTAAAATTAGTCAACTCTATTCGTCCTGAAAACTTTGGTGTAATCATTAGAACTGTTGCAGAAAATCAAGAAGTTTCTGAGTTGGATAAAGACTTAAGAGACCTTGTGACTAAATGGGGAGAAGGCGTAAGTAAATTAAAGGTAGCTACTCCAAAAGAGAAAGTCATAGGTGAAATGAACCGTGCTACTTCTATGTTGAGAGATATATTGAATGAGTCATTCGATAGTATCACTGTAGATGATAGAGAAGTGTACGATGAAATAAGAAGGTTCATTTTACAAATCGCACCAGACAAAGCAGGAATAGTTAAACATTATTCAGGCAAAACCAAGCTTTTCGAGCACCAAGGTATCGAGAAGCAATTAAAAACACTCTTTGGTCAAACTGTTAGCTTAGGTAGTGGAGGTTATTTGGTAATTGAACATACCGAAGCGCTTCATGTTATTGATGTTAACAGTGGAAATAAGTCGAATGCAGAGAATAACCAGGAAGCTACTGCATTCAACGTAAACGTAGAGGCTGCTACAGAAATCGCCAGACAATTACGATTACGTGATATGGGAGGCATCATCGTTGTAGACTTCATTGATATGAAGAAAGCTGAGCACAAGCAAAAGTTGTATCAGCACATAAAGCAAGAGATGAAAGCAGATCGCTCTAAACATACAGTATTACCACTGAGTAAATTTGGCTTAATGCAGATCACGAGGCAGCGTGTGAGACCTGAATTAAGTATTGTAACAAAAGAGAAGTGTCCAACTTGTAATGGCACAGGTAAGATTACAGCATCTATTGCTATCGCGGATCAAATCGAGACAGAAGTTATGTACTTGTTAGAGAAGCAGAATGATGGCAAATTTAAATTAGGAGTTCACCCTTACCTTTATGCTTATTTCACATCAGGATTCCCTTCTCGAAGGATGAAATGGTTCTTTAAACATTTCAAATGGGTCAAAATCTTCGAAGACTCTTCGTTAGGATTGTCTGAGTACAAGTTTTTTGATCATCATGATGAAGAAATTTCTTTAAAATGATTTGATTAGCTTCTATCACACAAGATGTGGTAGAAGCTTTTCTTTTAAAACAACAAATTGATAAATTATCATATGATGATTTGTTTTGTGTAGCTATCTTTGTAAGGAAAAAAGAATTAAATATTAATATTATGTCAAAATTTACTAACTTAATCAACAATTCAGAAGTTCCTGTTTTAGTTGATTTTTATGCAGATTGGTGTCAGCCGTGTCATATGATTGCTCCAACTATTAAATCTGTTAAAGCAAAATTAGGTGACCGCTTAACTGTGATAAAAATTAATTCTGATAAGAATCAACAGGCAATGTTGACATATCAGGTGAGAAGTATTCCTACTCTGATTTTATTTCATAAAGGAAAAATACTGTGGAGAAACTCAGGTGTAATGCCAGAACATGAATTGATGAAGGTGATTGAAAGATATACATAACATTACTTTTAACTGCGAACCTACTATAAACATGTCGAGCTTATCAATAAACGAAGAAGTGATTCAAGCTTCTCCTCTTGCTGTCATGATACAATCTTGTGAGGGTGTGTCTACAGAATCATGGATGAAGTATATACAAGCCTTGTTGGCTATCTCTGGTGCTGATGGTGAAATATCAGAAGAGGAAATGGATTGGGTATTTACGGATTTCCTGGAGATCATTGGAGCAACTGATGAGCAAAAGGAAGAAATTAGAAACTTCGATTATATACAAGTCAATCTAGAAGATTTATTGCCAAACCTTCATATAGATGTGCCAATGAATTTTAAAAGAACATTGGTTTATGATGCTGTAATGATGGCTATGGCCGATAATGATTACGCAAAAGAAGAAAAAGAAGCAGTTTGGAAAGCGGCTGAATTATTAGATATCCCTTATTTTATTGCGAGAACAATCGAAGGGCTTGTCAATACAGAGAAATCTTTGGGAATGATCCGTAAGTCGTTATTTGAGTTGGAAGAAGATACTGCACATCCAATTATTGGTTTGCAGAGTTTAAACATGAAGCCGGCTTCTGTTCTTGAAAGAAATACTTTTGGTATCAAGCTGACTTGTGAACAAACACAATTGAATTATGGCTATGCCTTGATGATTATTGCCGGAGCTGATGGAATTGTATCAGATGCTGAAAAAGAATGGTATCTTGAGCAGTTTGTAACTGTTTCAGAGACGCCAAAACATATTGCTGAGAAAGTGATTGAATATGATTACAAAAATGGAGATTTACAGGACGTCATCAGCAATTTGAAAGTGGACGTCACAATCAATTTTAAAAGAACTCTACTTTATAATGCCGTGAAAATGGCAAGTGCAGATATGAGTTTCCCTGAGCAAGAGAGAGAAGCTTCTGAGAAAGTGGCAAACATTTTGGGAATTTCTCCTGATATAGCACAAACTATTCACTATTTAGTAGATACTGAAGCTAAAATATCAAAGATGCGTTTGACACTTTTTGAGTATAAGTAGTATCATATTAATTTGAGAATAAAGAAAAAGCCATTGCAATTCATTGACTGCAATGGCTCTTTCTTTATCGTTATTCTCAATTTATCGAGAGATCAATTTGAAAATATCATTCCCGAAGGCAAAGACCATAATTGACAATAAAATCAGCATACCAATCTGCTGTGCTACCATCAATACTTTTTCTGAAGGTTTTTTACCTGTGATAATTTCGTAAGTCAAGAAAACGACGTGCCCGCCATCTAATGCGGGAATTGGCAATAAGTTCATAAAGGCTAAGACCATTGATAACATACCTGTAATTGTCCAGAATTGTAACCAATGCCAAGTTCCTCCATAAACCTCAGCAATACCGATTGGACTGCTGACAGATTTACTTGCTGAAACTTCTCCTCTAAATAGTTTTCCAAAAGCTTTTACTTGTACAAGAATCACATTGAAGGCATCTTTGGTTCCAACAGGAATAGCTTCCATCAATGTATACTTTTTATATTCTGCATTTAAGCGAGATCTCATTTCAAAACCTAAAGTTCCTTCTTTAGAAACGTTCATATGTAGTTTTACGGGCTGATCGTTTCTCAATACCGTTAATTCAATTTCAGTTCCTGCTACTTTTGATAGTGCTACTCTGAATTCACTGAAATACGGTACCTCTTTACCATTGATAGCTACAGGAATATCATCTGCTTGCAATCCACCTTGATCTGCAGGTGTGCCAGGTAATACTCTTTTTACATAAAATGGATCTCTGAAGTAGACATAAGATGTGTTTCGGTACTTATCGTCACTCATCCATTCTATCATTTCTTTTGGGATGTCAACACGAACTTGTTTGCCATCACGGTCCACAGTAATATAGCTATCCGATTCTAAGAGGAAGTTTGGATCTACAATATCTCTGAATTGTTTAGCAGGTTCGCCATTCAGGTTTACAACCTTGTCACCTGTTTTAAGTCCAATTCTTTCTCCAAGTTCAGTTATATATAAACCATATTTGTTTACCTCTTCGATAGGTAGATAACGCTCTCCAGTACTGTATGCAATACCAATAAAAATGATCACGCCAGTGACTACATTCATGATAATACCACCAAGCATTACAATAAGTCTTTGCCAGGCAGGTTTTGTTCTAAATTCCCAAGGTTGAGGTTCAGCTTCTAAATCATCAGCACCTTTGGATTCATCAATCATTCCTGCAATATCTACATATCCTCCCATTGGAAACCAGCCCAACCCATATTCAGTATCTCCTTTTTTGAATTTGAAAATAGAGAATTTCAAAAGGTTTGGGAATGGAAATAAGAAGTCGAAAAATAAGTAGAATTTATTTACTCGTATTTTAAAGATCTTTGCGGCGAAAAAGTGCCCAAATTCATGTATTCCTACTAAAATTGATAACCCAGTTAATAACTGAGCAGCCATTATAAGTCCTTCCATCTTACAAATTAAAACGTACTACTCTGATATTGTTCTCCAAAAACAGAATAATAAGTTAGTTATAATATTTATTTATTTGACCATTGTTTTGCTAACTCTCTTACATTATGGTCAGTTTCAACATAATCTTCATATGTTGGAGTCTGTATGAATTGGTAATTTTCCATACAAAATTGGTTTAGTGTTGCAATATCTAAGAATTTGATATCATCATTTAAAAATCGCTCAACAGCAATCTCATTAGCGGCATTAAGTATACAAGCGCTGTTTCCTTTTTTATCCAAACAGTCATAAGCCAATTGTAAGTTGACGAATGTTTCTTTGTCAGGAGCTTCAAAAGTTAAAGTGGGATAATCCATAAAATTGAAACGCTCAAAATCAGAAGGCAGTCTTTGAGGATATCCTAATGCATATTGAATTGGCAATTTCATATCTGGTAGCCCCATTTGTGCTTTCATACTTCCGTCTTCAAATTGAACTAACGAGTGTATGATGGATTGTGGGTGTACAATGACATCGATTTGATCTGCGTTGACATCAAAAAGCCATTTTGCTTCAATCACTTCAAGGCCTTTATTCATCAAAGAAGCGGAGTCAATCGTGATTTTAGCTCCCATACTCCAATTGGGGTGTTTTAAAGCTTGAGCTTTAGTTACCTGAAGCAATTCTTCTCTTTTCTTTCCTCTGAACGGTCCTCCTGATGCAGTAAGGATAACTTTTTCAATTGGATTACTTTCTTCTCCAACTAAACACTGATAGATAGCAGAATGTTCTGAATCTACAGGAATAATATCAACACCTTTTTCAATGGCTTTCTGAGTAACAATTTCACCAGCAACCACCAAAGTCTCTTTATTGGCCAAGGCAATTGTGATTCCTTGTTCAATTGCGGTTAAGGTGGGTTTTAGTCCTGCATATCCTACAAGTGCTGTCAATACTATGTCAGAATGTGTATTTTCTAGTGCTTCGCAGATACCATCTATAGAAGTTAATACTTTTACTTTTGTATCTTTAAGCCCTTCCTTTAAAGAAGAAAATTTATCGCTATTGCCAATGATGGCATATTTTGGTTGAAACTCAATACATTGCTGAATGAGAAGGTCTACATTATTTCCTGCTGATAAAATACTTACAGAAAATAAAGATGTATTTGCTTTAATTACATCTAAGGCTTGTGTACCTATTGACCCTGTAGAGCCAAGAATTGCAATTGATTTTAAAGTCATCAAATCTTACTTTTTATGCATTTTCAAGAATGCTCACTTATTTCAATGGCGCAAGTTAATATCTATTACTGTTCTCTCTCTATTTTTTAGCATTTCATTACAAACATTTTCGTGTTTTGCTCAAGAAAATAAGATTTCTCTTGATGAGTCATGGCAACTGCTTCAGGAGAAAGGAAAAGTTAAGATGTCGGCATTAAAAAAAACACCAAAAGCATTGCTTAATACTTACGCAGTCTTAAAGTTAGAAAATAAAGACTCATTGTTTAAGAAAAATGTGGAATTAAGAGTAGAAGCTATGGTGAATGATAAATATTCGGTATTCGAAAAGAAAATAACATTGCCGGCAAATGAGGAAGTAATTTTACAGCAGAAACTAGATCTTGGAGAGGTAGAAGTGGTGGTAGAGATACAGTATTTTAAAGTGGAAAACCTTGATAATCCATAAATGTTTGAACCAATAACGGTTTTGAAAGTGACAAATTACAAAAAGGAATATTGGATATATCTGACTTTAGTTGTTACTTTGGGCTATCAAAATTCGTCAGTATTGGCGACCATTTTATAATCACACATATATAGAGAGAAATTATGAATTTCCCAGCAGAATTAAAGTATACAAAAGACCACGAATGGTTAAGAGTAGAAGGAGAGTTTGCGTACATCGGTATTACTGAATTTGCGCAAAGCGAGTTAGGGGATATTGTATTTGTGGATATCACAGCTGAAGATGAGGAGGTTGCTGAAGGCGAAGTATTTGGATCTGTTGAAGCAGTAAAAACAGTATCTGACTTATTTATGCCAGTAAACGGTGAGGTAGTAGAAGTAAACGAGGCAATCGATTCTGCTCCTGAATTGGTAAACTCTGACCCTTACGGTGAAGGTTGGATGATCAAAATCAAATTATCTGATCCTTCTGAAGTAGATGCCTTATTAGATAGCGAAGCATATAAAGAAGAAATTGCTGACTAATTTCTTTTAAAATATAAATAAGAAGAGTTGAGCAGTAATTGGTTCAACTCTTTTTTTATTGGTATTTAAAAATATCGACGAAGAGAAAGTATGTACAATGATACATAATAGCCTCTTCCTTTATCACCTTTCTCGTTTTAAACCAGACTAATATAAAAATGCAATTTTTCACAGGAAAAGTTTATTTTGAATTAAGACCTGTTTCAGACAAACATCCGAAGGAACAACAGTTTATTGTTTATGGAAATGCTTCTGCAGAAACAGTATGGTCTAGATATCTTTCAGCAGAAAATGGAGATATTGCTGGAAGTCCAAAATATCTTTTTTATACTACTGATTATCCTAAACAAAGTGCATTGTTACAGGATAAATTCCAAGTAAGAAAAGCGGGTGGTGGAGTAGTTTTTAAAGGTGAAGAGCTTCTGGTCATGAAGAGAAATGGTGTTTATGATATTCCAAAAGGTCACTTGGATGAAGGAGAAACTATAGAAGAATGTGCAGTAAGAGAGGTGGAAGAAGAAACGGGTGTAAAAGCTGAAATTGAAATTTTATTACATCAAACTTTTCATACTTATGTCTACAAGAAAAAACATGTTTTAAAACATACGTATTGGTATAAGATGAAGTCTATTGACGAGGAGCAAAAGTTAATTCCCCAAACTGAAGAAGGAATTGAAACTTTAGAATGGGTGAAAATTAATGAAGTAAAAAATAAAGTCTGGAAAAATACCTACAAGTCAATAAAAGAAGTATTTGAATTGTGTGGAGTGTAAAAATATGATGATTCAAAAAACGAAAATATTCTTGTTCAATATTCTATTGCTGATCATTGTATTCAGTTTTGAGGCACATGCCCAAAAGTTGAAGGTAGTGAAAGACAGTAATTCGGATTATTACGGCTATAAAAAAGAAGGGCAAGAGGACTGGTCTATTAAACCAAAATATGAACAGGCTTACCCGTTTAATATAGATGGAATTGCGGCAGTGAAGAATGATAAAGGATTCATTCTCATCAATAATAAAGGAAAAAAACTAACAGCTCATGCTTACCAGCGCCTTGGTTGGTCTGATGATGCAGATACTACAAGTGCTCCATTGTTTTATGGAAAATTAATAGGTGCCAAAAGTGGAAATAAATGGGGAGTGATTAATTCTAAAGGAAAAGAAGTAATCTCTGTTTCTTATGAGAACCTTAGGTATTTTATCAATGGAATTACAGTTGTCAACTTACAAGGAAGATATGGCGCACTGAATACCGAAGGTGAAGAAATTATACCAACTACATTCCAAAATCTGAGGTTTATGGCTGGGGGATTACCATTATTAGTAGCGAAAAATGATGGTCTGCAAGGGATAATTAACCTTGAAGGAAAATGGATTTTACCTCTCGAATATTTGAGTGTCAAGTGGGCTGGTAAAAAGTTAATTGCAGCCATGACTGTAGAGGGACAGTGGCTTTTTATTGATCATGCCGGACAGCATTATTCGGATGAGTTATATTCTAATTGGAAATGGTTTCATAAGCAGAAAAAACTAATACTGAACAGGAATGGTCGGTTTGGTTTGCTGGACGAAAATGCCGAAGAGATTTATCCTACAATCTATAAAAATATTGAATTTACAGACTCTTCTGTAGTAGCAGAGAGTTTTCCCACTTTAGAGTTAGGTACTGTTGAAGGAAAATTAATCAGTACATGGAATTGTGATAGTATCTCCTTTGCCGGAGAAGATTTGGTGAGGTATTATACTTCAGGAAAAGTAGGAATTGCTGATGCGCAAGGAAAAAATAAATTCTTTAATTTTTATGATGAAGTTGGAGATTTTATAGATGGACAAGCTATTGTAAGAAAGAAAAATAAATACGGTGTTTGTGATTCTTTGGGCAGGCTTGTTATTCCAGTTCAATTCGTTAATCTTAAAAGAATGCCTACTGGACACTACTGGACATTGGATCAATCTAATTACCCCGATGTGTATGACCATAAAGGCAAAAATCTCACAATGCATAATTATGATATGGTGGGAGAATATTCTCAAGGGAAATATTTAATCAGAAAAGCCCGTCTTTACGGCTATTTGGACAGTGATTTAAATGAATGGATTACTCCTCAGTTCAAAGATGCAGAGTCCTTTGTCGGGCCATATGCCGTAGTGAGAACCAATGATTACTATGGTGTCATAGACTTAGAAAAAAAATGGGCAATTACACCGATCATTGACCGTTTAAAAACAGTCTCTGAAGGATTGTTCTATTTTGAAGATAACCAAGAATGGGGAACACTCGGCATAGATGGAATAGAGTGGTTTAGAACAGACTCAGCTACAGTAGAATCTTTTCAGAATGGATACGTAGTGATGAAAAGAAGAGGTCATTACGGATTACTGACCAATAAAGGAAGGTTGAGTTTATCTACAAAATACGATTCTTTAAATTTAGATTATTTGAAGGAGGGTAGGGTAGAAATGCACATAGACAGTACTTGGCTTTATAAAGTTGTGGATGATAGGGAGGGAGAACCTGTAAGACAAGCTTATAATTTATATGATTCTGTCTACTATCCTGCTGAAGGGTTTACAAAAGTAGAAATTGGAGGCCGATATGGCTTTATGGATTATTTAGGAAGGCTTAGACTTTCTTGCCGTTATGAAAATGTACGTGATTTTTCAGATGGTTTTGCACCATTTTCAATAAATCATAAATGGGGTTTTATAAATCAAGAAGATGTAATCACTCTTCAGCCTCGATATGAAGACCTTTATGGGTTGAAAGATAATATGGCAAAAGCAAAATCAAGAGGTCAATGGGGGGTAGTGAATAAAGATGGAAAAACAGTCATCCCATTTGAATATGAGAATGTAGAGCGTTCTGACTTCGGAAACTGGTATATCTGGGAAAAAGGAGGACGTATGGGGATTTATCTTCCAGGAGGAATTAAAGGAATCTATGGAAAGTATGATCAAATTATAGATTTAGGGATTGGTTATGTTGAAGTCAAAAATAACAACATGATTGGAGTAGATCGAATTGACGGCTACAATACCTGGAAAATAGCCTATCATTCTATACAAGTTTTGAACAATAAGAAGTGGATATGTTTAGAAAGAAAGAAAGCAAATGTACACAGTGTTCCATTATAATTTATTATGATGTAAAACGGAACTAATTGACCGTGAGATAGTTTTATAGTAGTGTGAGTTGTTTACAATATTATAAAATTATGTTGAAGATGCGAGTGTTAGGATTTATGATATTATTTGTAAGTATCGTTATCGGTTTTATTTCATTACATTCAGAAGTGCATTTTCAAAACTATTATTCTCCTTCAGCGATATTAAAAGATGGTGTTATAGTTGAGAAATATTCTTCAGGAAGCACGGATCTCTACAAGATGAATTAAAAAAAATTGAGTCATAAATAAAAAAAAGGCTTTTCTTCACGTTTATAATGAAGAGAAGCCTTTTTTGTTGCTTCACCTGATTTCGATGATTGCTATTTTTCATCTAACTTGGGTTCAAAATGAACTTATCCAAATATGACTAAAATAAAACTCTTAAATAGAGATGCATTGCTAGGCACCATCTTCGTCTTCATGTTTATGGGGTTACTTCAAGCATCTAATGTTCAAATTGAAATCTTGAATGTTTTTGAACAGGTTTTTGAAAATTTCCAGCTCACAGATATCTATTACTCTAAGCTAAGAGACAGTTCAAAAGAACATTTTGAAAAAGACATTGTACTAGTAAATATTGGTACTTTGGATAGAAAAGGAATAGCCAAACAAATAGCAAGATTGGCAGCAGAAAAACCTAAAGTAATGGGGATAGATGCTACTTTCTTCGGACCAAGACCAAAAGATCCTGCAGGAGATTTTATGTTGGCACAAGCGTTACGGATGATGGGAGATAAGTTTGTCATGGCTACCAGCCCTGATAAGTGGAACCCCGAAATTTCAAAATTTGACACACTGTTGATGTCTTACGCTCCATTTGTGGCCACAACAGACCACGCTCACGTTTTTACGGGAGTATTAACAGATGAAGACTTTACAACTTGGAGAGAATTTCCAGTATATGTTGATTTCAAAAATGGAGATAAGGAATATGCACTTTCAGTTAAAATTGCAGAGAAGTTTGCACCTAAGAAAACGGCAAAGTTTTTAAAAAGGGGCAATCAAGTAGAGCCAATTTATTTTAAAGGAAACTATGATAAGTTCATTAAATTAGATGTAAGTGACCTGAATGATCCCGAAAGAGATTTTTCTTTTGTAAAAGACAAAATAGTTCTCATGGGTTATATGGGTGATGGTTATACTGACAAGCATTGGGATGATGATAAATTTTTCACTCCTTTAAATTCAAACCTAGTAGGCAGAGGTTACCCTGATATGTTTGGAGTAGTAGTTCATGCCAATATTATTTCTATGATATTGAATGAGACTTACATTGACATGATGCCGGATTGGCTCAGTTATTTACTTGCTTTTATTGTTTGTTACTTCAATGCAGTGATCTTTATGTGGATCGTTGAAAACCAAAAATTAGCCGTTTGGTATAATGCAATAACTAAGTCAATACAGCTGGTAGAAGCACTCATAATATTGTCTATGACTATGCTTCTTTTTGGCTCATTTAGTTATCATGCGAATTTTACATTACTGTTTTTTGTAATATTACTTTCCGGTGATTTAATTGAAATATTCTCTGAAATTCTATTGAGAGTTTTCCGTGGTATGAGAAACAGATGGAAAAAGTAAATCAAATACGTAACTTGTAAATAACTTTTAATGGATTCTTTACGTATTAAGAACTACAAATAGATATTGCGAACTTCTGAATCCTGAAAATATACAAACTATGAAAATTAAGTTATTAGCCACCATTATATCAAGTCTCTTATTGATCTCGTCGGCATATTCTCAAGAGGCTAAATTTATGGTACTCGGTGCAAAGGGAGAGGTGATGGTAGATGGAAAAAAGATACACACCGGAGATATGCTACTTTCTGGCCAATCTGTAGAAATAAGCGGTACAGCCCCTTATTTAGGGTTAGCTTCAATAATGGGAGGAACTTTAGAGTTAAAAGAAAGTGGAACTTTTAAAGTTGACGAACTTGAGAAAAAATTAGGCTCGGCTGAAAGTGATTTAGTTTCTAAATATGTTGATTTTATCAAAGATGAATTAACTGGTTCTGGTGAAACAGCTTCAACTCAAGCGAAGTATGGTTCCGTAACCAGATCATTGAAGAAAAAACCAATCTTCTTCCATATTCCTATCAATTCAAATGCAATCAAGTCTGAGGTAAATCTGACTTGGGAATTAAAAGGCTCTGAAAATAAAGAAGATGTTTCTTTTAAAATCTACATTAAAGATAGAAAACATCACGTCTTGATCGAAGATGAGGTAGAAGGTACTGAGTACAAACTAGACCTTAACGATCCTAAGCTGAATGATCAAAAGTATTTATTCTATTATGTAGAAGATGCTAAAAACAATAAAATTGCTTCTGATTTATATGCATTCACTGTTTATACAGACGGTGACTCTGAAGAGACAGCCAAAGAAATTGAAATGCTGAAGGCCAATGAAACAGCAATTGGTCAATTGATCTTAGCGAAGTTTTATGAAGAAAAAGGTTTTATTGTAAATGCCTCAACAGCTTATGAGAATGCGATTGCACTTTCAAATGGAGATGAGCAATTCGTAAAACTTTATGAAAATTTCCAAACTAGATACGGAAGTTAAGTTTAAACTAATTTCAGAAGTTGTAGACCAAAAGCGTCTATTATTCAATTAAGTTATATATATCGAAATAAGATGAAAGCCATTAGAATTGAAGTTCTAATGGCTTTTATTTTGCTCCAATTGCTTTTTGATGGACTTAGAAAAGATCTGCCCTAAACCAGCAATTGATAACACAACAAGCCCGCCTACAATCATTTGAGTAATAGAGTTGGAACCGCTGTTCGAAATATCCTGAAGGTTCTCCAGAGACTTTCCAAACCATACAGAAACTAATGTTCTTGGCAACATACCAATCAAACTGCCTAAGAGGAATTGCTTTATGGGAGTCTTAGCCCATGCAAGCAGTAAATTACTTAAGGCAAAAGGGAGAATCGGAGATAACTTTGTAAAAGCTACAATTTTCAAAGGGGATTCATGAACCGTATTGATAATAGCGTTTGCAATCGGGTATTTTTGAATTGAATCATTAAATCGTCCTTGATCGACCCATCTTACAATAAAATAACAAAGCAATGCAGCGATCATATAGGCAGGGATCATTCCATAAAGAGCATTCCATCCTAAGAAATAGCCAGTGAATAAAGCCATAAATGTGGTGGGTGTAAGTGCAAGCGCCATGGTGAAACTTGAAATCACGAAAAATAAGATCCACTCATTTGTTGTAAAATTTGAGATGTAATCTTGGTAAGTATACCCAAGCGTAGCAATGGTAGAACTGGTCAATAATGGCAGTATACTCAGCCCTCCTCCAACAGAAAAAGAAGATTTATTTTTCTGAAAAACCTCTCTAAAACCCTTTATTTTCATCTTTTCTCTTAAATAATTGTCAATTATGATGCTGCAAGGTAAAAAAAATGAAGAAAAGTTGTGTAATTAAAATTCTGCTTCTATATTTGCATCGCTTTTGTCAGAAACGGTGTTTGTGATAATCGCAAAAGGCCTCATTAGCTCAGCTGGTAGAGCAACTGATTTGTAATCAGTAGGTCACTGGTTCGACTCCGGTATGAGGCTCTAAAAATTTACAAGTCGTGTAAATTTCTGTAAAATATAAATTTGAAGCCTCATTAGCTCAGCTGGTAGAGCAACTGATTTGTAATCAGTAGGTCACTGGTTCGACTCCGGTATGAGGCTCAATTTTACTTCAAACATTCACAAGTCGTGTGGATTGATTTGTAAAGCCTCATTAGCTCAGCTGGTAGAGCAACTGATTTGTAATCAGTAGGTCACTGGTTCGACTCCGGTATGAGGCTCAAGTCTTGGAGTCAGGCAATTTGGAAACAAATTCGGCGCTGGGTTAAAGACGAAATATGGTATTGCCTCATTAGCTCAGCTGGTAGAGCAACTGATTTGTAATCAGTAGGTCACTGGTTCGACTCCGGTATGAGGCTCATAGTAATGAAACCCTTTTGAAAGCTGAATTGTCAACCTAGTTGATGATACTGCTTTTGAGTGGGTTTTTTTCATTATTAGGGCATTTTTGCAACATCTGTCAGGAATGCTCTGAAGTATTTAGATAATGGATTTTTGTTAATGAGATGTAAAGTTTGAGATATAACTTGCTGATTATTTGGTGATTACGAAATTATTTAAGTATTTGCGGACTCGTTAATTTTAAAATATAAGAAGATGTCAAGAATCTGCGATATTACAGGTAAAAGAACGAGAGTTGGTAATAATGTTTCTCACGCAAACAACAAGACCAAACGTAAGTTCTACCCTAACTTGCACAAAAAACGTTTCTACATTCCTGAAGAGGATCGTTGGGTAACGTTAAAAGTTTCTTCAAGTGCTTTAAGAACAATCAACAAGAACGGTATTTCTGCTGTCTTGAAAAAAGCACGTAAAGAAGGTAAAACTATCTAATTTAATCTTGGTTTAAATTCGGTATTCATTACCAAAAAGAATAAGTCATGGCTAAGAAAGGCAACAGAGTACAAGTGATCCTTGAGTGCACAGAGCACAAAGCATCTGGTCAACCAGGTACTTCAAGATACATCACTACAAAAAACCGTAAGAACACTCCAGATCGTCTAGAGAGACGTAAGTTCAATCCGGTATTAAAGAAATACACAATTCACCGTGAAATTAAGTAATTATGGCTAAGAAAGTAGTAGCAACACTTAAGAAAGAAGGTGGCGTTAAATACGCTAAAGTGGTGAAAGCAGTGAGATCTCCAAAAACGGGTGCATACACGTTCAAAGAAGAGATTATCATGGAAGATCAAGTAAAAGATTACTTAGCAAAGTAATTCTCTTGAATCAAGCTTTACATTTCTTTCGAAAAAACCCTGCAACAAGATTGTAGGGTTTTTTGTTTATTACATGATATGTATTTTTTACGTTTATGTGACGTTTTCATGTATTAGTAAATCAAATACTATCAGAGGGATAGAACAACAGGACTTTATTGGGATTCTAACTTTTTGAGCGTTATTTTCGCACTAGAGAAAAGGTCTTTTGACCTGAGTTCTGACCTTGTTTTTTTATTATTAGATTTAACCTAGCAGCGATAATGGGCTTCTTTAAAAAATTTTTTGGTAAATCAGAGATTACGGAGGAAGAGAAAGACAACCTGAATAAAGGTTTGGAAAAATCTCGTGGTACTTTGTTTGACAAGCTTAGCAAAGCTGTAGCTGGTAAATCTAAGGTAGATGACGAGGTACTGGATAATCTCGAAGAAATTTTAGTGACTTCAGATGTAGGGGTAGAAACTACTTTGAAGATCATTGACCGTATAGAAGAGAGAGTGGCAAAAGACAAATATGTCAATGCTACAGAATTAAATCAGATTTTATACGAGGAAATCGCAGGACTTTTGGATGAAAACAAAAGTGCTGACGTAGATGGATATTCTATTCCAGAAGGAATTGAAGGTCCATATGTGATGTTGGTAGTAGGGGTAAACGGTGTTGGTAAAACAACAACAATTGGTAAACTTTCTGCAAAGTTCAAAGCCAAAGGTTATAAAGTGGTTTTAGGTGCGGCTGATACATTTAGAGCGGCGGCGGTAGATCAATTAAAACTTTGGGGTGAACGTACAGGAGTTGATGTAGTAGCAAAAGGTATGAATGTAGACCCTTCTTCAGTAGCTTTTGAAGCAGTGAAGAAAGGTGTAGAGTCAAATGCTGATGTTATTATTGTTGATACAGCAGGTCGTTTGCATAATAAAGTGAACTTGATGAACGAGCTTTCTAAGATTAAAAGATCAATGCAAAAAGTTGCTCCTGGAGTACCGCATGATGTGATTTTAGTATTGGATGGTTCAACAGGTCAAAATGCTGTGAATCAAGCAAGAGAATTTACAAAGGCAACTGAAGTAACAGGATTAGCCATCACTAAATTAGACGGAACAGCTAAAGGTGGTGTGGTGATCGGTATTTCAGATGAGTTTAAAATTCCAGTAAAATATATAGGTGTAGGTGAGGGTGTTGATCACTTGCAGGCATTTAGAAAAATGGAGTTTGTAGAATCCCTCTTTGGAGGAAGAGATGCTACTAAATCTCAATAAGATATAAGTTGATGAAAAAGCCATGTATTGAGATAAATACATGGCTTTTTTGATTTTCAAAAGAATTATTTTAACTCTACTTATTTCAAAGTGGAAAAACTAACAAATACACTATGAGACCGAACAAAATAACTATTATTGGAGGTGGAAACTTGGGTAAGGCAATCGCTGAAGGCCTGATCATCAGTAAGTATATCGAACCTCACAATTTAACAGTGACTAGAAGAAACATAAAACTTCTAAAATCGTTATCAGATCAGGGAGTAAATGTTTCCTCCGATAATAATGAAGCGGTAAAAGGAGCAGACCTTGTGATTTTGGCGATCAAGCCTTTCCAAATCAAGTCGATTATGGAGCAAATCAAGGATTCTCTAACAGCAGATAAAGTGGTTTCTTCAGTAGTGACAGGAGTGTCATTAAACGATATGGCTTCTGTTTTAGGTGAAGAGCAACCTGTTTTCCGTTCTATGCCGAATACTGCAATTGCAATTCGCGAATCGATGACTTGTATCTCGACTGTAAACGGTACAGAGGAGCAGAAAGAAATGATGATTGATTTATTCTCTCAACTAGGAGAAGCAATTATTATTGACGAAAGCTTGATGGCGGCAGCTACAGTACTTGGCGCAAGTGGTATTGCGTATGCCATGCGTTTTATCAGAGCGGCTTCTCAAGGAGGTATTGAAATTGGTTTTGGAGCTCAGGTTTCTCAACTTATTGCAGCGCAAACTGTAAAAGGTGCTGCGTCTTTATTAATGGAAACAGGCAATCACCCTGAACAAGAAATTGATAAAGTAACTACACCAAAAGGGTGTACAATTGCTGGACTAAATGAAATGGAGCATCAAGGATTTAGTTCATCATTAATTAGTGGAGTAAAAACGTCCTTTAAAGCGATTGATGTGATAAAGGATGATTTTGATAAAAAATAAAAACAAGGCAAGAAAAGAATATATGAAAATGAATGATTTCTTGCCTTAAGTACTAGTACAAAAGAGGGTAGATGTTTCTTATGCTGTAATTATTAATATAGAAAGGTGTTAATACAGTCAATCTATGACTTCAGTCATAGCACGAGAGATATTTATCCGTTACTTATGTCCTAGTACTTCGTACTAAAAGTGTGTAAATTTTAATTATTAACTAAAAAGACCGTGAAAAAGATTGCCGTGTTTACATCAGGGGGCGATGCTCCTGGAATGAATGCTTGTGTTAGAGCTGTTGTTAGAGCAGCACTTTATAATGGTTTAGAAGTGGTAGGTATCCGTAGAGGTTATAAAGGTATGGCTGATGCTGACTTTATTCCTATGGAGTCTCACTCTGTATCTGATATTATTGGATTAGGCGGAACAATTTTAAAGTCTGCTAGATTTGATGAGTTCAGAGATATTGAGTGGAGAAAGAAAGCCTACGAAAATTGTGTGAAGGAAGGAATTGATGGTTTAGTGGCTATTGGAGGTAATGGTACATTTACTGGAGCAAAATTATTAATGGAAAACTTCGGTATTCCTACAATTGGTTGCCCTGGTACAATTGACAATGACCTTTATGGTACAGATTATACGATCGGTTTTGATACAGCAGTAAATACGGCTTTAGATGCCATTGATAAGATCAGAGATACTGCCGCTTCACATGACCGTGTATTCTTCGTAGAAGTTATGGGCCGTGATGCAGGTTTTATCGCTATGCAATCTGGTATTGGCGGTGGAGCTGAAGATATCTTAGTTCCTGAGATTCCTGATACAATTGATGAGGTGATTGACAACCTTAAAAAAGGTGGTGATAACGAAAAGCCTTCTCATATCATTGTAGTTGCTGAAGGTGAAGAGATCGGAAACGCAAACTTCATTGCTCAAAAAGCAAAAGAAGCTTTACCAAATCTGGACATCAGAGTGTCTAACTTAGGTCATATTCAAAGAGGTGGTTCTCCAAGTGCAATCGACAGAATTTTAGCAAGCCGTATGGGTATTGCTGCAGTTGAAGGTTTGATTGCTGGAAAATCTAACGTAATGGCTGGTATCATTGATGATAAAGTAGCTTATACTTCTTTTGATGATGCTATCAATAAGAAAAAACCTTTAGATGTTGAGCTAAATAAGATGGTAGAAATCTTAAATAGCTAGTATTCAGCAAGTACTAAGATAGATTTTTTCTTTTAAAAGGCCTTTAGTACTTAATATTCTGAAATATAAATAGGGAATAAATGTATAAAACAGTAGTTTTGCATTTGTTCCCTTTTGTATTTTAAACATAATTGATCTCCTCCGATGTGATTTACAACTGAAAAAAGCATTGTTAATAATATAAAGTTATCCGTTCATTGTTCAGAGGATAACCTACTTCTCAACTTTCAACAGCTCATACTCTTGAGCGATTATTAGTCAACTAATGAAACAAAATCTTCAGTTAAGTATTAAAGGAACTGATTTCAAAACAGAAATTTTATCAGGCCTAACGGTAGCGATTGCCCTAGTTCCAGAAGCGATTGCCTTTTCATTTATCGCAGGTGTATCTCCATTGGTAGGTTTGTATGCCGCTGTAATTATGGGATTCGTGACAGCTGTTTTAGGCGGGCGCCCAGGAATGATTTCAGGTGCAACAGGTGCTATTGCAGTTGTAGTAATGCCATTGATTGCAGCAAAAGGTGTAGATTATTTATTCCCTGCAATTATTTTAGGTGGTGTGATACAGATTGCTGTTGGCGCACTAAAATTGGGTAAATTTATCCGTTTGGTACCGCACCCAGTAATGTTAGGTTTCGTAAACGGTCTAGCTATCGTTATCTTCAAAGCACAATTCAGTCAGTTTAAAATAGATGGAGAATACTTATCAGGAACTCCATTATATATCATGTTAGGTTTAGTAGTATTGGCGATGTTAGTGATCCAGTACTTACCAAAAGTAACAAAGGTAATTCCATCTCCATTGATGGCCATTTTATTAGTATCAGGTATTGCGATCGGTTTTGGTATCGAAACACCAACAGTAGGTGATATGGCTTCTATCAAAGGTGGACTTCCTTCTTTATTAATTCCTAATGTTCCATTTGATATGGAAACTTTGATGATCATTTTACCTTTCTCGCTAAAAGTGGCAGGGGTTGGTTTGATCGAAAGTTTATTGACATTAACGCTGATTGATGAAATCACTGAAACACGTGGTAGTGGAAACAGAGAGTCAGTAGCACAAGGTTTAGCCAACATCATTTCAGGTTTCACTGGCGGTATGGGTGGTTGTGCCATGATCGGTCAATCAATGATTAACATTCAGTCAGGTGCACGTCAACGTTGGTCAGGTATTATTGCCGCGGTAGCATTGATGGCTTTCGTATTATTCTTATCATCAATTATTGAGCAAATTCCAATTGCAGCACTAGTAGGTGTGATGTTTATGGTATCAATTGGTACTTTCGAATGGTCAAGTTTACGTATTTTGAATAAAGTACCTAAAGTTGATGTAGTAGTATTGATTACAGTATCAGTAGTAACAGTAATCGAAGATTTAGCAGTAGCGGTATTAGTAGGTATCATTATGTCAGCTTTATCATTTGCTTGGGAAAATGCAGTACGTATTCGTGCTAGAAAGAAAACAGATGAGTTTGGTCGTAAGCACTATGAAATTTACGGTCCATTATTCTTCGGTTCTGCAACAAACTTCTTTGAGAAATTCGATTTTAAAAATGATCCAAAAGAGGTAATTGTTGATTTTTCTGAATCAAGAGTAGCTGATTTATCAGGTATTGAAGCAATCAATAAAATCAATGAAAAATATGAGCAATATGGAAAAAATGTAACATTCATCCATCTATCTCAAGATTGTATTGATTTATTAGGTAAGGCCAAATCACATATAGAAATCGATCATGATCACGATCCACATTACGGAGTAGTGTACGACGCGTAGGTCATAGTTCATCCAATAAAAAAATAGAGAGTCAACTTCAAGTAGGCTCTCTATTTTTTTGTGATAAAGTTTTAATCCTCCAAAGCCTTAAACGGCTCCTTTGCATCTTCCCAAAACTCATTCAACTTTAATATTCTTGGTTTAAGGAATTCATAGATGGTAGGTTGATCATCTTGTTTGAATAGATTTACACCTTCCAGTTCAATATAAATTCTAGAGACCGTTTTATTATTCCTGTCTTTTGACTTGAATTCCCAAGCCCATTCCTCCTCCAAAACAGAATGAAGAAAATCTTTTAAATCAATAAACTGTTGAAAATAGACTTCCTGTAGATCGAGGTCTCTGTGAGTGACATAAATCCCAATGCTACATTTCTGCTTATTAGCATCCATCTTAAAGAAAACATTCTTAATGCCCGTTTTGTAATTCACCCAATTGACCTTTTGACCTTCACTATTGGTAAAAGGTTTCATCATTTGACCGAATCGGGTCCAAAACTCGGTTCTCATTTTGATATGTTCTTCTCTACTATACATGCTTCAATAATTTATATAATGGAGCAAATTTAATGAACTATTAGATTTTTGTAAAAATGAGATTTGTAAAATATTGTCGATGATCCGTAAACTGATATTTCAACTGAAGAGAAGTGCCATCGATAATTTTACGTATAATATCTAAATCATACTTTCTGCTCACTTCTGTATGGATAAGTTCCCCTTTTTTGAAGGAATAAGAACCTTCCGTCTCTTTTATAATTACAGTTTGATCAATTTTACTTCGAATAAAACTTTTAGCAATACCTTCTTTCTCATTATAAGTAGCTAAATGTTCAAATTGTGAAGTATCGAAATTCCCTCCTAATTCTCTATTAATTCGTTCTAGGAGATTTAAATTAAATTGAGCCGTTACACCTTTTGAATCACTGTAGGCAGGGAGTACAATATCTTCGGATTTTATTAAGTCAAGACCTAATAAAATACTATCGCCAGTATTCATTACTTGATGTAATTGCCCGAGAAAACCTCTAGCTTGATCATCAGTCATATTACCGAGGTTAGAACCCAGGAAGAGAATCACTTTCTTACGGTCACTTTTAAAATCACCAATCATTTTAAAGTAGTCTCCGCAAATGCCTTTAGTATTCAGCTGAGGAAGCCACTCTTTCATTTTTGCAGTGATGTCAATAATAGCTTGTTCGCTTATATCAATGGGACTGTAAGTGACGTTTTCAAAATCAAAATGCTTTAAAAGTTCTTTCGTCTTTATGCCATCACCTGCACCCAGTTCAATAATATCCAAGGGTTCATTACCAATCGCTTTGGCAATTTCATTTCCTTGTACTCTTAGAATTTCCATCTCGCAATCGGTAAGATAATACTCTTCCAAGTTCATTATCTCTCTAAAAAGAGCTTCACCCTTTTTATCATAAAAATACATAGATGATAAAAACTTTTGCGTAGACGATAAGCCTTTCTCAACATGTTGAGCAAATAGCGTTTTTTCAGTAATCATAGTGTTGTTGTGTTCTTGAAAAGGGTGTTATTTTGATTTTACTAAACGAATACCGGTGTATTGCCAGCAATAATGTGGGTGGAAAAAATTCCTGTATGTATTTCTGCTATGGTTGGGTGAAGTAGCAACACTTCCACCTCTTAGGACCATCTGATTGATCATAAACTTTCCATTGTACTCACCAAGAGCACCATCAGCGGTTTTAAAACCTGGGTAAGGAAGGTAAGCACTGTTAGTCCATTCCCATCTATCGCCCCAGTTCAGTTGTTCGGAAGCTACTTCCCATTCAAATTCAGTAGGGAGTCTCATTCCTTTCCAACGGGCAAATGCTTCAGCTTCATAAAAATTGATGTGACTTAGAATACCTTTTCCTTCCATTTTTTGCATTCCTCCTAAAGTAAACTGCATCCATTCCTCTCCCTCTTTCTCCCAGTACAAAGGCTTTTTGATATCATTTTGTTGTACCCAAGCCCAACCTTCATCTAGCCAAAGGTCAAAACGTTCATACCCTCCGTCTTCAATAAAAGCAATGAAATCATCATTACTCACATAGTCTTTAGCAATTTCAAAATCATGAATGTATACTTTATGCCGTCCTAATTCATTGTCATAAGCAAAACCTTCACCTTGATGACCTATTTCATAGACACCTTCAGAAATTGAAATCCATTCATTAAAGTGATTTACCTTTCCCGTAAGCTTATTTCCGTCTTCTTTATAAGTAGTTTTCAAAGGATGTCTGAAGAACATAAGTTTCAAGTCCGTAATCATGAGTTCTTGATGCTGTTCTTCATGATTAATACCAATTTCAAAAATGGCATTCATTTCTGAAGTGGTATTTCCTCCAAACAGTTTTTCTATATGTTCATCCACATAATGTCTGTACTGATAGACTTCTTCTACTGAAGGGCGAGTCAGAACACCTCTATTATCTCTTGCCAAACGATCACCTACATTGTTATAGTAACTATTAAATAGGAACGAAAATTTAGGGTGAAATTCTTTGTACTCTTTCAAATAAGGTTTGAGAAGGAATGTTTCAAAAAACCAAGTAGTATGACCGAGTTGCCATTTCATCGGACTCGCATGCAATGCCACTTGAGGAGTATAATCTTCGATTGATAGGGGAGCACAAAAATCTTTGGTTCTTTTCCTTGTGCTGAAATAATGTTCGAGCATAGTATAATGTAGTTGATAGAAGAAGCTAAATGATTATTTCAAATTATATCGCAATTTCTAGTTTAAGGGAGATAACTTTATGTAAAATCAGTTCATAAATTATGAAAAATAGCTCAATAAAAATAGAATAATAGCCGTGAAATAATCTAATTTTAATAAGAAATTCATTTTGATAATGAAATCATTGTGGTCTAAAGCAATCAAATTAGATATTCATTATATTTAATTTGTATTAAGTACTAAGACAAAATTATATAACACTAATTCATATTATTTTTTCCGATTACTGCCTTTCAAAAACTTTAAATAGAACCACTATTTATACGTTTTTGAGCGTTGTACTCACAAAAAATAACTAAGAATTAATTATCATTTATTTTTGGCTTGGTACTTACCTAAATTCTAAAAAGGGTTTAGTTTATTTAATGTAATAACATGAACTATTCTAAAATAAACATACAACTTCATATCGTTTTTCAGACTTTACTTTTCGTAATGTTCACTTCCACACTTTTTGGACAGGAAGAGGGAATGAAACATGATGAATTGACTCAAAGTAACCAATATGCATTGATCATAGGATCAAACAAATATGATGGTAAACCAATGTGGCCTGATCTAGATAATGCAGAAAACGATGCTAGAAGTATTGAAAAGGTCCTTTCCTCAAAATATAATTTTAAAACCACACTATTATTATCTCCCAAAAGGGAACAAGTAGAGAAAAGCATACTTTCTTTTCAAGATAAACTAAAAGAAGAAGACCGCTTCTTAATATATATAGCAGGTCATGGTGATTTTGATGAAGAAAATTTTGATGATGGTTTTTTGGTTTTCAAAGACAGTAAAACAACACGAAAAGATCCGACACGAAATACATACCTTCAGTACAGAAAACTAAATGGGATGCTCAATGCTTTAAAAGCAAGACATGTGGCTATTGTATTGGATGTTTGTTTTGGTGGAAGTTTTAATACTCAATTAAGATCAAAGCAAAAATTCAGAGGGAAAATTGAAGAGGAAATTATAACTGCCAAATTCTTGAAGAATAAGATGAATAAGACTACTAGAGTTTATTTGACTTCAGGTGCATTGGAGAGAGTTGCAGATGGAATAGATGGTCATTCTCCATTTTGCAAAGCTGTTTTAGAGTTTTTAGAAGAAGATACCCATCAACTGTTTACATTATCTGATTTGCACCAACAAACAAAAAGAGCAGTAAGTGAGAGTTTGTATGGTTCTTTTGGTAAGGATGAGCTGGGAAGTGAATTTATTTTGAATTCGGCTGATGATAATGTGATAAGCAATATCAAGGTAGATGATACTATTCCTTTTGGAGAAACAATTGCAAGTAGAGGGCAGGAAGATTCAAAAGGGTATTTATATATTGTTATTGGAATGGTAATAATAGTAGGTGCCGGTGTTCTGTTTTTTGTATTTAAGCAAAAGAAGACAGTGATCCAAAATGATACTTCTAAAGTAATAGTAGAAAAAGCTACTTTGCCATCAATTAGAAAAGAACAAGATGATGTTTTTATTGATGGTGGTTTGGCATTTGCAATAACAGAAGAGAATAAACCAGAAGTAGAGCACTTATTTACTCTGTATGATATTCATTCCAAAAACTTACAGCAGGTGGAATTGACCATGGCAAAATATGGAGACAACCCTCCGACTATGCTTTTTCATAAAAAAGAAATGGCAGAGCAGGAAATTCAAAAAGTGATTGATAAACTGAAAACATTGGCAGGAAATGATAAACAATAAAACATATTATATAGGAGGTTCTCAGTTTAATGTACTTTATGCTGATATTACCACTGTGTTGACAGATGTAATTGTTAGTTCAGACGATACTGATATTACAATGTCAGGAGGTGTTTCAAGAAGTATATATCAAGCAGGGTCGAGTGCGATTCAAGTGGACGCTCGAAAGCATAAAGGATTAAAGGTAGGAGACGTGATTGTTTCGACGGCAGGGAATCTTCATGCAAAATACGTTTTCCATGCTATTACTTTAAACTATGAAAACAATACAGCAATTGACCCTAATACACTAGAATTAGTTTTAAAAAGGATTTTAGAATTAGGAAAAGCATTAAAAGTAAAGTCAATTGCTTTGCCGGCTATTGCTACAGGAACGGCAGGGTATGATTATACAAATTCAATAAAAGCAATAACTGAAGTGATCGGTGGTTTTTTGAAGGAGAATGATACTATTGAAGAAGTAAGTTTGTGTTTGCTTAAGAGGGAAGAGATCTCAAGGGAGCAGATGAATGCTTTATTTGAAAATGCTGTAGAGTTGGTATCTATTAAAGAGCAGAATCAGGCCATCAAAGGTTTATTGCAGGAAGCAAATGAAAGTTTAAGACAAAAAGATACAGTTGATACGGCTATTGTAGAGAAGTTGGAAGAGGGGTTAGTGAGAATTTTATCAATAGAAAAAGAAGAAAAAGGTATTGTACCTACAAAAATACCTGCACTATTAGATGATTTGTCATTCTTGTATGACCTTCTGCATTCGGTAAGTTCGAATAAACATGAGATTGAACATCTTAAGAAAGACAAGAAAGTATTAGAACAATCAATTAATTATCATAGAACAGCCTTGAGGCATTATGAGATTGAGAAAGCAAAATATGGTGGAGAAATGGTACCTTTCCGACTAATGATGAGTATTGAGGATGCAGAAAAAGAGATAAATGCTATTCAAGAGAAAATTAATTCAGTGAATACTCAGTTGAAATCTTTTATTGAAATTGGGTAGTAAATAACTGACCATTATAAAGTTATACCAAAAGGGTGTTTGAGTTGTCTTAAGCATCCTTTTATTGTTTGCGTTTATTTAATGTAATTTTTTCTAGAAGTTATTGCATTTAAAAAACATCCTATTACCTTTGCACTCCCTTCAGCAAACGGCTGAGGAAAAAACATGATGTAAAAGAAGACTTTTAAGAGGCATAATAATTTGTTTCTAAGTTGATTAAAGCGATGAAAAATTAAGTTTCTAAATAAAACAAAATAAGCATTGCAATTTAAATTTCTCTTCTTACCTTTGTACTCGCCTTTAACGAAAGGCTTTTAAAACTTCTCTTTTGGAGTTGGAAATTCAGAGTGTTGTAAGTCGAAAAAATCAACGAAAAAAAACTTCAAAAATTTTTGAAAAAAGATTTGGAAGTTAAAATAAAAAGTTCTTACCTTTGCACTCGCTTCTGAAAAGAAGTAGCGATAAACAAAAGAGTTTATCGGAATAAAAATCTGAAAAACAGATCATTGAACTACGGTTCAAACGTTCTTTTGATGTAATGAAAAAGTAATTATAAGATCAGCGAAAGCGGATCCCAATTACAGTTAATTCTTTTAACTAGATAATAAGTTCGTAGAGACAGGTATAAAACATTGATCGTAAAGATCTGAAAATTTTTACAATGGAGAGTTTGATCCTGGCTCAGGATGAACGCTAGCGGCAGGCCTAATACATGCAAGTCGAGGGGTAACATGATCTGCTTGCAGATTGATGACGACCGGCGCACGGGTGCGTAACGCGTATACAACTTACCTTTATCTGGAGGATAGCCCGGAGAAATTCGGATTAA